>CANMHB010000001.1 GCA_947497485.1 Flavobacteriales bacterium
ACTGGACCGCAAGGACCAGCAGGTGCAGATGGTGCCGTTGGACCGCAAGGACCAGCAGGTGCAGATGGTGCCGTTGGACCGCAAGGACCTATTGGATTAACTGGACCGCAAGGACCAGCAGGTGCAGATGGTGCTGTTGGACCACAAGGACCAATTGGATTAACTGGACCGCAAGGACCAGCAGGTGCAGATGGTGCTGTTGGACCACAAGGACCTATTGGATTAACCGGACCGCAAGGACCAGCAGGTGCAGATGGTGCTGTTGGACCGCAAGGACCTATTGGATTAACTGGACCGCAAGGACCAGCAGGTGCAGATGGTGCCGTTGGACCGCAAGGACCAATTGGATTAACTGGACCGCAAGGACCTCAAGGAATTCAAGGAATAGCTGGACCTCAAGGAATAGCGGGAACTAATGGAACAAATGGTTTGAACGGTACTAATGGAATTAATTGTTGGGATTTAAATGGCAATGGTGTTAATGACTTATCAGAAGATATTAATTTGGATGGATTATTTAATACATTAGATTGTAAAGGGGCAACCGGAGCAACCGGAGCAACAGGTCCACAAGGGCCGCCAGTTACAGCTAATTTTTATGGTGTTTATGCGACGAGAACGAGTATAACTTCAACTCAGCCTACTTTTACCCAGGTAAACGGTCTAACACAAGCTGTAAATATTACAACTGTACCCGCGAAAATCTTCATCTCTACAACCGGAAATCTTGAAACTTTTTCTACGTTTGATGGCGGTTCTGGATGTGTTGTTCAAGTTTTCCAAAATGGCACAGGAATTCCTCAAATGTTTCAAGTTGTTGATATTAATGATGCTGCTGGCGTTACAGGTACAATTGGAATATGGTCGATGGCAGGATATGTAAATATAACAACAGCTGGAACTTATACTTTTAGTGTAAGAGCAGCAAAATATGCCTTTGACAGTTTCTATGCAGGAGGAAATACAACAGCACCAGCTGCATTTCAAAACCATGGAAGTTTAATCCTTCAAGTTTATTATTAAATTACTTCTTTCTAAAGAAAATCTTAACGGGAACCCCCTCAAAATTGAATTGCTCGCGAAGTCTGTTTTCCAAAAAGCGTTTATAGGAATCCGGAATATACTGAGGTAAGTTACAAAACACGGCAAACGAAGGCGCGTGAGTTGGTAATTGCTGAATGAACTTAATTCGAATGTACTTTCCTTTCATAGCAGGAGGCGGCGTTGCATTGATAATATCAAGCATAACCTCGTTCAATTTATGCGTAGGTATTTTTCGCACTCTATTTTCATGCACCTCCATCGCTTTCTCAAGCACTTTATGAATGCGCTGCTTCGAAATTGTTGATGTAAATACAATTGGAACATCATTGAATGGCGCTAATTGTTCACGTAAAACTTTTTCAAATTGAACCATGGTATTTTGATCTTTTTCAACCAAATCCCATTTATTTACAACGACCACTACTCCTTTCGAATTCTTTTCAATCATGTAATAGATGCTCAAATCTTGCTTTTGAATTCCCTCAGCAGCATCAATCATAATTATACAAACATCTGCATTTTCAATGGTACGAACTGAACGTAAAACCGAATAGTATTCAATGTCTTCTGTAACTTTCGCTTTCTTTCGAATTCCTGCTGTATCAATCAATAAAAAGTCGAACCCAAAAGACTTATAACGGGTATGGATTGCATCACGCGTTGTTCCGGAAATATCAGTTACTATATTGCGTTCTTGGCCAGTTAGCGCATTAACCATTGAAGATTTACCAACATTCGGACGACCAACGATGGCAATTCTAGGCAATGCATCTTCTTCGCGAATGGATTCATCCTCTTTTTTGAAATACTTTACAATTTCATCTAGTAATTCACCAGTTCCTCCTCCATTTGTTGCCGAAAGATCGAAAACATCTCCTAATCCAAAGGCATAAAATTCAGAAGATAAGCCAATTCGTTCGGTATTATCCACTTTGTTGGCGCCAATTAACACTGGTTTATTTGATTTACGAAGAAGCTGAGCAACAATTTCATCCATTTCAGCGATTCCAGTCATTACATCAACCATGAAAATAATAACGGTTGCTTCCTGTACTGCAATTTCTACTTGCTTTCGAATTTCCCCTTCAAAAATATCCTCGTGAGTAGTTGCATAACCTCCCGTATCAATGACGGAAAATTGATAACCATTCCACTCCCCTTTTCCATAGATGCGATCACGTGTAACACCACTTATTTCCTTGACAATCGCATCACGAGATTCCGTTAAGCGGTTAAATAATGTTGATTTTCCAACATTCGGTCTTCCTACAATTGCAACGATGTTACTCATTTTCTATTAATTTAACGATTTAATAACCGTATCTTTTTAGTTTAGATTCTGTCGAACGCCAATCCTTGTCAACTTTCACATAGTTTTCCAAATAAACTTTTGTTCCAGTAAATTTCTCCATTTCAATTCTGGCCTCTTTTCCAATTCGCTTGAGCATCTCACCGCCTTTTCCAATAATAATTCCTCTTTGAGAATCGCGTTCAACTATTATTAAAGCACGAATTCTAGTCAACAAGCCTTCCTCTTTATATTCCTCTATTTCTACTTGGCAACTATACGGAATCTCTTTTTGACAATGTAAAAAGATTTTCTCTCGAATAATTTCAGAAACAAAAAAGCGCATCGGTCGATCAGAAATCTCTTCTTTATCATAATACGGCGGATTCTCTGGGATTAACTCCAAAATTCGCTCCCACACTTGATCAATGTTGAAATTATGCAAGGCCGAAACTGGAAAAACAACAGCGTTTGGAAGTTGCTCTTGCCAATATAAAACGCGTTCTGTTAATTGCTCCTGATTGGAAAGATCAATTTTGTTAATTAGGCAAAGAACAGGGACTTTTAATTTTTTGATTTTATCCAAGGTCTCTTTGTGATTCATTTCACTTTCCTGCGTGTCTGTAATGAAAAGCAATACATCTGCATCTTTTAATGAAGAATTAACGTAATCCATCATTATTTCGTGCATCTTATAAGCGGCATTTACCACACCAGGCGTATCAGAAAAAACAATTTGATGATCTTCATCATTGACAATACCCAAAATTCGATGACGCGTAGTTTGTGCTTTTGAGGTAACTATGGAAAGCTTCTCCCCTACTAACCTATTCATTAGTGTTGACTTTCCAACATTTGGACTTCCAACAATATTTACAAAACCTGATTTATGCGCCATTTGAAAAATTGGTTGCAAAGTTACGACTTTTAAAGGAATGCACTATTTTAAAGTTTAATTGTTACATTAGAATAATTAATTACATCTATATGAATGAAAAAATATTCAGTGTATCAATGGACAGTTTTGCCAAGAACATAACCTCAATTCTTCCTTTGATTATATTGGTATTGGTTTTAATTCCTTTAAACTCAAAAAATGAAATAGATATTATCGAAAGCATCTTACCTCTTGCTCTTGTATTTTTAGTTTATTTATTCTGTTTTTTATATCGTCCCATAGATTATCGAACAACGGATAACAAATTAATTATTAATCGATTAATCAAAAAGGTGATCCTGGATAAAAGTGAAGTTTTGAATGTTGAATTATTGACAAACGAAGATCTAAAATGGACCATTCGGACCTTTGGTGTTGGAGGATTATTTGGCTACTTTGGCAAATTTAGAAATTCAAAAATTGGAAATATGACTTGGTATGCAACAAGGAGAAATCATGCTATTTTAATTAATCTCAAAGATGGACAAAAAATTGTCATCACACCTGATAATCCGGAATCATTAATAGTTGAATTAATTTAGATAAAACTTGTGTTAATCAATACATCTTCTGACGCTTCAACAAATATTGGAGGAGAATTTGATTGTAACCCTCGTTCACATCAGCTGGCATAAAATCAATGCGGTAATTAGCACAACGCATTTTGATTTCATTAAAATACTTTTGGATTTCTTCAACATATTTTGCTTTAATCTCAGCAGGCTGCAAACGCATTTTTTCGCCTGTTTCCATATCGATGAGCTGATAAGGACGATTATCCAAATTAAAATCAACTTCCAATGCTTTGTTTACGACATGAAATAAAATAACCTCGTGCTTATTATGTTTCAAATGATTCAGCGCTTGAAATAACTCGTCAATTTTCGATGGATCATCCAATAAATCTGAAAACACAACAACCAAGCTTCTGCGATGGGTTAATTCAGCAATATCGTGCAAAGCCTGAATAGCATTTGTGTTAGAACTTTTATCCGATTGATATTGAACGAAGCGATTTTCCAATTCACTGAAAAGAAAACGATGATGAGCAACTGAAGATTTTGCTTGTGTATGTAATTCTATTTTATCACTAAAAAAAGTTAAACCTACCGCATCACGTTGACGCTTTAATAACTCGATAATACTCGCTGCAGCATAAACAGAAAATTCAAATTTGGAAACACCATCTTTTTCAAAATACATGGAACTAGAGACATCCAAAACAATCTGACAGCGAAGATTTGTTTCCTCTTCATATTTCTTGGTGAACATTTTCTCTGTTCGACCATACAATTTCCAGTCTATGTGACGAGTCGACTCTCCTGTATTATACAATCGATGCTCAGCAAATTCAACTGAAAATCCATGAAAAGGACTTTTGTGCAGACCCGTAATAAACCCTTCCACCACTTGATTCGCAAGTAATTCAAGATTTCCGAATTGCGCTAAGCGGAGTCTCTCAATAGATGCCATAATAGAACACGAATTTACGACTTATAGTTGTTGAAATTGAAGCATTTCCGAAAATAAATGATTTAAAGGACTGAAATTAACTTTTAATGAATAAATTTGTCAAAATTTTTACAAAAATGAAAAACAAAAAGAATTTAGCTTACGTTGCTCTTGCTGGTGCGACTACTTTAGCAGTTAATAGCTGCGGAAAATATGAAGAAGGTCCAAAGTTTTCTCTTTTATCAAAAAAATCGCGTGTTGCAGGAGATTGGAATGTTAAGTCTGTTGGTAGCCAAGTTCTTACTTCTGGATACGGTCTTAACATGACTTTTGACAAGGATGGATCAATGAAATATACCTATACTTATGGTTCAACGTCATACTCCTATGCAGGAACATGGGATTTTTCTTCAGATAAAGAAAATTTAATCATAAACGTCGATGGTGGTATTGATACACTTGAAATTAAAAAATTGAAAAACAAAGAAATGTGGTTAGATGATGACTACACTTCAGCTGATGGAGATCTTTGGATCCTTGAAGCGAAATAATCATTGAATTTGTACACTTAAAAGCCTCTTTTAGAGGCTTTTTTTATTGTATATGAGCGATAAATTTCTAATAAATTATACCAATTCACTCGTTGATTTATTGACGCAAGGGAATTTTAGTGTTTTTCTAACGACTTATCAAGCCGGGAAATTAATTTTACTTACTGCAAAAAATAATCAAATAAACCAGCTACCCGTAACATTCAAAAAACCAATGGGTGTTGCAATTCAAGGATCTAAATTAGCTATTGCAAGTATCGATGAAATTCAAATTTTCTCAAGAGAAGAGCAAGATCGTGTTAGGAAAAAACCTGAACTTACTGAATTTGATTGCATTTATCTCCACCGAGCAACTTATCATACGAGCCCTATGGACTTGCACGATCTTGAATTTGGTGAAGGACTAATTTGGGGCGTGAATACCATGTTTTCATGTCTATCTATTCATGATGTTACGTATAGTTTCCGACCAAAATGGAAACCACCTTTTATTTCGGAGTTGCTTCCTGAGGATAGATGCCATTTAAACGGAATGGCAATGGTAAATAATCTTCCAAAATACGTAACAGCTCTCAGTCAAGACAACACAAAACAAGGATGGCGAAAAAATAAGCTTAAGACTGGAATATTAATGGAGGTTCCTTCTGGCGAAATTATTTTGAAGGGCCTCTCAATGCCTCATTCTCCTCGAATTTATAAGGATGAAATATATGTATTGGAATCAGGTTGTGGTCATTTGATAAAAGTAAATATTAACGACAAGAGTTCTGAATTGATATACAATTTCGATTGTTTTATCCGGGGAATGTCTTTTCATAATAATATTGCACTTATCGGAAAATCTAAAATTCGAGAAAGCTCCAAAGATTTTGATGACTTAGATGTGAAAGAAAATTCGAAACATGCTGGGTTGATTTTCTTTGATATGGATAAAAAAGAGATCATTGGAGAAATTAATTATGAATCAGACGTCGAAGAAATTTTTGATGTTCAGATTCTTGAAAATACGATTAATCCAGTAGTAATTACCTCACAAATAGAGCGCATGAATGACATTATTACCCTTCCTGGTAGTGCATTCTGGAAAAATGAAGAGGATACCAACAAAAATTAATAAAAACTCATTATATTTGCAACCGAAAAAATGGCGAGATAGCTCAGTTGGTTAGAGCGTTGGATTCATAACCCAAAGGTCCCGAGTTCAACTCTCGGTCTCGCTACAAAGAGGTCAATCTAAAGGTTGACCTTTTTTATTTTAAATCAATCAAAGCCGTCCAAAGGGTAATTTTACCTTTGTCCATGCGCGGCCAGATCGGTCGAATTTGTCCGTTTACCGCAGCTATACCCAGGTAATCACCAAAGAAAACTTTTTCATCTGGCACAAACGACTTTTCAGAAATTGTTTGCTGTTGAAAGGTATTTCCACCATCTTTACTCATACACCACGCAACATCGGTTTGATTGCTATTTGCTTTATACTTATGTCGATCGTAAAAAACGAGGTGTAAATCTCCGTTATTTTGGTCAATGGCAATTGCAGTCATAAACTGATGCGATCGCGTTCCATCTTGATTGACCTTGATGGCATTCGACCAAGTTTCTCCACCATCAGTTGATTTCATAATCCAAACATCTGTGTTATCATTTCCATTTCGCTGATCACTCCAGTTTAAATACAATGTTCCACGATTGGGTCCATCGCTCATGTCTGAAACCAAAAAAGGCAAACCATTCGCACGATAAAAACCCGGGACTTTTATATCCCAACCTTCTGGTTGATTTTCAACATATTTTTCTTCTGTAAGCCAAGTTTTACCATCATCAAGTGATTTCTGCATTACCAATCCCTTGGGGCCAGCCCAAGTAACATAAATCTCTCCATTAGGTCCGAGCGCTGGGACAGCACCCTCAACAGTATTGTCACTATCCAAACAATCACCACCATACTTCGAGATACGTTTGGGTTGTGACCATGAAATCCCTCGATTCGTTGATTTTGAAAACATAATGAATGAACTGTCAAGAGGATCTGGGGAATCGTATTTATCAAATTGAGTCCAAGTCATATAAACAACATTCGTTTTCGGATTAACGACAACCCAATGCTTATCTTGTACTTTGGTCCCATTAGGCTGAGAGTAACTTTCTAACGCAAAAGAACCTTCAATTTTATCTGAAACTTGGCAAACAATTCGATCCAAATGTTGATCTTCACTCACACTTGCTAAATGAAAATAATACAGACGACCCGTATTGTCAAAAGTCAAAACAGGATCTCCGAATACACCATATTTACTCGAAATCTTTTTACTTTTCCACGTTTTGCCTCCATCTTTTGAGTAATGATACCCTTGAAGAATCGATCCCGCAGCGATGTGATTGGTGTTAGTGGGATTAATTGCAATTGCTGGTTCGCATTCGTTGTATGGATAAAGGGCATTTACAGGAGGAATTTGCACATTCACACACGAAATTTGAGCCGTTAAACTAGAAACACATAAGATAAAAATCAGAAGTATTCTCATCGCAACCAGTAATTATAAAGTACTTCATTTTTTCCACCAACCTCTTCCTGAAATTGAAATTGGGGTCTTCGAACATTGGTCATTTTTACTTTTACAGAAAATAATTTTTCTTCTCTAGCTAACAACAGCTCCGCTGTTTCGGAGGTATTCATACCATTCATCATACCTTCCAACATTGACTGATCAACCCGAAAACCATTGCATCCAACAATTTCATCTCCCACGCTTACTCCAGCATCTTCAGCACAAGATCCAGCGCGAATTGCCTTCACCATTACTTTACCATTTTCAGCTCGAACTGTTGCACCAAAAGTCGGCTTGAATGTTGTTACATCTTTCACCGAAACGCCAACTTTATCAAAATATTCAGCGTAAGGAATAATTTCCGTTCCATTGATATATTTTGCAAAGAAATCATCGAGATTTTTACCTGTAAATTTCTCCAATTCCGTTTTAAATTCCAATTCGTTAAACCCACGATTCATCTCGACATAAAACTTCTGATAAAGGTGTTTCATGAAATGGTCAAGGCATTGTTTTCCTTTTGAATTACTAATAATCATCGCATCAAAAACAGCCGCAAGAATTGTCCCTCTTGAATAATAGGTCATCGAAGTATTTGCACTATTTTCAGTTGGTCGATACGCTTTTATCCATGCATCAAAACTCGCATGTGCAACAGGCTGAACCCGAGACCCAACAGAACCTTCCACATAATTCACCGCACTTTGAATTTTACCAAGCATTTCATCTTTGGTGTGGTATCCTGCTCTTCGTAATATTAATTCATCGTAATAAGATGTGAAGCCCTCCATCACCCAAAGCAAGGTTGTGTAGTTTTCCTGATCGTAGTCAAATGGCCCCAATTCAATTGGACGAATGCGTTTAACGTTCCACAAATGAAAATATTCGTGAGCAACTAAGTTCAAGAAATTACGGTACTCTGCTCCACCATAGGTCCATCGATTGACACTCAAAACACATGAATTTGCGTGTTCTAGGCCGCCTTGACCATCTACAACATTGTGTACAATGAATGTGTATTCCTTATTCGGATTAACCCCAAAAACAGCTGTTTCTGCTTCAATGATTTTGGCCATATCCACCTTTAATGCAGAAATATCGTAATATGCTTCACCATACATCGAAACGGTATGTTTCACGCCCGAAGCCATAAATTCAAAAACTTCTTGATTTCCGATTTCGATTGGGCAATCCACTAATTGATCGTAGTTTGAAAACTCGAAGGTTTGAGAACCATCCTTTTGAATTGAAATCGAAGATTTAGGCAAAGCCGTAGAAATGGTTTTAAAAGTTGAATGCGGAATAACTTCCAAACTACCTTTTTTGTCTTTGTGACCATCGACATACATGAATACTCCCGAGCCACTAACAAATCCATGCGTCAAATCAAGAAATGGTGTTCTAACTGAAAGTTCAAATGAATAAACTTCGTATTTAACTTTGATTTTTTTTGTTCCATCAGTCAAAATCGACCATGTGTTTTTATTTTTTTTCTGCACTTTCAGCTCTTTACCTTTCTCATCAAAGGCTTTCACTAAATTGATATTTTTGGAGAATTCCCGAACCAAATAGGATCCCGGAGCCCAAACAGGCATCTTTATATCCAATTGTTTCTCTTTGAAATCAGCCAAGGTCATTTCTACCTCGAAATAGTGGTTTTGCGGCTTTGGCATGCGCAATTGATAGGAAATGGATTGGGCATTTATATCAAAACTTATAGTCGTAAGAAGAGTAAAAAATAAAAAGATTTTTTTCATAAAATGAGATGTGATATTTCAATTCCAAAAGTAAACAATGATTCGTGTTTTCGCAAGAATCAATATTAATACCAAAAAGACTTGTTTTGCAGCAATAACCGAAAGACTAAATAATTCTTTTGTTAAAGTTTTATAAATTTATGCAAAATAAAATGTTATGGAAAACAAACCGACGCTAGAAATTGAGTTTAACCAAAATCTGAAAAATTTTGTTCCGGAAATTGCTGTTCGAATTATCTACTTAATTTTTTCTTATGTAATTTTAAAAAATTCAGGCGATGCATTTTCTCAATCATACTTTATTGCATCTCTTTTCATTTCATTTAATTTTATTTTATTTCTATTAACATTGTATGGTACAAACCGAAGAAAAATAAGCATTACAAGGTTTATAGAAACTAGATTAAAAGCTCACGATCAATATAAAAAATGTAAAATAATTTATACTTCAGATTTTCAAAAAACACCATTTTACTTAATCGTTGGAGTCAGTGCTTTTTTATTTACTTGGTCGATTTTTATGGTTTCTTTATTCTTAAAATTGGATCAAAATGACAATTCCATTATTAATGCCTTGATTATAATTGTTAGTCCTATATTTTATTCAATTATAACTTATTACTATAGAATGAATTTCATCAGTAAAGGAATAGTCGCTGTTACAAATAATGACGAAAAATTTTCAAAAGAAAAAGTAGAGGAATTTATGTCTCTATTATATGATGACCAAGAAGAAATCGACTTGCACTACATGAATGATGGTTTTATCTATGACATAGAAAAGAAAGCGAATATTTTTAAACAGCGAGTTGAAACATTATTAATTGAAGCAGTTTTCATAGGAGCCTTAACTTTTGGAACGTTCATTGAATTAACTAGTCCTGACAGCATAAGTTCATTTGACCAAATACATGACAAAGAATTGAAATTAAATGAAACCAAAAACATAAGTAAATTTCAAGATTCTCATAATATTGATAAGGACTCAATTTATCGCTATTTAATGAATTCATTAAATCAAACAACAATTAACTCAGCATTAAATCAAACTAAATGGTCAAATAAAAAAACTTCTAAAAACTATAGTGCAAATCATTTTTCGAAGACCAAAAAAGAAAATGGTATTTTTAAAGATTGGGCGGTTCAACGTCAATATACAATTCTCTCATACATTTACAAAACAATTTATTCCAAAAATGAAAATCATTCTGATGTAATACTTTTAATAGATTCTAGTTTTGCTAAAGACGAAAACTCAAATTTAGAATATGAAATTTCAGATATTAAGAAAAGGTTATTAAGCCTTACAAAAAGTTATATACGAAAAGATAAACTAGATACTTTGTATGCAATAAATAAATCAATAGAATCGAAATTGGCAAAAGATTTAATTTTATATAGTGATCAATCAAATTTATTAAAACTTGCAGGTAAAAATCCATTTAATGTAACCCAAGAAAATAGAGAGAAAATAAAACGTATTTTATGGAAGAACGACTTTGACAAGTTTATGAAATATGTTTGTATCACAAAAAAGTCTTGGGACGAGCAAGAATATCTATTTTTAATAGCCATTGGAAGTATTATTTGTTCGGTGCTCTATATTTCTGTTCTGATTAAACGATTTGCGGTTATCATGCGAATAGAAGGATTATTTTCGGAGCTTAATAAAGCTATGGTTTGGAACAGAAGAGAGGAGGACGCATTATCGAATGAAATGAGAACAGAAGTTGAAGGTGGGAATAATGTGGTACTTGAGAAATTTATTAATAAAAGAAAGTATTACTCTGAAAAACTGCAAATTCAACTAGCAAAGTGTGAGCTCTTATGCACTAAAATTGAAACGAATATTCAAGTACTTTCATTTATTCGGAATTTAGGTCTAGGCATTTTCTTCTTAGTTTTAATGATTGGTACTATGATGCTTGATCCAAGATTTACAATTGTGCTTGCTTCAATTCTGTTATATGCTTTAATCGGTTCTGCATTTATGCAGGAGGGAAGTAATTTAAGCTCATTTTGGCAGGTAATATCTGGTTCAATGAGTTCGAAAAATATTAAAGATGTGGATTAGTATTTAATTTTAAAATCCTCCATTTAATTGTTCATTTACATTTTTCTCCAATGATTAACCTGAACTATTAAAAAAGTCAACAAAGAGATAAGAATAAGTGGAATCGGGAAACTCAAACCACCATCGATATCCAATTTAAATGCACTTAAAAAAGTATTTGAAAAAGGAAGGCCGATGATAATCAGCACGATATCTTGCAAGATAATTGATTTCAACGATTTTGATTTCCACCTAAAAATAACGCTCCAGAAAAGTAAAAAAGAAATAATGGTAATAAAAAGAAACGGAGTTAATAACCAATCTAATGAAATCCAGCTAATTGGCTGATAAAGCAATCCGAAAATCATCCAAGGAATTAGCCAGAGGGTGCTGAAGAAATAGGCTATAATCGATAAGATCACTGATAGTTCTAAAATTAGTCGATGGATATGTTTCATTTAATTACAAACGTTTAATCCACTTTGATTTTTCCTGCAACAACTTTGGCTTTTTTAACCAATTCCGAAACGTCTTCATTTCCATAAGCTAGTGCGACAGCCATTCTGCGATAAGGGCGAGAAGTTGGTTTACCAAAAATTTTAAAATCAGAATTAGGTAATGCTGCAGCTTCATTCAAGCCTGAAAATGTTGGGAAATCATTCGACTCTTTGTCTGCAAGAACAACTGCACTTGCTCCATTTCGAAGTAATTTCACTTCTGGAATCGGCAAACCTAGAACGGCTCTAGCATGTAACTCAAATTCAGAGAAATTTTGTGTTCCTGCCAAAGTCACCATTCCCGTATCATGCGGTCGCGGGGATAATTCAGAGAAATAAGCTCCTTTTTTAGTGATGAAAAATTCAACGCCCCAAATTCCTGCTCCGCCAAGTGCTTTGGTAACTTTTTCAGCCATTTCCTGTGCTTCTTTCAAATGCTCAGGTTTCATTGGCATAGGCTGCCAACTCTCTTGGTAATCACCACGCTCTTGTCGATGACCAATTGGCGGACAGAACAACGTTGGACCATTTTGTTGAGTTACCGTCAAAAGAGTTATTTCATAATCAAAATCAATAAATCCCTCCACAATTACTTCTCTTAAATCACCGCGAGAACCTTCCATGGCATAATTCCATGCTTTTTCAATGTCCGCTTCAGATTTAATTACAGATTGACCTTTTCCAGAACTAGACATCAAAGGCTTTACGACACATGGAATTCCTGTTATTTCAACTCCCGCTTTTAACTCGTCAAGGCTCGTTGCATAACGATAAGTTGCTGTTCGCACGCCAACTTCAATTGCCGCCAAATCACGAATGGCTTTGCGGTTCATTGTGAAATTCGCTGCTTTTGCACTTGGAACTACTTGAATTCCTTGTTTTTCGTAATCGTAAAATCGCTCGGTTCGAATGGCTTCAATTTCTGGCACAATTAAGTCTGGTTGATGCTTTGCAACAATTCGGTCTAATTCTTCGCCATCAAGCATATTAATTACTTCAAATTCATGTGAAACTTGCATCGCCGGAGCTCCGGGATAACTGTCAACAGCAACAACATTTTGTCCAAGTCGCTGGCAAGCAATAACAAACTCTTTTCCAAGCTCACCAGAACCTAAAAGAAGGATTTTTTTTCTCATGAAACAAAGTTAAGGAATCGTTGAAATTTAGATGCAGAATTTGTCTTTATAAAGAAATTGCGAACCAAGTAACGAATAATTGCGAACGAAAAGTTAGCAATTCGCAATTATTTAATTCCCCTTTGACTTTCAAGAACCGCTTCTTTCATTGATTCAGCGTAACTATCTAGTTTTTTCTGAACCTCTGAATCAAAACTACCGATTATGCGCGCAGCAAGAATTCCTGCATTTTTAGCTCCATTCAAAGCAACTGTTGCTACTGGTATTCCATTTGGCATTTGAAGAATACTCAAAATGGAGTCCCAACCATCAATAGAATTTGAGGATTTTACAGGAACGCCAATAACAGGAAGTGAAGTCATGGATGCAGTCATTCCCGGAAGATGCGCAGCGCCACCAGCTCCGGCAATTATAACTTTTAGACCGCGACTTGCCGCCGTTTTAGCATATTCCACCATTAATTCGGGCGTACGGTGGGCTGAAACAATTTTCACTTCCGATGAAATTCCAACCTCATCTAAAAAATCTTTTGCTGCTTGCATCACGGGTAAATCAGATGCACTTCCCATGATAATTCCAACTTGAATCATGCGTCTTTGTTTTGATTTGAGTCAATTTCCTGTTGATCCAAAGGAATATTCTTTGGAGTTTCTTCGATATTAGTTGCTTCATCTTGCGGATTTCCAGTAGTAACTTCAGATGAAGCTGAACCTCTGAATTCCATCGTATTATTTATTTCCGTCGATACTTGATCGAGCGGTTGACGAATTTCCTCAGTTGTCTCTTTCAGTAATTCAGAAAAATTCATATCCTTTTTGATGTCCATACCAGACTTCTGAATTTCACGCTGCAGCTCAGACTGTGCATTCCTGAATTCGTACAATGTTCTTCCCAATGTTTTAGCTATTCCTGGGATGCTCTTCGCTCCAAAAAAAAGCAAAACAACAAGCATAATTACCACAATTTCAGACATTGCAATATCCTCGAAAAGAAGTGGAATAAACATGAAACAAAGATAGAATTTATTTATGACTTAGTAAGTCAATATTTCATCGAGAATCAAATGGTTTGCATTTTTTGAATCACCCGAAGTAGCAACGAATCAGGAATTATCGGTAATAAAAATTTGATTAGTATATTCAAACCGACATCCGATATACAAATACGTTTTCCTTTCATCATAGCATTATAACCTTTCAAGGCAGTTGAATAGGCTGTTGCTCCGTTTTTAAACATTTCACTGTTTCCCATGCCTGCAGCAAATTCAAATTCTGTTTTAACCGGACCAGGACAAAGTGCAGTCACAGAAATCCCATGAGGTTTTAATTCGTGAGAAATTCCTCTAGAAAACGACACAACAAAAGCTTTTGTGGCGAAATATGTCGCTTGTAAAGGTCCTGGAAGAAATCCTGCAGTACTCGCCGTATTTAGAATTCGACCTGATTTTCTTGCTTTCATATCCTGCAAAAACAAATGCGACAATTCAACAAGTGCTTGCACATTCAAGTGAATCATTTCGATGTCTTTTTCCAAAGGACGATCTACGAAATTTCCATGTCCTCCAAAACCGGCGTTGTTCATCAGGTATTCAATTTCAATATTCTTTTCTTTACAAAAATAATAGACATTTTTTGCCGCTCCAGCTTGCGATAAATCTTGCTGAAAAACAGCTACCTCAACGTTGTATTTATCTTCCAACTCACTCCGTAAAGATTCCAATTCCGCTCCTCTGCGTGCAACAAGAACGATGTTACCGCCTTTAGATGCGTGAATTCTTGCTAGTTCTTTTCCGATTCCGCTAGATGCTCCTGTGATTAATGCTGTTTTCATTTATGTTTTCGATTTTATATTTAACATTAGTTACGGGTAATTGTTTAAGCATCAAGTTAGAAGATCCAATCCAATACGAAAGGTGTTTGCATGCGCTTCAACAATGTCTTTGATCTGCGGACTGTAGCCTCCACCCATACTACAAACAATCGGTGCGTTTAGTTGCCTAGCTGTTTTAAAAACGATTTTATCACGTTCGGCACAACCACGCATGGAAATAGCTAATTTTCCAAGTTTGTCAGTTTCAAGAATGTCAACGCCACATTGGTAAAAAATGAAATCAGGTGTAAACTTTGAAATGATTGAGTCCAAATTACTTTCTAGTAAATACAAATATTCTTTATCCGAAATACCATCTTTAAGTGGAACATCCCAATCTGATGTTTCCTTTTGCATTGGGTAATTATTTTCACCGTGCATGCTAAACGTAAAAACACGGTCTTCCTTTTCGAGCAGTTGTGCAGATCCGTTGCCCTGATGTACATCGAGATCAACGATAAGAATTTTTTGAATTTGCGTATTTCGAAGAAGCCAATTTGAAGCAATAACCTGATCGTTCAACAAACAGAAGCCCTCTCCCCGATCATAAAAAGCATGATGTGTTCCACCGGCTATGTTGAACCCGATTCCGTTTTCAAGTGCAATTTCCACAGCTTTTCGAGTTCCTTCCATTATGGTGATTTCTCGCTCAATTAATTCTTTAGAATGCACAAAACCTGAAACCCGTTGCTCGCGATCAGTTATCTGAAGATTCCGAAGTCTTTCCCAATAATTTGGACAGTGAACCGCTAATAAATTCTCCTGACTTAGTAATTCAGGTTCAAAAAAATCAGATTCATGAACGGTTCCTTCGTGAATCAATTGCTTTGGGAGTAAATCATATTTCTCCATAGGGAAACGATGATTTTCAGGCAAAGGGTGCACGTAATTCGGATGAAATGCAATCATAAAATCTTCTGAACTACTCTAGAAACAGCGAAACAGATCAATGTGTTCATATAGTTAAAAACATAAATTTGAACTTACTTGTATTAATATTTTTATATATTTGAGAATGAAAGTTTTATTTAAAAATCAATATTATGAAAAAATTATCTACTTTTTTAGCCCTGCTTTTTATTTTCCTAGTTAGCACTTCGAATGCACAAAGTGTAAGAATAAATTTTGTAAGGTATAAACAAATTGAATTTAACACCTATATAAGTGAATGGGAAAATTGGCCTAACTCATGGAATGAGAGTGGCGCATATGCAATAATTCGAAATATTTATGATGGTATGTATGAAGTATCCATATACAGTTACGATGATTCCTTTCTTGTATCTTCTACTTGTACATTTGATTCAAATGTAACAACCAAGAAAAGGGATTCTCAAGATTTACCCTATTTAAATTGTTATTCAGATACCGAAGGTGATCAAGTATGGACAAATGTAGTTTCTTTAAAATCATTAACAGAGGATGTAACTGGATGGAAACAAGATGGCGCACAACTATATTTATGGATTTTTAGTGCTGAAACACCTTTCTCATTTGTCTTTGAATAACTATTCTGTCGAAATCATAAAATCTTTTGAACTATTCTAGAAACAGCTGGACAGACCAATGTGTTCTGACTTGTTAAATCTAAAATTTGATGCATATTTTTTCGGTCTGTATGAGGATACTCACGACAAGCTAACGGACGAACTTCGTAAATTTCACATTTGTTGTCCGCGCCCAAAAAATGGCAAGGAGATTTTTGCAATACATAATCGTTTTCATCATCCATTTTAAGATAGGAGTCAATGAATTGAGATTCCTTCATTCTCAGATGTTTTGCAATTCTTCGAATATCTGCATCCCTAAAAATCGGACTTGTTGTTTTACAACAATTGGCGCAAGTCAGGCAATCCATTTTTTTAAACTCATAATCATGAGATTTATGAAATTTCTGATCCAAATCCTTAGGCTTCGACTGCTTCCACTTTTTGAACGTCTTTTTAGTCAAGTCAAGCTGCTGTTTGGCCTGGTTTAAAGATTCTCTATCTAATTCATTCAAATTTTAACAATGATTTAAAACAAACGTAATTTAGTCAATTAAAACAAGCTTTTAATCTCTATTTCATAAACGCATACATTAGAATGTTCGCACCCATTTGCAGTGCCTGTTTGCGTTTGTCCGATGGATCGTTGTGAACTTGTGGATCTTCCCAGCCATCGCTCAAATCCGTTTCATAGGTATACAAACAAAGTAAGCGTCCATTTTCAATAATACCAAATGCCTGAGGGCGTTTACCGTCATGCTCATGAATTTTTGGTAGACCATTGAATTTGTATTTCTGATTAAAAATCGGATGGTTGGAAGGCAATTCCACCAACTGATTATTTGGAAAGACTTTTTTCAGTTCAACTCGAATAAATTCATCCATTCCGTAATTATCGTCGATGTGTAAAAAACCACCTGCCAACAAATAATTCCTAAGGTTTTCAGCCTCAGCTTTGGAGAAAACGACATTTCCATGTCCAGTCATGTGTATCATCGGATACAAATACAAATCTTTACTTCCAACTTCGACATAAGGAACGTCTTTGGAAATATTGGTTCCAAGTTCTTTATTACAGTATGAAATCAAATTAGGCAAAGCCGTTGGATTCGCATAGTAATCTCCACCTCCACTATATTTAAGCACAGCCAATTGATACGTTCCTTGTGCAAAAAAAATAAACGGAAATAATATCAATACAAGTATCAGAATACGCATGTTCAAATTTACGAAATTGTCGATTAATTCGAAAAATAAAGTAGACCTATCGCTAAAATCGAACAAAGTAATCCTATCAATTTTAAGCGATTGATTTTCTCGCTGAAAAAGAGTAATCCAACAAAAGTTGACATTAAAACTACTGAAACATTGATTATAGAAAGAACAGTAGAGTCTTTCCATCCGGTTGATTGATAAGAACTAATCAAGAGATAAATGGAAAAGTAATTCGGAATTCCTAAAATTATTCCTGCTAAAAGATTTTTAAACTGAAATTTTGTCTTTCTTTGAATCATTCGAATGACTAAAATGAATAAACCCAAACACCCTGCAATAGCTAAACCAATGGCCGAAAATAATGAAGGAGTTAAGGTTCCAAGAGCATTCTTCTGAGTGTAATTCAAAACGATATCCAATAAACCGCTTCCAAAAAATAGCAGCAATAACATCCACCAAGAACTTTGTTCATTTTTCTGATCTGATTTCATCCACGATACAGCTAGCACTCCAATGAATGCAAATAGAATTCCAGTAACTTTTAATAATCCAACTGATTCATTGTATAAAAAAATCATTCCGAGTATTCCGGTGGCCATGCTCATTTTTGTTGCTACGGAAGTAATAGCCACACCATTTCGTTGTGAACTCAATCCAAGAATGACAAACAATGAAATAAATAGAATCCCACTAATAAGTGCAAAAGGAATCCATCTCGTATCTACTAAATTATTTGGATCCCAACTGCTTGAATAAAGACCAAAACCACAAATAGCAGCCGTAAAATAATTAAAAACAATTGCCTGAAAAGTATCAATACCAAATCGAACGAACAATTTGAAAATGGCAAAAATGACACTTGAGAATAGAATGGCAAGAATTAATTCAATCATTTGCGATAGTAGATATAAACTTTATCCTCACCAAATTTATAGGAATCAGATGGGATTTTACTGATTACTGGAGCTTTTACGCCTTCGTTAAACCAAGTGTTTCCAACTAAAACGCGAGCTTCATCCCAGACATTATCAATAATAAAATATTGCAAGGTGCGACTTCCGCCTTCTACAAAAACGGATGAAATTCCTCGTTTGTATAATTCTTCTAAAATCTTGGAGGTGCTCGTTTCCGAAATTTTCACCCATTCTACGTTTTCTTTCTGGTCATTTTTCAAGCGATTGAAAACAATCGTTGGTGCTTCATTTGAATAAATATTTTGGTCACCACTGATTTGCAACTGACTATCAATCACAATTCGAATCGGATTACGACCATCGTATTCTCTTACTGTTAATGAAGGATTATCATTGATGATCGTGTTTCGACCGACAAGAATACTTTGTTCTTCACTACGCCATTTATGAACGAGCGATTTGGTTGTTTCGGATGTAACCCAATTAATGCCAGAAGACGCTTCCCCTCTTATACGATCGATGTAACCATCTTGCGTTTGTGCCCATTTCAATACTACGTATGGTCGCTGACGCTCATGGAATGTAAAAAATCGTTTATTTAGCCAACGGCATTCATTTTCCAAAACACCTTCAATGACTTCAATTCCGGCCCGCTTCAATCTGTCAATTCCCTTTCCGCTAACGGCAGGATTCGAATCACGGCAACCGATTACAACACGTTGGATTTTCTTCGAGATAATTAAATCCACACAAGGAGGTGTTTTACCAAAATGAGAACAAGGTTCCAACGAGACATAAAGTGTAGCACTGGACAATAAATCTTCGTTTTCAACCTCATCAAAAGCATTTACTTCTGCATGCGGACCACCAAATATTTTGTGGTATCCTTCACCTATAATCAAATCATTGGCAACAATTACGCAACCAACCATCGGATTCGGAGCGACGTAACCACTTCCAATCGCAGCAAGTTCCAAACATCGTTGCATGAATTTTTCGTGCTCCATTATGCAAAGTTAAATTTATAATTGCAAAGAGTTAGCGAAATTAAATAATCATAAGTCAAATTGATTTCTTTTTAATTTTACTAAAATCGAACACATCTTTTAACAGGCTTATTTAGTGATTATGACAAAAATCAATTTAGTTTTAATTTCTATTCTTCTTAGTGTTTTTTCAAGCATAGCTCAGACATCAAAAGCACCTGAATTGGTGGTGCAAGAAAATCTGAATTTCTATAATAGTAGAAACTTAGAAGGATTTATTAGTTCTTTTTCTGATAGTATTGTACTTTTTTCATTTGGAAAAGATTTGCCATTGGCAAAGGGTAAAGAGGAAATTAGGACCATTTACGGAAAATTGTTTGATGAATCACCTAATCTTTATTCCACGATACTACACCGAGCTACAATTGGAAACAAAGTCATAGACCACGAATCGATAGTTGGCAGAAGAGGAAAAACCGACCCAATAGAAATGGTTATGATTTATGAAATTAAATATGATAAAATAATCAAAATGACTATTTTAAGAGAGTAAATCGTAAACAAATGAATTTGATTAATTAAAAAATGAAATAAATTCTTTCTAATTTTATTAGTACTTAATTTTTGTCAAACAGATGGAAAAAATCAAAAACTACTTTTTAAGAATGAAATATTTCGTTCAACGAGTTTATCGTCTTACATTGCGTTATGAAAAACAGGAAAAATTAGTTTGGAAAGACTTAAAATTTCTTCATAAGGATGCCGAATGGCGATCAGGTATTTATGAACAAGAAAAAACAATTGAAACTGTTTTCGAAATAGCTCCCGAAAAAGCGGGTATTTTCTATTACATGATTTACGAAGGCTGTTATCATTGCAGGGTTAAAATATTGGAAAATTTTCCCAATGAATTCACTTCGGAATTATTTATTTTGGCTGCTCATTTTAATAATTTGCTAAAAAATGGGGTAGTAATCGTAAATGTTCATAGCCAATATGTCGAATACCATCAAAAGAAAGACATTCTTATACCACTTTTATATTCGAGTGAGATCTATGGTCAATTGATGCAACATTTCAATGTTTCTAAAGACATTTACGCAGCATTTCAAAGGTTGGTAGTTGAACAAGAGGCTCCCGCTATTATAATCGCTGATTTGTTGAAAGAGAAAAAAGAAAATGAAGATGAAGATGAAAAAGAAGGTTAATAAAAATAACAACATCTATATAATTTTTGAAATTATACTTGGTAATTTTTGACAACATAAAGATTATAATCATTAATCGAAATTTTTAATTTAGTAAAATAACCTAAAACTAATTGTATCATCCTAAAATATGGAAAACACAGAATACCAAGTAATTAAACGTATTTTATTAACTTTCACTTTCATAATTTTATTTTCTTTTTTGTGGGTAAAAAGTCACATTCTTTCTAATTTTTTATCATGGTATACGACATTGTTCATTTTTGTCGCAGGGTTTATTTTATTAATTATTGGTAATTTTTTTTTAAAAGAAAAATATACAATTAAACGATATAAAAATAAAGCCATTATATCCACTCATATTCTTGCTGATTTCATTAAATATTTGGGTATTTTATCAATCGCTTTTAGTTTCGCATCCTTATTTTTAAAATCAATTGATGTCGATTTAAACGAAGCTGATGATTACGTATTTAAAATTCTGATGATATTTTTGCAAGTATTATTATCATTTATTTTTTTTACAATAATTTCTGGATTATCTCAACGTTTAAAATATTCGATAAATGATAAAATCATTATTGATTTAGATTTAATAAGTTACGATAACCCATTGAATAATGAAAATAATATTTTTCTTAAAAAGGAAATTATTGAAATAATACATTTAAAAGAATTTTTATCTAATGATAACCAATTTTCGGAAGATTCTTTTTCTCTAAATATTTTTATCTTCATAAGAGAAAATGACGAAAAAATCAAAAGTTTTGAATTACTAACAGATGCAATGAATGTAGATCAAAAATTATTAGTGAAAATCTTAACAGAATTTAGTTATATCATCATCCAGAAATCTAAATACCAAGATGATGACATATATTGGGAAGGGCATAATTTCAAAGATGGCTATTTATTTAAGAAAAAAGAAAATAAAACCGAAATATCAAGCTAGAATTACTTTTGAGAAACATGCTTTTCGAGTATCAATAGACCATTCTCTTTCGAGTATTTTGATTTTTTAATAGTGTGCATTAAAGACGATGCGTATTTTCGGGTGGACTCGATGTCAACGATCGGATTTGGATAATCAACTCCAATTTTACAATTATAAAATGTTTGTTCCATTTCGTTCATTTTCCAAGGTTCATGAATCAAACTGGCTGGAACATCTTTTAACTCTGGAAGCCATTTTTTGATAAATTCCCCATCTGGATCATGTTCCTCGGAATTTTTTACTGGATTATATATTCGAAGGGTATTCACACCCGTCAATCCTGCTTGCATTTGAATTTGCGGATAGTGAATTCCCGGTTCATAATCTAAAAACTGTCGCGCCAAAAAATGAAGTTCTCTCCAATCCTGCCATAGATTATGAACAAAAAAAGATACAACCATAGCTCGCATTCTAAAATTTAAATAACCAGTCGCAACAACGCAACGCATACAAGCATCAACAAGCGGAACGCCAGTCATGCCTTGCTGCCAAGCCTTAATTAATTGATCATTTCTTGATTTTCCTAAATCTTCAAATGCCGAATTAACTGCCCGAAATTCCATTTCACATTCCGTTTCAAATTTTTGAATGAAATGACAATGCCAATGCAAACGTGAAATAAAATTGGATATGGAACGATTATTCCCTCCCCTATTCTTTGCTTCAATTGCCATCTGATAAACCATTCGTATTGATAAATTACCATATGCTAAATAAGGAGAAAATCGACTACAAGATGTTCGAGAAGCCAACGGTTTGGAAATGTGCCTACTGTAATTTATATGTCGTTGATCAAAAAAACTTTTAGCATATTTCCAAGCTTTTTGCTCTCCTCCGGGTTGAAAATTTTGGTCATTGATTTTTATACTTTCTGATAATTTTTCAAGTGAAAATAGATTTTCAATTTCAGCTGTTAATTTTATTGAATTCAATTTAACAAGCTCATTTCGCACGATTGGTTGATGCATAAATTGCATCCATTTTTTATCCCAATCATTTCTATTCTTTATTCCTCTTAACACTCCATTTGATTGACATTCATGCCAAATTATTCCTTTTGATTTAAAGAATTCTTTCAAATGTAAATCTCTTTTAAAACTAAGTCCATTTCCTGTTTCCTGATGAGAGAAAATATGAGAAATAGTATAATTGTCAGTTAGATTCTGAAATACTCCAACTGCATTTCCAACTAATATGTTCAAATACTGATTTTTCCCGAGCTGCTCAGACAAATCAATTAATGACTGATAAACAAATCGCCAATGACGATCATCAGAATCATGGTGATTGATTAAATCAGGTTCAAAAATATAAAGTAAAATCGTTGGGAGTCCTGACTCAATTCCCAAATTTAAAGGTTCATGGTCTTGAAAACGTAAATCTCGCTTAAACCAAATAATATTTACTTTTTCTGGAAACACTTAGAACTAACACCTGAAATCGCGATTGGTTTGAGTAAACTCAAATAAAAAAAGGTTGTCCCGAAGAACAACCTTTAAAAATTACTTATTTCTTGAATTACGCTTTCAGACGCTTAGAGAAATCAATCAAGATTGGTGTAGCTACACAAAGTGAAGAATACGTCCCAATTATTACTCCAACTAATAAAGCGAAAAGGAATCCTTTAATTGCAGGTCCACCAAAAATAAACATGATTAATACAACTACAAATAAAATCATTGAAGTATTAAACGTTCTACTCAAGGTTGTATTCAATGATTGATTTATAATTTCGTAATGGTGATCATCTGGACCGCTTTTACGTAAATTTTCACGAATCCTATCAAAAACAATTACGGTATCATTCATTGAGTATCCGATAACCGTCAAAATTGCAGCAATGAAAGCTTGATTAACATCCAAACTGAATGGAAGGAATCCATGTAGTAAAGAGAAAATAGAAATTACAAAGAATGCGTCGTGAGCCAAACCAACGATTGCTCCGATGGAATACTGCCAGTGACCAAAACGTAATAAAATGTAGGCAAAAATAGCAATCAAAGAAAGTGAGATCGCAATTGCAGATGATGTCCACAACTCACTTGAAATCGAGGCTGCTATACTTCTCGATTCCACGACTTGATAATTACCTAGACGATCTTTACAAGCGGAAAGCCCTTCGTTTAGTTTTTCATTAACTTCTTTGTTTGCACCATCTTTTTTCAATAGGTAGTTCGTAATGATTTCAACATTGTAGTCATTTGATTTTGTTTTCAAGTCGATGGATGCCACCTCTTTATTCTCAACAAAAACTTTTGAAAGATTTGCACGGATGTATTCAATATCTGCTTTTTTCTCGAATTTAACAACGAATGTACGTCCACCCGTAAACTCAACACTTTGCTTCAAGCTTCGCGTAAATAAACTGATTACACCTAGAATCGTAACAGAGATTGAGAAAATGTAAAAGTATTTTCTTTTACCAACCCAATCAAACTTGAAATTCTGGAATAGACCTTTCGAGAAATTCGTATTGAATGAAATTGACTTCCCTTTGGACAACCATGAGTGGATAACCAACTCAGAAATAATGATTGCAGAGAACATTGAAGTAAAAATACCAATGATCAAAGTCGTAGCAAATGACTCAATTTCACCTGTTCCAAAAATCTTCAAGATAATCGCAACCAATAAGTGTGTTACGTTTGCATCAATGATTGATGGTAAAGCTTTTTTGAAACCGACATCTATCGAAGAAGACAAATCAAGACCACGATTTTGCTCTTCACGAATACGTTCGAAAATTAGAATGTTCGCATCGACCGCTGTACCAATCGTTAAAACGATACCCGCAATACCAGCTAATGTTAAAACCGCACCGAAAGATGCCAAACATCCAAAGATAAATACGACGTTTATTGTCAAAGCAATATTCGCGGCTAATCCTGCTTTGCCGTAATAGAAGTACATATAAATTAATACCGCCAAAAATGCAAAAGCAAAGGAAATTAATCCTGCACTCGAGTTTTCTTTACCGATTGTTGGACCAACCTTTTGTAATTCTTTGATAACACAAGGAGCTGGAAGTGCTCCACCATTTAAAAGACCTGCTAAGTCCTCAGCTTCTTCGAAAGTGAAGTTCCCGGAAATTTGCGTACTACCATTCGTGATAGGATTGATTACTCTTGGTGCACTATAAACAACGTTGTCCATTGTAATTGCAACAATGCGATCTTTATTCTCCGATGTCATTCTTCCCCACTCGTCAGCTCCATCTGGAGTCATTTCAAGATTTACTGTGATTTTACCATCACGCTGATCGTAACCCGTTTGTGCCTTATCAATGTGCGAACCATTTACACGTGCTTTTCCGCCATCTGGTACTCGACAAGCATATAAAATATAAGCCTTCTTCTTAACCTTTTCACTGATCTGCTCTGGTTCTGCTGACCACATAAATTTCAAATCAGGAGGAAATACAGACATTACATCTTTTCTCTTTAAAATTTCATCGATTTTAGCCTTATCGTTTTTCTCTGGGTTATCATCAGCGAAAGCAAAACCCATTTCAAAATCCAAATTACCGCGAGATTGAAGCAATTGCGCTAAGCCTTTTTTCTTTCCAAGTGTATTAGTCAACGACAATGACTCATCTTCACTTTTAAGTGAATCGGTTTTTAAAGTATCAACTTTTGTGGAATCCGTTTCCTCCAACAATTCATCGACCTCTACTTCATCTCTAAGTGAAATGTTAGCAGCCTCTGCCCACTGACTTTGAATCATACTCATTGTATACGTTTCAAAGAATTCAAGATTTGCCGTAGACTGTAATTTCTGAGCAACTGTGTTTTCATCTTGAACACCCGGAAGTTCAATGTAGAGTCGGTTTGAAGAAAGATCTTTTTGAATATTCGGTTGTGCTACACCAAATTGGTTAATACGACGACTCATGATTTGTTCTACCCCATCTAATGATGAAGCAACAAGCTTTCTAAAATAAGATTCAACCTCAGCATCGGTTGACTTTATACCAAGGCCTTCACCCTTCAAAGCATAACTCAAAGGAACATTTCCATTGGCCTTTTTGTATGTTTCAATGAATGTAGATAAAAAGTCTCCACCTTTTGAATTATGAATGTAAACAGCTTTTTCAAAAGGCTTAACAAATTTCAAATCTCTCGGATTCTTAGCGTGATTTTTAATTAATTCCGGAATGGATATTTCCAAAGTAACACTCATTCCTCCAACTAAGTCTAATCCAAAAGCCAACGAACGCTTTTTTACCACTTTGAAGCTTGAACCTATGATCGGATAAACACCTTGATCACCTTCACTTTTATCTTTTAAAATATTGTTCATTACAGAAGCCTTGGCTAGTTCATAGCCCTCTGGTGTGTCAAAATGAACGTAAACACCATTTACTTCTGTACTATCACCTGTTTCTGCCGCTTTCTTTTTTAATTGATTTGCAATTGCAGTAGCCGTTTTTTCCGCGTCATTCTCAACACTTGTCGCTACCCATGTAAAGGATAACTGATAAACGCAAACAACTATTAATGTGATTGTTAGAAACCAAAAGAATCCCTTTAAACGCATATATTTCGAATTAAAATTGAAATTAAGGGTGCAAATATAGAATTTACATTCCTGAATGTCAAGAAAAATAAAAGAGATTCAACTAAAATCGAGAAAGTAAAAATTATTTTATCCTTTTCAACTCCTCTGAGAATTGAAGTAAACTTTGAGCAAAAACCTTCCATTCATCATTTTCCATGTTGGTTTTTGACTCCAGATTCGATTTAACACTATCTAATGCTTCGGTGTTAAAAAGATTTATTATTTGATTTGAAAGTGGCTCCGGATCGACATTTTCAATTATAAAACCATTTTTATTTGGAGTAATTAATTCAGCAAGTCCACCTACATTCGTGGTTAAAACTGGGACTTGAAAGGAATCAGCAATGGCCTTAATTCCACTTTGTGTTGCAGACTTGTATGGTAAAACACATAAATCGGCAGCGCTAAAATAGTTTGAAACCTCCTGATCTGGAATGTAATTATTGATAAATAAAATATTCTTGTTTTGCGATTTTTCGATTAGGTTCTGATAAACCTGATCTGAACCATAAACCTCTCCTGCAACAATCAGTTGGAACTCATCAGGTAACCGAGAAAATGCCTCCAATAAGATGTCAAGACCTTTATAATCACGAATTAGTCCAAAAAATAAAAGAGTTTTTTTATCAGTGTTTAACCCTAAAATATTCTTAGCTTCTATCTGGATTACTTTTGATCCAAATTGATTGTAA
This sequence comes from Flavobacteriales bacterium, assembly GCA_947497485.1. Classification (GTDB taxonomy): domain Bacteria; phylum Bacteroidota; class Bacteroidia; order Flavobacteriales_D; family Crocinitomicaceae; genus UBA952. The sequence continues at coordinate 27,187 of CANMHB010000001.1, forward strand.
GGTGGATGAGAAAGAACTAAACATTTTGCATCATCTTTTAATTCCAAAACATCATTTCGCACGGCATCAGACATTACTACAAAACCATCATACTGATCTAAAAATAAGCGATTGAAGAATGAATCAAAAAAACGTTTTTCGTGAGGAATTAGGTTGTGAATGACCGCTATTTTTAGGACATTTCGATTGAAACCACGTGCGAAAAAAGCCATCATTGGTCCAAAGAACGTCATCCAATAATTGGTAATGAAAATTTCCGGATCCGATTTTTTTAAGGTTCGACGAGCAAAGAAATAAGTTAATGGATTAAAGGTTGAAACAATCCGAGGGAATAATCGCTTTGGTTTTTCTGTAAATTGCGTTTTTCCTGGAAAAAGAAAATCTGGATATTGTTTTTTAAAAGTATAAGCTTGAAGGCTTGAAATTTTCTCGAGTTGGGCTACCAACAATTCACTAAAATTTGAAATTCCTCCTCGAAACGGCGGTAATGCCGAAAAAAACGTGACTCGATACTTTGAATTTAATTTATTGGATTCCAAAGTCTTTGCAAGTAAAGAAATATTCACGACCTGACTTGATATTCAAGGTGTCGAAATTACTAATTTTCAGATCCTTATAATATTTTTTTATCAAGCCAATGTGATAGCCATAAATTTCATATTTACGCTTAAACTCAATAAGATTGCGCGTATTATCTTGTTCAACAGTGACAGAACTATCGAATGAAATCCCATTTAGCGTTAGCGATTGATGAATTCGATCATAAAAACAATCGAGTGAAGGATCAACGTTGAATACATTCGCATTCCAATTGGTTTTGGAACTTACAGGAAAAAGCATTTTTATGATGCGTTGATTTTCCTCCGTTAATTCCGCATAATTTCCATCGATAACCATTGTCCAAACGTCACTAACCATCCAATTTTCATTGGAATTTTGACGCTTGTAACGCAAGAATTCCCTTGCAACTCGACCAGCATTGTCAATTAGCGTATCTCCAACAACTGTTTTTAACTCATAATTCAAGGTATCATGTTTGATGTCGGCTGTCTCATCATGAATTATTTCACGAACGTCATAAACGATAAACCTGCCCGGAGTTAGACCAAAATAACTTTCAAATTTCTGAATAGATTCATTTGAAGAACCTTTTTTAGTGCATGAAAAGAATGCAACTAAAATCAAAACTGAAAACCGCCATCTAAACATGAAACAAATTTAAGGAAACTATTGGTTCGGGTCAAGCCCTTTTTTCTCGCACATTTTCAAATATTCTTCCAAGTCCTCTTGTGAAAGCTTATCTCCAAATTGATACATGAATTTTCCGATCTGTTCACCATCCTTATTAAAACTATATAACCAACCATGGAGTCTGTCATCCTTATATTTTGATTGCGTAAAAATTGTTCCGTTTGGATAATATTCTTTCCACTCACCGATTCTCTTTCCTTCTTTGTAATTTCCGATTATTTTCAGTTTTCCTGTTGAAAAAAACTCTTTGTATTCTCCATCCAACTTATCATTTTTGTAAAATGCCACGGAAAGAGGATTCAATTTTTCAGTTTCTATTTGACCTTCCAAGTAATAAATGATTTTTTTTCCATTCAACAAATCTTGTTTAAATGTTTTAACACCTAAAACAAGACCTTCCTGATTGTAATTCACCCAAGTTGAATCTTTTTTTTGATCGAGGTAAAAACCCTCGGTCATTAGCATTTTATTCTCGAAATAGAAAAAGGCTCTCGAACGGCGACCATCTGCTTGATGTTCAATTTCAGCTTTAACTTCACCACCTGGATAGAAATAAACAAAAGTTCCAAATGGTCGATCATCACGAAACTGCCCTTTGTATTGAAAAACATCACTTTTAGGATACGTTTTTTGCCAAGGACCTTGCTTTCTGCCTTTACTATCCGTTTGATTGATTTGGCTCCAAATTACATTTTTTGGAATAAAAAGGAAAAGAATAAATGCTAATTTCAATGGTTTCATGGTTTCAATTCAAGCAAATTATTAAACTCATAAATTGATTTTACCGAGATATCTGCAATTTCGGTTACACGTTCCTCTGTCAAAATTAATACCGTTTTCATTCCCAATTTTTTTCCAAACTGGATATCCGTATCTGTATCTCCCACCATAATGGATTTCTCGAAGTTAATCTCTGGGAAATCAGCTTTTGCCATATATGCCATTTTTGGACTGGGTTTTCGCATTTGGGAATTGGCATTTTTCAATTCTGTTGCTGAAAAAACTTGAGTTATTTTACCTCCAACACGTTGAATTTCAGAAACCATGTAATTGTGGATTTCGTTTAAATTCTCGTCTGTCATTTTACCGAGTGCCACACCTTGTTGATTCGTAACGACAAAAACATATTTGAATTTAGCTGTAAGCGATCCGATTGAATCAAGAACTTTTTCATTAAAATGAAATTCAGTCAAGTTCGTTACGTATTCACCCATAATTCTTTTGTTAATCACACCATCGCGATCCAAAAAAAGGGTCCAGGTTTCGTCAACTTCCCATTCAACTGACTTCATTAAATTTCTTTTTCGATCAAATACTGATTTCGGGTCGCTGAGTTTCTACCGATTAACTCAGCCAAGAATCCAGCTAAAAAGAATTGAACTCCCATTATCATAGCTGCCAAAGCAATAAAAAACTCAGAGCGCTGAGCAATATTACGTGCCGTTTTATGAATAAACAATTTATCAACACCAAGATAAAATAACAAACCAAAACCGATTACAAACATCAACATTCCAAGGGCACCAAAAAAATGCATAGGCTTTTTTCCAAACTTACCCATGAACGCAACAGTCATTAAATCCAATGGCCCATTAAGAAATCGATTCAAACCGAATTTTGTTACGCCATATTTCCGAGCTTGATGTTGAACGACCTTCTCACCAATTTCATTAAATCCCGCATATTTAGCTAAAGCTGGCACATAGCGATGCATGTCACCATACAGTTCAATGCTTTTTACAACTGTTAATTTATAGGCTTTTAAACCACAATTAAAATCATGTAAATGTATTCCCGTTATTCTTCTTGCTGCCCAATTATAAAGCTTCGTTGGAATCGTTTTTGAAATAGGATCATGACGTTTCTTCTTCCAACCTGAAACTACATCAAAATCCTGATTAATAATCATATTTCGCAATTCTGGTATTTCGTCAGGCGAATCTTGAAGATCAGCATCCATCGTAATTACCACAGCTCCTTTTGCTATTTGAAAACCTACCTGCAATGCTGCCGATTTACCATAATTCCGTTGAAACTTAATTGCCCGAACATTCGAGTTTCCTTTACTAAGTTCCGTTATAACGCTCCAGGAATTATCCTTACTTCCATCATCTATAAAAATGATTTCGTAGGAAAAATGATGATCAATCATTACCCTTTCTATCCAAGAATGCAATTCAGGTAGAGATTCTTCTTCATTGAATAAGGGAATAACGATAGACAAGTCAAGCATTGCTAATTATTTGGTTCAAATTTAATCTGATTACAAGGAATTTAATGAAGAAACTCAGATAATATTCCACATTTAACCTTTTATAACTTTAAATACTTTGGATCCTATTTTGAGAAAGTAACTGCCAGGAGCGATTTTGTTTAAAGAAATTGTTTCGGAGGAATAAGCTGAAATTTGCTCGAATAAAAGATTCCCTTGCTGATCAAAAAGTGTTAGTTTTTCTCCTGGAAACATCTCGTCAATTTGGATTTTATCTTGAAATGGATTCGGGTATATTCGAATCTCATTTTCGAATGAATTAACATCAGCAATATCAGAATTTGTCACACTAAATCGATCAAACGCTGCTTCGGTAATATTGATGTTTGGATCTTCATCTGATGTTTTAATGAAAAGTTGCATTGTACTCGTAATAGGAATAATTCCCGCAATCGGAATGCTCATTCTTGCCCAAAACATTTCAGCTGATTGATTTGGGACAACAAAATCTATTAATGCCGATTCGGTGCCATTTGAAATATAGATCTTTAAACTGTCATCTATTTCGAGCGGTCCATAAAAATTATAAAATCCTCTGGAATAATTGATGAAAGGATTTGAATAGCTTGTTAAATCCATCTGAGGAGAAACAAGAATAACTGTGCCTTTATCCACGTCATCAAAATCAGAATCAAACGTGTTTGCATTTCCAGTTACAAAAGCGTTTTGTCCACAATCCCAATCATCATCTGAGTTAACTTGTGATCCCGTATTTGTTCCTATTGGATATCCTCGCTCCCACTTTCCAGTTATGGCTGTTCCTGTTGAAGACCATCCGAAATCAAATTCAAAATTGTCTGAATATCCCTTTTGCAATTCAATAACCAGTAATTGTGTTGTTTCATCAATAACTTGACTCGTACAATATTCAATGTGACCCCATTTACCAACAAAAACCTCATAATTTTCCTGATAGAAAAGCGTGAAATTCTCTTCTCCAATTCCGTTTGAAATGCCATCATGTTGAATCAGTGGATGAACCAATTTAATTTTGGCATTCGAAATTAGATTTCCTGTTTGGACATCTTTTACTTGAACAATTAAATTGAATGGTGGAATTGGTGTCAATTGTGTATTGAGTGTAATTTCCTGATTTTGAAACAACTGAATTATCTCAGTTTTGGGATAATACCCAACCTTTGAAAAAGTTATTGTGTAAACTCCTGAATTTAGAATTCCCGTTTTATATAATCCTGAAGAATTGGTAAGCTCATTTTGATCATTTCCTTCAATCTGAACTTTGACGCCACCGAGATTTGCTCCATTGTTTAGATCCGATACAACACCTTTTAAGTAACATGCTTTTTGATAGGTTGGGCCGAGAATAAAAAGTCCTTGCGTAATATCAGCGGCGACAATATTGCCTGAAGGGAAAAAGGGATATACTCCCCAGCAGCCATCAAAACCAGTAGATTGTCCAGGGTATGTATCGTAGCTTCCAATTTTTATAATATTGTCAGGATAAGTGATGTCATGAATAACAATTCCATCTGAATAATAACTTGTTATTAAGTAATCACCTTTCACATGCGTATTATGCGGAATTACACCAGCCCCGGGCGAATTTTGGATACGATCAACCTCAACAGCATTTGCAGGAACAGTTATATCATAGGCCGCAATATAAGCCCCGGATACTTCATCGGTGGTATAAACATACCTTCCATTGGAAGATGGCCATATGTTGTGGGTGAAATTATTTGGAGTTGTTTTTGTTCCCAGTAGAATAGGATTTGATTTATCCGTAACGTCAAGTAAACTGAAAAACCCATCGACAATATGCGCTAAATAAAGCGTATCATTTCGAGCATAACCATCATGAACATACCAATTATCAAACGTTCCAACCTCAATCGGACTCATTGGATTCGTATGGACATCCAGCATAATTACACCACCATTTCCCCTGTTTGCACCGAAAACGTAAGCGAAACCATTTTCATCAACAAAACAAGTATGTGCGGATTGCCATGAATTACCAACCGGACCTGAATAAATAACATTTGGAAGATCTGTTGATTGTGGCAACGGGCTCAAATCAATAATTTGTAATCCGTCTTCAGCCTCCGTCGTTATATAGGCATAATCACCATAAACGCATGGATCACGCCAAATAGATTGCGATCCAGGTAGCCAGAAAACTTCAACTGGACTTGACGGGTTCGTAATATTTACAATTGAACTTCCTTCAGAGGTCCCCACAATGGCATATTCATTTCCTAATTCATCCACATAACCCCAAACATCATTTAAATTGGCTCCATGGAGCTGTTGGTAGTTAATGTGAGAGAGCGAATCAATATTTTGAGCAAAGGAAAATCCAATGAATAGAAAAAAGAGAGAAAATACTTTTAGTGGCATATGTGTCGTTTGTTAGAGTATGAACAAAGCAGCAAGAATAAAGATTAAAATAATAACCAGATACTGCCATATATCTGGAAAATATTTCGAAATCATTTCTTTCCAATTCATTCTTAAATCTTTATGTTAGTTAAATTGATCAAGTTTCCGCAATTGAAATGCCCTTGAGGACATTCCTTATGACCATGTAAACCACATGGTTTGCAAGCTAAGTTTTTCACCTCAATAATTTCTGAGAGATCAGATAATGGTCCAAAACCGAATTCTGGCGTAGTTGAACAAAAAAATGCTGTAACAGGTGCATTTAAGGCAGAAGCAAAATGCAATGGACCGGAATCATTGACATAATTCATTTTGGAATCGCGCATCAAAGCTGCGGATTGTAAAAGCGTTAATTTTCCAGCCAAATTTTCAACATTCCCAGAATCACATTTTTTTAAAATTCTTTCGCATAATTCGATGTCTGAGGGGCCCCCAATTAAATAAATCTTTTGAGCTTGTTCAGCGTGTTTTTTGATTAATTCCACCCACTTTCCTTCAGGCATTTGTTTTGTAAACCATACACTTGCAGGAGCCATACAGACAAATTCTGTCGATTTATATTGGTTAACAAAATCTTCATCTGAAGAAGATAAAAACAATTTAGGTCGAACACTGAAAGTTTCAACTACTTCAGAAATAACATTTAAATTTCTTTCAATTTCATGCAATCCATTGCCAATTTCGTGAGGAAACGCTTTGTTATAACAAAAAGAAAAAGGATTTTTACGAAACCCGAATTTAGATTTTGCAGAGGAAAAACAGGTTATAAATCCCGAACTTACAAAGCGATGCAAATTGAAGACAGCATCATATTTTTTAGGGCGAATGCTTCGTATAATTTTATAAATAGACGTTATTTTTCTAGCCTTGTCAAAAACAAAAACATTGTTTATTCTTCGATCATTTAATAATAACAACTCATTTCCTTTTTTAACAAGAAAATCTATTTGACTGTTCGGAAACTTTTCTTTCAAATTTTCAAGCAAGGGAGTAGCTAAAATAACATCACCAATGAAAGCTGTTTGAATGATTAGAAATTTCTTCACAATGAACTATTTGAGCAAGGAAACAAAGCCTCTTTTTGTTACTTTTCGATTATTTTGATCTACAAAAGTAATTATATAAAGAAAAGTATCATTTGTTGCCATTTGTCCGGTATTTAAAACTTCACCATTCCAACCCTGCGTTTTATCATTGGTATCAAAAATAATTTGTCCCCAGCGATTCATTACCGTAAATTCATAATTATCTGTGGAAACGTTCGAGAATACAGGAATAAAAATTGGATTTATTCCTCCGGGTGTAAAAGCGTTGGGAACAAATACCAAGGGAGTGTATCTTATACAAAAGTCATTTGAACGACTCGTTTCAGCGAAATTGTAAGTATTTAACCCCTCTCTGGCTTCAACACGATAACAAATTGAACCATTTGTTTGAAAAGCAGAAACATCATCCACGTAGCTCAAGGTTGAGTTTGGTACGATCGCAATTGGATTTGAATCAAAATTCCCGTCGATGCCTCTAAAAATATGATATTCAACTATTCCTCCGTCAAAACCAAAATATGGCGTCCACTGAATTGTATTTATCATTTCATATTCATCCGTTGTTCCGCTAACATAAATTGTTTTGTTATTATTCGCATATGTTCCTTCTTCACCGCAACTATCAATATATTTTGTTCGATATTCCCATGGCTGAAAATCTAGATTTACCTGCCCATCAATAAATGATACCACATCGGAATTAACATCGCTTGTTCCAATTTCCTCAAAATCACCATTGAAATCCTTTCGCTCATAAATAATTTTAGAAATTCCAACAGAGGCATCTATGTAATCATATAATTCTATTTTTTCATTGTTAACTGTTGCAAGTTTAAAATAGTGATACGCAGGAACTCCTGGATTTGGAACAACAAAACATGTTGGACTTGAGAAAGCACTCTCTCCTGATGGGAAGATCGACTCAACATAAATGCAATATGATTGACCTTGTTCAACAGAAACAATTAACGAAGTATCTGTAGTTGTTCCTAAAACTGACCATGTTCCATTGTTTTTAGCCCAAACTTGGTAAGCTGTTGGGGATTGTCCAATGTACTTAGTCCAATTTATTTTCGCCTGGCGTTCGCACATATAAACTTCAGAAGAAGAAACCATAGTTGTATTTATTGAACCTTTGGCTGATGTCTGGAAAGTAACCGGAATAGAGGTTGTGAAACATGAATCAAAAGCAGCTACAGAATAGGAAAAAGGTCCATTTTCTAAATTTTCAAGATACGAATAGCTCGTATTTGTTATACCCCAAACCGTGTCTAACTCGTATAAAATTCCGTTTGGATCGAACGTGTAAATAACGTAACCATAGGTGTCTGGCTGACTATTCTGATTCCATGTCAATAATATATTGTTGTTCGTTGTATCCACGCCTGCAGAAAGGATCACAGGAATTGCTGGAGTTAACATATCTTCAAAATCATCTCCAACAAGGTTTGATGTATGCTGACATCCGTCTCCTTCTAAAACAATGCGATATGAAAGATAGGCACTGCAAATATCTATGGTATCTTTGTAATTGGTCGTGTTGAAGGGCACACTATCAATCAATGAAAAACTACCCAAAGGATACTCTCGAAAAATTCGATAATGAGAACCCATGTTATTAATTGACTGATTAGAAGGTTTATTCCATTGTAACAAAGCTGTTCCATTCATTGGATTCGTGACAGAAAGAAAGATATTGGAAATCGTATCACTATTTTTAAGAACATTACCATCACAGCCTGATTGAACTGAAATAAAAAATTCATTTTCTGCATTGACAGCTGGAACGACAAAGGAAGTTTGATTAATATCTGTTATCGTAGAAATCACGCCAGCTTGAATGGAGTTTACTTGATAGGATACAAAAGTTCCTTGCGGGTCAGTTACCGGATTCCATTGAATTGTTAGATCATTCGTAATTGGATCGGTTTGAATACATTTGATTTGAGTTGACGGAATTATACCCGGATTAACGACATGAATTGTTACCGTTGCATAGGTTACCTTAGGAACAGGACAATAGTCATCCTGAACTTTGAAAACAAAATTATAACTCAACATATCAGCTACAATTCCATATTGATTTACTAAATGATCGCAGGTAGTTTGCCAAGAAAAGGTTGTCGAAACAGTTTGCTGCGCAGTTATCGGAGCAGCGCTGTTTAAGGTAGCACAGGGTTCAATGTCGCAACCAGTTGAGGATGTTAAATTTGCCCCAAACATTGGTCCCGATGCCGTAAGAAATAAGGTTTGATTGGAACCATCTTGCAGCGTACCAAAATCCTCAGCATTTAATGTAAAAGTAACTAAATCGCCTCCATTTACGGTAGTTTCAAAAGAATTCCCTGCAAATGGAGGATCAATAACTGGAGCTTCATTAACGGGATTACAAGCAAGAACAACCAATTGCATTTCACGTTCAACTTCCGAAATAAGCACACCTTGACGGTAAGATTTTACTGAAATTTTAACCACATAATTTCCCGTTGAATAGCTCGTAAAAGTTAATTCACCATTGAATGGATTAACACTTGCTGGAATATTACTCGAATTCAATAAAACTCCTGGGGTTGGACTATCATATGAAAAACCAACTTCAAAAGGCACTGGAATTGGATTATTTGGTGGGTCATAAATACCAGTAGGGAAACGGTCATAAGGAATTCCAAGTTCAAAATGAACAGAGTCCAAATCTGGATCTACGGCATTCATGTTGTAAATATATGGGGTACCTGAACAGCTAACAAAGTATGGAGCCTGAAGAAAAACAGGAGAAGAATCGTTACAACCCGTTCCATTAGATCCCGGTATTGCGTACATTTTGGCTGCCAATGTAATACCATAATTTGTTGGGTTATCAATGTTTGTGAGCGAAGAACTTCTTGAAAAATTTTCAAATGTAAAGACCCAACCTTGTGGAGGTGGAACTCCATTTAGCACGACAGGTGAAGAACGATAAAGTATTTTTTCAATTGCTCCTACGCCATTTCCGCCTGCACTCCCTAAGCCACATAAAAGCGCCGTTGGACCGCCTGTAACTTCGGTGCAAATAGGTGAAATATCTTGTCTAGATATGTATGTTAAATCAATATTTGTGACACTGGGATGATTCCAAACTCTTAAATTTTCAGATATCGTGTTAACTTCTGCTCCATTGCAGTCGCGATAGAAAACAAGTTCAAAAACAAAGGAATTACCTCCAACACATTTATATGTAATTTCACCACCCATACCATGAGAACCAAATAGATCCATGGTACTTAAAAGAAAAAAGATAAAAACAAATAATCTCGTCACTGATGTATAACGTAACTTAATACTACGTATTATAACGAGATTCATGAAAGAAAGTTGCTAGCCGGCCGTAACAATACTAAAAGAGTCCCAATTCAAATGTTTAATTGCTAAATCACGGATTTCCAATGGTGTAATTGTCTGAACCTTTTGGATATATTTGTTATAAAATTCTAAAGTTAAATTGTAATGGGAAACTCCAATGAACAAATCTGTCATAGCGTAAGGTCCATCGGCACTTTTCAGAATTTGTCCTAACAAATAATTACGAACTAGATCTAATTCAGCTTCTTCCACCAATTCAGTTTGAAGCTTTTCGATTTCTTTTCTTACCTCATCAATTGTATTGTCACGAAAATCCTTGCCCACTTCAGTTGCAATGATAAGATAACCCGTGTTATTCAATTCACTAACATAAGAGCCTATTCCGTATGTATAACCCTTGTCCTCTCGGATATTTTTCATAAGTCTACTTCCAAAATAATCGCCAAGAATTGTGTTCAGAATCGAAAATGAAATATAATCTTCGTGATTTTTATTGAACAATATTTTACCAATTCGGACAGCTGACTGCAACGCATCCTGTTTTTCCACGTTTAACTTAATCGGCTTATTTGAAAATTTCGTTTCGAATTTTGGTTTATTTTGAATACACCATTTTTTAGATTGATTTACAATGTATTCCATTGCATTTGATTCTATTGAACCTACTACAACTATTTTTGTCAATCCATTTCGATAGAATTGTTCAAAAAAATCAATTATTTCAGCTCGACTTACGCGATCAAAATCCTCCAAATTGGCATGCCTTGCATAATCGCTATTCTGGAAAATCAATTTCTGAAATTCCCTTTGAGATATTACCCCGACTTTTTCTAAACTCACCAAAAACTTCTGTTTTCGTTCATTCAAAATCTCATCAATTTCAGCCTGTGGAAAAATCACATTGTTCATTGCCTCCTCGAAAATCTTAAAAATCGAAAGAAGTTGATCATTAAGTGAATAAAAGGAAACTACTGCGTTTTCATGACTTACCCCTGCATCATAATATGCACCTGCGTCGTCAAGAAGATTATGAAATGTTGTAGAATCTTTGCTTTGGGTCCCCGAAAAAATAAGTCCAGCTGTTAAAGAAGATATAAGACTTTTCGCCCGGATTGTTCCTGCATCAAAGTAAAAATCAATTCTCGACGTTTCATTGGGAACATCTTTCATCCAAAAAAGTGATACATGTTCATTTAATTCAATGGAAGTGGGGTAAACAAATTTTACTTCTTGAATTTCATTAACATCAGGCGCTAAAGTTCTATCAAGCATCTCTTTTGGATTTAATTTTTAAAAGTGAACAATTCTCTTTTCGCAAAATATGTTTTGCAGTATCTCTTAGCATTTTGGAGGTAATCGCTTGGTAAATGTATTTTTCTTCATTTACTCCATTGGCATCACCAAGTAGTTCAAAATAACATAAATTCATTGCTCTATTTAAAATACCTTGTTCTTGAAATTCCTTGGCGGTTCTTACTTTTATTTTCAACCGATCAAGTTCCGAGTCATCGATTTCTGTATTCGTAATTTGTTTAAGGCAGGTCCAAAGTTCGTTGTCTAACTTTTCAAAATCAACTCCTTCATTCAATTTACCCGTAATTACCAATAAACCTTCATCCAATGAGCCAAGAATGTAACATGTGATTTCCGAAACCAGCTGTTTTTCCTTCTTCAGAGTAAGGTATAACCGAGATGACTTTTCTCTACCTAAAGCATCGCTGAGCAAATCAGCTACATAATACATTTCACTTTTTCGCTCCCCCATTTTAAATGCGTAATAAAAAGCATCTGAAGGAACAGAGCGCTCAACTTGAAGTTCCCTAAATTCATTCTGGATGGGCTCACTAGGCAAAATTCTTGGCGGTTTTTTGGCTGATGGAATTGATTCAAACCAATATGAAACGCGTTGCTTAACAAAATCAAGATCAAAATTACCTGCTACACAAAGAATGGCATTTGACGGACAATAAAACCGTTTGAAAAAGGATCGAACATCTTCCATTGTTGCATTTTCAATGTGACTTATCTCCTTTCCAATTGTTGCCCATTTATATGGATGGACTTTGTAGGCTAAAGGTCTAAGCAAAAGCCAAACATCCCCATAAGGTTGGTTAAGATAACGCTGTTTAAACTCCTCGACCACCACTTGACGCTGTACTTCTAAACTTTTTTCCGTGAAAGCTAAAGACAACATTCGATCACTTTCCAACCATAGCGCAGTATCAAGATTATTTGCCGGAACCACATCGTAATAATTAGTAATGTCATTTGAAGTAAATGCATTATTTTCTCCACCAGCTCGCTGCAGGGCCGAGTCAAAATCAGGAATGTTGACAGAGCCTCCAAACATCAAATGCTCAAATAAATGAGCAAAACCAGTTTGTTCCTCCGACTCATCCCTTGCACCAACATCATAGAGCACATTTACTACTGCCATTGGTGTAGTTGTGTCTTTATGAAAAAGTACTTTTAATCCATTCTCTAATTCAAATCGTTCAAATTGTATCATTAAAATTGAAATTTGTTAGCATTCTGCTCTTTTAAGGCCAGATGAAATTCATCAATAATTTCTTGAACAACTTCTTGAGCAGAAATAATATTTTGAATTTGCGAAGCTACTTGACCTATTTCTAATTCACCTTCAACGAGGTCACCTTCAAACATTCCTTTTTTTGCACGTCCACGCCCAAGTAATTGCTTTAAATCCTGCTCATTTGCATTCGCTTCATATGCAGCTTCAACCTTTTTATAGAATTCATTCTTAACTAACCGAACCGGAGTAAGCTCTTTCAATGTTAAAATAGTTTCTCCTTCAGGTAAATTTACAATTTTATTTTTAAAATTTTCATGAGCACTTGACTCAAATGTCGCAACAAATCGACTGCCAATTTGAACGCCATCGGCACCTAAGTTCAACGCTGCAAGCATAGCTCTACCTGAAGCTATCCCTCCGGCAGCAATAAGCGGAATACTTATCTCTTTTGCAATTTTGGGTATCAAACATAACGTTGTTGTTTCATCTCTTCCATTGTGTCCACCAGCTTCAAAACCTTCAGCAACAACCGCATCTACACCTGCTTCTTGGGCTTTTAAAGCGAATTTCAAACTAGAAACAACATGTACGACTTTTATACCATGATCTTGAAGGTACTTTGTCCAGGTTTTTGGGTTACCTGCCGATGTAAAAACAATTGGAACTTTGTGTTTAATTATTGTTTCAACATGTTTGTCTATATCAGGATAAAGCATCGGAAGATTTACCGCAAATGGTTTATTTGTGGCCTCCAAACATTTTTTTATCTGTTCATCCAAAATTTCTGGATACATCGACCCAGAACCAATAATTCCCAATCCACCAGAATTAGATACAGCAGCTGCTAATTCCCATCCCGAACACCAAATCATTCCTGCTTGAATTAGCGGATATTTTATCCCAAATAACTTAGAAATGCGATTCATTTTTTTGATTTGGCTTCTAAATTAGTTATATAATTAAAATACAAATGAAATTGATTTTAACCAACCACTAAAATTCCTTAACTTAGTCGAAAAATTAAAGTAATGCCCTTATTTCGAACGTTATTTTTAGTTTGCTCCATTATTTTTTCATCAATTGGTTTAGCGCAAAATTCTGTCAAAAAAGTTCATAATCACACTCACGATAGTGAGAAAGGTAAGAAACTAATTGAAAATAAAGGTCAATGGCCACTTGGTGTTTTGTTTCAAACAAAAATGGATGGTGGTAAACTTTGGGTTCAGCAACAGAAAATGATTTTTCATTTGCAAGATTATTCAGCGATGCACAGAGCCCATGCCGCTAAAGACACGAATTTTAAAAGTGAAATAATTCGAGAAACGCTAGTTCATTTAAATTTTGTTGGGTCGAACAAGGTCGATGAAATCCAAAAAATTAATCCAAGTAAATATTATTTCAACTATTTCAAAGGAAAGGATTCAAGCAAATGGGCATCGGATGTTCATGGCTATGATGAAGCCATATTGAGAAATTTCTACAATGGTATTGACATGAAAGTATCTGGTCACTCAAATGAAGTGAAATATGAATTTTTTGTTCAGCCAAACATTAATCCAAACCTCATTCAACTAAATTATGCTGGTCACAAATCCATTTCAATTGACTCAAAAGGAAACCTTATTTTAGATACGGATTTAGGTAAGATTATTGAGCAAAAACCATTTGCGTATCAAATTATCGATGGAAAAGAAGTAAAAGTGAAGTGTAAATTCCAATTAGATGGAGACAATTTAACTTTTGATATAGGGAAATACGATGAAAATCACATTTTAGTAATAGACCCCGTGCTTGTATTTGCAACCTACGTTGGAGCAAATTCCGATAATTTCGGTATGACAGCTACTTATGGCAACGATGGGACAGCTTATTCAGGCGGTACAGTTTATGGAAATGACTATCCAAATCCAGATCCATTGGCGTATGACATTAATTCCAATTTTACAGTTTTGAACGCTTCATACGGAATAACTGATGTTTTTATCTCGAAGTACAGTGCAGACGGAACCCAGATGATTTGGGGAACTTTCGTCGGGGGTGGAAATAACAATCAAGGAACAGAAACCGTTCACAGTATGATTTGTGATGCGCAAGATAATCTGTATTTTTTTGGAGCAACTTCTAGTTCTGACTTTCCAACGACATCAGGAGCTTTTGATACTGGATTTAATGGTGGAAATACAACTTACAACACAAATTTTTACTACAATGGAGTTTATTTCCAGAATTTGGGGACAGATATTTATGTTGCCAAATTAAGCGCTAATGGTCACAATTTAATGGGTTCAACTTATGTTGGCGGTTCATCGAACGATGGAGTAAATTATGACCAAGGGTTTCTACCATATGATCAAACCACAGACTACAGTGGATTGAATTCAAATTATGGAGACCAATCAAGAGGTGAAATTATGCTTGATGCCAATAACAACATTCTTGTCGCTTCATGTACCCGCTCGACTAATTTTCCAGTTGTTGCTGCAGTTCAAGGAACATTCGGCGGGGTTCAAGACGGTGTTATTTTCAAATTAAATTCAAATTTCTCGAACCTCCTCTTCTCATCTTACTATGGAGGAACAAATCGCGACGCATGTTATTCTGTGAAGGTTGACAATGCACAAAACGTTGTTTTTGCAGGAGGAACTGCGTCAACAAATTTAACAGGAACTGCTGGCGTATGGCAACCTAATTATGGTGGTGGAACTGCAGATGGGTTTGTTGTGAAATTACCCCCTTCAGGAAGTTCTATTTTGGCAAAGACATACGTAGGAAAAGGAGGATACGACCAAGTATTTTTCGTGGAAATTGATCGATTAGACAATATTTTTGTTCTAGGCCAAAGCGTAGGTTCTGCTGGAAATGGATATATGCCTGTAACAAATGCGGCTTTTTTCAATGGAAATAGTAGCAATTTTATTGTAAAATTCAATCCTACCTTAACGACTGTGCTAAACTCCACTCGATTTGGAAATGGTTCAACGGCAATACATATTTCACCAGCTGCTTTCCTTGTAGACAATTGTGGAAATATTTATGTATCTGGTTGGGGTGCAAACATCCTACAATCAACTCCCCTAAGTGGAATGCCGGTAACAAGTGATGCTTTTCAATTCACCCCGCCAGATGGATTCGATTTTTATCTATTTGTTCTAAAAGGTAACTTTAATTCACAACTCTATGGTTCATACATCGGAGGAAATCAGGCAGATGAACATGTGGATGGTGGAACATCGCGTTTTGACAAAAACGGAGTAATTTATCAATCTGTATGCGGTGGGTGCGGTGGATTTAGCGATTTCCCAACTTCCTTAGGAGCCTGGTCAGCAACAAATGAAAGTAGCAACTGTAACAACATTATTTTTAAATTCAGTACTGGACTTATTCCTGTTGCAGATTTTACCGTCGATCAAACACAAGGCTGTAATAATTTTACTGTAACCTTTGATAATTTCTCAACAGATGATGATACGTATTTGTGGAATTTTGGAGATGGAAATTTGGATTCTACAACATTCAACCCTGTTATCACCTATACAGAGGCTGGTACCTATACCGTTAATTTATACGTAACAGACAGCATATGTCTATTAACGGATACAGCGACCATTACAATTAACGTTTTTGATTCTATACGATTGGATTTACCTTCACCTTTTTTAGGGTGCAATAATCAGCCGCTTGAATTATCCGCAACTACCTATGGTACAGCAACTAATTTTATTTGGTCAACTAATTCAAACCTAACGAATCCATTAAATATTCCAAGTGACTCTACGATTGTGATACAGCCAAATCAAGGAGGAACTTATTACGTTCAAGCTGGAAATGGATTTTGTTCAAAAAGGGATACGGTCATTGTTCAATTTGTCCCTCCTGCAGCCGCCTCTTTATTACCTGACATAACAGCAGGCTGTTTGCCATTGACGGTTAATTTTTCAAATCTATCTCAAAATGAAGACTCTGTAATTTGGAACTATTCAGATGGAAGTAGCGGAACTATAATAAATGATTCAACTCATATTTTTAATACACCAGGTTCATTTTCGGTTTCATTAATTGTAAGTGATAGTGTTTGTTTAATTCCAGATACAGCTTTGGTAACGATTAATGTTTTTGATACTATTAATTTATATACGCTTTCCCCAATTTTTGTTTGCAACAATGATCCATACACAATGGTTGCAGAAACTTTCGGAACAGCTAATTCCATAATTTGGTCTGCAAATTCCGATTTTTCAAATCCGTTGAATGACAATAGCAGTGATCCAGATATAATAGTGACAACAGATGGAACTTATTATGTATCTGCTTCTAATGGTTTCTGCTCTAAAACAGACAGTACGACTATTACTTTCAATGCTCCACCGCAAGTAAGTTTTGTTCCTAGTTCCCCAGCAGGATGTTCGCCACTTACAGTCACATTCGATAATACCTCTTCGCAAACAAATGAGTTTTTGTGGAATTTTGGAAATGGAGTTTTAGATTCTGTAAACTTCGAACCTACAATACTTTATTCTACTCCAGGATCCTATCAAGTCGAGTTAATTTTAGCGGATACTGCATGTCCTGTTTTCGATACAGCTTATTTTAATATTGTAGTTTATGAATATCCACAAATTAACATTGCCGATTCACAAGTCGTTTGTAATCAAACTTCAACTAGTCTATCAGCAGGAACTGCCATAACTGGATATCAATATATCTGGTCGAGCAACACAAGTTTTTCAGACACTTTAAATTCAAATAATGCAACAGATATAGTGGTTAGTACTTCCAATTTATTTCACCTTCAAATTACGAACAATGGTTGTACAGTCAATGATAGTATTCAAGTTGATTTCATTACCATTCCGAATGCAAGTTTTGCATTAGATGACACAATTGGGTGTGCTCCAATCAATGTAAATTTCACATTTAATTCGAGTCAAACATCTGACTATCTCTGGAATTTCGGAAATGGGATATTGGATTCCACAAACATAAATCCAAGTAATACATACAACACTCCTGGCTCATATGAGGTAAGTTTAATCATTTACGAATCTATTTGTTCATTCTCAGATACGGCATTCGCCATGATAACAGTAGTTCCTGATGTTTCTATAACACAAAATGATACTATCGCTTTGTGCGTTTCTGTTCCAATTACATTTGATCCAACTTTCTCAGGTAATCCGAATGAGTTTATTTGGTCAAGTAATTCAACTTTTTCTGATACCTTAAATTCTGATTTATCTCAATCAACATTATTGGTAAATGACCCTCAACCAGGTTATTACTATTTAAAAGCATCTAACGGAAATTGTTATCAAATTGATAGCATTCTAGTACAATTTGTTAGTGCCGACCTTTCACTTAGCCTTTCGAATTCAATTTGTATTGGAGAAACCGCAACTGTTACTGCACTTAATGCTAATCCTTTAATTACCTTTAATTACAATTGGTCGCCAAGTGCGATTATTGTTAATCCTGGAAATACGAATCAAATTCAGGTTAATCCATCGACCTCTCAATATGTTTATTTATCAGCAACCTCTTCTAATGGGTGTTTTATAGAGGATTCAATTTTTGTAAATGTTTCGTTCATTGACCCAATTTCAGTTGTTGCCTCCGCATCACAATACAATGTTTCACCTGGAACGGTTGTCGTGCTTTCTGGATTACCAAACGGTTTGAGTTCATACAGTTGGACGCCAGCTGAAACACTTACCTCACCAAATGCCCAAACAACCAATGCAACTGTTGAAGAAACAACTGTTTATACGCTCACAGTTTCTGATGGTATTTGTTCGAAAACCGATACAGTAGAGGTAAAAGTTTTCCAATTAATTTGTAGTGGTGAATATTTATTTATTCCCAATGCATTTACACCGAATGGTGATAATTTCAATGATGTTTTGTTCCTAAGAGGACATAATATTGAAAAAATGATTTTCAGAATTTTTGACCGATGGGGAGAAATGGTTTTTGAAAGCACGGATAAAAATATAGGGTGGGACGGAACGTTTCGTGGTAAAAAATTAGATCCCGATGTTTATGATTACTATTTAGATATTACTTGTGTTGGAGGTTTGAACGAAGTAATTAAAGGAAATGTCACATTAATGAAATAATTAAGGTTCGATGAAGAAAGTTATCACTGCCAAATCAGAAAAGTTCTTAGAAAATTATTTGAATAATCCGAGTCCTACTGGATTTGAATCAGAAGGACAGAAACTTTGGTTGGAATATGTAAAACCATACATCGATGATTATTTTTCAGATAATTATGGCTCTGTTGCTGGCATTATCAATCCCGGAATGGATTACAAAGTTGTAATTGAAGCTCACGCTGATGAAATTTCTTGGTTTGTTCATTATATTACCAAGGATGGGTTCATTTATCTGCGTCGTAATGGGGGTTCTGATCACATGATAGCACCTTCGAAAAGAGTTAATATACATACAGATAAAGGAATTGTTAAAGCTGTTTTTGGGTGGCCTGCGATACACATGCGTCATGCAAAGGAAGATACGCCAAGTATGAAAAACATATTCCTTGATTGCGGTTGCTCCTCCAAAGATGAAGTCGAAGCTTTGGGCGTGCACGTCGGATGTGTTGCAACTTTTGAAGATGAATTCATGATTCTTAACAAGAATAAATATGTTGGTCGAGCTCTAGATAACCGTGTTGGAGGATTTATGATTGCTGAGGTTGCTCGCTTGCTCAAAGAATCAAAAACGAAATTGCCTTTTTCTCTTTATATCGTTAACGCTGTTCAGGAAGAGATTGGCTTGCGTGGTGCTGAAATGATTGCACATCGTATTAAACCGAACGTTGCATTGATTACAGATGTTTGTCACGATACGGCAACCCCAATGGTCGATAAAATTGAAAATGGCGACCAACAATCCGGAAAAGGACCAGTATTGACCTATGGACCAGCTGTTCAAAATAATTTCTTGAAGCAAATCATAAAAACGGCAGAAAAAAATAAAATTCCTTTTCAACGAGCGGCAGTTTCTCGTTCAACTGGAACGGACACCGATGCATTCGCTTATTCAAATGAAGGTGTAACAAGTGCTTTGATTTCTTTACCGTTGCGTTACATGCATACGACAGTAGAAATGGTACAAAAAGAAGATGTGGAAAATTGCATTCGATTGATTTTCGAAACACTTAAAACGATCAAAAGCGGTCAGGATTTTAGGTATTTGAAGTAATTTACTTCAAATTGATTGCAATATCTTGAATTTGAATTTGATCCCCTGGAATAATTTTAGCTCTTCGACGACTCTCTATTTGACCATTCCGAATTACTTCCCCAGCATCTACAATGTGTTTGGCATGACCACCGGTTTCTGCAATTCCAAGGGCTTTGAGTAAAGCCATCAATTCGATGTAATCACCTTCAATTTTAAACTCTTCCACTTATTTCCCTTTAAGTTCCATTGCTTTTAATGTATTCATCATCAATGACGCAATAGTCATGGGTCCTACCCCACCTGGCACAGGTGAAATAAAACTTGTTTTTGGAGCAACTTCTTCAAAATTGACATCACCAACCAATTTCCATCCCTTTGGTTTTGAAGCATCATCAACACGTGTGGTTCCAACATCAATCACGACTGCTCCCTCTTTTACCATCTCTGCGGTTACAAAACCAGGTTGACCGATTGCAGCAATCAAAATGTCAGCTTTGGAACAAATTTCAGCTAGATTCTCTGTTTTCGAATGAGCGAGTGTTACTGTGCAATTTCCTGGATTAGCATTTCTTCCTAACAAAATTGAAAGTGGTGTACCTACTATATTACTTCGGCCAATTATAACACAATTCTTACCTTCTGTATCAATGCCATTGCGGGCTATTAACTCTACAATTCCAGCTGGCGTGGCAGAAACAAAACCAGGAATATTTAAAATCATATTCCCCAAATTTGTTGGATGAAATCCATCTACATCTTTCTTGGGGTCAATCGCTTGCGTAATTTTCAACTCATCAATATGGGCAGGAAGTGGTAATTGAACAATAAAACCATCAATACTTTTATCTTCGTTAAGTGAATGAACTTTTCCAAGTAAGATTTCCTCTGGAACAGAATCATCATAACGAATTAAAGTACTTTCAAAACCAATTTCTTCACAAGCCTTAACTTTCGCGTTTACATAAGTAATTGAACCACCATCATTTCCTACCAAAATTGCAGCTAAATGAGGGATCTTTTTACCATCTTGTTTTCTCTGTTTTACAGCTTGTGCTAATTCTTCACGAATTTGCATCGCCGTTGCCTTACCATCTAATAATTGCATTCAAATCTTTTTGCAAAGATAAAAAGAACAATCGGCTTTGGTTAAAAGAATTTATATTTGTACAATGAAAAGTATTGTAATTCTTTCGATGTTTCTTTCTTTCAATTACTGTTTGGAAGCACAACAAAAAGGCTATTATAAATCAGAAATTGGTGCGGAATTATATGGAGGTTTTTCAAATCTCGGAGGAGCTTTTGGTGGTGAAATTAAATATGGATATTTAGTCGATAAAAATTTCATAGTTGGTCCTTCCTTTCGCTTACAAAGAACCTGGACAAACAACTTTGGCGTAAATCAAAGTTTTAATATCTACGGTGGGGGACTTTTTGCGCATTATCGAATTCAAGAAAAATTGTTCCTTGGAACAGAAATGCAGATGCTTAGAAGCCCGTTCAACTTTGTATCTTTTCAGCAAAACACAAAAAAATGGGCACCTATTATTTTGATTGGTGGAGGAGTTCATTTAAAATTACACGAACGAATACGAATGTCTGCCGGAATTTTTTACGATGTTGTAAATGCAGAAAATAGTCCATTTAGAAGTAGTTATAATTTCAAAGTAAAAAATGAATTCGGACAAATTGTTCGAATACTACCTATTATTTATCGCATTACCTTCTTCTTTCCGCTAGGTGAAAAAACAAATTAATTAAGACAAGAATATGAAAATTGGAATGGTACTCTATCCAACCTTTGGAGGAAGCGGTGTTGTTGGAACTGAATTAGGAAAAGCATTGGCAGCCAAAGGTCATGAGGTTCATTTTATTACATATTCACAGCCAGTTCGATTAGGTTCATTTCGTGAGAATATTTATTATCATGAAGTTTCAATTACTGATTATCCACTTTTCGAATATCAACCCTATGAAACGCAACTTGCAAGTAAAATGGTTGATGTTGTTAAATATGAAAAGTTAGATATTCTTCACGTACATTATGCCATTCCACATGCTTCGGCAGCTTTTATGGCTCAACAAATTTTAAAAAGCCAAGGAATAAACATACCGTTCGTAACAACTCTGCATGGGACGGATATTACCTTGGTTGGACGTGATCCATCTTTCGAGCCAGTAATTACCTTTTGTATTAACCAATCAGATGCAGTAACCGCAGTTTCGGAAAGCTTAAAAAACTCAACATACGAACATTTTGGCGTAACACGAGAAATCACAGTCATTCCAAATTTTGTAGTACCGATGGAACGTAATCGTGATTTTACAGAACACATGCGAAGAAAATATGCATGTGATGGAGAATACATCCTTTGTCATGTATCCAACTTTCGAAAAGTGAAACGCGTAGATGATGTGCTTCGTGTATTTGCCAAAGTGAACGCCGAGAAACCTTCAAAATTGATTTTAGTTGGCGATGGACCAGAACGTTATAATTGCGAGCGGATTTGTAGGGAGTTAAACTTATGCGATCGTGTGATTTTCCTTGGAAAGGTGCGTGATACATCTCATGTATTAGAAATTGCAGATGTTTTCCTTCTTCCTTCAGAAACGGAAAGTTTCGGACTTGCAGCACTCGAGGCGATGGCAGTTGGAGTCCCTGTCGTTTCCTCTAATACAGGTGGTATACCTGAAGTTAATATTCATGGGATTTCTGGATTTCTTTCAAATGTTGGAGATGTTGACGATATGGCCAAAAATTCATTGGATATTCTAAAACCAGAAAACCTTAACAATTTTAAATTAAATGCAAGAAAACAATCGAGCGCGTTTAGTTTAGACATCATTCTTCCGATGTATGAAGAAATTTATTTAAATTTAGTCAAGGTAAGCAATAAATAAGTTTTTCCAAATTGTAATATCAAAATTATGAAAATTGGAGTTTTATTATCCGGATGCGGTGTATATGACGGAGCAGAAATTCAGGAGTCAGTTTTAACACTTTTAGCAATTGCTGAGCAAGGTCATGAAGCAATTTGTATTTCCATAGATGATAAACAACATCACGTTGTAAATCACCTTAATGGCGAAGAGATGCCTGAATCTCGAAATATGATGGTTGAAGCGGCACGCATTGCGCGTGGTGCGATTACCGAGATTTCAAACGTCACACCTGCTGATATTGACGCACTTGTTATTCCCGGAGGATTCGGTAGCGCTAAGAATTTCACGACATGGGCATTCAGCGGGCCAGAAGGAGAGATTCGATCAGATGTTAAACTTTTGATTGTGAACTTGATTAATGTTGGAAAACCGATTATCGCATTGTGCGTAAGCCCTGTTGTTCTTGCTAAAGCATTGGAAGGATCGGGAATTGAACTTAATCTAACAATCGGTTCTTCTCAAGCATCCTCACCTTATTCTATTTCAGGCTTTATGGAAGGAATTAATTCCACTGGAGCAATCACTCAAGAAAGAACGATTAATGAGATTCTAATTGATAAATTGAATCGCGTCATCACTGCACCATGTTATATGATGGATGCAAACATTGTTGAAATTCGAAATAATATTAAACAAGCGATTGATGCGCTAAACCAATTGTAATGCCGAAGAAGGAATTTGTCAATGACTGGTTTCGGAAACGAAAAGAACGGAAGTCACACCTGACAGCCGATGATATTCATCCTTCCTTAATAGCGGGCAATCGTCAGGCATTGAGCGCTGCAATTACGTTAATCGAAAGTAACCTTTCAGCAGATCGTAACGAAGCAAGGAAATTATTGCAACAATGCAATAAGCTTTCAAGAAAATCATGGAGAATTGGAATAACAGGAGTTCCTGGTGTTGGAAAAAGCACGTTCATTGAGTCTTTTGGTCGATTATTTATTGAACAAGGGCTCAAAGTTGCTGTTTTAGCAATCGATCCTTCTTCAAATGTTACTGGTGGAAGTATTCTTGGTGATAAAACACGAATGGAGTGGCTCTCTCAGCAAGACGCTGCTTTTATTCGTCCTACCGCAACTGGCGCCAATTTAGGCGGAGTCGCGAAAAACACCTTCGAATCTATAATCCTTTGTGAGGCTGCTGGATTTGATGTTATCCTTATTGAAACAGTAGGTGTTGGTCAATCCGAAACAATCGTTCATTCAATGGTCGACTTTTTCTTATTATTAATGTTGGCTGGTGCTGGAGACGAATTGCAAGGAATAAAACGTGGAATCATGGAAATGGCGGATGCAATTGTGATCACAAAAGCCGATTCCGGAAATGAAAAATTAGCCGAAAAAGCAAAAATTCAATATAAAAATGCTTTGCACCTCTTCCCTGCTAAAGAAAGTAACTGGATTCCTGAAACATTTACCTGCAGTAGTGTTCAAGAAAGCGGGTTGAATGAAATTCATCATTCAATTGAATCCTATTTTAATTTGGCTTTTAACAACGGGTGGTACAGTGAAAATAGAAAAAATCAAGAGGTAAAGCGACTCAATGATCTTATGAAAGATAAAATAATTGAGCGGTTCTTTCAAAACTTCAAAAATGAAGAACGGTTTAATCAACTAAAAAACGAGGTGATAGAAGGGAATCTTTCTTCCTATGAGGCGATTGATCAGCTCTTTGAATAGAATAATTCCTTCTTTATTCTATCTTTTGATGAATTTTATTGTTTCCAATTTTTCATTGAATTTAGAAATTTGCAAGAAATAACAAGCAGCACTTAATTGATCAATCAGAATTGGGGTTTGAAGCGAATCATTGAAAACTTTTCCACTTAATAAAACGCGTCCATTTAAATCAACGATTTTATAGTCACAGCCTTTAGATAATGTTTTGTTGTCATGACTTAGAATGATTTCAGACGTAGCTGGGTTTGGATATAAAGAGAAGTGAATTTCATTACCATCTATTGGAGGTAAAGCCTTAAAAACTGCGGTGAAATTGATTTCAAGTGAATCAATGTTTCCCTCAAAAACAGGATTAAGCGTATCAACAATAAAAGCATTTGGTTTCCAATGTGAAAATTCGTAACCAGGTTTAGCATTTGCCTCCATTTTAACAGCTACCCCATCAAAATAAATTCCTGACCATGGATAAATTTGAGGTTCAATGGTATTTAGCTTTACAGAACCGGAATTTGTAGGAAAGATATCTAATTCCAAATCTATTTGTTTCTGTAAGTCAAATTCATTCAAAAGATCTTGCCGAACTTCTTCTCCACGGCATGCTAGCTGACTTCTGAAGATATTATGATTTTCGTTGAATGTCTGCATTTGCCCCGCAATATTGTTCGGATCTCCCCAACGCTGAAATTCATTTGGCATTTCTTCGATCATGGAATTATAAAAACGATTCTCAAATTTCAATAATGTATCCGTTTGATAACTCGTATTAAGTAGATCGGCATATCGATTAATGAAATAACTCAGGTATTGATTATTCTTTATGCTTTTCAGCCAAATATTGATATATGGATTTTGAGGATTTTGATCCAACATATATCGTATATGATTATCAACACAGGAAGTCCAACCATTCGGTTGCATTGATAATTCTAAATCGATTAAACAGAATCTCCAACGGTAATTTGTTTTATCGGAACGGTATATTTTAATATTATTTCCCGGCCAATCAACATTTCCCATAAATGATTCTGCAATAATATAATCACTATAATGTTTTAAATCAAATAGTTTATCAGCCAAATTAAAATATTCTGGATTCAATGTGTTAATGGATAAAAACTCATCGTAAGAGTTGTAAAAATTGTCTACATCTCCTTCGACCGCTCGCAGCACAAGGTTGTAGAAATAACTAAGTGATAGTAATTCCAAGGAATCGGATTTTGCATTATCGTGAATGTTGAAATATTCTGTATTAAACTTTTCCCGTAATTCGTAAAGTCCAAAATACTCACCATTAATATAAACTGTAACGGGCTCAAAAGAAGAATAATAATTATTTGTCCCTTCGCTCATCATTCTTACCTGGGAAGCATCCTTATATGGTAATGTTAAATATTGGTTACTTCCATTTCGCAAGTAAATATCGCTAAATTCAAAACGATCTTTTCGATCTGGAATTAATTGTTGATTGATTACTTTTTCACCAAGTGCGCCATGATTAAATGAAAGTCGAAAAGAATGTTGCGGATGCGAACGACTTCCACCTGCACCACCATCCATCCGAATCGCACTTTTTGTTTCAAAAAGCAGCGGATGACCATTAACTGAATCTAGGTAGGCTGCATGAGCCGGTTTAATCCAATCCGAATTAAAATTATCAAAAATACCATTTGCACCATATAAATTAGCATAATCCGTTGTAACAATTAAAATTGGTGTTGAATGTGAAATATTAAACAAATATGTAGCAACTCTATCTTTACTCGGCAAAACACCCTGATTTTGATTAATTGGGAAAACGGCCGCCCGGACTACCTTTTTATTTGAAATTGTTATCGGTTGAGAATACGGAGTTGAATTAAACGTAGGAGTTGAACCATCCAAAGTATAAACCAATTTATTCGGAATTGTCTGCAAATTCGGATTCGAAATCGACAAAGTAAAAGAGGAAGAATAAATTCCAGTTTGAACCGAAAAAGTCGGTTGGATTAGTGTATCCGTAAAAACTTGAGATGTCTGATTCGTTGAATTTGGTGTGGGGCTCATCCATTTGATAATACCAGAAGCATCAGGACTGTGTCCGCATGAAATATCTTTCTGAGGAGATTCAACTCGTAACTGACTAATTAAAGTTTGATCTGGTGAGAAAAGATAAACATTCTCCCCATTTCCATCCAACTTAAAGTTCGTATGAAATTTAGATCCATCCAAAGGCATAAATTGAGTTGAGATTTCAGTTGAGTCAGTTGCTCTTAAAGAAAAATCAAGGTAATTGTAAAATTCCCCATTTGTTGATGCAACGTTAAAAGCAATGTTGTTTATCGGTCCTGGAGATAAGCCTGCAGCAGTTAATTCGCTTGCCAAAAAGATAATTTGATGTCGAGCTCCCCAATACCAATTTCCATAAGGTGCAGGATAATCGGTTGTATTGTTCAGAATACCATCAAAACCGATTTGAAATCCATTGAATCGAATATTCGGACGTTGATTATAAACTTGACCTACAATTGCTGAACATGCCGCTGGACTTCCGTCCACAAAAGAAACTAAGGTTGAAGGAAAAGTTGTTGCTGTTTGATAAAAAATTGAGTTTTCAGTATAACCTGTATTATTATAGGAACAAATGTTAAGAATTATATTTGATACGCCATCCCATATGAAAGGTGAAGTTAAATTATGCGTATTCCAACCATTTGTAGGTGTGAAATTTTGTTGATTTAAACAAAAATCGAAACCTCCTCCAAAATAGCGATTTTTTGCACTACAAAAAATCACCTCATGTTGACCAGGATCCAAAATATAATCCGAAAATTTCCATTTTAGAGGCTCCGAAGGGCTGTCAGAAAGCGCATAGTTATATAAATTTAATGGTGTTGATCCAGAATTATATAATTCAACCCAATCCTCTAGATCACCATCTTCATCTTGTATTGAAAGATAATTTTTATTGCACCCCTCGTTGATAATTAATTGACTAAAACCACCATTTAAAAAGGTAGAAACAAATAATAAAAAGCAAAAATATCGCATATTAAATCGTTAATAAGAAAAGGCTACCTTTAAAGATAGCCTTTTCTAAAATATGATTGTTGAATGAACAAATTAATTCAAGATAATTCGTTTAGTAACAATGTTGTTACCGATGTTAATTTTCATCAAATAGATTCCTTTTTCAGCGTTCATGATCAATTCAGAATCAGCTCCATTCAATTCAAAAGATCGCACTAAACTTCCATTCATATTGTAAAGATCAACCGAACTTACCGGAAGCCCATTCGCATTTATTTTAAACTGCCCATTACTTGGGTTTGGATAAATTTCAATTTGTTCTTCGGTTAGTTCCTCTATTCCTACTGAGGAGCTAACTGTTATGTTCAGCACTTCAGTACATCCATTCGCATCTGTTATTGTTAATGAGTAGTTTCCTGCAGGAAGATTCGAAAGATCTTGAGTTGACCCTAAATTCGGAGTCCAAGAATATGAATATGGTCCAACACCACCATCAACAGTAACATCAATTGTACCATCGTTTCCTGTGATTTCATTCGTGGTTGTATAGGTTCCAACCAATGCATCTGGTTCAGTAATGGTATACGACGCCTCGGCAGAACAGCCGTTTTCATCAGTTAAACTAACGGAATAATCACCACCCGAAAGGTTTGAAATATCCTCAGTAGCCTGACCTGTGTTCCAAGTAAATGTCGGCGTAGTTGCTCCACCATTAAGCGTAACATCTAAATTTAGATTTCCACCATCACCATTACATAGAATGTTAGTAACAGAGGAAGGATTAAGAGTGATTTGAGGAGCACTTGATGCGTCAATCGTAAAAGATAATGTATCTGATTGACATTGTTCATCTTTAAAAATCACATCAACAACTCCCGATGTCGCAATTACAGCATCCTCATTATCGTCAAAATCACCAGTTCCATCATTACTCCAGTCAAAAGAAATTGTACCATTTCCTCCCTGAATTGTCAAATCAATATTATTACAAGTCAAATTCGATGTTGCAGACATTGGGTCCAATGTAATGGATGTTTGACCAGCATTAATCGTCCCATTCGAACAATCATTGTATGCATAATCTTTAATCGTAATTGTAGAAGCATTAGCTGCAACACTTAACCGAACCCAACCATAATGAACTTCACCATTTATTAAGAAACTAGCTCCTAAGAATTTGTCTGTAGCATCTAAAAATGGTCCGAATTGATACGGAAATGTTCCTGCAAAACCAGCATCAACAAGAATATCACCTGCTAATACATTGTAACTCGAAGAACCAAAAGCTTGATTAGCTGAAATCGGATCTCCATCATTTAATGCCGAAATTTGAAAACTATAAGAAGAACTGCCTGATCCACTGCCAATCGCACCAGCCAAAGCAACGTTAGAACCAAGAACTCCAACAGCCAATGCACCTTCATATGTAAGGGGGATTCCTTGATAAGTATTTGTTCCATCAACTCGCTGCACGGCCAAAGTGATCTCTGGCACAGCATTGTTGTCAAAGTCAATTAAAAATGGTGCACTTGTCGAATCAATCGTTACATCCGGAATATCGGTATAAATAACTTGTGAATTAAGGGAATTAGAAGCAATAACTGCACTTGCAAGCGCAACATAATTACCTAATTTCGAGTCTTTTCTAGTTTCTTTCATGGCTAAAATTAAAATCGGAGTAAATATACGTTTTTTTCAGTTTGTATTGTACTGCTTGTTAACAATAAATTTAAACTAATTCTCATTCATAAATTCTTCAAAATCGACTTGTTCAATTTCAGATAAAAAATCATTGCTGTAAAAGACTTTCAAACCTGCTTGAGAAGAAATCCACGTTTCAATTTTCTCTCGTTGCCGCTCATATTTCTCTAAATCATTAAGATGAATGGTTTGATTTTCAGATCTTGTATTTCGATTCATTAAATCTGAATTCAAATAAATTACCCGATAAGTAAAATTAGTCGGTAAGGCACTGAGTAAGTGATTTGGAACGTGAATTGCCTTACCTGTATAGTCATGTAAAAAGGTATTTCGAATATGTAAATTAGTTACCTTATCCCTGGTTAATGCATCAAAACAAAAGGGAATCTTATACTTCAACAATACACTTTCAACTAGAGACCAATCACAATTATCGATGCCTGTAATGAGCGTAATCTCACCAACAATGTTATTTTTAAGGAAATTTAAAGTAAAGTTTAACTTTTCCTCATTTCGAAGTTTCGTTTTATAAATTTCTAGTAACCATTTGTGCGCTTTAGTCATTCCTGGTTTTAGTCTTACAGCAACCTCGAATGCAGAAGTCGCGTCCTCATAAAGTTCTTTTTTGAATAAGGCTTGTCCCAAATAAAAATGTGCATTTGGCATATAAAAATCAAGATCAATTGCTGATAAAAAATGCTCAATCGCCATATCATTATTTCCCCTTCGCAGATAGGAAATACCCAATCCATAATGGGCGTGTTGACTCTTTGAATCAATTTCTAAGGCTTTGTTGAACTGGATTTCTGACTCTGAATACCGTTTGCGCTGATTTAATATTTGGGCTATCTGTAAGGCAACTTGTAAATTATTTTGATTCTTCTGTTGAACCTTTTCAAGAATTGGAAGAGCATCTTGAGGTTTGTTAATAGCTAACAACAATAAACCTTCGATAAATTCGAGGTACATTGGCTCTTCAAATTCAATATTTTTAAAGACATCTGAATCTTTATCTTTTAATTTATTTTGATAAAATTTCACTTGATCTTCATGTGCGATTTGCTTTAATTCTTGAATCAAATCAGCACATCTGCGATACATTTTTTTAGACAAATATGCAAAAGCAAGCCGCTGGCCATATCTCAAAATTTTAGATTCATTATAAATTTCAAGAAGCATTTCAATTGCCTCATTTACTTTTTTACCGTTGAGTAAATTTCTTGCAATGTAGTACTTGTTTTCTCGTTTTGCTCGTTCAACTTGATTTAATTTATCATCGTCCAATTCTTCAATATAACCAAGTTCTACTAATTGCTGCAAAGCTTCTTGGGCTGCCCAAGGATCCTCTCGCAACATCTCATTATGCATACCTGAGTTACCCTCAATTTGTTCCCAAGAATCAATGAATTTAATTGGTTTCGGATTTTCAAAGCAAGGCAATAAAACCTTACCATCCATATCCTTCCCAACCGGAAGATCGAGGTAATGCAAAATCGTCGGAGAAATATCAAGGACACTTGCACCAGCAATCTGTTTTCCACCGGTTCGAATTCCTGCTCCAGCCATTACGAAAATTCCGTAAGGACTATGCTCAATTGCTGGTCCTGATGGTTCATGAGGAATTTTCAAAGGTCTTTGTTCATCAGAATGAAAACCATGATCAGAAATTAAAATAACAGTTGTATTATCATCAATTAGCTCAAGCGTTCTTTCGAGCATCATATCATGAAATCGATACGCTGCCTCAACAACATCTTTGAAGTCATTAAATTCCTTTTCATCGATTTGAGGTCTTCTAGGTGGAAAATAGCGCATTGCAAGATGAGAAAAATGATCAATGGCATCGTGATAGACTGCCATAAAATCCCATTCATGCTCGGTCTGTAAATAAGTTGATGCCGCATGCACTGTTGCTGCATTGGCAATTGTCTTCAAAATACCAAATGTTCTTTTCTCCTTTCTAAGTTCCAAATCAGTAGCGATGTTAGGAACAAACGGATGAGCCATCGCCAACGTAATTTCCTGAGGGTGTATTCGAAACTCTTTCATGACCTCGGATAGACTTTCTGGATGTACTGTTCCACTTGGCATTTCCCAATTTTCCGTTAAAGACTTTTTTGCGACTTGATATAGGTTTGAAACCATCACGCCATTTATCGGTTCTGCGGGGTTACTTGGCCACCAAGCAACAACATTACTTTTGTATCCTTCTTGATTAAGTATATTCCAAATTGCTTTTACCTTTCGTGAAGTAGATGTCACAGGTCTCAATCCGTCACCATTGGGCGTTGGCTCAATAAAACCTCCAATTCCGTGTTTATCCGCTCGCATTCCTGTTGCAATACTTGTCCAAAGCATCGGTGATAAAGGTGGATCGAGCGTTTGCAAACGGCCGTATACACCTCGATTTATAAGGCTTGATAAAGTTGGCATTTTTCCTTGCTCGATTAGAGGAAAAATCACCTTCCAATCAGCCGCATCCCAACCAATTAAAAGAACTTTATTTCTTTTTTTTGTCATCGTTGGAATTGGTTTTTTTTAATTTTTCCTTTTCTACTACTTCTCGCCATTTTTTTATACCCACATGACCAAGAGCAAGCAGTCCAAGAGATCCTTGAGGCGTAATTTTGTATTCTTTGCTCATATTTTGTAAATATAGTACAAAAAAAAACTGCCATCGATTTGCGATGGCAGTTCAATAAAAAAGTTAAAGAAAAATTAGTTCTTAACGAAATTTCCAGTTGCAATTTTATCACCTACTTTGACTTTGTAGATATACATACCAGCATTTAAATTTGCAATATCAATTGTTTTGGTTTTATCAGTAACAACTACTTTACCTTCCAAAGTTGAGATAATAACTTCAACCTCGTCACCTTCAACTGCAATATTTAATACATCTTTTGCAGGATTTGGATAAACGTTAGCTGAAATTGTATTCTCGTTCAATGAAGCTGAATTGTAAACAGAAATGTCATCTAAAACAATAAAGTTTTCGTCTGTACAATTGTGGTGACGGAACCATAACATAGCTGAATCCTTTCCAGCAGCCAAAGCTGTAATGTCATAAGTAAAAGTATACATTATCTCTCCTTCAGCTAAAACTTGGCTATGTACTGGTGCAGCAAGAGCAGCAGTAACTGCAGCCTGAGACGCTCCATCTGAAACATAAACTGAAAGGAATTCTTCATGCCATCCAGTTGAAGTCGCCTCAGGAGAACCAATTTTAAATGAAAGACTTACATTAGATGAAACGTTAGTCAAATCAATTGGAGGGGAAATAATAAAATTATCTGGAGTTAATGGACCTGCCTGAACCCAAGATTGTGAAAGAGCAACAGCACCTTGATCTGGAAACGCTTGAGTTGTGTAAATACCCCAATTTAATGTATCCGTATCTAAAGACAATAGACCCCATGCTGCTGTTGAATCAAAAGTCTCAGAAAAATAAACTTGTGCTTTAGATAATCCACAAGTAAAAACAACTGATAAAGAAAGTAAAAGTTTTTTCATTTTTTTTAGTTTAAAGTTAACAAATGCGAAATTACATTAAATTATTTCTTGTACAACTATTTATTGAAAAAGATTTTATTAAAGCAATCTATTTCTGTAATATTTTTGGTTTATGGAAGCTTTTAATTTCTCTAAATCAAGATCCATATTTAAAAAATCAATGAGCTTTGTTAACTCATAATTCGGATTACTAACCAAGTTACTATAATGAATATCGATAAACGGAATTTTATTCAACTCTAAAAATTGATAAGTCTTTTTTATATGAAGCTCATAAATGGTTTTAAATTTTTCGCGCTCTGCTGATTGGTCCTTGTTAAGCATTTTCTCCTGTGATATTAGAATTTCATCCATCTCTCGACGCATAAAAATCACTTTGTATTTTAAACTCAAATCTAAAAACTGCGGAAGTGGTGCTACTATTTTTATGGCTTTGTCTTGCGCTTCTCTCAAAAAACTATTGTCTCGAATAATACCTTTTACAGCTTCCAGTTCATAATACCCCTCAGGATTATTTTCATCTTTCTGACGAACTTCATCGGTCATTATTTCAATTGGGATTTTCTCCAGAATTTGCATCATTAATGAGGTGCCAGAACGCGGTATTCCTGTAACAACAATAATTTCGGACATTGATTTTTTTTAATAAAATTAAACTAAAATTGCTTTAAGACAATGTTATTACGATGCAATTCTATAATTCCTTTATTTTCAAGTTGTTTCAAAAGTCTTGAAATAACTACTCTCGAAGAATGCAAATCATCAGCGATTTGTTGATGTGTATGATGAATTTCTATACTTCCCAATAATTTCGCTTGATCATTCAGATACTTCAACAATCGCTCATCTAATTTCATAAATGCCATCGCATCAATGGTTTCCATAATTTCCATCAAACGCGTATGGTAACTTGACAAAATATACTCACGCCAACTTTTAAATTTATCCATCCAATACTCCATCATTTCTGATGGAAACATAAACATGACAGATGGTTCCATTGAAGTGGCCTTAATTTGACTATTGGCTTTGACAGTACAACATTGCAAGGTCATGGCGCAAGTATCCCCACCTTCGATGTAGTAGAGAAGTAATTCGTTACCTTCAGAATCCTCTCGGGAAATTTTAATTGAACCAGAAATTAGAATTGGAATCATTTTCAATTGATCCCCGACATGAACAATGATTTCGTCTGTTACTGTTTCACGGAAACGAGCAACTTCACTCATTTCAGTAATTAATTCTGGTTCAAGTATATAACCTAAAGATTCCTCAATTAACTTGCGTTTATCCTCTTTGCTTAGCATAATTTTTATCAAAGTGAATGAAGAAATTAGCCCAAATTATTTTGGATAAAGCAAACAAATAAGGCCCGAGAATAATTGAAAAGAAAATTACAAGCCCAATTTGAGTCCAAACAGAAACATTATCAAAAAACCAATTACAAGAAGCCCAAATTGTAACAAAAAGAGCTACTCCAAGCGCATAAGATACATACATTGCTCCATAATAAAATCCTGGCTCAGGAGAATAATTCAAATCACATTTATCACATTTATCAAGAACATCACCTGCATGTTTTAAATCATAAGGATGAGAAACTAAAAACTGTCCTTCATGGCAACGCGGACATTTGAACTTGACAATGCTATAAATCTTACTTTCCTTCATGACAATTGTTTTTACAAAGGTATGCTTTTGATAAAATTCAAAATGTAACAATTATTACTTTAAAACATGATAAAGATCAACTTAAGGAATTTGTCAGTGTTTTTATGTCAAATAGTCATTGATTTATTTTATTAATTGATTTTTTGTCATTTGTTTTTTATTCAAAACCAATGGCATATAAATTGAAAACACCAACACAATTCAAATTGAAAATTTTATCAAAATGGGAAAAATAATAGGAATAGATTTAGGAACCACGAACTCGTGTGTTTCAGTGATGGAGGGAAATGAGCCGGTAGTAATTACCAACTCTGAAGGTAAAAGAACCACTCCATCTGTTGTTGCTTTCATCGATGGTGGTGAGAGAAAAGTAGGTGATCCAGCAAAGCGTCAGGCGATTACCAACCCAACAAAAACGATATACTCAATTAAGCGATTCATGGGAACTAGCTTTGATGAGTCCAAAAAAGAAGTTGAGCGCGTGCCTTACGAAGTTGTGAAAGGTGATAACAATACGCCTCGTGTTAAAATCGATGACAGACTATATACACCTCAAGAAATTTCGGCGATGATTCTTCAAAAAATGAAGAAAACTGCTGAGGATTACCTTGGGCAAGAGGTAACTGAAGCTGTGGTTACGGTTCCGGCTTATTTCAACGATGCACAGCGTCAAGCTACAAAAGAAGCAGGAGAAATTGCAGGTTTGACAATCAAACGAATTATCAACGAACCAACTGCTGCAGCGCTTGCTTATGGTTTAGATAAAAAAGGAATTGACCAAAAAATTGTTGTATTCGACTTCGGGGGTGGAACACATGATGTATCAGTTCTTGAACTTGGAGATGGTGTATTTGAGGTTTTGTCTACAGACGGAGATACGCACTTAGGTGGTGACGATGTTGATGACGCTATCATTAACTGGTTAGCTGAAGAATTTAAGAATGATGAAGGAATTGATTTACGTCAAGATCCAATGGCTCTTCAACGCTTAAAAGAAGCTGCTGAAAAAGCGAAAATTGAGCTTTCATCAACGACTTCCTCTGAAATCAACTTACCTTACATCATGCCAGTAAATGGAATTCCAAAACACTTGGTAAGAACTTTACAGCGTTCTAAATTTGAGCAACTGATTTCTGATATCGTTGAAAGAACGATTGCACCATGCCGTTCAGCTTTGAAAAACGCAGGTCTTTCTCCAAGCGATATCAACGAAGTAATCTTGGTTGGTGGGTCTACAAGAATTCCAGTTATTCAAGATGCAGTTGAAAGATTTTTTGGAAAAGCTCCATCAAAAGGTGTGAATCCAGACGAAGTAGTTGCAGTCGGTGCTGCGATTCAAGGAGGAGTTTTAACGGGAGAAGTTAAAGATGTATTGCTTTTGGATGTTATTCCACTTTCATTAGGAATCGAAACCATGGGTGGTGTATTTACCAAATTGATTGATGCAAACACAACAATCCCTACTAAAAAATCAGAAACGTTTTCTACAGCCTCAGATAATCAACCAAGTGTAGATATACATGTTTTGCAAGGAGAGCGTTCAATGGCAAATGACAATAAAACACTTGGTCGTTTTCAATTATCTGATATTCCACCAGCACCAAGAGGAGTTCCTCAAATTGAAGTAACTTTTGATATCGATGCGAATGGAATTATGAATATTTCTGCGAAAGACAAAGGAACGGGCAAGCAGCAATCAATTAAAATCGAGGCTTCTTCAGGTCTTTCTGATGAAGAAATTCAACGAATGAAAGCGGAAGCGGAAGCGAATGCTGAAATAGATAAAAAGAAACGTGAAGAAGTTGAATTAGTAAATAAGGCTGATTCTACCATTTTCCAAACTGAACGTCAGTTGAAAGAATATGGTGATAAAATTCCTGCGGATAAAAAACAACCTATTGAAGATGCGTTGAATGAATTGAAAAAAGAATTTGATTCACGCAACATCGAAAATCTTCAACCTGCGATGGACAAATTAAATAACGTTTTCCAAGCAGCTTCCCAAGAAATGTATAACGCTGCAAATGCAGACGGTTCTGCTGCAGGAGCAGGCGCTGAACAAGGACAAAGTAGCGGAAATACTGAAGACGAAGTTACTGATGTAGATTTCGAAGAAGTAAAAGATAAGTAAGATTATCTCTGTAATTTGATCATTTATTGAAAGACACTTGTATTTTTGCAAGTGTCTTTTCTTTTTTCATGCTATACTCCAAAAAAATAAAACATCCGATTAGCGACCAATGGGTTGTTTTTATTCACGGCGCTGGTGGGAGTTCCGCAATTTGGCATAAGCAGATTAAACCATTTTCAAATATGTATAATATTTTGTTGGTTGATCTAAGGGGTCATGGCAAGTCCAAACTGAAAAATCAAAAAAAGGATTATTCGTTCGAAGTGATTGCAGACGATGTGGTTGAAGTTTTAAAGACGCATCAAATTGAGGAAGCGCATTTTGTTGGCGTATCAATGGGTTCTATTGTAATCAAACAGATTTATTCCATTAAACCCGAACTCGTTAGATCCATGATTTTTGCTGGTGCAGTGACGAAATTAAATATTAAATCCAGACTCCTTTTGCGGCTTGGCAGAATTTTAAATCGGTTCTTACCTTACATGACTTTATATCGTTTGTTCGCTCGAATCATGATGCCGAACAAAAATCATGACCAATCTCGAAAAATGTTTATTCAGGAAGCTAGAAAGTTGATGGACAAGGAATTTAAAAGGTGGTTTAAATTAACAGCGCGGTTAACTGCTTATTTAAGTAAATTAGAAAGTAGTCCTTACAAAATTCCGCAGCTTTATATCATGGGAAGCGAGGATCATCTGTTTTTAACCCCAGTTTTGGAATTAACCAAAGGGAATCAATATTCTACTGTAGCAATTGTTGAAAATTGTGGCCACGTTGTAAACATTGAAAATTCTGAGCGCTTCAATGCTTTGTCAATTGAATTCATTGAGGGAATTAAAAACAAATAACCTTCCTTAATAACTCTATATTTTTTTCGCTAAAGAAATTATGTCCGCATGGTATTTCTAAAACGCATTCTGGTTTTTCAATTCTTTTGGCAAAGGTGTAAGCTTGTTGCGGACGAATAACCTGATCATAAGATCCCATTACAATCTGAAAATTTCCTTCAAAAATTTTTAGTATCGTTTTAAGTTTAACTTCATTCGGTCTAATTTCACGAAATCCTCTCCAAGTATGCGAAGCTCTTTTGAAACTGATATGATCTTCAGCGAATTTCTCAACGAACGATGCTACTTTCGGACGCATTAATTTCATCACTTTTGCAACTCTAGCATAATGAATTATTCTTTTTGGATTGGATTCCCAATGTCTAAATAACATTCTTGCCCATTTTTTTCGAGACATGCGATTGTAAAAACTATTTGAATCCATCCCATCAGGTGAAATAAGATTAAATGATCCAATTTGGTTGTAATAATTTTCAAATACAATTAGTGCAAACCTTCCACCTTGAGAGAAAGCTACAACATCAAAAAAATCAATTTTTTCTTTGGTGAGAATGGCCCGAAAACAAGCTAAAAATTCAAGTGAAGTCAGAGGGTTATGTTCAATACGTTTCTCAGGAAAATAAGATGATCCATGATGAAAAAGAACGATGGAAATAATTGTTCTATTTTCTTTTTCGAGAAATTTATAGTCATCAGGACTTCGGCCATGTCCATGAAAACAAATAATTATCTGCTCTCCCTCACCGTATTTAAAGTAGGATAATTTGAGTTCTCCATAAGACACTGAAAACTCGTTTTGCACGAGATAACGTTTTACAGATTTTTAAGTGTGTAATCCAACATCATCTGAAAGAGATGATTACGCGTATTTCCACCATAAATTCCGTGATTTTTATTCGGATAAATGAATAAATCAAATTGCTTGTTCGCCTTTACCATTGCTGAAATCATTTCCATTGTATTTTGGTAATGTACATTATCATCAGCGGAACCATGGATCAATAAATATTTTCCTTTGATTTTATCTACATAGTTTATTGGTGAATTGCGGTCATAACCATCCTCATTTTCTTTTGGTGTTCTCATAAAACGCTCGGTGTAAATATTATCATAGTATCTCCAGTTTGTTACCGGTGCTACAGCAATTGCCATTTTAAAAACATCCGCACCCTTGGTGATTGCCAATGAAGACATAAAACCACCGTAACTCCACCCCATAATGCCAATTCTCGAAGGATCAACAAAAGAAAGTTTTTGAAGTTCCTTGGCTGTATTTATGACATCCTCAATTTCCAATTTTCCTAATTGTAAATAAGTTGATTTTTTGAACGCTTCTCCCCGATACATCGTTCCTCTTGGGTCAACAGAAAAAACAATATATCCTTTTTGCGCCAGGAGCTGGTGATACATAAAATCTGTTCCATCCCAAGAATCCAAAACTTCATTATGCCCAGGACCTCCATAAACGGTCATATAAACTGGATATTTTTTCGTTGGATCGAAATTCGTTGGTTTAATTATCCAAGCGTTTAATTTTACGCCATTTGCATCGATTGTGAGAAATTCTTTTTTACTTAGTTGATAATTTTTAAGCTTTGTTTTAAGCTCTTCATTCGTTTCCAAATCACGGATTTTTGTGCCGTCATTTTTACATAAACTATAAACGGTTGGTTGGTTTCCATTCGAATAGTTCCGAATAAAATACTTCATTCCTGTTAAGAAATCTGCCTCATTGTATCCTTTATCCAACGTCAATTCGGTTTTGTTAGTGCCATCTAGTAGAATGGAATACGTTGATTTTTGAATTGCGGACTGTTCGGCAGAAGAATAATAAATTGTTGCCGTATTTTCATCGATACCTAAAAAGTCAATTACGTCCCAATTCCCTTTTGTAATTTGGACGTTTGAACCATCGAAACCAAGTTTATAAATGTGTTTGAAGCCATCCATTTCGCTCGTACGAAGGATTGTTTTACCATCTTTTAAAATGAGTAAATTATCGTCGACATCAATGTAGGTCTTGGATTTTTCTTGATAAATTAATTTGTAAATCGGCTTGGAAGAAGAAAAATCATAAAGATGATAATTAAGCTCACTTTGATGGCGATTCATTGTTTGAAGAATTAATTGATTCGCCGTTGAAGACCAATTTAAACGAGGGATATACTCATAAGGACCTAAATCTAGATTGGAAATTTTACCTGTTTTTATATTCACGACGTGAGCAGAAACTTTGCTATTGTCCTCACCTGCTTTCGGGTATTTGTATTTATAAGAATCAGGATAAAGCTCTCCATACATTTCCATCGAAAATTCTTTAACATCTCTTTCATCAAATCGCAAGAATGCAATCATTTTGCTATCGGGAGACCATCCATAGGCTTTGGTGATGGAGAATTCTTCCTCATAAACCCAATCGGTTGTTCCATTGATAATTTTATTTCGTTTTCCATCTTTTGTTAATTTCGATACCTTCCCAGTTTCCAAATTTTTAACAAATAGGTCATTTCCATGAATGTATGAGACTAATTTTCCATCAGGAGAATATTCGGCCAATGTTTGCGGTTGATTAATCTCATCCAATGGTTGAAGTTTTTTCGTTTTTAAATCAAACAGGAAATAATAAGCTTGAAAACTTCTTCTGTATATTGACTCCATATTGGTCAAAAGAAGAATTTTCGTTTCATCAGAATTAAACTCATAATCATCATAGGTAATTTGAGCGCCATTGTAAGTCATCAATCTACCATCCATCAAAAGCTCTCCTTTATCGGTTGGATCTAAAATTTTATACTTGTAAATTGACAAATCTGAAGTCGGCCTTGTGTAATGTTCACCATCATTCATTGACTTGAAACCCTCAACACTCTTGGGATAGAATTCATAATTCTTCCAAATTTTTTCAACTGTTATTTCTTGGGAAATTCCATTGAAATGAACGAATAGATAAAGAATAAAAATAGCTCTCATTTTTGAATTTTGAATCCCGAAGATAAATATTCTGTTCTAAAAATTATCTTTCATTAGAAAATATAATCAGATGGATGATTAAATTTTCATTAAATTTAGAACACAAGTGTAAATCGTAAAAAAATAACTTAAATTTGTAATAGTTTTTGGATGATCTCCTTGAGGCTAAACTTGCCGAAACCATCTAGAAACAGTAATGTTCAATAAAACAATAACTTAACCATAATCATTTTAGCTATGAAAAGAATTTTATTCTCTTTGGTTTCTTTTACGTCACTTTATTTAAATGCTCAAGATTGTAGTAAAATCTTCATCTCAGAATATGTCGAAGGTTGGTCAAATAATAAAGCGTTGGAAATCTACAATCCAACCTCAATCCCTGTTGACTTAAGTCAATATTTTGTGGCTCGCTACTCCAATGGGTCAACCTCAGCTACGGTTGCAAACTCAGTTCAACTATCAGGAACTATTCAACCTTACGATGTATTTGTTGCTGTTTTAGAAAAATTGGACCCGAATGGAACCGGTCAAGAAGCTCCAATTTGGGATTCGCTTCAGGCTCGCGCAGATGGTTTCTACTGCCCTGTTTACAACACCAGCAACGCCTTTTATTGGAATGGGAATGATGCTATTCTTCTTGCTAAAGGAACGCTTCCTTCTGATCCAACAATTGTAATTGGACCTAATACAATTTCAAATTTTGAGCGCATTGACATTTTTGGTAAAATTGGAGAAAACCCAGCGAATGAAACTGGTTCTTCAGCAGGTAACGACGGAGCTTGGTCTACTCAATTTCCATTTAGCACAGGTCTCGGTGTTCTTGTAACGAAAGAACATTCAATGATCAGAAAATCAACAATAAAAAAAGGTGTGTCAATGCAACCTTCTTTTTTCGATCCTCTACTCGAATATGATACTATTCCAGCGGTTACTTATCTTTTGAATAGCAATGGTGATACGATTGTCAGCGGAACAGGTAATCCAATTCTTTTTGGTAATTGGTTCTCTTTAGGTGAGCATGATTGTGCTTGTAACCCCGTATCCGTAGAAGAAAATTCTGCCAATATGATTCAGATATACCCAAATCCAAGCAACGGGCAAATTTATTTAAAGAGTAACGGTAATATCAAATCAATTCAGGTTTTGAATGCATTTGGACAAGTTGTTTCACATCATAATGGAAACAATAAACCAGTTCAACTAATTGATCTTTCATCCGAAAATGGACTTTTCATTCTTCAGATTACCGACAATAACGGAAAGAGGTCAACTCGCAAAGTAATAATTAAGTAGTTATTATGCATGATCGATTATTAAATCGAATTTTTATGCGGTTATTTTTTCTATCCCTGGGATTCCTTTCGATTACTTGTCTTTACGGCCAGTCAGTTTCTAAAATTTCAGGAACCATTACCGAGGAAAGTACAAATTCTCCTGTTATTGAAGCCAAAGTTTTTTTAATCAAATCGAATGCGATTTTTAAGAAAGTGCTAACGGATGTTAGTGGTAATTACGCTTTCACAGATGTTCCTTTTGGGCAGTATGAATTAGAAATAGTCTCGATTGCTTACGATACTATTCGAGTTGATATAAACGTTAAATCAACCGCATTAAGACAAAATTTTACATTGGGTGAAAACAGGGAACTTGAGGAAATAAAGGTCATTGGTAACATCGTTACAGGTCAGAATGTTCCTGTTGCAATTACTAAAATTCCGTTGCAAAAAATAACAGAAGAGCTTGCATCCCGTGATTTACCGATGCTTTTGAATGGTACCGCCGGAGTTTATGCAACCCAACAAGGAGGTGGAGATGGTGACGCACGAATCAACGTTCGTGGTTTCGATCAAAGAAATGTAGGGGTAATGATTGATGGAGTGCCGGTAAATGACATGGAAAACGGCGCCGTTTATTGGTCAAACTGGTTCGGTTTGGATGCCATCACCTCTCAAATGCAGGTTCAGCGTGGATTAGGTGCAACTAAAATTGCAATGCCCTCGATTGGTGGAACAATAAACATCATCACTCAAGGAATTGGAAATAAAAAAGGTGGTTCCTTTAAACAGGAATATGGAACAGGAAATTTTCTTAGGACATCCTTATCATACAATACTGGTATGA
Organism: Flavobacteriales bacterium; assembly: GCA_947497485.1. Classification (GTDB taxonomy): domain Bacteria; phylum Bacteroidota; class Bacteroidia; order Flavobacteriales_D; family Crocinitomicaceae; genus UBA952. The sequence goes on from CANMHB010000001.1 coordinate 69,799, forward strand.
CAAAAAATGGCTGGGGCCTTACTTTTTCCGGATCTTATAAACAAGGACAAGGATGGGTATACGGAACACCAAGTCAAGGATTCTTTGGTTATGCTAAGGTTTCTAAGAAACTAAATGCGCATTTACTTACACTGTCTGCTTTTGCAGCACCGCAATGGCACGGACAACGTTCATTTAATCAAGCGATTCAATATTTCAGTGATGATAAAGCACGTGAACTAGGATTGGAAATTGATTCGAGCCAACAGTTCTTAGATATGGGGATTCGATTCAATCAGCATTGGGGGTATCGAACAAATGAGAATGGTGAACGCGAAATTTTAAATGAAAGAAGAAATTTCTATTCAAAACCACAAATTACTTTAAAAGATTTCTGGAAGGTGAACAAGAAACTTTCTATTTCAAATCTTGCATACATGTCTATCGGACGTGGAGGCGGAACTAGCATTTTCAACTCAGGATCGCTTCTACGTGACAGCACAGGATTAATTGATTGGGATTTGATTGAACAAGAAAATAAAGTAAGTTCATTATTTGGAACCCCAAATGTGAATACAAATTATCACCCTACTGAAATTCAATCTAGTCAAATTCTCATTGCAAGTATTAACAATCATTTTTGGGTAGGTTATTTGGGGCAGTTCAACTATGAATATTCTAAAAAATTGGAGTTTTCTGGTGGAATTGATTACCGTTACTATGAAGGACGTCATTATCAACGTGTAGAGGATTTACTTGGTGGAGATTATTATATTGATAAACTAGATAAAAATGCGCCAACTCCAATGAAACGCGTGGGAGACAAAGTCGCGAAAAACACATTCAATTCCGATCGAGATGGGAATGTTCAATGGACTGGCGCGTTCGGTCAAATGGAATACAACGGAGAGAAAATATCAACCTTTGTCAATATTTCTGGAATTTTAAACGGTTACCAAGGAATTGATTACTTTCAAAAAAGAAAATTAGACCTCGGAGATACTACACTATATATTGGTTACAGCGAAATTGGAACAAAATGGGTAGCTGACACAGTTGAATACAACGGCCAAATTTACACCAACGAAAGCGAAGGATTAGAATACCAACGAACAGCTTGGAAATATCTTCCAGGATTTACATTTAAATCGGGCATCAGTATTAAAATTGACAAACAGTTAAATGTATACTCGAATATTGGCTATTTAAATAGAACTCCAATGTTTTCGAATGTAATTGATAATAATACAAATAAGTTTTTCGCAGAAATTGTCAATGAAAAAATATTAGCTATTGAAGGAGGAGTAAATTATACCTTGAAGAACTTCGGTGTCAATTTGAATGGTTATGCCACAAATTGGAAAAACAAACCATTCCCATATGGTGTTGCTGTACCTGATCCTCAAGATCCTACGGAATTTATTCGAATCAACATTAACGGTATGGATGCGGTCCATTTAGGTGGGGAAATAGACATCGCTTGGAACATTACAAAACAATTAAATTTGGAAGCTATGTTTTCCTATGGTGATTGGTTTTGGAATTCAACCAAAACAGTTTTTATTCCGCAATACGATTCATTGGAATTTAGTTTCGATGCAAGAAATGTTAAAGTTGGGGATGCCGCTCAAACAGCAACTTCTATTACGCTTCGTTATGAACCAATTAAAAATCTTTATTTTAAAGTTCAAGCACAGTACTTTGATCGCTATTATGCGAATTTTGACCCTTTTACACTGCAGGGAATTAACGGAGGACGCCAGTCTTGGAAAATGCCGAGTTATTCGCTAATTAATCTATTTGCAGGTTATAAATATCCATTCAAATCTTTTACCTTGATTGGAAGTGGATCAATTACTAATTTGTTAAATACAGAATATATTTCAGACGCTACAAATAATGCGAATGGAAACTTTGATAATTTTGATGCACAATCTGCGACAGTAATGTTTGGCGGGGGCTTCAGATTTAATATCTCACTTGGAATTCAATTTTAAACCAAACTATGAAAAAAACAATTTTAACAGGTTTTCTAGCAATTGCAACGATGTTCGCAAATGCACAAACTATTTCTGACGCTCGAAACATGGGTATCGGACAAACTGTTACAATCCGAGGAGTAGTAACCAACGGAACGGAACTTGGAAGCATACGCTATGTGCAAGATGCCACAGGTGCTCTTCCGATATACGGAACTGGACTTAATGGTTTATTAAGAGGTGATTCAGTAACTGCTACGGGACCTCTTCTCGACTTTAGCGGGTTACTCGAAATTTCACCTGTATCCACTTTTACGGATCATGGTCCAGCACCAGGAGGTTTGCCTACACCTTTAATAATACCTTTAAGCGCTGTGAATGAATCAATCGAAGCACAGCTTGTGCGAGTTGATAATGTAACATTCGTTCAAACAGGGAATTTCGCAACGGGGAATAGTACAGTTCAAATTACTGACGGTTCAACAACTTTGGATGTTCGTATTAACGGAACAACGAATATTGATGGGTCAGCAATTCCAACTGGTCCAGTTTCTATTATTGCCCTTGTGGGTCAATTTAATGCTAATTATCAGTTAGTTCCTCGTGATTTGAATGACATTTTCCCTTATGTTGCCCCTGCAAGAGAAATCAATGTTAAAATGGGTGGTTTGACGGTTTTGAATAACGGAACTTTTATTGTTGGAAATGCCTCTAATACGACTGTTTTAGTAGAAAATTCTGGTGCTCAAAATTTATCCATTTCGAACACAACCTTAACAGGAACAAATGCTTCTGATTTTTCAATTAACCTTACAACAGGTGTAATTGGAGCTACTAGTAGTCAAAGTTATACGTTGAGTTTTAATCCGGGAGGAACTGGTTCTCGATCTGCTCAATTGAATATTTTCAGTGACGATACTGATGAAAATCCATATGTAATTAATTTATCTGCCGTTGGAACAGATAATCTTGCAACTGAACCAACATCGAATCCTACAGGTTTAACTTTTCCTTTGGTAAAGGCTTATACAATTGGAGGACAATTTACGGCAGGAACAAATGCAGAAAAATATATCGTTCTTTGGAAAAAAGGTGCAGCAATTACAGGTGTTCCAACTGATGGTAATACGTATAAAAGAGGTGATATGGTTGGAGATGCTAAAGTTGCATACGTAGGAAGTGGTACAAGTTTTACCCCAAGACACGTTATTGCCAACACTAATTATTATTTTGCAGTTTATGCGTTCAATGGTTCTGACGGTTTTGAAAATTACAAAACAACTTCTCCAGCTACTGGAACTGTAACAAGTCAAGGGTCCCAAACAGGAAATTATTACGCAGGTATTAATTCCACAAATACTAATTTTCTTACATCACTCTCTTCGTTAATCAATCCGCACAACTTTGTTTCCTATTTCAATTACAAAACAACTATGATGAATCAATTTGAGATTCGAGATACTACAGCGGGACAATCATATGTTCTTTGTGTTTATTCTGGAGAAAGAAAAGTATTTAATGATCCGTTTGATTGGACCGCCGTAGGTTATTCGAGAGAACATAGTTATTGTCATTCTTGGATGCCTACATTTCCTTGTGACAATCCAGAACAAAAAGAGTATAATGATCAACATAATTTATATCCTACTAATCTGCAAAATGCAAATACACCACGAAGTAATTTACCGATGGGGATAATTACAGGTGATACTGTATTTAATTATTTAGGCTGTGCTGTTGGATTTGGTAGTAATGGTCAGTATTGTTTTACTCCAAGACCTGAACAGCGTGGAAATGCTGCAAGAGCCATTTTCTATATGGCGACTTGTTACAATGGTCAACTAGGAAACAATTGGCAATTACCATCAACTCAAAATCAAGAAATTTTAAAAGAATGGCACTACTCTGATTTACCAGATAATTATGAAATTGCAAGACATGAATATGTTTATTCTTTGCAGAACAATAGAAATCCTTTTATTGATTCAGTTGATTTTGTTTGTAATATCAATTTTTCAAATATGTCTTACCAAGCATGTCAATCACAAGGGTCACTTAACGAACAGCTTGAAAGTAATTTCTCCGTTTTTCCAGTACCTTCAAATAACAAAGTATATGCCCAAGTAAATGGTTTAAAAATTACTTCTTATTCAATTGTAGATTTACAAGGCAGATTGATTGATATGAAAATTAAAACAGATTTATCAGTACTTGAGCTTAACGCAACTGAATTTAAAAGTGGTATTTACATCTTGAAAGTTGGAACAGAATTTGGTGAGGTTCAAAGACAATTTATCATCGAATGAAACTAAGAATTATAATAGTGTTAATTGCAGGAGCAGGCCTTATGGCTTGCTCTTCGCGTTTAAAGGTTCAGTCTGCAACCAATAGAGAGGCCGTTTCAGCTGATACAAGGCAGGATTCCACACTAAGTTCTATAATTCAACCTTATAAAGATTCACTGGATAAAAGAATGAATGAAGTAATTGGAAATTCGAATAATGACTTCATTGTTGCGAGGCCATCATCTAATCTTATGAACTGGGTCGCTGATGCTATTTTTGTAAATCAAACTAGAAATGTTAGGTTAGCGCAACCATTGATATGCCTTTTAAATACGGGAGGTATCAGATCTTCAATTGGTAAAGGAAACATTACACTTGGTGATATTTATAAAATAATGCCTTTTGAAAATACAGTAGTCTGGGTTGAACTTCCCGTATCTTCAATTCCTGAAATCGAATCTTATTTGGTAAAAAGTGGCGGCGAACCATTAGCAAACTGTAAGCTTGAAAAAGGTAAACTAGTTATCAACGGAATGCGCGAAAATACAACTCACATTTGGGTATTAACCTCCGATTACCTAATGAATGGAGGAGATAAAATGGATTTTTTCAAGAAGAAAACCAATTTTAATTCGACAGGGAAACTGATACGAGACATCTTAATCGAAGAAGTAAAAGTTCAGGGAACACTTTCAGAAAATGGAGAATTGAGAATTACTAACTGATTAATTTGTAACTCTAACTCATCGTTATGAAAAGAAGAACGTTTATTAAAAACCTTACTTTCACAACTGGAGCGATTGCCTTGAGCAGGTTTTCCTTTAGTCAAAAGGAAATAAAAAAAGTCAATTCCAAACTTGTAATTCTCCATACAAACGATACGCATTCGCAAATCGAGCCCTTTCCAGCGAATCACTCAAAATTTCCTGGAATGGGTGGAGTAGCGAAACGTCAAACAATCATTCAAAAAATAAGAAGGCAAGAGGAGCACGTTCTTCTATTGGATTCAGGAGATATCTTCCAAGGAACACCCTACTTTAATACGTTTAATGGTGAACTAGAAATGAAGCTAATGTCGGCCATGGGATATGATGCCTCAACGATGGGGAATCATGATTTCGATATTGGTCTTGAAGGTTTTCTCAATGCCAAACGATTTGCTAATTTCCCTTTCCTTTGCGCCAATTATGATTTTTCTGAAACTATCTTGAAAGACCAAACTCAAACATTTAAAGTTTTTGAAAAAGCTGGTTTGAAAATTGGAGTTTTTGGAATCGGCGTTGAACTTAGCGGTTTAGTTCCTAATGAGAAATTTGGGAAAACGAAATATCTTGATCCAATTGAAACAGCAAATAACATTGCTAATGAACTTAAATCTCAGCGTTGTGATTTAATCATTTGTCTTTCTCATCTCGGTTACGAATATGCAGATCCTTTAAAAATATCAGATCGCATTCTTGCTAAACAAACAGAAAACATTAACTTGATTTTAGGAGGTCATTCACATACTTTCCTAGATAAACCTACAATTGAAACGAACAAAAAAGGCAATCGAGTTTTGATTAACCAAGTTGGTTGGGCAGGAATAAATTTAGGTCGAATTGATATTGATTTGGAACGGGGATTATTTGTTTCTAAATTCGTAGAAATAAAATGATCTGTTGAAAAATTTTTATTACCTGACAATTTTAGCTTTCCTATTTTCTTGCACCAAAGAAGTAAAAATTGATATTCCTGGTTATACAGAACAACTAGTAGTTGATGGAAATATTGAAGCAGGAGGGCATCCTATTGTTATTCTTTCAAAATCGGCAAATATTTATTCAGAGTCATACATCACTGCATATATCAATTCATTTGTTTCAGATGCAGATGTAAAAGTAATTGTTGATTCAGATACCTTTCAATTAGATTATATACTTACAACAGAACTTCCAATTTCATCACAGAAAAAACTTGCTGAAATGCTAAGAATTGAATGGAACGAACTTCTGCAATTACCAATTCGAGTATATTCCTCCATAGATTTAATTGCAGAGCAACAAAAATCTTATGAATTACTCATAAATCATAAAGGAAAGAATTACTCTGGAAAAACTTATTTGCCTGCTACTACTCCATTTGATGCGTTATTTTGGAAACCAGAATCAACAAATAGCGATTATGGTTATTCATGGGCACGATTAAGTGATCCACCAAATCAATATGATGCCTACAAATGGGAGGTTCGAAGAATTAATAAGAAAAATGGAGAAGACTTAGATCTGACATTCAGAAGAGGCTTCGGTGCTTATCGCGAAGACAAGTATTTTGATGGTCTAACCTTCGAATTTTTTTATGAAAATCCACTTAAAAGAAAGGATACAACTCATTTAGAGGGTCTTAAACGTTATTATCGCATTGGAGATTCAGTGGTTGTTAAGTTTTCAAAAATGGATAAGAGAACTTATGAGTTTTTCGATAAAAAATCTGCACAAATGGAATCAAGTGACAATCCCTATTCTACGCCAATTAACATCCCAACGAACATGACCGGTGGCGCTCTTGGAATATGGGCAGGTTTTTCTCCGTGGTATGACACACTTTACTGTCAACCATAAACGGATAAATTAACCGTAAAAACAATAGCCTAAATCCATTATCTTTGCCAAAATTTTCAACATGTCAAACAAACCAGTTCGCGTAAGATTTGCACCTTCACCAACAGGACCTCTTCACATGGGTGGAGTTCGAACAGCTTTATACAATTATCTTTTTGCGAAGAAAAATAATGGAACGTTTCTTATTCGAATTGAAGATACCGACCAAACGCGTTTTGTGCCTGGAGCTCAAGAATATATTATGGATGCTCTAAAATGGTGTGGAATCATGCCAACTGAAGGCCCTGGACTTGGCGGAAATTATGGCCCATACGTACAATCGGAGCGTAAAGCAATGTACCAGCCTTACGCCGAACAATTGGTCAAAGAAGAAAAAGCCTATTACGCGTTTGACACGGCCGAGGAATTGGAAAATATGCGCGAACAAGCTAAGAAAATGGGAATGCCTAACTGGCAATATAATAGCGTTACGCGATCTTCTTTGAAAAATTCATTGACTCTGCCACAGACCGAAGTCGATCGATTACTTGCTGAAGGTATACCTTATGTCATTCGAATGAAAATGCCGAGAAACAAAGACATTCGTTTTCATGATATTATTCGAGGTTGGGTTGTAGTAAATACCAATAATTTGGATGACAAAGTACTTTTCAAAAGCGATGGCATGCCGACTTATCATTTGGCAAATATCGTTGATGATCATACAATGGAAATCAGTCACGTCATTCGAGGTGAAGAATGGTTGCCATCGGCTCCATTACACGTTATGTTGTATGAAGCATTTGGTTGGGATTGTCCTGAATTTGCACACTTGCCTCTGCTTTTGCGTCCAGATGGAAATGGAAAACTTTCAAAAAGAGACGGCGATCGACTTGGATTTCCTGTATTTCCAACAGACTGGACCACTGCTGAAGGAGAACTTTATTCTGGTTACCGTGAAAAAGGTTATCTTCCAGGAGCATTTATAAACATGTTGGCGCTTTTAGGCTGGAATCCAGGAACAACTCGAGAAATATTCACTTTGGACGAATTAGTCGAAGCTTTTTCGTTAGATCGGGTTTCGAAAGCGGGAGCTAAATTCGATCCGGAAAAAACAAAATGGTTTCAGCAACAATATTTACGTGCCCAATCTGATGAAGAAATCGCTTTGAAATTACAAGAGATTTCAGAAAATGAGTTTGACCTTGAAACGTTGAAAGCAGTGACACATTTAATGAAAGAACGTGCAACGTTTGTTCAAGATATTTTGACTGATGGAGCTTACCTGTTGGCACGTCCAACCATTTTCGACCGTGAATCGATTACTAAAAAATGGAAACCGGAAACGACAGCGGTCATTGAAGAATGGAAAAATGAACTTGCTCAAATAAGTGATTTCAATTCAGCCAATGTTGAATCTGCGTTTAAGGCATTTTTGGAACGCAAACAGATTGGAATTGGTGCTGTTCTATTACCTTTCCGATTAGCTGTGACAGGAGTGGGCGCCGGTCCGGGGATGTTTGATATCTCTGCTTTTTTAGGAAAAGATGAGGTGATTGCTCGCATCGAACTAGGTTTAAAGAAAATCACTGAAATTCTTCATGAAGCATAAGATCGAAGTTAATGGAATTAAACTCTATGCATTCCACGGCTGTTTGGAAGAGGAAGCACGAATTGGCGGCCATTATGTTGTAGATGTTACTATTTCAACTGATTTTTCATTGGCAGCAGAAACGGATGATTTATCCAAAACAGTCGATTATGTTGCTGTTAATGCGATTGTAAAAGAAGAAATGGCTATTCGTTCCAAACTAATCGAACATGTGGGTCAACGGATTTTTTCTCGAATTAAGAATGAAATGAAGGGAGTTTCTGAACTTTCCGTAAAAATTACTAAAATTTCTCCTCCAATCAATGGAGATGTATCGAATGTGGCCATTCTAATAGAGGGTTAGGCGGCATTAAATTAGGTTCTTATTTTGCATTCATTTATATTGTTTCAAATCCTATTCACCAATTATAGCTATTTTTAGTGATTTTATTCACCAGATATATGTATTTTATATTTTTGTATTCACTAATTATTTATTATTTTAGTGATTATATTCACTAGATTTATGTATTTTTGATTAAAATAACTGAATTTTGTACAATCGTTTAATTGAAAAATCGCTAGAAAAAAGATTGGGAAGTGGTAAAGCTGTCATCATTTCCGGACCAAGACAAGTTGGAAAAACTACGCTCATTAAACAATTTCTAAGCGATAAACCTCATCTTTTTTTCGATGGTGACGATCCAAAAACGCGCCGAGAATTAACCAATCCAAATACGGAGGAATTACGCACCTTGATTGGTCAACATAGGATTGTATTTATTGATGAAGCACAGCGAATTGACAACATTGGAATTACGATGAAAATCATCACCGATCAATTTAAAAATGTGCAATTGATCGCGAGCGGCTCTTCTGCTTTTGAATTAAATAACCGAATAAACGAGCCATTGACTGGTCGAAAATGGGAATATCGCATGTTTCCAATTTCGTTTGCAGAGTTAGAAAATCAAGAAGGGTTTTTGACCGCCAATAGTAAACTCGAAAACATTCTGTTATACGGGATGTATCCGGATGTATTGAATAATCCTGGGGAAGAACGCGAAGTCCTTTCAAATCTGACAGAAAGTTATCTGTTCAAAGACTTGTTGATTTACAACGGAATAAGAAAAGCGAAAGTTCTTGAAAATTTATTGCGTGCACTTGCCTTTCAAGTTGGAAGCGAAGTTAGCCTCAATGAGCTTTCAAAATTGGTAGGTGTTGACAAAAATACCATCGCATCATACATCAAGTTATTGGAAATGTGTTACGTAATTTTTACTCTCCCAAGTTTTAGCCGAAATTTGAGAAAAGAAATTAAGCACAATCAAAAGATTTACTTTTATGACAACGGCGTTCGAAATGCTATCATTCAGAACTTCAACCCAATTGAATTTCGAAATGACATCGGAGCGCTATGGGAAAACTTTTTGATTTCTGAACGAATGAAATACAATTCCTATAATCAAACATATGCACATCGGTATTTTTGGCGAACGGTAGACCAACAGGAAATTGATTATCTAGAAGAAAAAGATGGTGAACTATATCCTTTCGAGTTTAAATACAACCCCAATAAAAAGTTTAAAACGCCAGTTGCTTTTTTGAAAACATATAATATTGAGGCAAGTTTCATAACACGAGAAAACTTCAGGACCTTTGTTATTTGAGATTAAATCATTCTAAATAGATCGAATAAAAGTCAACGTCAAATCACAAACTTCATTCAACGCTTTAGGAAGCTGATTGGAATTCCACGGATGTGAAGCTCCAAAAACGTGATCGGCATCTTCAATGAGATGCAATTGAACGTTCAATCGTTTTGCATTTAATTCACCTTCAGATTGAAAGACGGAACTATCATCTGCTCCATGAATAACGCAAGCAGGAACTTTAATTTTGCGACAAGCGTCGGCTATGTCTAGTTTCGATTTGTTTTCGATAAAATCTTCGTACAAAGAATAATATTGGGGCAAATTTTGTTTTGTTCTTCCATTTTGGACATACCGAACACCAGATGATTTCCAATCTTCTAATTCTTTACCAGCCGGAAAACGAGAACCAATATCTGAAATTCCTGCCCAAGATGTAATTGAACTTATTCGGTCGTCTAAACCGGCTGCTATTAAAGCAATTCCGCCTCCACGGGAATGTCCGATAACATGTGATTTAGTGTATGAAACATTCTGATTATCAATCCAATTCAAAACGCAAAAAACATCATTCAACTCCTTCGAGTAGGTATTTCTTCCAAAACTTTCTTCATCCGGGAAATCGATTCCGTTTTCAATTGTTCCGCCGTTGTGACTCAAATTGAACTTGCAAAATCCGAACCCTTTTTCCGTGAAATATTCTTGCACCAAATTCCAAGCACCCCAATCTTTAAATCCCATGAAACCATGGATGAAAACGATGATTTCTCCATTGAAATTTTCTGGAATCTCGAAATCAATCAAACTTTTACGATCGTCAGCACCGAGGTAAATTAAATTTTTCATTGATCAAATGTAGAATTTCTTGTATTAACGTCAAATTGCGAATTGCTAACGTATAGCTCGCAACTAACTTCAAGCTAATAATTGCGAATTGCTAACTTAAAGTTCGCACTCAATCGCTCGCAATTATTCGTTAAATCGTTCGCAACCAGTAATTATTTCGTTAATAACTAATCCTCCTCCTCACTTTCCTCACCCGGCAATTCAAGCGCTTTCACGGCCTGAATCGCATTTCCGGCAATTCCACGAATGGAAGCATGCATTTCAATGGTATTGTAAATCACCTTCTCAATTTGCTTTTCACGTTCTTTCCAGATGCGATGCATGGAGCGTTTCTCTGTTTCGAGTCCCGCCTTCATAGCAGAAAAACCTTCAACAATTGCTTCTATTGCCATTCGGAAACCATTACTAGTTAGGTAATCATATAGCATTTGCATTTTATCTCCTTTATTCACTTGCGAACCCAATGCATTGTTCACTTGAATAACCGTTTCTCTCAACACGCCACTCAATGCCTTGAACTCTTCATAGGTGCAGACATAAATTCCATCCTTCATTCCCATGCGATCCATTCCAGCGGGCATTACCTCCGTAACAATCACACCAATATCAGCATCTTTTTCGCGCATATCAGCTTTCAACTTTTGAATCCAACCCGCAGAAAAATCTTTTGTTCGTTTACTTTCATAATAGATTTTACCACAATTTTGATTTTCACGTGTATTGACTATTTGAATGCAATCGCCACCACGCACTCCTTTTTTAATTTCTTCAATTGTATCAAGTGGAAATTGCGTTTCGAGCCAATCCTCAATTGCTAATTCCTGAACCTCTCCTTGCAATTGCATCGAACCTTGTTCTTGCTTACGCTTCATTTCCTCAGTCAATTGCTTCTGGTCGTCAAGTTTTTTCTGAAGTTCCTTAATTTTCAATTCATTTTCCTCTTCTGCAGCACGCTTAATTTTTTGTTTCTCTTCAGATAAAATCTCATTCAGTTTTTTCTGTGCTTCCAATTCAGCAAGGGATTTAGCCTCTTCTTTTTCACGTTTTAACTTTTCTATTTCAGCCTTCGCTAGGTTCAGCTCGCTTATTTTCTTGGTTTTTTCGTTTAATTCTTCCTGCAATTTTTGAAACTGCTCTGCCTGTTCCTCTGTAATTTGATTTTTGATTTTATCCTCAATCTGTTTTCGTTCTTCTTTGATTTTTTGATCTAGTTTCTCCTGAAAAAGTTCATTTTCTCGCTTCTTTTTTAATTCAAACTCTTCTTTTTCTTTTTGAAAAACTTCAAGCTGTTCCATTACTTTTTGTTGTTCAGCTAAAAGTTCATTTTGATATCGTGACTTTATCTCCTCCTCCAATTGGTGTGAAAGAATGTCGTTGACATTAATGTCTGTGCCGCATTTTGGGCATTGAATGTGTGTTTTTTCTGCCATAAATAAATTTTTGAAGATTACAGAATGTAATTTTCTGAATTGGTTACACTAAAATTAAAAAATTAAGACTGAAAAAGTAATAATTTCCTCAATCTTTGATCATTGGAAGGTAGATCAGTAACAATCAAACCTGGATTTTTCATATGGAAAGACGTCAGCTAATTCCCCTGAATAATAAAATTCAAATGTAATTGAACCAAAGGTGTATCTCGAATTTCCAACTTCATATTCTGAACCTCCTACACTTGGATTTTTCTTTGGTTTTGATTTGGCATAACCTAGATTAAAAAGCGAAGCTAAAATCTCAGGACGATTATCGATTGGAAATCCAGCTCGTTGCCATTGCATTTTGATTTGTTTCACAAATAATGCCGCGTACAAATAGGAATAATAGTGATTATTGAATTGAACAAGTCGTTTCAATCGAGCATCCATGTGACCGTTTATATTGTTTGAATAATTATTTGTTGTATCATAATCCAAAAGGTGCGCGAATTTCTTTCCTGGATAAAAAACAGAATTGGAGTCTTTCATGTAGTTCTCAATTTTAATGGCTGTATTTTCTTTAATTCCCGTGACACCATATGAAAGATTATTTTCCAGAACCAATACCTTCAATGGCCCAATATAACGCTTGTAAGACTCTCTTTTTGAATTAAATAAGCGAATCTGTTCTCCAGCCAAACATGCAACAATCAATCTCGCTTCTACACCTGAAGCATGTGCTGCTGAGTCGATCCATTTTTTGTCTTTTTGAACTGCTATTCTAAAGGCTTTCCATTCTTCAATGTTCATCCATTCAAAAACACTTAAGCCAGTTTTCTCTTTCTGTTCCAATCTATTTTCCCTCAATTCTGCTAATGCATTCATATACTCAACATTATCTTTGAGCCTAAGATCAACAGCATCGAGCATTTGAAGCGCGATTTTTTCATCTTTGGAACTTTGATAGGCTTCCAGAATGTATTGTGCATTTTTGGGATAATACTCATTCAAAAGTAAAATTCTATTCAAAACTTCATACCGATGACTCATCATTGAAACACTATCAACCTTAAAAGACTGATTGTATTTATCATGCATTTCCTGGAAATATCTATTGTTGGCATCTATGGATCCTGACTCATTGGTCAACTTAAATTTCATTGCGAAATAAGTTACGGTTAAGAAAAAACCATAAGCTGAAAAACCATATAGAAAAACATTGAATGGGATTTTAAACCAACGACTCTGAAATATTTTGCGCATTTCGGGGATTTGAATGGTAAAATTATAAACAATTAATTAATTGTGAGTGATCTGATTGTTTACTTCAAGATTGGGTTTTCGTTCGCAATTATACATTAGCCATTCACTTCACATAATCCTGCTTTTGAACCAACATATATTGGTCATTGTCCATTTTTAAATAGCCAAAATCATAGCAGAAAAAATACTGAGAGCCTTTTTGGGTGCGGTAAATATTGGTGAAATAATGAAAATTAAAACCTTGCTCCGCGAGGGTTATTCCATCGACCGTTTTTTTACCATTTGGATTAAGTTGTGCTAAAATTCTCCGATTTTTCCTCAAAATGGAGTTTATTTTTCGGACAGTCGCATTGGCATCTTCATTTTGCCGATTGTTAAACGTGTTTCGACAATAATCAGAACAAAAAACTTTGTCTTTACGTCCGGATACTTTGATTCCACATTCTGGACAGGTTCGCTTTTCCATAGTATTGATTACGACAAGATTAACAAGAATTAACAGCAAAAACAAGTCTTTCCGATCAAACTTTGACAACTTTGCGTGTCATCAAATTCCTTTTATGTTTGAAAACCCTACAAACGCTGTAAATCCAGCGGAAGCTCTTCGTAAATTAAGCGAAGAAATCAAAATTGAATTAGTCGGAATTGAAACATTGAAAGCCGAGATTTCCAAAACAATTATCGGACAGCATAAAATGCTCGATTCGCTTCTTATTGCGCTTCTTTCCAATGGACATATCCTTTTAGAAGGAGTTCCTGGTTTGGCCAAAACGTTGGCAATCAAGACGCTGTCAGATGCGATTGATGGTTCTTTTAATCGAATTCAGTTTACACCCGACTTACTTCCTGCTGACTTAACAGGAACAATGGTTTATCATCAAAAAACAGAATCTTTTGCAGTGAAAAAAGGTCCCGTTTTCGCATCGTTTGTTTTAGCGGATGAGATTAACCGAGCTCCAGCGAAAGTTCAAAGTGCTTTGTTGGAAGCGATGCAAGAACGACAAATTACTATCGGCGAAGAAACTTTTAAACTACCAGATCCATTTTTGGTTCTTGCAACACAAAATCCAATCGAACAAGAGGGAACGTATCCGTTGCCTGAGGCGCAAGTCGATCGATTTATGTTAAAAGTAACCTTAGGTTATCCAACAAAAGAAGAGGAACGCCAAATTGTTCGAACAAACATTCGTCCGGAAGGTCTTCACAAACCAAAACAAATTCTAAAAACCGAGGATATTATTCGCTTGCGTGAGTTGGCAAGAAAAGTATACGTAGATGAAAAGATCGAGCAATATATTGTGGACATCATTTTCGCCACACGCAATCCTGGTGCGGTTGGCTTAGACAACTTTGCAAATATGCTTTCTTTTGGCTCTTCACCGCGAGGTAGTATCAACTTGGCTTTAGCCGCTAAGTCATTCGCGTTTCTTCAGGGAAGAGCTTTCGTTGTTCCCGACGACATTCGTTCCGTTGCAGTGGATGTTTTGCAGCACCGCATTGGAATTACCTATGAAGCAGAGGCGGAAAATTTAACATCAAAAGACATCATCGAAAAAATTGTTTCACACGTAGAAGTTCCTTAATTTCTGTGAATACCGCTGATTTAATAAAAACAATTCGCGCCCTGGAAATTAAAACCAAAGGGTTGACCAAACAAGTATTTTCTGGTCAGTATAAATCTGCATTCAAAGGTCGTGGAATGGCTTTCAGCGAAGTTCGTGATTATCAAATCGGAGACGAAATACGAACGATTGATTGGAACGTCACGGCTCGCTATAACAGTCCTTTCGTTAAGGTTTTTGAAGAGGAACGAGAATTAACAGTAATGTTAATGGTAGATGTTTCAGGGTCATCAGAATTTGGAAGCAACCAACGATCAAAAAAACAACGTCAAATTGAAATTGCAGCTACACTCGCTTTTTCTGCACTAGCCAATAATGACAAGGTCGGAGCAATCTTATTTTCAGATCAAATTGAACTTTACATTTCCCCACAAAAAGGACGAGAGCATGTCTTATTGATTTTGAGACAACTCATTGAATTTGAAGCTAAAAACAGTGAAACCAATTTGTCTGAAGCGCTGAAATTTTTGAGAAATACGCATAAAAAAAGGAGTATTAGTTTTTTAATTAGCGATTTTGAGTGCGACCAACCTTTCATGGATGATGCAAAGCGAACAAAAAAACATCATGATTTGGTTGCCATAAAAGTAAATGATATATCAGAACAACAAATTCCGGTTTCAGGTTGGATTCAATTTTTTAATTCTGAAACGAATCAAACAACATGGGTAAATGCAAGTTCAGAGTCAACGCAGCGACTTTTTAAAAAGGAATTTGAATTTCGTCAAAATAAATTATCCGACGAATTTAAGCGTTCAGGTATTGATTACGTGTTGATAGATACCGAACAGAATATTGTTCCGCCTTTGGTTCAACTCTTCAAAAGTAGAAGATGAGGTTAGCTATTTTACTTGTTAGTCTTTTGCCTTTAATTTCGGTTGCGCAACAGCCTCAAGCAAGCATTTCCAAAAAAGAAGTTGAAGTCGGAGGGCGCGTTGATTTGATTTACAGAATAGAACTTGATAAAAACGATCGTTTCGAATTCAAGGCAAAAAATGGCATTTTTCCTGCAAAACTTACTTCTACGAATGCTTCACTGAAAACGTCTAATTTCGACGATATTGAAATTACCTTATTCGAGGATTCGATGATCCAACAAGGAAATAAAAAAATCTGGATGGGTGTTTTTGAACTTACTCCCTGGGACAGCGGACTTGTGGTTTTAGAAGGTCAACGTTTTTTAGTGAATGATTCAACTTTTGACTTTCCGTCGGTTTATTTGCAATGTAATTTAATTCCGCATGTAAAAGGGCAAGAAATCTATGATATAAAGGAACATTTCGCAAAAACACCTGAAAAGCAATCTTGGATTATCTTTTTTCTGAAATACATTTCCTGGTGGTTATTACCTATCGTTGGTTACTTAATTTATCGCTTTATAAATGCAAAAAAGCATTCCAAGCTTGTCAAACCGGAAATGGAATTGTCGCTGAAAGCTAAAACGCTGCTAGCAATAGACGCACTCGAAAAAGCCGAACTTTGGCGTAAAAACCAACTCAAAGAACATTTTGTTGAAGCATCATACATTTTACGTTCTTATTTGACAGCTCGATACAACTTAAGTTTATTGGATAAAACCACGAATGAGACACGCTTGCTTTTGACTCAAAACGGATTGAAAAAAGAAATTGTAGATACCATTTTACGACTTCTTAGTCATGCGGACATGGTGAAGTTTGCCGCATCAGAGCCGACAGAGGAATTAATCCAAAAATCGCTATTTCTTTTGCGTCAAACCATTGTGGAAACGAGTCCAATCGAATTTGAATATGCTGAATAACTGGAATATAAATCTAATGCAGTTCGATTTCTTTCAGCCAAATTGGTTGTGGCTCCTGCTATTAATTCCATTTATTGGTTGGTATTTATTCAGATTAGAAACAAAGCGCTCGGGTGATTGGAAATTCAGTAGTTCATTTCAGGTTCAACGAAAATTTGAATTTAAACCAATTGTTTATGTAAGACAGTTATTAATCTTAGCAAAACTTGCCGTTTTAGCCTTGTTTATTGTTGCTTTAGCGAAACCATTTCGATGGAACGACAAGGATGCGCAGACACAAGACTACAAATTCGGAATCGACATTGTTTTGGCCTTGGATGTTTCGTTGTCGATGCTCGCTTCGGATTTCAAACCGAATAGATTGGAGGCAGCCAAAGCAGTAGCTAAAGATTTCATCGATGGTCGACAAGGCGATCGAATTGGGTTAGTAGTTTATTCCGGGGAAGCATACACGGCTTGTCCTGCAACGTTAGATTACGAGGTACTCAAACAGCAGATTGATCAAGTTGATGGAATGAATATGGAACCTGGGACGGCCATTGGAACTGGATTAGGAACCGCGGTCGTGCATTTACGCAGTGATAGTTTAAAATCCAAAGTGATTGTTTTACTAACCGACGGAGTAAACAATGCTGGTGATATCACGCCCATTCAAGCGGCGCAGTTGGCACAAGCAAAAAATATTTGTGTTTATACAATTGGGGTTGGTAGCGAAGGGGTTGCTCCAACTCCTGTGGTAACACCAATTGGAATTCGTTATGAAAATCAACCTGTCGAAATCGATGAACAAACATTGGTTCAAGTTGCGCAGGCCACCGGTGGCCAATATTTCCGGGCAACAGACGAAAAAAGTTTGAGAGCAATCTACGATGAAATTGAAACGCTTGAAAAACGGAAGATGATTGACAAGCATTACCAGTCTGAACCTCCTGCAACGCCAATGTCTTTTATGAACTGGGCATTTTTGATTTTGGGCATCGTGGTATTAATTGAGTTTGGATTATTTGTAAACAATGACTAGCGAAAAATCGACATATCCTATTAAAAGAATTCTTACCATTTTGATTGTAATCGAATTGGTATTTTGGATGTTGTCATACGCAATTGTTCAGAGTTTGGGATTTTTGATGACAGCAACAAGTGGGAAATACGGTTTTCATTTTACAAAACCAGCTTATTTTTATTTGCTTGCTCTCTTAATTCCATTCGCCTATTTATTTATCCGTTCTCTAGAAAGGAAAAATAACATTGATTCCAATCTATCGCAATTTAGCCGTCGGAAAATGCAGGAAGGATCTGTTTTTTGGTCCGTTCTTAGATTTTTCATGCTTCGAACAGCATTTGTTTTTCTCATTTTTGCTCTTGCTCAACCCATTTTCGGGCGTAAAAAAGTCAAAGGAACCATGAAAAGCATGGAATTGGTGGTTTGTTTGGATGTTTCAAATTCGATGAATACCTGCGATATCGAATCAACTTCACGTTTAGAAGTCGCCAAACGCTCTTTGAATGCCTTGATTGGAACTTTAGCTGGCGAAAAAATTGGTTTGTGTCTATTTGCTAGAAATTCCTACGTCCAACTTCCATTGACGACAGATTATTCGGCTGCAAAACTTTTTATTGAAGATGTGAACACAAACGCAGTTTCACGACAAGGAACCAATATTCCAGAAGCATTATCCACTGCGATGTCTATGTTTACGAAGGAAAAACTAACCAAGGCAATTTTAGTCGTAACTGACGGAGAGAATCACGAGGAAGAAAATGCCTCAGTTTACGAGGACATTATTGAAAATGAAATCCAAGTTTGTGCATTAGGTATCGGAACAGAACTTGGAGGTCCGATTCCCGAAGATCCGTTTAATCCACAAAATGGCTATCGAAAAGATGCATTTGGTCAAAATGTTGTCTCTCGGATGAATCCAGCATTCGTAAAACAAATTGCATCTAAAACAAATGGATATGCCATGATAACATCCGAACCATATCCTGATTTACAAACGATATTAACACAAATTAACCAGATGAAACGAACGAAATTGCGAGATTTGGAGTTTGAAGTTCAAGAGAGCAGATATCAAGTTCCATTGGCTTTGGCTGTTTTGTTTTGGATAATTTGGTTATTTGTTCCGGCTTTAAAAAAAGGATTTAAGAAATGAAGCGAGTTCTGTTATTCTTTTTGTTGTTTTTTATAGTTGGTCAAGCAGATGCACAAGCCTGGGTTGACTCGTTAGAAGTTGCAAGAAAAGCATACAAAGCAGGTAATTATCAGAAAGCAACGCAATATTATAAATCTGCCCAAAAACAAGCGCCAAAGGATGTTGATTTATCTGATGAAATCGCTCAGTCAACCTATCGATCAAGGGATTTCAAGAACGCAGAAAAAGCCTTTGAGCAAAGTTCATATAATAAAAAATCGAAGGAAGAAAAAGCGCGCGTTCAACATAACGTTGGAAATTCGAAAATGAAGCAAAAAGACTATGAAGGAGCTATTTCAGCTTACAAAGAATCTTTGAGGAATAATCCAAATGATCCTGAAACAAAGTATAACCTTTCCGAAGCAATTCGACAGAAAAAAGAGAAAGAGAAAGAAAAACAAAATCAAGAGGATCAAAATAAAAATCCAAACCAAAATCAGGAAAATCAAAATAATTCCAATAATTCGAATCAAAATTCTTCAAATAATCGTAATAATTCCTCAGAAAATAAAAAAATGGCGAATAAACAAGCTGATAAAATGTTGGATGATTTGACCCGTCAAGAGGCAAATACGAAGAGACGCCTCGCAAAAAATGGCAATCAAAAAAAATCAGGGGGTAATTCAGGAAAAGATTGGTGATGAAACATTTAATGCTAGCATACCTATTCTTATTTTTTGCTCTTTATGGACAGAGTCAAAAAGCGGTTGTTAAACTTGAAATTGAACCAAAGACTACGCAGGTTGGGGAAGAGATTGTCGTTACTGTTAAAACGAATGTTCAAGGAGAGATTGACATCGATTTCCCCAGTGCTTTTGTGAATGGCTACGCAGTAATGAACGGAATGGAGCAGGAAATGGATTACAATTCGGGGCGCGTTATATCTTATTATTATTATTCACAAAATGGGGTCTTAAAAAAAGAGGGGTCTTACACTTTCGGTCCTGCGTATGTCAAAACGGGTAAAAAGATTTATAAATCAAACACAGTCGAAGTAACCGTTCAAAAAGAAGCGTTTATCAATTCAACCGGTGAAATTTCGGCCAAACAACTAAAACAGCCTGCTTTTGGTGTCATCGAAGTTTCTAAAAAGAAAGTATTTGAGGGAGAACCATTGATAATCAATGCGAAAGTATACGCTCGCTTCTACCCTACTCATATTGAAGATTACCAATCCTACAATGCCAATGGAATTCTTGACAAACATGAGCTTTCTTCGAACAGCAGACTCGTTGCCCAGCAAGAACGAATCAAAAATGTTGAGCTCTACGGAATAACCTACGATCGCTCACTTGTTTTTCCCACTGGGTCAGGTAAAATCCAAATTGATCCGTTTAAGTTAATCTTAAAACGCGGTTTTGAAGGTGCTCCAATTGTTTCGACTGGAACAATGGTGGAAGTGATGCCTTTACCCAAAAATCAACCTAAATCGTTCATAGGAATGGTCGGAAAATTGAACATGGACTGCCAACTGAATAAAAAAGAAATCAAAAAGGGTGATGTTTTTTCCGTTAACATGACTTTAGAAGGTTGCGGAAATCTACATAATTTGGAATATCCAAAGATCAAACTTCCAAAGGGATTAACACTTTATGGAGATCCAAAACACACAGAGAAATTTTCGTTTACATCAAATGGTGCAGAAGGTAAAATTGATCTTGAATACACCATTCAGGTAAACAAAGAAGGTTCATTTACAATTCCTCCAATTGAGGTGTCCTATTTCGATATTAAATCAAAAAAATATGTGACACTGAAATCAGATGAGGTAATTTTGGATGGAAACGAGGTTCAACTAAGCGCTAGTAATTCGAAAGGAAAAACCACCGTTATTGCAGAAAAACAAACCAATATTGAAGCAAATAATGACAATTCAAAATCAATTCTACACTCACCTTTTGTTTGGGTTTCGTTGTCTTCACTATTACTAATAGCAGGGTTTATTGGATTTGCTTCTCGGACAAAAAAATCACCAACAATTGCCTTTGATAAAACCATTTCTAATCCAGAGCCTCAAGTTGTTTATAGTTGGAATGATGTCGATAAACATTTGGCGAATGCCGAAAATGCTTTAAATCAGAGCCAATCAAGTGAGTTTTTATTGGCTATTGAAAATGCCATTATCTATGGCTTAAGGGTTTCTCTAAAAGAAAACTCTACTGTTTTTTCATCCAATCAACTCCTACAAAAACTTGAACAAAAAACTGCGAATTCTAGGCTCGTAAATGAATTGGGATTGGTCTTAGAAAAATGTCAAAACGCACGCTACGGTTGGGGATTAAGTCCCGATGAACAGAAGGATTTATTACCTGAGGTTAAACGTGTTTTGGAGGGATTAAAAACTAGCTAATTTTTCCGCAATAGTGGGATAGTTTATAAGAATACCACGCTCCTTACCTTGATACACAAACATACTTCCAGCAGCGTATCCGTTAAAAGTGAACTTTTCATTCAATTCATGAATATGCTTTAAAGAACCTGCTCCGCCTAAAATAGTAACTGGGATAGTAACATTTTGAGCTATTTCAATTGATACATCTTGATTGTATCCATTCATTTTTCCATCAAAATCAATCGATTGAATGATGAGTTCTCCAGCACCATAATCTTCCATTTGCTTTGCAAAATCAATGGGATTAATGCTATGTGATTTCTTACCAGCATCACTGAATAATTTTGTTTTTCCAAAAAACGTTTTTCCAAAGTCTAGGCATACAGAAATTGTTGAAGAACCGAAAGCATCACTGGCTTCACGAACAAATTCCGGTTTTTTTATGGCCTGAGTGCAAATGACAACCTTTTCAGCACCAGCATGAATTAACTGTTCAATTTGATTCAACGATGAAATACCTCCTCCAACACCAAAAGGCATATTAGCTTCCTCTCCAATATCTCTAACCAACTGTACATCGATGCATTTTCCTTTTTTGGTCGCTTCGATATCCAAAAATATAACCTCATCTGCTTCTAACTCATTGTATATCCGAACAGCATTTATTGGATCACCAATGTAGGTGTAATCTCTGAACTGCAATGACTTTACCAATCCATTGTTTTTTAGTAGTAAAACTGGTATGATTCGTGGGCGATACATGGGATGTAAAGATAAGATTTTAAGTTTAGAATTGAGAACGTAGAATTGAGAATGCAGAATTTAGAATGTAGAATTGAAAGTTGAGGGTTATTAGTTATTGGTGAATAGTGAAAAGTTAGTAGCTAGGTCTTAATAGTGAGGAATGAGGTAATTAAATTTAGAATGGAAATATTTAATTCAAAGTTGTTTGCTAATTTTAGGTCATGGTTGGTGTGGTGAATTATGGAATGGGGAATTTGCATTCAATTGCACGTAAACTTCATCTATTGAAAGCAGATTTTCAATTGATTGAAACACCTGAAGACGTCCAAAAATGTTCACATCTGATATTACCTGGCGTTGGTCATTTTGGCAAAGCCATGAAATCTTTAGAAGAAAAAGGTTTGATTAATGCCTTAAATCATTTTGTTCTAGTGGAAAAGAAACCCATTCTTGGGATTTGTTTAGGGATGCAATTAATGGCTAAATCCAGTGAGGAAGGAAATACTACTGGGTTGGGTTGGGTGGATACAAAAATCGTTCGATTTAATGTTTCTGACAGCACAAAATTCAAAGTTCCACATATCGGTTGGAATACTGTAGAAGGCGCAGGAAGTGTATTATTGTCGAACGGTTTACAGGAGTTTTATTTCGTTCATAGCTATCATGCCGAAATTCCAAATGAAGATATCATTTTACACAAAACTACTTACGAAACAGAGTTTATTTCTGGATTTGAAAAAGGAAATATTTTTGGGGTTCAATACCATCCAGAGAAAAGTCATCAGCAAGGGATGGAGATGATAAGGAGGTTTTTGGAGATGGGAAGTTGAGAATTTTGGGTTGAGAGTTAAGGGTGAGTGATTAATGTTATCTTTTGTTGTTTTAATTCTTTAATATCTTTAGGGTTTTGGCGCTTGTACCATCGGAAATATGGAAAAAATACACACTGGCGCGAAGATTCCGCATGGAAAGGAGTTGGGTGTGCATTCCAGCGAGGTGTAATTCAGATTGCTCCATTACGATGCGGCCGGTTTCGTCAGTGAGGGAAGTTGTGATGTTTGACTTTTCTGATAAGATGAAAGAAAATGTAACATCGTCGTTGGTTGGATTGGGATAGATCGGAAGCAATACGAAGTTCCCTCCTTCTGTATTGAGACAAGAAATGTTGTTGCTCATTTCCGTTTCAATGAGCTGGTAATCGTTGTATGAAGTTGCTTCTACGCACAAGTAACTCGTTTCGTTGTCTTGATTAGAAATAAAAGCTGAAGGACTTGCATTAAATAAATAAATATGACTTTCTCCTGGCAAAATAGGCTCAACATCTGTTTCGAGTAGCGGAGCAGAATTATAAGCTTTGAGCAAAAGATCAGTTTGAGTAATTTCAACAAAACCGAGATTTCGAAGCTCCACCCCTACTTTGTAGAATCCGTTTATGTCTTGAACAAAAAGTTGGTTGATTGCCAAATCAACCCGAGGCTCGTTTACTTTAAGGTATTTAAATGCTGTGTCTTTACAACCTATATTATTTTGAATAGCCAAATAAATTAAACTACTATCACCAATATTGGAAGCGTCAAAACCAGGTACTTCAATAGGATCTGTGCTTGTTGTTTGAATGATATTGCCATCTCCAAGATTCCATTCATACTGCGAACCACCAAAGCCGGTGTTAGATAAAACAATAGGGATACCTGCTACAATGGTTGTTGGATTTACTGAGAATGCCGCATTAATTTCCGGCTGAACATTAACAATGATAAGCGTATCAGACGAACAACCTTGATCTGAAATGGACGTTAAGTTAAGATATTGAACGCCTGTCGTCACAAATTTATAAGCAGAATTTGTCCCTTCAATCTGATATTGTAAATTGACCAACCAATCTGTTTGGGCGATGCTTCCAACTAAAATGGAACTCAGGTTTTCGAAGGTTGTCCAGGTGTTTTTACAGGCTGGTCCAACTTCCCATGCTAAATTCGGAATAGGATGAATAACAACATTTTTTTGCATTGTATCTCGACAACCATTGCTAGCAATAGCGACCAAGCTTACTTGATAAGCTCCGTATTCAGAAAAAACATTCGAGAATGAGGTATAATTTGAACTTGTTCCATCACTAATACTCCACTGATAATTACTTATTGAAAGGGTATCGGAAATAGAACTTTCGTTATTAAACTCAACTGTTTGTTTTTCACATGGATTCAAAATGCTGAAATCAACATTTGGGCCCTCCTGTATTGTCAAATTCTGAATTACGGTGTCTTTGCAACCATTTTCATCCATTACCGCCAAACTAACATCATAATTACCTGGATTTCCAAATAAATAGGAAGGATTTATTGCCGAACTAACAAAAGCACCATTATTGATATTCCATTCATAAGAACTTATTGAACTCGAGGTTTGATTGGTTGAATTAAACAAGACATTTTCATTTGGACAATAATTCAGGGATGTGAAAGATATATCCGGTTTCTCAAAGACTTGAACATTGAAAAATTGATTATTGTTACATCCTCCTGCAGTTAAAACTTCAATTTCACATTGTAAAAAACCAGGCTGGTTAAACGAAATATTTCCTGAATTTCCTATATAATTCGGTTGACCTTGAAAATGCCAAATTACTTCCGTTATTATATTCGGCGGAGGAACAATTGATTGATCAGAAAACGAGAAATTGACTCCTTGACATATTTCAGAAGGGAAATCAAAGGCAATTGTTGGTGCAATTCCAATAACAACAACTGAAATGGTATCCGAATTCTGACATCCATTTCCATTTGTAACTTGTAAAATATAAGTTCCTGATGTATCAACAATTTGCAAAGCAGAAGTTGAATTCGTATTCCATTGATAACTTAAAGTTTCATTAGGTGTAGAAATTAATCCAATAGAATTACCTGCGCAAAGCGAGGTATCGTTACCCAGTGAAATGTTTAAAAGCGAAGAATCTTTGAAAATATTAAATAGGTTTGAACTTCTTTGACATCCCAAACTATCTTGCAGGGTATAACCAAGAATTTCAACTGTATCAATTATTCTAGTTGGATTTGTGAACCCATCATTCCATTGAACAAAAGAATAATTTCCATTTGGAAGTTGTGCGGAGAGTTGCTCAATTTGCCCAAAACAAACTGCCTCGTCTTCTAATTGAAGCTGATCAAAAACGGGTCTAAAAACATGAATGGTATCACGAGAGGTTCTACCAAATACATCGATTGTTTGCACCCAATAAGTTCCAGGTTCAATTATGTTTATTGAAGAAGTTGTCGCATTATTACTCCACAAATACGAGGTATAGATTTCATTTGTTGGTCTTAACGTAATATCACAAAATCCATAGGTTGAATTGATATCAGCTCCAAGATTAACCGGTGGAGCATAACGATCCATTAGGTAATTTTCAACTTGTTTTCGTTCAATAGAAGTTAATGCTTGATCATATAAAATGACTTCAGCTATTTCACCATTCAATTTCCCTAAAGGTCCACCTGAAATCTGATAATTAGAATTGGTAAATGCACCCACAAATGAAGGCGTTGTGTTAATAACTCCGCTGATTCCGTTTCCATGAAGTTGGGCATTCACCCCAAAATTCTTAGTAATACCAAATACTTTGAATGGAAACCCGACATTGGGTATTGAATTGGGAAAATCAAAAACCAAATTATTTGATGCATAATTATTCAAAACAGTAAAGCGTTCAAAGGTCGTCCCGCGATACAATCCAAAACCTTGATTTAGATCACTTATCGTGAATAAACCTCCATTATCCGTTTGGCTGTATCCATTCACCACTATAAAAGCAGTAATTGAACTGTTTTGAATTCCTGGTATAGTTGGCCCACTCAAAAAATCATCCACTCCATCAAATTTTACCGCAGAATGAGCAATAAATGGAGAAATAGGCGCTAATGTCGGTCTCGAACTTACTGTATTTTGAATAGCATGGAAACCATTTCCACTTCGATCATACCACTGAGCAATTTTACCGTTTACAATTTGAAGTGAATCACTACGAAGCCATAGTCGCTGACCGGCACTCAAATTGACAACATTAAATTTTCGAACATGCGACCAATTTTCTGAATAACAACGTTTGACTCGCCAATAATAAAAACCGCTCAGCGATGTCGGAAAATAGATCATATTCGACTGACTAATTGTTTGTTGATGAGCGAGATTGACAAAAAGCGAATCACTGGCAACCTCAATTGTGTAATCTGAAGAAATTGGATCGTAAGGAAAATCAGTCCAAGAAAATGGGATAACATCACTACTCGAAAGCACCACATTATTACTCGGAGTTGTTAATTGAATGGTATTTTCAATAGCTATTGGAAAAATACTCATAATTTGATTCGAACAGCCTAATTCATCGACAAGGTGAAGTTGGATGTTAAGCTCATCGTTGGAATTAAGCGTGAAAAGGACTGTATCTTGTGAACTTTGACTTATAACTCCATTCTGCGTCAAAGTCCAATCAAAATTTGCAATATCAATACCCGCAGCATTTGATGCTGTAATTTCAAGAATTCCGGGAGAACAACTGTAGGACTTTTGAATTTCTAAAATTGGTAAGGGTGAACTGTAAATTGAAAAATTCGCGGAATTGGTGCATCCTTGCTGGGTAAACACTTCAATTGATCCCGTGAAATAACCGCTATCTTGATAACTTACCGTTCCATTTGTCCCAGTAAAATCTGGTTGATCTTGGAAGTGCCATACAGTGGATGAAATTGTGCTAGGCAGTTCTACCGATGACGAATCCCAAAATGTAAAGGTTCCACCTTGGCAAGCTTGTGGAGTAATGTAGAAATGAAGTGTTGGAGCGACTCCGACTACAACAACACTGATTTCATCACTCTTTATACAGCCGTTTGAATTGGATGTTTGCAGGACGTAGGTTCCAGAGGTATCCACAATTTGGGTTACTTGCGTATTTCCGGTATTCCATAAATAGTTAACTGAACCTGATAAACTTTGAATTAACCCAATCGCATTTCCAGCACACAAAGCCGTATCTGCACCCAGAGACATGTTAACTAAGGAAGTATCAACAGAAATTTGAGCGGTATTTGAAGTTCTCTGACAACCCAAATTATCTTGAACCGTATAACTCAATGTTTGAGATGTTGAAATCGTTTTAGTCGGTGTCGTTACCCCGTCACTCCAAGAAACAAATGTGTAAGCACCACTTGGAATGGGAGCTGAATAGGATTCAGGTTGTCCAGCACAAACAACCTCATTTTGTAGCGAAATTTGATTGTAAACGGGACGGAAAACATTGATCGTATCTCGAGAAGTTCGTCCAAAAACATCAACTGTTTGGACCCAATATTGCCCCGGTTGATTAATTGAGATTGAAGAAGCATTCGAATTTGTGCTCCACAAATAAGATGTATAAATCTGATTAGTAGGTTGCAAGGTAATATCACAAAAACCATAAGTAGAATTGATATCAGCTCCAAGATTCACAGGAGGCGCGCTGCGATCCATCATGTAGTTTTCAACTCCATTTCTTTGTGAGGAAGACAACGCTTGATCGAATAACATTACTTCGGCAATTTCTCCATTCAATTTACCTAGTGGACCTCCGGATATCTCATAATTAGAATTCGTAAAAGCTCCAACGAATGTAGGAGTTGAATTTGATGAACCAGTTACTCCGTTTCCGTGCATTTGCACACTTGATCCCAAATTTTTGGTCATTCCATAAAGTTTAAACTGAAATCCAGAATTTGGCATAGCGTCTGGTATATCAAAAACCAAACTATTAGAAGCATAGTTGCTCAACATGGTGAAGCGTTGATAAAAGGTGCCCCTATATAAACCGAAACCTTGATTGAGCGTTCCAATTGTTAATAAACCGCCATTATCCGTCTGGCTGTAACCATTTAACAAAATAAGCGCCGTCATCGAACTATTTTGAATACCAGCAAGGGTCGTACCCGATAAAAAATCATCTACTCCATCAAAGCGAATTGCGGACGTGGCAATAAAAGGCGAGGCTGTTGTTCGAACTGGTCTTGAGGAAGAATTTGCTTGAATCGCGTGATTGTTGTTTCCGCTCCGATCGTACCATTGAGCTACTTTTCCACCAATGATTTCGACAGAATCACTTCGTAACCAAAGTCGCTGTCCACTTGGGAAATTAACCAAATCGAATTTTCTAATCGGAGACCAATTTATTTCATTCACTTCCTTTGTTCGCATCCAAATTGATCCAAAAATACCTAAGAATCTACGCTGAAAAATCAATGAATTAACTGTTGTGTCAAGTAAAAGTGAAGCAAAACTGGATGATGTGGAGTATTGAACTTGAAAACTTGAGACCGCGTTTCCTTCAATTTGAAAACCTATGGGATCTAAATTTAAAAAGGTTTGATTTTCTTTTGGGAGAATGACATTCGTTTGTGCATTCAGATTCAAAGTTAAATTGTTCGAAAACAATAAAACCAATGCAAAACTATAAATGAATCTTAACAACACAGAATCAAATTTAACCTAAAGTTAGGTCAAAACAATTAAGTTTCAAAATAATAAACTGAGAAATCTGGGATTCTAAGAATTCTGTTTCTTGGAAGGAATTAACCACCAAGAAATTAACCCCATAACAACAACCATGATGGTTTGTGTGGACCAAATGATAAGTCCGAGTGCGTTGCCGATAGCAAATGCTTCATCTTTCGGTTTGTCCCTCAGATAGAAACCAACTACTAGTCCTACCAGTAAAGGATAACTTCCGATTCCACCGTTGGTAAGTGATATTCCGACGGTACCGGCTATAAATGCTAACAAAACAGAACTCATTGGCAAATCCTTGGTGCTTTCAAAGGAATAAAAGGGCAGAAGAAACATCAAAATAAAACAAAACCAGATAAAAAACGAATGAAAAATATAAGCTAATGGTTTTTTTAATTTCAATATGGATAACGAACTCTGAATCAATTCTCTAATAATCTTAAATAGCTTTTCTCGAATCTTTTTGATTAAAAACAAAATTCCCAAAACAATAACCAACCCAAGAAGAATCCAAATGAAGTTCGAATTTGATTCTTTCTTTACACCAAAGGTTTCTTCGATTAATACTTTAATTCTCCAAAAGTCCTCTTGACCAATAGCGAATGTTAGTGCCGTTAAGAGTACTAAAAAGAATAAATCAACAATTCTTTCTGATATAATAGTTCCTATGCCAACCGTAAACGGAACTTCATCAGAGCGACTTAGCATTACAACGCGAGATGCTTCTCCAGCCCGCGGAATAGTTAAATTGACCATATAACCTATTAGAACAGCATAAAATCGATTCATCGTTTTGGTTTGATAACCAAGTGGTTCCAAAACGTACTTCCAACGATATGCTCGTGAATAATGGGCTGCAATCCCAACAAATAAAGAAATGATAATCCAAAAATAATTCGCCTCACTTAACGCTTTGTAGAACAATTCTTTCGATTTTTCAGACATTGAAGAGAAAAAGTACCAAAACAAATAGATTCCCAATCCGAGTGGAAGGATGGTTTTGAGGAAGAAGATGAAGGATTTTTTTAGGGTTGACAAATCTCTTTTTATTAGATTATTTTGAGAAGTACTCCATAATTTTTGAGACAATTAGATTAATTTGCTCCTCGGTCAATTCATAAAAGAATGGCAAACGCACCAAACAATCCGAATATAGATCACTATTTGGTAAATTAACCAGCGGATTATTAGCCAAATGATACGAACTTTTGTGTAAACTCAAATAATGAAATACAGCGTTGATCTGATTTTGCTTTAGAAAAGACAATATAGAATCTCGTTCCTCAACCGATTTACAAACTATATAAAACATGTGAGCATTGTTGGTTGAGAAATCAGGAATTTTAGCCAATCGAATTTTGCCCGTTGCTTCTATGGGACTTAAACCCTCAAAATATTGATTCCAAATAGCCTTTCGTTTGTTTTGAATTTGCTCTAAATTTTCCAATTGGGCGTATAAGAAAGCAGCAATGATTTCTGAAGGTAAGAAGGAACTTCCAATATCAACCCAACCGTATTTATCTATTTCACCTTTGAAAAAAGCAGAACGATTCGTGCCTTTTTCCCAAATTATCTCGGCTCGCTTTTCAAAACGCTCATCGTTTACAACCAACATACCACCTTCCCCGGAAATAATATTTTTGGTCTCATGAAACGAAAAAGCCGCCAAATGTCCTATTGAACCTAGTGGTTTTTTAACCCCATCTTTTCCGGTGTAATAACTATCAATGGCTTGTGCCGCATCTTCAATGACAAATAGCTTGTTTTCGTTAGCAATATTCATCACCTCATCCATATCACAAGCTACACCTGCATAATGTACAATAACAATGGCCCTGGTTTTGGCCGTAATTAAATCTTTAATTTTTATTTCATCAATACCCGGATGATCATTTCTACTATCGCAAAAAACAACTTTTGCCCCACGCAAAATAAATGCATTTACCGTACTTACAAAAGTATAACTTGGTGCAATGACCTCATCACCTGGTTGGATATCACACAGTATGGCTGCCATTTCTAAGGCATCAGTGCAAGAGGTTGTTAGTATTGATTTTCTAAAACCAAATTTATCTTCGAAAAACCTCTGACACTCTTTCGTGTAAAATCCATTTCCAGAAATATGTCTTTTTTCTACGGCAGATTTGATGTAATCAGTTTCTTTACCTGTAAAAAAAGGTTTATTGAATGCAATCATAAATAAATTCTTTATTGAAGATTGAAATGCATGGTGTCTTTCTTAAATTCATCATCTTTAAAAATTATTATGGCAAACTCAAATGGGAAATATGAATTGTTCAATAATACTCTTTTTGATAAGCTATATGCTATTTCTAAAATTTTAATCGGATTATAGTTATAGTTATGCTCATGAGAATAATCTACCCTATCAGTTAATAAATCTATTGCAATAGCTTTATTCGATAATTCAAACATTTTTTTCATGTTTGCGTAGATGTAATCATAACAATCTACGCCCTCAATTTTCACATTAAATGTTCCACTTGCAATTGAAAAATCAACTTTTTTATCAAAATCAGTTGTTAAAAACTCTCCTTTTTTAAACTCAATATTATTTTGGAAATGTTGTTTTCTTGCTTCTAATATGAATTCTTCTAAAATATCAATACCAAGATAATTGTATTCTAAAATGCTGTTTGCATGTAAATATTTATTAAAATCACCGAACCCACAGCCAATATCTAATATAGATGAATTGTTTAAATTCCATTGGTTAGTTAGTTGATAAAATCTCAAGAATTGATTGCCTTTATGCCAACCCAACGCATCTGGTGAATACCCGTATTGATTGTATAAGCTTTTGTAATATTCTTGCAATTCATTGAATTGATCACTCATTATAAACTACCTCCGTTCATTTTTATTAAATTTTCAATTTCATTTAATCCTTTAAAGTTTTCCGGAATAATATCTGCCCCACTAATTGATATACCAAATAGATCATCTAATTCTGCCACCAATCTGATAATATCCAAACTGTCTAACATTCCATTTTCAATAAAATTACAATCATCTGTGTAATCCATTTCAGGTCTAATTTCAGAAAGTATTTTCAATATCTGCTCTTTCATATATTTTGTTTAATTATTAAATCCTATTTTATTTGATGCTTTTTTCATTGCATCGACCCCAATACTAATAAAGGTTTTTATGTCAATTTTTAAATATTCATATTCAAAAATGGGTGTTTTATCATAATGTTTTGCGAAGTTATGGTCTAACAGACATTCATAAACAGAATCAACATGCAATTCCTTTATTAAATTAGAATGCTTAGCCGAAATTACATATGCTATAAAACCAGAAAGAGCATCACTAGATGACAAAGCGAAATGAAATTTTTCACTCCTTTTTTGATTAGAGGCCTTATCATTATGCATGCATATTGCATCTATAACATCATTTGGAAAGACTAAATTATTTAAAATCACTTTTGTTTCAAGGGTGTGTTTTGTAACATCGGAATAAGTAAATTCAATATCTAAATCATGTAATAATCCTGCAATACCCCACTTATCTTTGTCCTCATTTAAATAAACAGCTAAATCCTTCATGATAGCCTCGGTTGCATAAGCATGCCATTGTAATCTTTTTAATTTTACATACTTATTTAAAAGCGAATATGATAAATCATATAGTTCTTTCATTTCTAATCTAAATATATGGATTTTAAGTGTTTTCTGTCAATTTTTCCATTTGAATTATGAGGAAAACTGTCTGTTCTAATAAACTTAGCTGGCAACATATATTTTGGAATGTAATTCATTAACTCTTTCCTGAAAATAACATCATTAATCTCAGCATTACCTTCATAAAAAAGTACAATTTGTTTGTTTATATCGTCGTAAATGGTGCACGAATTTAAAACTTCCTCTAAATTCATTACTGCATTATCAATATCGCCAAGTTCAATACGATATCCCATATGTTTTATTTGCGAATCCTTTCTACCTAAATATATCAACTCGTTTTTATCATTATATTTTACCAAATCTCCAGTTTTGTAAAAAATCTCCGTGTATTTTTTATTTACGGGATTTTGAATAAAAGAGTTATCTGTTTTTTCATAATCATTGAAATAGCCTAATGCTAATCCAGTTCCTTTTAATAACAATTCACCAATTTCATTGTTTCCAACCATTTTGTTTTCCTCATTCAATACTATAACATTCATATTTTCACAGGGCTTACCAATTGGTAAAGATTCATCAT
The DNA here is from genome assembly GCA_947497485.1 of Flavobacteriales bacterium. GTDB lineage: Bacteria > Bacteroidota > Bacteroidia > Flavobacteriales_D > Crocinitomicaceae > UBA952. Next base: position 102,822 of record CANMHB010000001.1, read on the forward strand.
CTTTAAATTCTCTATCAATTATATAATATGTTGCAATTACAGAAGCCTCTGTTGGACCATATAAATTAGAAAATAATGTATGAGGCAAATGTTTTCGCCAAACATTTAATTGTTTGTTTGGCATTGCCTCACCAGCAAAAAGTACCTTTTTTAATTCAGGTAATTGTATTTCGCTTAAAACCCCCGAATTAGCAACATATATTAATACTGATGGAACCCATATGACGTAATTAATATAAGTAGACTTAACATAATCCATTAATTTAAAAGGAAAAGAAAACAAGTGTTCGGGTATGATGTGCATTGTAGCTCCTGTTTTTAAACACAAATAAATATCCATGACAGAAACATCAAAAATGAATGGCGCTTGATTGCCTATTATTGTATTTTCATCAATATTATACGTTTTTTCTGCCCACACTATAAAATCATCTACCGCTTTATGTGGTAAAACAACACCTTTTGGAGTTCCGGTTGAACCCGATGTATATATACAATAAATAGGATCCGTATCAATGATATTATTTACATTTTCTAAATAGTTATAGTCCTTATAATCGGCAATTTTATCAATATTTATTATCTCAATATTCTTGTCTGATAAGTTATTGGATAAAAGAGTAATAAAGTTATTATTTGTAAAAATAACAACAGGTTCTAAATTATTAATAACAGTTTTAACTCTTTCGATAGGTGATTTTACATCCAAGGGAGCATAAAAATTACCGCTATATAAAGTCCCCATAAAACATTCAATGGCTAAAATGCTTTTTGGTAAAAATATTGCTATTGCTTGGTTCTGATATTTTTTATTTATGACCGAAGCTATTTTTAGTGAATTTTGCTTTAATTCACTAAAAGTAACCTCTCTATTATCTTCAACAAAGGCAATTTTATTGGGGATTTTAATTGAAGAATGTTCTAAATATTTTATACAAGTATTCATTAATTATTGCTATATTAAGTCAGTAATTTTTTCATAATGCAATATTTATCTTTTCACTAATGCATCCGTATAAAATAGAATTTTTTTCACCGTAAACACCAAAAGGCTTGGTATTTGAGGATATAAAAGATGCTGCTCCAATTAAAGTTTTTTCAGCAACAACTATACTTGTTTTGACAACAGAACCAGCTCCAACAATGGAATTATTTTTAATTGTTGAGAATGTTCCTACAGATGAATTCGGAGATAAATAACAGTTATTTTCAATAATTGAATCCGCACTGATAATGCAATGTTCCCAAATCAAATTATTGTTCCCTATTATAACAAAGGGATTAATCACAGCCATATCTCCTATAAAATTGTTCTCTCCTATCTCAGAATTACAAATTGCTCTAGGACTAATATAACTTGCACAACGATAACCTTTATTTTTTGCCTCTATAAATTTAGCCTCTCTATTTGTATTCATTTTACTTGGACCAATTGCTATAAATAAACTGAATTCATTCTGAGAATAAAATTCTTCTATTTTTTCAAAAGAAATTAAAGGGAGTTCTAAATAAGTGTCCTTATTCTTGTATTTTTCATCAACAGTGAAAGCAACTACTTCATATTCTGAATCTCTACTGAAATAATAATGCATCAATTTACCCATTATATCAGTGCCAAAAATTACTAACTTTTTTTTCATCTCATTAGTTTTGCTATACCAATGCCTGTTTTACCATAACCATTTCCATTATACAACATATATCTTTCATTTATAAAATCAAAAATAAAAGGATAGTCTAACATTTCCGAATCCCAGCCTGTTTCCGAAACCTCAATTCCAACTTCATTATCTTTTCTTTGCCATTTTATACCATCCAGTGACTCAGCATAGCCAATTTTATAAAAATCTCCTCTGTAACAATACCACATTTTATATAAATTGTCTTCTTTTAAAACAAATGGTCGTCCAAAAGCATATTCATTATCATTCTCATAATCAATGCACACAATACATTTACGCTCCCAATCAATTCCATTTAAAGATTCTGCATATTTAATATTATAAAAATGTTTTGGATTGCCATTACTTTCTTCCCATTTATCCATAGATGCATACCACATCTTAAATTTACCATCGTCAAACATAACAAAGGGACTTGCACAACTATAGGGCTCATGTAATGTTCTTGTCATTATTGGACCATCCCCAAGTCTGGTAAACTTGTTGTTTTCATACAATGCAATTCCAATTGAATTATTCATGGGAACACTTACCGTTAAATTCCAACCTGTGTAAAACAAATATTTTTTATCGTTATGGTTTACTATTGAGCCCAGAGTTATTCCACTATCGTCAAAATTTCCAATTTTACCGTATTTATACAATGCATTTTCAGAAATTTTTAAGATTTCGAGTGTATAAATGTTAAACTCAAAAAAATGTACTTCCGATCGATTTTGTTCATCTCTTGGAGAAAAATACACTCTTATTATTCCATTGTTTTTATCAATAAATTCTGCAATTGGCATTAATGCTGCTGATAATCCTTTTGACAATATTAATTTTGGATTAAATAATAGTCCCAATTTCTCCCACTCCATAAAATAAATTTGTTTAATTAATGTACTTAAAATTTCATTTTTTAATCAAAATACTAATGATTATTTCACCAAATCGAATCTTTCATTAAAGATAAATTTAAAATATTCAGGTTATGTATCTCTGCAAAAATGAATGAGCTTTCCGTTATTTTAATACAAAAGCTCAATTAAAGCTACAAATGCAGCTTTTTTATTTGATTTTATTTAGTTCTTTTTCAATATCATACAATTGAATCTTATTTTGATATTTTTCAGGTGTAAGATAATTTATCAAAGAAAAGGCTTTGTTTCTCAACTTTGTTGCGAAATTATTGAATTCAACAATGGTTCTTTTACTATTTTTTCTAGCCCTTTTTGCAATTAAAGTTGTCCTTGGTTTTCTTAATTTTTCTAACTCTGAAAAGGCGAGATTATAATCTCCATCAAACTTCTCTAATAATCTAGCAAGAGCATATGCATCTTCCATAGCAGTTCCTGCACCTTGACCAAGTAAGGGGCTCATGGCATGAGCAGCATCACCTATAACGATAATTCTCCCTCTAGACCAACTCTCAATTTCAACAATATCTGAAAGACTTGTCTTCCAAACTTCACTTGTATTCTCTATAATTTCTTCAATGGGGTTATTCCATCTAGCAAAGACATTTAAAACCCTTTCAGTGACCTCTTTGTCTTGTAATCTATCCAATTCAACTTTACGCAATCTTTCGGGCTGGCTTAAAAAACAATTCCAATGTATGGTGTCATTTCCACTTCCTTCACGACTTTTTAAATAACTGTAGGTAAAAAAGTTTGCTGGTCCCACAGATACATAAACAGTTTTCTCTTCAAGTTTTAATTTTTTAATCAGTTCTTGATTGTGAACAAATCCTCCAAAATAAACAAGGCCTAAATAATTTGGTGAAATATCTTTATTCAAAACACTTCTTCTCACAAAAGAGTTAATCCCATCGCAACCAATGACAAAAGAACCTGAATAATCAGTGCCGTCCTCAAAAACTAAATTAACAGATGTACTATTTTCAGAAACACCAATAACTTTTTTACCGTAAATAATTTCTACACCAAGTTTCTCAGCCTTTTCAAGAATGATTTTATGTAGTTTAGAACGCTTTATGGTAACAGTTGGTTCCCCATAAGCACTTTTTTTTCCCATAGACCTATTTACCATAAGTTTACCATGATTGTCTTGAAATTTTAATACCTCTAAAATAAAACCCTTTGTAATAACTTCATCAGCAACTCCTATCAACCTCATCACTTTCATACTGTTTGTAAAAATGGTAAGTCTATCTCCAGAAGTTTCAATCTCTGGATTTGCCTCAAACAACTTACATGAAATATTGGCGTTCTTAAGCATTATCGCAGAGATTAATCCTGCAAAACCACTACCAACAATTAGAACTTCTTGTGAATTATTTTTCATCCTCAATATTTATTTTCTGTTTAACTACAAACTGAGGTAAGCCATTCATATTACTATAAATCCTTCCAATATATTCACCAACAATACCAATCATTAGCATAAGCATACCTCCAATGAAAATTAGCGTAGACATGATTGAGCTATAACCAACTACTACATCATTGTTCAAAAATTTAAAAACGATTAGGTAAATCATGTAAATAAAACCAATTAAAGCGGTTAATCCTCCTATTAAAGTGGCTACTCGTAAAGGAACAATTGAAAACGCTGTCAACCCGTTCAGCCAGATAATTATCAATTTGACAAGGGAATAATTTGAATCTCCACTAAGCCTTTTTCTTTGTTCACATATAACATTGGTCATATTTGTAGTGATTGTTAAAAACATACCTCCCAAATAAAGTCTTGGGTTTTTACACTTTATAGCCTGCTCAATAACATATTTTTTTGAAACCCAAAAATTCCCGAAATTTAAATCAAGTGGCTTATTAAAAATAAATTTTAACATTCTGTTATTAATATTTGCTCCAATTCCATTGATTAATCCTCTTTTTTGATTAGGGTACTTTGCCCATACCATGTCATATCCTTCATCTATCTTATCGATAAATCGCTGATATTGATCTGTAGGGCTTTGACCATCATCATCACAATAAAAAATAAGATCGCCTGAAGCGAAATTAAAACCTGCTAGCATAGCGTTTTGCTGCCCAAAATTCTTTGATAAATTGACTCCTCTTACTCTTGGATTAGATGCACACAAATTATCGATTACTTGCATTGTATTATCTAGAGAGCCATCATTTACCAAAATAACTTCGTAATTATGCTTATCCTTTTCAAGGAGATTAGTTATTTCCTCTACAACAGATTTTAATGTATTTTCTGAATAATAACATGCAATTACAAATGATATTTTTCTGTCAATCATCTTATTCATCTAATTCAATTTTATTTATCTAGAATTGCTAACCCAATTCCTGTTTTACCATATCCATTTCCATTATAAAGCATAAACTTTTTGTTTTTGTGGTTAAAAACGAAGGGGTACTCAATCTCTTCACTATCCCAGCCATCTTCTGATTTAAAAATCCCAACCCTTTCATCCATCCTGTTCCAATTAAGACCATCTTTAGATTCGGCATAGCCCAGAGAATATTTACCATTCACATCAACTGAATACCACATCTTAAAAATGTCATCTTCGTATATAACACAAGGTCTGGCTATAGCTCGTTCATAATCTTTAAGTACTATGTTATTCTGATAGGTTTTCTCCCAATTCATACCATCTTTTGATACAGCCGATCTAAGCTGGAATTCATAATCTTTGGGTTTTTCCATATTCCAAAAAAGATTGGTGTCATACCAAATGAAATATGTGTCTTTAACCTTCAATACCCATGGATAACCAAAACTGAACGACTCTTTTTCACATTTACCTAAAATTGGATTATTATCATGCTTAATTAATACATTTCCATTCAAGGATGCAGCCCCAATCTGGTTATCAAACGGCACATTTTTAGGCAAATGCCAACCCATGTAATAAAACAAATCATTGTCTCCACAATAACAAGATAAAGTCACCCCCGCATCATCAAAATCACCTTCTATCCCTGGACTCAAAAGGGGAGCTTCTTTTAAAACATTAACTACTCTCATTTCCGACAAATCAAAATCAAAATAACTGCTCTGTGATTGATTAAATTTATTTCTTACACTAAAATATATTCTGAAAATATCATCTCTAAGATGGTTTGCAAAAGGTAAAGCTGAGTGACTCTCCATCCAATTATTAATACTATTTATTTCAAATATTTTACCGATTTTTGTCCATTTCATTGTAAATATTGTTTATTTTAACGTTTTATTACTAAATTTAACTATCATTTGAAAATCTAAGTTTAATTTTTTTCAAACTTAATATATTTCAATGTTTTGATAAGAATGAATTAAAGATTATACTTTAAAAATTTAATAGCCTCATCACCTTCATTCAATAGCAAATCTAAAACAGTTACTTCATGTATAAAATTACCATTAAGTTGATTATACTCTTTGTATCCTGAGTAGTCCATCCACTCAACGGAAATACCATTGTCTAAAAAGTCGTTTTCTGAAATATAATTTTTAGCACTAGGACCTGATAAATAATAATCTGCCTCTGCCTTTTTTAATAATTCAATAACTCTCTCGCCTTTTGTTAACTTCAATTGATATTTTCTTGAATCTTCAAAAACAGTTTTAAATCCAAAAATATCAGTGCTTATTGTTTTAATAAAACATTGATTAAAATTGGATAAATTGTCCCATTTTTCATCTAAATAAAAATACTCTAATAAGCTTTTATATTTGTCAAAAAATGGTGCTTTTTGGTAATTGAAAACTATTTTATTCCAATGTTCTTTTTGCCAAGATGGATCATTTAATTTCACATCGCAAATTAACCTTTTTTCACTACTTCCACATGGAATAGTTATCCATTCAGTACCTTTTGCTGTTTTAATTTTATTTCTATTTCTCCAATCTCCTTTTGTATACTGTAAATCATCATGAAAAATAAATAAATCTACTTTTGCGATAATATCAAAATAACCTTTCCAAGGAATATAATTAGATTGAAGAATTGCAATTTTTTTCATTTTGTCTTAACTAAATTTTTGATTCTGATTTAACTTATATTCAGAATATTAAATTTTGGCTCACTTATTTTTAACCATGCATTTAATTAAAAACCGAAAACTCTTTACAAGAAGTAAACTTACCTATTTATCAAGTAAATAATTAGACACCCTTATAAGTTGAACACCAGAAAATATTCGATGAATTTGCTCTTCAATTGCTTTATCTTTATTATTCTTTTTTTCTTCTAATTTATTTGATAAAAGTTGTAGGTTAATTTCATCATTTGATTGGGGTATATTGAAATATTCTTCTTTACTAAAATATACATCAAACTTTAAAAAGTCTTCCTTATTAAATTTTGTTTGTATAAAAACATTTTCTTTTTCAGCTAATACAGTAAAAAACGATACAGAAGGAATTACTATGTTATTTTGCAGAAATGTATAATTGAATAATAACGAATCATCAGAGGGAAAAAGTTCAATATATTTATTTGCAATATTGTTATAACGGATATTTGGAATATTAAAAATTTTTAATACTTGATTATTCTTGATTGATTTAAGTTGTTGCATAATTTCTACTTCAGGCTCTTTGAGAACTTCCCAATTAACTGTAATAATGGATGCATCCTCTTGGTTTGAATTACATAATAATGTAACATCATATCTATATAAATTTAATTCATTATTATATTTTCCTTTTTTCAATTCTATAAAATGAGAATTTATATAATCGAATAAAGTTGGGAAAAGCTTAAATAATTGAGTGTGATAAAACGTTTCGTTTTCTCGTGTTTTTAAGAAATTGATTTTACTATTAAGTTCATCTTCACTTAATTTAGGGCTTTTCTTATCAAGAATATCAAGGTAAAATAACTTTTGTAATTCATAAGACCTAATATCCCCTAAAAAGATGTAGCAATTGGTACTTGCATAGGCTTCAATTTTTTTGAATACATTAAACAAGTAATCTAAACTAGGAAAGTATTGTGCAACGGAATTGATAATGATTAAATTAAATTTATTATTAGGTATTTTATCAATATTTAGTGCATCAAGCTGGTAAAGTTCTATTTTACTTGCATTTAATTTTCCTTTTTTACTTTTTGCAATTAATTCTAAACCCTTTTCTGCAATATCAGTACCTATGTATTTGCTAACATTGTCAATTATAGAATTAAAAATTAAACCATTACCACAACCAATTTCAAGAACGTGGCAGTTATTACAAATAAGTTTCTTGATACGTGATACTGCATCATTTAACCATTCACTCATCTCTTCATCAGAAAAATTAGAGCCATCATAACTATTCTTCCATACTTCAGTGCTATTTAAAGCGTCAGAAAGCATTTCCATTTTTTGATAACTCAAGTCAAATAGTTTTCCCCAAAATTTTGAATCATTTGAACTCCTATTAATATAATCATCATTTGTACTATAGTAAACAGTTTTATTATCAACGATTTTATATGCTGTAATGTCTTTTTGGTTATTTAAATATTTTTCTAAGTCCATTTCTTTATAGTACATTAAATTGATTTATTTACGATGTCCCCAAAAACTTCAACCTGTTTACTTACCTTAAATTGACTTAATTTTTCCAAATTGGTTTTTTTTTCAATATCTGTAATCATTTTTTTTAAGTGTCCAAAAACTTCTTGACTAGAATTTAAAGCGGTCCCTAATCCAGACTTAATTGTAATTTCCTCCAAAACATCATGGTCATTTGGACAAACAATGAATGGCTTTTGAAGACTTAGGTATTCAAAAATCTTACTCGAAGTTACGCCTTTAATATTTTTGTGTGCTACCATTAACAATAAATCAGAATTTTGCTGAATCTCCAAGACTTGTTCTTTAGGAAGACGATCCGTCATTTCGTAAAATTCTTCATAGTCTTGCAAATAGTTTGCAACACGCTTTGCTTGGATTTTGTCAATTAGAATACCCGGAAATTTTAATTTGACATTTACATTTGGTTTGGTGTCCAAAAATAGTTTGTAACCATCTAGAAAAATCTCAATTTCTTGCGTTTCGTAAAGTGTTCCGTTGTACGTAATAACAAATTCGTCGTTGTTCGATTTCTCTTTTTTTTCAATTAATTCCGAAAAACCATTGTAAATCGTATGACCGGGAACTTGAACAAGTTCTGTGATTTTTTTTTGATAATACGGTGAGATGGTGGTAATAAAAGAAGCTGTACTGACCCATTTCTTTTCAAAATATTGTTGGAATTTTCGAAATGGAACTTTTGTTACTTCGGAGGTTGTCCAATCATCGCGGTAATCAGCAATCCAATTTATAGCAGGAAACTCTTTCTTTAACAAAAAACCAAAATAAAATTGTTCGAATGGATTTCCAGAGATTAAAACCGTTTTAACATCGGGATTATTTTTTAAATAAACTCTAGAATGAAAATACAGATTTGCATAAGGAATCGAACGAACATTGATAGGCTGCAAAAACAAATTAATAAGTGTCAAAATCTTGCTTAAATACTTGAAAAAAATATTTTTAGAAGAATGGATGAAACAATAATCACGAAATGTTGACTTATAAGGTAAATAATGAGTTTCTGAAGTTTCTTTTTTAATTATTTTCACCTCTTTTCCAGAACTTTTCATGCGATCCTCTTGCGTTAATTCTGTCCCCTCCCAATTTCGAGTAACAATTATGGGATAAATTCCATTTTCAGGCAGATGATTTTCCCAACCTGCAATGCGATAAGAAGCTGTTAGATTACAGGGTGGAAAGAAATAAGATAAAATGAGAACTTTTTTCAAATCTTTACTTCATGAAAATAATATCCCTAAAACTTTTTATTTTTTTGAAAAGCTTCAAATAAGAAGCGTAATGCAGATGAGATATACCAGGTGAGTTTACATATTCATCCATTTCGTCCTTATTAAAACCAAGTTTTTTAGCAAAAAACTCCTTTTCTTTTTCAATATTTTCAATATCATAAGGAAGTTTATCTAACTCTTGTTTTGCTTGTTCTTTTGTTATTTGACCTGAATTAATCAATGTTGATAGGTGCGAAATTCGTTTATCAATTTTGAATTTGTGAAACAGAATGTAACTTTGGTAAAATCGGGTAAATGAATTCTCGTAGTGTTTTCCGCCGTAATCAGTCCAATCAAAATCTTTTATTAAAAATTCTTTAACATCGGCCTTATTGTAATCTATTAAATCCAAAGGAGAAATCATTTGAATTCCTCTTCGACTCTTAAAATGATACGCTTGAATGGGGCCGATCATCGGAAAATTTGTGATTTTTTGTTCGCCAAATTTCTTATGAATAGACTTGATGTTAATTGTATCAAGTTTATAATGTGTAAATGTTTCCGGCATCCATCCTTCCGTCTCCGTGTTGTGACCAGATAGGATATATTTTATTCCTAGTTTATTGGCTGTTTGATATAAAATTGCCATGAAGGCATTATCAAATGGTAAATCAATATCTAAGACCGATGCCTTTATGAAGGAGCGCTGTAAATCGCGCATTTCTTGCCAATTTATAACATGGGTATTCAAATCAAGACCTAGTTTCTGTAGTAATTTGGCAATATTCTTAACAGAAATATCACTGTTCCAACCTCCGTCTACATGAATTATGTATGGTCTTAATCCCCATTCTTTTGCCAAATAAGCCACATAGGAACTATCAACACCTCCACTCACACCCAAAATACAATCAAATTGTTTCTCTGCCCCTTTTAATTTTATTTCATTAATTAAATTAGATAACTTCTGTGCTCCGACAGCACCCTTCAAAACGGTTTTTTCCTGAAGATCTTCATAAATGTGGCAAATATTGCAAACTCCTTTTGAGTCAAAGGTAATATTCGGATACACACGATTATCATATAGACAGCGTGAACATTGATGATACGATTGTAAAAAAGATTGACTCGAAATATTGGCCGTAAAACGTTTAAAGTTTGTTTCAGCATGATAATATTTTTCATGCAATGCTTTTGCGTTTAATTTAATTTGATTTCGAGTTTGAGTATCCTTGTTTATGAATTTTTCAATAGCCTGACTAATTTCCATTTCATTTGGTGTAGAACTTAGTAAGTGTCCTACTTGATCATTTACGATTTCGGAAATCCCTCCAACATTCGGAGCAATGCAAGATATAGAGCAGCTTAGAGCCTCCATTATGGAAACAGGAATACCCTCCGTTTCACTTGTATTAATGAAAAGGTCAACTTGACTGTTTTTGTAATACTCAATGACTTTTTCATTGGAAACATGGCCTTTGAATTCCCATGATATGTTTTGAGAATTTTCAAATCTTTTAGATGCTTCTTCAATAAGTTTATTTTGAAGTGCACCTGATCCAAAATGCGTCCAATGAATTTTTGTGCTTTTAATCAATTGCAATGCATGTATGATTCGATCAATCCGTTTTAGTTGAATTGAACTAGAACAGCTTACCAATTGAAAAGACTCCTTGGTAACTTTAGTTTCGGTGATTACGGAAGGAGTTCCAAGTCTTGATGTACTTATTTTAGCATCAAAACCCTTGAATTTGTTTTTTAAATATTGGGTTCCGAAATCAGAAACGACAAGACACTGATCGATATGTTTGAGCGTAAATTTCCTTAATGGGAGGTAATTGTTCGGATGCCTTTCAAAATATACATCCCATCCATGAGCCCTTGTAATCGCCATTGCCTCAGGACATCGTTTTTTGATCATTGCAGTAGCGTATGCAAACTCATCAAACCAATAGGAATAGAGTGTTGTTTGGGCTGTATCCAAGTTTATCATCTTAATAATTTCGATAACCTGATTGGCAATTTTTTCTTGAAGAACAATAGCCGAAATTAATGTTTTTTGAATAGATTTATTAATCCTTAAACGGAGATCATTTCTCACAAATCGAAGTTCTTGTTGATAGATTGGAGAAAAAATATTTTTAACCGTCCCAATCAATTTTTCAGTATTTGATAAGCTCTTTGAAATTCGAATAATTGTTGTTTTTTTATGTTCAAATTGTTTTTGAATAGGTGCAGTTGAAGAAGTTATTATAAAAATTTGTTCAAAAGCATCCAATAAATACGGATATTCATTTTCAAGAAATACTTCATCCGAACCACAAGGAAAAGATGAGGTAAAAAGAATTACGTTTTTTCTTTTGTTATTGGCCATTAACCCTATTTGATTCTGATAATTCAGAAATCGAATTTTGATAGATTTGAACTAATTTCTCACAGTAATTTTCAATATCAAATTGCTGAGAAAATTCTTTAGCGAACGATGAAATTTCCTTATACTTTTCAGAATCGTTCATGAGTTCAATGATTTGTTCAGCGAACATTTCTGCGTTTTCTTCCTGAAAAATATATCCATTTTTTCCGTGAATCATTAAATCTCGATTTCCTTTTCCATCCAAGCAAATTACTGGTAGTCCAGATGCCATAGCCTCAATCAGAACAAGTCCTAAAGGCTCATAATTCGCGGGATGCACATAGAAATTGGCTTTTTTCAAATAATCCTCAACATTTTTTACATTTCCTCTGAAATGAATATATTCAAAAACATCCTTAACACGAGCATAATTTTCAAGCTCCTCTTGCAATATACCATATCCCAAAATATCAATTGAAAAATCACGATTCTGTTCTTTTAACGCAACGGCAATATCAATTAAGAAACGATGATTTTTCTTGGGAACAAGATTTCCAACAGAAACAATCCTAATTTTTTCTTCTAATTCTATTTTTCTATCTAAATCATTTCGAAATCGTTTTATATCAATCCCGTTTTGAAGTAAAAACACGTTATTTGTCAGTCTTTTGTTTAAATTCTGATTGAAAAATGATTCAACATCCTTTGAAATAGCAATAAAGGCTGTGTTGGTTTTTTGATATTGTTTCATCAGCCAACTCCTTTCAATCAAGTTAGTAAGAGCTTGTCGGTTGATTTTTTTTATGTTTCTAAACTTAGTCAATTGCCACATGTTGTCATGTCCATGGGAAAAGTAAGCTACTCCTTTTTTAAAATAGGATCTTGATAAAATCTCAGATTCGAATAAATGTGAATGAATTACATCTGGTTGAAATTCATTCACAATCTGTTCAAAACGATTATCACTAATCACAGTCTTTTTTCTGAAAGAGAATATGATGCGTGTATAGCACTCAATGACCCTTATGTTTTGATCAATAAAAGCTTTGTTGGGAAAATTTAAATAAGTATAATGCATCGGCTGTGTTATAACAATCATAACCTCATGACCTATTTTAGATAATTGCTCTACAATTGCCCCAAGCATAATTTCTGCTCCACCACCACCTAAAGTGGGAATAACATATAGAATACGAAGTTTGTTTTTTTGCTCAGAAATCATCTGAATCGCCTGACACGAATGTTAAATTATTCGGTAAATATTTGTTTTTCAAACCTCTAAGCCCAACAACTAGTCCAATATTCTTTTCAGTTTTAGATTTCATTAGGTTACTGTAGAGTGGATGATGCTCGTTGCATGAAAAATGTATTTGTTTAACTCCAAAGGCTTTTGCAAGGGGCTTCAAATAATTATGAAAATCAATTTCTTCATTAGAAACAAACAATTCTCCGATTTGAATGCCATTGTCTTTTTTGATCCAAAAAAAATGATTACCGATTTTGACAAGCCCCGAATTTCCATAGTTTAATTTATAATGTAGAAAATTAGCGTCCTTCAGAACTCCATTATAGTTTTGCTCATAATATTTAAGAACCTCGTTAGCTGAAGTGTTCAATTTCTTCAATTGTTTTTTCCAAAATAAATTATATAATGGTTTCAAAAAGGAAAACTTATGGCATAGACCGAACCAATTAAAATTTGAAAAAGTAAAGGTAAAATTCGTGCATGTTCCTAAATTTTGCCAACCAAGTTTATGGAAGAAACCATGTTCTGAGTTTTTATTGGGAAAGCCAAATACGAACTCAAAACCCTCTGATTCTGCGAATTGATAAGTTTCCTCAGCAAGTCGAATAAATAAACCTTTTTTTCTGTGCTTTTCATTTGTAATTGTATCGCCTGATTGCAACACTAATCGTTTTTCGCCATTAATAATCATTTGACAGGGAAACCCACCATAAAAAGCAGCGGTCTCATTTTTTTCTGAAACAGCAAAATAACCTACATAAGATTTTTCTGTCCAAGAGGTTTCAAACTTATTACGAAAATAATTTAGTGAAAATTTGTTTCCATGTTCATTTTGGAATAACTTAAACAATTCATTTAAATTATTATTATTGATTAACTCATTTCGATAATTCATATCAAAACTTTAATATCGGTTGAATTTCTTTTAATTGGTTAGAGTATGAGAATACTGGATAAAGATCGAATCGCGATCGAATATATACTTTATCATGATCATCCTCGAATTTAAATGAACAAGCAAGCTGATATTTAAGGTTCATTTGGTCGTTTGCCCATTTACTTAACTCTTCTGTATAAGCCCCATCTGGGTATGCAATTTCAGAAACATTAGTTTGAGTTAAATTCTCCAAATATAATTTAGATTTCACTAATTCACCTTTAGCATCTTCAAACGGAATATTGTTGAGGTTATTATGGTAATATCCATGAGATCCAATTGTTATAAATCTGGAGTTTTGACAAGCCTTAATTTCCTCATCAGACATAATTTTCCAATAATCATCCAAAGCCTTATTTTTCTTTAATTCATTAAACTCAGATTCAAAAAGCTTAAAAAAATCTTCCTTATATTCCCAACCTCCAACTTCCTTTATTTTGTGTTTTAATGTTAATCCCTCTTGATTAACAAATTGTCCATTTAAATTCTTAATGAATTCATCTTGTTGAATATAGAAAGAACCAATTTTTGTGTGAAACAAAACTAAGTCTGCAAAATCTGCCCAAATAAAAGGATAATTAGTTTGATTTAATCCCGTTACATATATCGACGCATGTATTTCATATTGTTCGAGAAGAGGCTTTAAGTATTTGAAATTATTTTTATATCCATCATCAAATGTTATCGCTACATTTAGTTTGGTTGAATCAAATCTACCTTCAAAATAATCCTTTACAGAAATAACATTCGTATACTTTTTCAAATAAAAAAAATGTTTTTCAATCGTTTTGTTGGAGAAAAAACGCATGTTAAATCGTTTATCTTCATACAAATCTAACCCGTGATAGCATAAAATCACTGCTCCACGTTTCTTTGAAAAAATAAACTTTTCAAAATTCAAAGAAAATAATAAATCTGTTTGAATTCGATTGATTTTATTTGAAATTCTGTTGATCATACCGAGAAATTAAATTAGTTTACCATTTCCAAATGATTCCCCAAATCATGCGCATTCCCAATTTAAATGCGACGTAGTTGTTAATGTTTCCCCCTTTACTAACTCCAACACGTGGATGAAACGTAACCGGGCACTCAACAACAAGGTATTTTGAAGTTAGCGCTTTATCTAAAAAATAAGGATTAAATTCTAGATTGACTGAATTGTCAAGCTTTGGCAGTAAATCTCTTAAAACGTCATTACGACATAATTTATAGGTTGTTCCGACATCGGTAAAAGTACCTACTGAAATATGTTTCAATTCCAAAAGTTTTCCAACAAAAAAGTTTCCATAAAACATGAAGTTGGTCAGTTGAGTTTCTTTATTTCTTAGTTGATCTACTATTCGGGTTCCAGAAACAATATCAGCATGAGGAAGATAAGCAAGAAACTTATCAATATCATATGCCTTAAAGGTCATATCTCCTTCACAAAGTAAGGTTAGCTCTGTGTCATTAAATTTAGCTCCCTCACTCAGCGCTCTATGAACACAAGCACCATAGCCCTGTTTTTCTTCATTATAAGCAATCGCTCCTGCTTCCTCGGCAAATTGAATTGTACGATCCTTACTATTATTACTAACAACTATAACTCGCTTAACTTTTGGATGTTTTTTAAAATCAAGAACAGCATCTTTAATTGATAGTTCATCGTTATAGGCAGTAAGAACGACGGTTAGTTGTTCATTCAATGTTGGATTATGCTTCACCTGATAATTCAGTTTTCTTCTAGGCTGAAGAATTACCAAATTATAAATGAGGGCAAAAAAGTTAAAAAGTAAAAAAGAAATTAAAATTCCGAGATTAAATCTAGAAAAGTTATTAGAAAACCAAATGAAAAAAGAATAACTTATCAAGGAAAAAATTGATAGAAGAAATCCCAAAAATAAAAACAGAACAATTCGATTCATATTATTTTTTTTCAGCAACCACCAACATTTGTTTAGCAAATGGTTTGAATGGTGAATTGAGGTATAATTTCGTTAAAATATAAGATTTCGGCAATCTTGATTTTAAACTAAACGGAATAAATTTTTTAAATATATCGAGAATATTAAAATCTTGAGAACTTAAAAAATCGGACAACGAAACATGTGAGAAGGCTTTTTTATGTGTATAATCATCCCAGTATTCTTTGTATGCGTAAAAAATATTTGGCTGAAGTAAAATTAATTTACCTGTTGGTTTTAATACCCGCTTGATATTTGACAAAATAACTTCTAATTCTTCGTCATTAAAATGCTCGAACAAATTACTTGCAAAAACTACATCTACGGAATGTTCAGAATAAGGAAATTGTTCAAGTATAGATTGGGCTGTAAATTTCACGTTCGAATCGCTAAAATTTGAAAATAAATTTTGATTTAAATCAATCGCAAATTTTGAATTTGCCTTTATTCCTTTAATAAAATCGCCGTATCCGCATCCCAAGTCTAATACGCATGAATCTTCTGCTATATACTTTTGTAAATATTCATTAATAGCTTTCCATACCTTTGTTCTTGACTTATCTTCTACGAATCTTGTTTCAAAATATTTGTCAGTGTTCATTTCTATAGATGTGTATTTGGTTTGATTTAAACCAAGGTGAATAATCTTTGTAATTAATATTAAATTGTTTTAAATAATCAACTGGAATTGTCATATCCGAAGGAAGTATGATAAACTCAACTTTTTGATTCGGATTCTTGTTGTTAAAGGAGGTATAAGAAAACTTCGAAACACCATAGAATTCGGAATTTGGAAACAAAATAAAATCAGGAATTAGTAATTTGGCACTTTGGTCAAATGAAATTACTTTTAATTCACTTTGATAAATCTCATTAATACGCATCTTATTTTCAGAAAGAAACAGCTCATGTTCAGTCTTCGAAAGATTAAATTTAGTATAAACCGAAGTATAATGAAAAAATTGAAAAAAGATAAAGTGTAAGCACAAAAATGGAGTGAATAAATAAAAAACTAATTTATTTTTTTCATTTTCTTTAAGGTACTTTTGATTAAAACTATAGATAATAATCAATGTCCCAAACAAAGTTGGTAAAGCATAATAATTTATATGTGAACCTTCTTTAAGTGTTGTAAATGATGATATAAATAGACTAAAAATTATTGAAGTAAGTAGAAAATACTTTGTTTCTTTGTTAGTTTTTGATTTTATAATAAAAAATAAGGATACGCCGATTAGTAATATTAGCAGGTAATAAAATGTAATGTATCTTGTCAGGATGTATGTGAATTGTTCAAATTTCATACTTAAAGCGACTCCTCCAAAAATAGATTTATAAAAGAAAGGACCAAAAATTATAGGCGCAACTAGCAACAATATTCCAAGTGAACAAAGCAGCGTTAGAGAAAATAAAAATAATCCTTTAAAATTTTTTGTAAAAAGTAATAGAAGACCAAATGCTCCTGAAATCAAAAAAGCATCTTGTTTTACGAAAAAAGAAACTGCTAGTATAATTGCACTTAAAACAAACGATTTATTTCTTTGTAGAAAATATGCTTTAGTAAAAAAATAAAGTCCACTAACAGTGAAAAGTAAAGCCAAAGAATCTGGTCTTATAGCAAAAAAATGATGCGGCAAAAAACAAATATATATTAAAGAACCTAAAATAGCTAGATTAGTTTGGGTCTTAAGATGATTTTTTAATATTTTGTAAATAATAATTGCTGTAAATAGATTATATACTATTGATAAAATCCGTCCTACAGCTAATGTCAAAATAAAGTCATTCCCTTGGAATAAATTATCTTCTAACCAAGCTAAGAAAATTATTGGTAATTGCGAAAGGGGAGTATATTGAAAGATTTCGAACGGAATCGCCTCTGGATTTGAATAAATGGGCTTACCTGTAATAACTTTAAGGGCATTCCATATGTTGTTTGTTTCTCCATTAACTAATTCAGGTGTTTGATTTATAGCAATTGTTAAACGATAAACGAGCCACAAAAAAGTAAGAATTAAAATCGATAAAATTGGCAGATACTTGTTTTGACTAATTTTATTTATTATTGATTTTAACATAAATATTTAAAATTTATTTAATAGAGTTTGCGAAACAACAAGTGCATTCCATTCATCCGTTTTACCTGTCGCTTTTCGTTTCTTGTTAAGAATCCCTATATTTTCAAGTTCAATAATGGATTCATTGACAAATTCCTTCACTTTTTGGTTCTCCATCCAACGACTTTGTGGTGGTTCATAGCCAATTTTATCAACTCGCCAAGTAATCTCCTCTGGTAATATTGGTTCGAATGCTTTACGCATCACATATTTTGTCCAACCGTCGTGAATTTTATATTCATTGGGCAAGGAAAATAAGAACTCAACCAACTGATGACTTAAAAATGGCAATCGCATTTCTCTGGAAAACGCCATGGAATTGCGATCTGCGAAACGAAGTAGATTATTCAAACCAATCACACAATTATTTACATACAATTGCTCCTTTAACCCTCCGGTATGTTCAGGTAAATTCTCGTCTAATTCAAATTGCGAAGTAAATTCCTTATTAAGAAAATCGGGAACATGACCACTTGGAGCTTCTTGTTTAATCGGACGAAAGGTTCGGTAAATGGGGCGAATTAAATCCTTCAATTTATCTTCAAAACTTTGTTGTTTTGTCGAGGAAATTTGTTGTTCTAAACCATAATTTGGATTGTGACGTCTCCTGTATGCATTTAATTCACCTTCATAAAGCGAGGAATTATTTCTTTTCAGTTCTTTGAGGTATGTATGAAAAAAGTAATGGTAACCCGCCAATGATTCATCTGCTCCTTGTCCATCTAATAAAACGGTAACATTTTCTTGTTTCGCGAGTTTCATGACCTCCCACTGTGCAAAAACACTGGGTCCACTAAATGGCTCTTCTTGATGCCAACAAACTTTTTTAAAATCAGATACAAATATCTGTTCATCCGGAAAGGTGAAGTGAGGTTCTGCATTTGTGGAATCAATAACCATTTGCATGAATTTCCCTTCATCGCGTTCAAAATTTTTAAATCGTGCCGAAAAAGTTTTTTGTGCAATGGTTTGATTGGTATTTAATTTATCTATTAAACAAACGATCGTTGAACTATCCAAACCTCCAGATAAACTCGATCCGACGGGAACATCAGAACGCAGTCGAAGTTTAACTGATTGTAGCATTAATTCGTAAAACGTATTAGCAGCATCCTGGATGGAAATTTCATTGTTTTCAGATTCCATGTTCAAATCCCAATAACGTTTTTTTACAACTTTCAAATCCGGTGTCACAATCATGAAATGTGCTGGTTCGAGCCGCTGTACTTCTTGATAAAATGTTTCTTCTGGATTTCTTGGATCATGCAACACATGTGGATTCTGGAAGAAATTATATAAGATTTTTTGATTGATCTTACGATCGATTCCAACTTCAAAAAGTTGCTTTATTTCAGAGCTAAAAACGAATTTTCCATCATTCGAAAAAGCGTAATGAAAAGGTTTTTCACCGAAACGATCTCGCGCGCAGAAAAGAATTTTTTCGAGCTCATCCCATATGGCAAAAGCAAACATTCCATCGAGGTATTCAAGGCATGCGGCTCCTTTTTTTGCATATAGAGCAAGCAAGACTTCTGTATCTGAATTAGAACTAAATTTCACGCCGTTTTTAATGAGGTCTTCACGTAATTCTAAGTAATTATAAATTTCGCCGTTGAATGTAATTGTATAGCGTCCATTTCCGAAATGCATCGGTTGAGAAGCATGATTACTTAAATCAATGATCGATAAACGTCTATGCCCAAATCCAAGTTTGCCAGAATGATTAATCCAATGTCCTTCACCGTCTGGTCCACGATGAACAATCACATCCGTCATTCTTTTAAGTTCTTGAACTTGAACTTTGTCAGATTTTGATAATATTCCTGCGATTCCACACATATATTAAATAACGTAGCCAGTTTTATTCATATCAACAATTTCCTTTATCATTTCTTTTTTTCTTGATTCAGTTATATTCCCTCTCAATGTATAGGATTCATCATATACAGAATTTACCTTCATTGAATTTTGATGCTTTTCCAAAAAATCAGATAGGGTGCAGATTAATTTCGCTGGATTACCTGAAAAAACTGTGTCAGATGGAATACTTTTAGTCACAACGCTACCAGCACCAATAACCACATTATTTCCGATTTCTACCCCTGGCAGAATTATTGCTCCTGCACCTATGAATACGTTATCTCCAATTTTGACTTTACCTAGACGGGTATAATTTAAAAAAATCTTCGTACTTGCATCGTGGGCAAGAATATGCACTCTCGGCGCTAAAATAACATTATTTCCAATTTCAATTAACCAATTGTGGGAGTGATCAATAATTACTTCATTTTGAAAATTACAATTATCTCCAATTTTTACTCCCATTTTTTTATACATAGAAACAACATCAATAGGATAAAAAAATCTGTATATTTTTGATAAAAGAAATTTTATTTTAATCATTTAAATAGATTTGTTTTAAGTCTTAATGATTATACAGTTTTTTTTTACAAATAAAAAACACACTACTTGAAAAATGTTTTAATTTTCTTGTTTTAAAAAACTGGGGGTAATCTGGATATGGATAAAGCGCTGGCATTAATATAACTTGAATATCAAATTTATCTCCAACTATTTTTGTCCAATTTGTAACACGATAATGTTTTAAATCATATAATATCGAGCTAGCTCTTGGGCTACTATGTGACGGAATATGTATCAATTTAAATAGATTTTCTTTCAGTGATGTCGTAAAAAGTTCCCTTAAAAAAATATAAAGTCTTATATGTGTTGTGAATATTATCCTTGAAAATAGACTTATTAATGCCATAAATGCAGTTGGCATTCCTAAAATCAAAATACCATCATCCTTTAATACCCGTTCCATTTCATTTAGGGACAAATTTTCATCATTAACATGCTCAAGAACATGTGAAGAATAAACAATATCAAAATACTTATCATTAAACGGTATTTTTTCAGATGAAGCTTTTTGAATAAATGACATCATATTGACTTCATTATTATATCTCCCTACACCGTGACTTCCTGGATCAGGATCAATACCAGAAACAATAGAATTTTTTTCCTCTTTTGCTTTTAACATTGCAAATCCAGTTCCACAACCTACATCAAGAAAAGTGGTGTTTTGTTTTATATAACTTGAAATAGCATCCCATTCTATATTTCTGATTTTTTTTTGAAGTTTATCTACCTTATTTTTTTTTGTTAAAGTGAAATAAATTAAATCTCCAATTTTCTTCATAATTATTTAAAGTAAAAATCACTAAAAATCGAAATTCCAAAAAACAATAATACTTCTGGTTTTTTGTTCAATATCAGTTTTAGTATAAGGTTTATTCTAAGTTTTGTATGCATGTGAAAGGGCTTCATAACTAGTGCTTTTAGCAACCATTTCAACCCTTCTTTCTTGTTATCATTTAATATGTGGTAATAAGCAACATTTGTGAGTATTCTGCTTGTCCATGCGTTGTAATTTTTTTTTGAAATTTTATTAAACACATTGGGGTATCTTTTTTTCGCCAATATTACGCCGTTATATTTGACAAGAGCGCCCGCACCTTTTCTATTTACTGAATTTCCTTCATGAATATTGTAAATTACACCAATATGATTTGAAACGTAAATAGGATATTTATCTGCAATTTTCATCCAAAGAATGACATCTTCAACGATTACAATGTCTTCATCAAATGTTATTTGCTTTAAAATTTCATGATTTATACATACCCTACTAGGAGAAACTGGATTTAGGTAAAGGAACTCAATTGAATTATCTCCTGGCTGTTCTAAATTTGTTATTTCCTCACTAAAATTTGAAACATTAATAGATTGATTTATTATAAGACAAACAGTATTTTTTTGTTTTTGGATAAAGCTTTGCAGATTTATAAGGTGATCAGGCATAAAATGATCATCACTATCCAAAAAACAAATGAAATTTCCAGTGCTATTTCTTATCCCATTGTTTCGAGCAGCGGAACGTTCTGCATTCTTTTGATATAAATACTTTATCCTATTGTCATTTTGAATAATGCTTTCAACAATTTCCTTGGTATTATCCGAAGAACCATCATCAACAACAATGCATTCCCAGTTCGTATAAGTCTGATTTTGAACAGACTTTATGGTTTCAGGCAGCAGTGTTGCACGGTTGTAGGTTGGTATTATAATTGAGAATTTCACGTGTTAGCTTATATATGATTGAATGTTTTTCACGAGATCATCCAAATTTACTTGAATATCATACATGGCAATATCAGGCAAATTTCTATCGACAACAGGTTTGCTAAATTGAACAATATAATTACCATTTAAAAGATCAACAATTTTTTTGAAATGAAACTTATATTTTCTGTCATACAAGTACATCTCATTCGTTAAATCAATTAATGTTGAACCTTCTTTTAGAAAAATTAAATTTGCCATACTCGCACCAGTAATTGCAATTAAATTCTTTGTGTTCTGCATTAATTCAATTTGTTCAAAGATTGACTTGTCAGACATTGTTACTTTTTCAAAATTGAATTGGTTAATAACATGCACAAATTCTGTTTCATTTTGGATTTTCTTATATTTTGCATCGTCACGTGAGATGTAAATATTTAGGTCTTGATTAATTGTAAATTGTTTTTTCTCTTTAAAAAAATTCCTGACAGAAAAAACATGTTCTGGAATTACCATCGGTGTCCACGGCTTAACCTCTGGCATAACCAAATTTTTGACAAAAATATGGTAGTCGTTTGGAATTATTTCAATTTTCAATTTTGGAAATAGGCTCAAGGTTTCATTTACATATCGATTTTTTTTCCAACCTTCGGGGTAAATTAAAATTAAATCCTCCAAATAATCTTCTACCATTAAAAGTCGTGGAAGGCATTCTGTTAACCAAAAATAATAACTGAACCAAGGAGAGTGTATAATTAAATATTTTCTATTATCATCTAATTTTTTATACGGGAGGCTTTTACCAAATTTGCATACCAACATCTGTTCAATTCCTTTCCTCCAATGTCTGAAATAAAAATTATCATCGTCATATTTGTTATGACCGATATTAGGCGCACATCCCTTTACAAGTAAACCATTTTTAATAACAAGACCATAATGATTAACAAAAACATTTTTTAATTCTCGTACTTCAAGCTTTACATTTAAGTATGCACTATCAGGCCTGAACAAATGAGACCATTCCTCTTTAAAGTTCAACGGATCTTTGTAAGTTATCTGATGTGTGCTCTGAAACTTCTTTGTTTGCAAAATTGAATGATTTTCTTGGCACAGACACCTAAAATTGGAATGTTAAATCCTAAAATAACTGTGAGCGGCTTCAATGTTCTACCATTGTAACCTTTCGGATAAAGTATAAATGATTTTAAGCCAAACTTCATTACTGATATCTTTTGATTTAGTAGATCAGATTTCACCGCCAAATGATAATTACACATACTTAATAAACGCAACTTTGAAAAAAGCGGTAGTTTTCTTTTAAATTCTTTTTTATCGAAAATTCGCTTTAAGTAAAATAGTTCCTTTTCCCATTTATTTGAGTCTCCGTGGGTAAAACTATCAGAAGCAGCAACATAAACAGTGGTTCTTTCTTGAAGATGATAAATGGGAAAACCAGCAGCAACAATTCGCATTGAAGTATCCATGTCTTCACAGATAATGACTTTAGGATCAAATTTAACTTGATTAAAAATGCTGCGATGAACTGCCCAGCGTTGGGGATTGACAGTAAAATTTAAAAAATAGTGATATGGATTATTTGCATCAAAATTCGGACAATAACGTTCGCTTCTTTCTCCACTTTCAGTTTCGTTATACGCGTTCGAAAAATAAAAAGCCTTTTCAAAATTTCTTGATTTGATTAAATTATAAAATTTGCTCAAATGAAAAGGCAAATGATAGTCGTCACTATCGAGAAAACCAATGAATTCACCACACGCATGTTCAATGCCAATATTTCTTGAAATACATCGCTCCAAATTGACTTCATTGTGAATAACTCGTATTTGCGGATGAATAATTTTATCCAAAATTTCCTTGGTTCCATCCGTACTTGCATCGTTTACAATAATAATTTCCCAGTTTGTAAACTCCTGATTCAATATACTTTCAATTGCATTTTCAATTCTATTTTTTCTATTGAAAACAGGAATCACAATTGAAAAAAATGGTTTACTCTCCAAGATTCAAATTATTATATTTCTCTAACAACTCATGATATGTAGAATCATATTCTCCGCGTACTTTGAGCAAATAGGCCATTTGAGAAAGGCTACGTTTAAATTCAAAACGCTTTTGTTTACCTCTCATGAATAATAGTTTAAAAAAATCTATTAATGTGTAGCAAAATTCTTTGAACCAAAAAAATCGAATTGGATGGCGAAGCTCACCACTGAAAATTCTTAAATAAAGCTTTCCAACAGGAAATCCCACTCTAAACATGGTAAGAAGTTTAATACGATACTCTTCTGTTAATCTGCCAGGTTGAATATGATGATTAAAAATGAGGTTTTCCGAATACCAAATTTCATAACCAGCAAACCGCAACCACCAACATAACTCTCCGTCCTCTGCACCCGTAACTACACTTTTGCCAATGCGAGAAGGCAATAAAACTTTGAATCCGGCATACATGGCCTTTTGATAAGCATTCATATTTATAAACATACCTGCGCCATAAATCACATTTCTTTCAGGTCTAACATCTCCAGTTTTCTTAGCTTGAGGTGCACAAGCATACATATATGCCATACTTTCAAACCAATCTGGTATCTCAACTGTACTATTGACAACTCCTCTTCCTCCCAAAGCTCCAATTATCGGATTCGATTTCAAAAGTTTATAGCCATTTTCAAGGTAATCAGGCATGAGTTCGTTATCGTCATCACAGATTAAGACATAGTCAGTTTTGATCGACTTTAATCCAGTATTTTGTGCATTAATCTTACCAGCTTTTGGCTCTTGAATGATTTTTAGTTCAAATGGATTACCTAATTGATCCCATTTTTCTTGAACAAAACTAGCTGTATCGTCTGTACTAGCATTATCGACTAAAATAAACTCTAAATTTGGAATTGAGTCGCGAACTAGTTTAGACAATCCCTCAAGTGTTTTTGTGAGATTTTGTGTTCCGTTGAATGTACAAATTACTATTGTTATTCCTTCAATCAATTAATATTCGAATTTGTTTTTTAATTTGTTAATAGGTTTCTCAATTAAAAACCAAGATATTGTGGACAAAATAATTAAAAAGACTAAATAAATAAAAAATTGTTTTCCTCCTCCAACATATGGAAACCAAGAGTAATTTGTATACGGTATTTTTAAATCTTTATTAATAAAGTAACTGTTTAATTTTTGATATATATTGGGAAGAAAATTGTGAAATAAATAAAGGCTATAACTTATTTTACCAAGATAAACGGTAATTGGATTTTCAAACAATTTTGAAAACTTATTGGTATTCATAAGACTAATAATGATTTGCAAAGTAATAACTGAAATTAAGAAACGATAACCTATATTTTGAGTTGGTGTGGGAAATTTTAAAAGTGAAATAATAAGAATTAATATTACAAAAGATACTATCGAACTATATTTTAAAATTGCTTTTATTTTATCAGTCATCATGTTATTTTTAATAAAATAGGTCAATAATGCCCCTAAACCAAATGAGTCAAAGCAAGTTGGAGTAGTAAAAATGTAAAATCCTCCTCTATAAACTGATGGAGAACTTAAATATTCAAAGTAAATTCTAGAAAAAACACCGATAAAGATTAAAGAAATTATTGAAGTCAGCAAATACTTTGGCCTTACTAGCAAAATTAAAAATGGCCAAAAAAGGTAAAATTGTTCTTCAACTGCTAATGACCACAATGGCAGAAAACGTCCTATCCAATCTGCTTTAAAATAGAGAAAAAAATTGGTCATGTAACTAAACAGCCATAGTGAACTCTTCGAATCAAATTCGAATAAATATGGTGCAAAAATTAGTAAAGCAATGAGGAGTATATAATAAATTGGAAAAATTCGGAGAGTCCTTCTAATATAGAAGATTTTAAATGCTTTTTTCAAACTAAGCTTTTTAGATTCAATCATAAGTTTTGAGTCAAGCAGAATTCCTGTTATTAAAAACCCACTCAAAACAAAAAATGCAGTTACACCTATTGTTCCAAAGGGAATTGTATGTAAGAAAGATGGAACGTTATTCCCATGTTCATAAACAAGTGCCCAGTGATCAAAAATAACAGCAAAAACTGCAATTGCCCGTAAGCTATCTAACGATTTAATATATTTCATTTCGTAATTAAATTTTCCCTATCAAAATATTTCGAAAAGTTCGTTCGAATTGAAAATACAAATCTTTTTTTGGATGTTTACAATCCAAGTGCCAGGGTTTACTTTGACTGGTATAATGAATTATCATCGGATTATTCTTAATCTCTTGATATTCCTTATCCGACAATTCAAAATAGGTTGAAGTATATTTTTCTGGAAAAAAAAAGAAATGGGTCACATTGTGGTGATAGCTTAACTCAAGCCATTTACCTCTAGCACAATAATTCATAGTATCTTGGTCATGATACACAATTTTATCTGTTTTATTAAGAATAAAATCTATTAATTTATCTTCAAAATTATCAATTCTCCATTTCTTCAAGTTAACAATTTGGACACCCGCGTTGAAATAATGATATTCTTCACCAAGTTCTAATCTAGTTTTTGACTCCTCGTTTACAATTTCGCGCACAGCACCTAAATAATAGTTATCTAGAGCAGCGTCAAAAAATGGTTGAATGTCTTTTAAAACGATTAAATCGCAATCAAGGTAAAGAATTTTATCAATATTATATGATATAACTGAAGAGATAAAAATTCGGTTATAAGATGCTAAAGTAATGTGGTTACTTATTGGTGCAGATTTAATTTTAGTGTAATCAATAATATGAAACTTATAGTTGAATTTTATTCTTTTCAGAAAGATTATAAGCTTTAACTTATTTTTTAAACTCAATCCTCCATCCAAAATGTGAATTACAATTTTATGTTTTTTATTGGATACATATAATGAATGAAGCATTGCAATTCCAAAATGAACATATTTATCATCTGGCGCAATAGCAATATTGAAAATCTTAGGTTCGATTATCTTAAGGTTAATTTACGATAACTTGGATATAAGTTTGGAAAATGACGATTGAAATAAAAAATCAACTTATGCTTGATTTGATTAGGTATTATTAATTGCCTGTAAAAACCTGAAACAACCCAATCATATTTTTCAAATTCCTGATCTTGTGGTATTCCAAGCTTAAATTTTTTGCGGGTTGATTCAACTATTGAAATGATTTCAAGTTTCTTTTTTAGCTCTTGCCTTTCATTCTTTTTATTCCGTGTAGAACCTTCATGATGGCGAAAACTACTTAGTTCTTCTGAAATATAACCAAGTGTAGTGTTTTCGAGCAATTTGATCCAAAATAACCAATCACCGCAATACCTCATTTTATCAAACCTACAATCCAAAGGGGCATATTTTTTTTTAAAAACACAAGCACTCGCATTAGGAATGGTATTTCTATAAACTAAAAAATTCTTTATTTCTTCAACACCTGCATTTTCAAAATCTGATTTCCAGCGCTTTTCGTCCAGACCATCTGCCCAGAAAAAGTCACTTTTTTTTTCCCCCTTTTCGTTAATATCACCACTTCGACAGTAAGCCAGACCATGACCTGCCTTTAATTTTTGAACCATTATTTCTAAAAAGTTTGGTTCAGCAACATCATCACTCTCGGCAATCCAAATGTATTCACCTATTGCTAGTTCAATCCCCTTTTTCCATTGTTTAAAAGGACTTCCAGAGTTTCTAGCGTTGTATTGTATTGAAACATTTGGTAAATACCGATAACTTTCTATAATTTCTCTGCTATTATCATTCGAAAAATCATCCAAAATAATAAGCTCAAAATCTTGAAATGTCTGACTCAAAATAGAGTCTATACGTTCTTTTAGGAATTTTGAGTGGTTATAATTTGGGACAATTACAGAAATCAATTGGCTTATTATAATTTGGTTAAATTAGAATTTAAAACTTTACTCTTGCCCAAACTAATGAATGGTTTCTCAATAAAATTATAGGTCAAATAAGAAACACCAATTACACTAATTCCTACAATTAATATAAAAACTAAAAAACCATAATTTGGAAAGTACTCATAAATCAAAACATTTAATCCTAACTTCACAAGAAAGAGTATAACAAGGGGATGCATTAAATAAATACTATAGCTTAATTCACCCAGTAAATTATTGATTTTATTCACTAAAACTTTGCCTCTATAAAATAAAGTGCCAGAAACAAGAAGAATGATCCCGGACAACCTAAAAAACACAAAGGGTTGATTTTTGAAAACCCAAATTCCTAAAATCAGTATGATAACTCCAAACAAGATTGCAACTAGTGAAATTATTTGAAGCATGCCATGAGAAAATAGCTTTATTATCATACTTCTACAAAAACACATCAGCATACCAAGCAGAAAAAATATAGCTTGAAAAGCAAAATTAAGATGGGAATTATTTTTTTCAAACGATGCAAAAAAATATATGAATATTGCTATAAATATGAGAAAAATGAATATACGCTTATTTATTCTAAGAATCAAAAACAGTAGTGGAAAAAGTAAATAAAAAACCATTTCTATTCCTAAAGACCAACCAGCCATTACCATAGACTCTTGATGTCCACTAACAAATGGAAAGAAAAAAGAGAGCGTAAGAATAGAATCATATAATTTTATACTCTCTACATTTATAAACATAAAAACAAGCTTGAGAATAAATGCGAAATAAAAAAGAGGAATGATCCTGTAAAATCTGCGAATATAAAAGTTTTTTAACTCTAACAAATTAAAGAATTCCTTATGAAAAATGGAATAAGTTATTGAGAAACCACTGATAACAAAAAAAATGGGTACCCCCATATCTCCATGAATTATAACATCTCGAATTTTTCCTTCGTGTATGTAAATACCACCGAGAAAATAAGTGTGAAATACCATAACATACAACGCAGCATAGCCTCTAAGAGCATCTAGTCCATAAATTCTAATCTTAGCATTGGTTTCCATGAACTTAATATTGGATTTTCAACTTAAATTCAACCTTATTTACGGAATTTGTTTTAAAAATTAATCCGCTTTTAACTTTTAATGCATCTCCAATTAAATAATTTTTAATTTGATTTTCTTCAATTTTATAAACTTTCGATCCCTTACAAATTTCAATACCACTAATGGAAAATACTTTTTGATATCTTGGTTGAATTTCAATTTGAACAATAGAGTCTAAATCATTTCCAACTGGTAAATCAAAAAATACCGATTTTCCATCAAATTTATTATAAACCATTTGTGGATTGTTATACGAATCTCCGTTCTGGAAATTAGATTGCAAATTAAAATTACCAACAACGATGTCATCAAACGTGATTTTTAAATAGTCCCCTTTGGCACGAACGCTTTTCATATCGAAGTAGGTAGCCATGTGTTGATTTGCGATATAATTTTTGTCCTTGCGAATATTATAAATGAAAGAGTAACGATCAGATGGATGAGTAATGATGTCTAGTTCAACTTCGCTCTTTCCATTTTTTTTAGCTTGGGAAATTTGAAGTTTATTCTTAAAATCAATAGTGAATACCATTAATTTTGACTCAAGAAAAAGAGCCATTAGACAAAAACTTATAGACACTGGAATCGAATAGACAAAATCTTTGATCGATTCTTTTTTAATAAGATCAATTATTCCAACAAATGCTTTTAAAGTAAATGGTAGCATAAATATAAAAGCAACGAAAGTTGTCCTCTCTGAATACTCTGGAGCAAAGATCATTGAAATTGGAGAAAGAAAAGCACATAAAAAGAGCAGAAGATAATCATCTGAAATTACTGATTTGAATTTTAATTTTCTATAAATGGCAAACAGATAAATAAGAACGGTTAATAAAATTATACTATTGTTTTTGAGATAAATTATGAAGTATGCAAGAAAATCATGTAGCCTATCTACCAGGGGAACTAAAACATACATTTTATTAAAACGCTGTATATTTCCAGGGGCTAAAAATAAAAATAAAAATCCTATGATTAGTCCACATATTATTGTGAATAATTGAATATCCGATTTTCTTGTTTTAAAATAACCAAAAAACCACTTCAATACATAAAACGGGATGAGTATCATGGAACCATTCAAGGATAGTGTTCCCAGTATTGCAGAAGTTAAAAATAAAATAAATTTATTCTTGATTCTATTTTCAAACAACAAAAAAATAAGTGCTAAAAATGGCATCCATAAATAACCAATAGAAGCGATCATCCAAAAAATAGTTTCACCAGGAGCTGGCGCAAATAACCAAACAAGTGCCAGAACAAGTAGAATATTTTTACATTCTACTCGCCTAATAGAAAAAGAAATCAAAAAGGCTGTAGAAAATAGAATTGATGTATTTAGAATATCAAAAACAGGTTTTTTCAGCCAAACAACAACAAATTGCTGAATAGCAAGTCCAAAAACTCCTCCACTCCAGTTAAAATACGTCCAAATTTGAGACTTTATAATTTGTTTAATAGAAGAGATCCGTTCGGTTTGATTACCATAATTGAAACAAGCAACGTAATCATCATTCCACATTGGAGTTAGGAAGTTATATATATATACTCCAATTATAAAAACTATCAGTGCAATTTGATAAATCCTATTTCTCATGATTCGTTTGTAGATTTTGTAAAATAACCTCTCTTGTAACCTCCAAATACCTCCTTCCCCATTTTTGACATGGTTCCAAGTGATTACCCTCTGCCCATTCATTCCAAGCGTTTATGAAGATGAAATTTTCTTCCTTCGAAAAAGGTTCAAATGTTTTGGTAATATGTTTCAACCAACGACCATATTCTTCAGGGGTTGAATCTTTGAGAATCATCGCATTTTTTTTTCTACGCGCCGAATTATCCCACATAGGTGTTATTCCAGGGAATCGCTTGTAATCGACAGTTTGTGGATTATTTATTTGTTTGTCAACAATATCACTATAGTTCCATATCAAATCCTCCAAATATGGTGATTTTTTTATTCCAAGTTGATGAAGCCATTGTTCTAATTTCCCTGGAATAATATACAATGGCATACCGTAATGATTTGGGAAGAAATTGAAGCTGGCATCAAAACCAATACTTTTAGGATCAATGTCGGTATTAAAATTTTCACAACGAATCAAATACAATCCTTTAAATCCTGCATTTAAAGCTTCTTCCCTCCATACTTCTGCTGTTTTTTTGATGTCAGGAAAAAGTTCAGTTCTGTAAACGATAAACACAGGTTTTTCATCAACTTTAATGTATCTTTTATCTTCAAAAAATTGAAATAAAAATCGAATGTGGTTGATATCGTCTTCTGTCGAATACTTTTGTTCAAGTAATACATCGTTGAACATTCCATCCCAATTCCTAGTCCAGTTTTCATTTGCCCAGCACAAACAAAACGGGAAATCCGGCTCCTTCGATTTTAATATTTCTTTAACTGGAGTTTCTAATACCTGTCGACCATTAAACCAATAATGGTAATAACAGAAACCAGATATTCCATATTCTTTAGCCATTTCCGCCTGCGCAATTCGACTTTCTTTTACCCTTAAATCATAGTATCCTAAATCAGCAGGTAGATGTGGTTGATAATGTCCTTCAAATCGAGGAGTAGTTTTAGCAACATTTGTCCACTCTGTAAATCCTTTTCCCCACCATTCATCGTTTTCCGGAATAGGGTGGAATTGTGGTAAATGAATTGCTAAAGCTCGCAATTTGCTACTCATAAACTCGACTTGATTTTTTTCACCACTTCAAGATGATCTTTTCCAATTTTCGAATCCGGTTCCAGTTTATTCCCTTCTGCCCATTCGTTCCAGGCATTAATAAATAAAATGTTACTATTGGAATTGGAATTTTTCAGTTTTTCAGTAACCCTGCGTAATTCATTTTCAAAGTATTCTGGATCATTTTTCAACATCACAATTCCTTTTTCTCCCCTACGAGCGGTGTTGTCCCATCCAACAAAAGCACAGGGGATTACGCGATTAAAATTTTCAGGTTCGATTATCTGCATTATTTCAACGGCCTCTTTGTAATCAAAGACTTTCATCTTCCCATCAAAGAGGTTGAATCTTTTCATATTTCTTTTTAGTCGTCCCCACTCAAACTCATCATTGTTGGCGTATGGAAGAATTCCCAATTGCGGTCTGAAATTTAAAATGGAATCAAATCCGAAACTCAACAATTTATCATTATCCCATAAATGCGAGTTACTTGCTACTAAAAAAGGCTCTTTCAACCCTTTCTCAAGTGCAACGCGTTTCATAGTTTCAATCGTTTTGGTAGGATTTGGCAAATCTCCTGGTCTGTAAATCACAAAAAGAGGCCTACTATCTATTTTAATGTAACGGTCATCCGCGAAAAAATCACAAAGGTATTTGGCATGATCTTCATCGTCCTGATCGGAATAATCTTGTTTCAAAAGGACTTCTTGTTCATCACCTATCCATCTTCTAGACCATGTTTCATTCGCCCAACAAAAACAAAATGGAAAATCAGGTTTTTTGCTTGCTAACATTTCTATTGCAGGTCTTTCAATTAATCTTTTACCATGAAACCAATAGTGATAATAACAGAAGCCATCAATACCATGCTCTTTTGCCATTTGCGCTTGGTCAATTCGGGTTTGTTCTAATCTTAAATCATAAAATCCCAAATCTGCTGGTAGAATTGGTTGTTGATGACCTTTAAATAGTGGTTTTGCCTTGGTAACATTGGTCCATTCAGTGAAACCTTCACCCCACCAGGAATTGTTTTCCTTGATTGGATGAAATTGAGGAAGATAAAGGGCGATGAACCTAATATCCATTTATTTCTTAGTGAAATTAATTAGTTTGGATAGTTTTTGAGCCAACTTATAGGATTTCGAGTTTTCTATTTCTACCAAACGATCAGCTAATTTCTTCGTTTCTTGTAATTCAAACATAAGTCCTCTGGATCCCTTAAATTCATTCAACATATCTGGAACATGCTGAAAAAAGGAGTGATTTGAAACGTTTTTCAAGTTCTCTGAATTATCAGATGCAAAAGCTAGGTTAAAGTATGCGATACCATACATTTCATCATTACCATAACTTTCCTGAACAGAATCATATCCCCCGGAATATACTTTAAAAGAGCCTTCTTTGGATTTTAAAGGTGTTAAAAATGAACCGATTAAGCATCTCTGTGCGAAAAATTCTGAATTCTCAAAATAACGATTAATTAGTTGTTCAAACTCTGAAGTCGTTAATTCTTTAACATGATAAGGATTGATTGGCTCCCTGACCTTGTATAAAACCGTATCCGGCGTTGACATAATCAACATTCCTCCAGGAACTAATACTCTTTTAATTTCACTTAAAAATTCGTCGTGTTCTGTTGTATGTTCTAACGTTTCAAACGATGTTACAACATCTACTGAAGCATCGTCTAATGGAATTTTAGAGGCAGATCCTACCTTATATATTAAATTGTTTCCTGATACATATTTCTTATTTGCATGACTAACTGCTTCTTCGCTTATGTCTACACCTGTAACGTACTCGGCATGTTTGCTTAACAAATTACTTCCATAACCTTCTCCAGAAGCGATGTCCAACACTTTTTTACCTTTTACAAATTCACAAGCCAAAGCATATCGGTGAAGATGTTCAGCTACGCCAAGTACGCCTTCAACATCCGTTACTAAGCGTTCACCGGTCCATTCTAAATCTTTGTTCATTCTTTTACAACTAGTTTTTATCGGGATTTAATATTCTATTTTAAAATTATCAGTCATCCCCTCAGAAGGAGTTTGACACTCGTCAGAGTAGTCAGACCTTAATCCCCCTTCTAAGGGGGAAATATTATATTTTATCCCAATTTAGTTTGGGACGAATCACTCCTGGAAACACACCTGTGTAATTCCCTCGAACCGTTTCTCCGTTCTGCCTGTCTGAGATGTTAAATCCAATCTTGGCGACATCATGAAAATGTACTGTAAATGGCTTGTAGGACATCACTGCAACTCCGCAATAATGCATTCCTTCGGTTAAGAAATTCTCCGGAAGCCATACAGTTGCCTTGTAAATCCCTGGAGTGTATGTTTTATTTTGGTTTAACGTGTCGTGAGAGCTCAAAATGTGCACATCCATTTGGTTGTACAAATTGAAACCGGCAATCAAGTCGTTCGTTTCTTGCAATACTTCAAATGTGATATTAACCCCAATCTTTTCGTCAATATTGTAATTTAATTTTGATTCGATATGCTGATTAATAACCTCTGATTCAAGTAATCTAACCATTTGATTACCAGGAGCATCATTAGATTCGTATTTAATACTTGAAACTATTTGTGTTTCTGCACTTAAATATTTCTGAATAACATCATCTGTTCTTCCCGAAAATTCAAGTCCACCATTTTTTAAGTACAAACAGCTCGTGCAAAGTCGGGAAATTGCATCCATGTTGTGACTAACAAAAAGAACCGTTCGCCCTTGTTGCTTACTAACCGCTTGCATTTTACCAATTGCTTTTTGTTGAAATTCTGCATCACCTACAGCCAATACTTCATCTACAATAAGTATTTCAGGTTCTAAATGCGCTGCAACTGCAAAAGCTAATCGAACATACATTCCAGATGAATAGCGCTTAACTGGGGTATCTACATAGCGTTGAATGCCTGCAAAATCAATTATTTCATCGAGCTTGCTCGTTATCTCGTGACGTTTCATTCCAAGAATTGCTCCGTTCAGGTATATATTTTCTTTACCTGTAAGTTCCGGATGAAAACCTGTCCCTACTTCTAATAGTGATGCAACGCGTCCTTTAATTTTTATTTGTCCAGATGTAGGAGCAGTAACTTTTGACAATACTTTTAGCAACGTTGATTTTCCTGCACCATTTTTTCCAATGATTCCTAAAACTTCTCCTTCTTGAACACTAAAATTAATATCACGAAGCGAAAGAACGTAATCACTCGTTGCAACGGAAGTTCGGTCATTGATTTCACCTATCTTCATCAACGGATCATCTTTACCCAAAAGCGTATGCCACCAACGAGTAAAATCATCGCGCAAAGTGCCACTTCCAACTTGACCAAGTCGGTATTGTTTGTAAAGATTTTCTACTTGTATGACTGTCATTGGATTCTAATCGAGTTAAACAGTATCCATAAATGTTCGTTCAATTTTATTGAAAAGCAAAGTACCTATTAAAAGAACGCCTATCGTAAAAATTGAACTATACGCCAAGCCACTCCAGGAAAAATAACCTGATCCTGTAAAGCCATATCTAAAAGTTTCAATGATCGGTGCAATCGGATTGTAAATCACGAATGGTTTGTACATTTCTGGAATTGCCGAAACGGGATAAATTACTGGAGTCGCATACATTATAAGAGTAATTCCGAATCCGATAAAATAACTTAAATCACGGTATTTTGTAGTAAGCGATGAAATAATTATACCCACTCCTAAAGCCATTCCTCCCATTAGTAAAACTAACAATGGAAGCAAGGCAATATATGCGTTTGGGTGAATTGTACCTTGTGCCAAATAATAAAACCAAAAACACAAAAACATCAATAATTGAATTCCAAATTTTAGTAAGTTGGAAATGACCATTGAAATTGGTGATACTAAACGCGGAAAATACACTTTTCCAAAAATATTTGCATTACTAATAAAAGTTGAGGAAGTTCCGGTTATGCATGCTTGAAAGTAATTCCACAAGGTTGTACCGGCTAAATAAAATAAAGGTGCTGGAATATTATCCGTTGAAATCTTTGCAATCTGGTTAAAAACGAAAACAAACGTGAAAACGGTAAAAATGGGTCCAAGGAAAAACCACAGTGGTCCAAGAACCGTTTGTTTGTATACTGAAACAATATCTCTACGAACAAAAATCCATATCAAATCGCGGTAATTCCAAATTTCTGATAGGTTCAGTTGGAATACTGATTTTTTGGGTTGGATTACTTCGGTCCAGGTTTCTTTCATTGTTTCAACAAGCTTGACAATTCACTAGCGATTGTAACAACACACTCATTCACATCCAATCTAGCCGAATCAACCACAACATCCGCATTCGCCGGCTCTTCAAAAGGATCCGAAATTCCAGTAAAGTGCTTGATTTCCCCTGCCCTAGCCTTCTTGTATAAACCCTTCGGATCTCGTTGCTCGCAAGTTTCTAAATCACATTTAACATAAACTTCTAGTAAACGTTCGTCTAGCAAAATCTCACGAATCATCTTGCGTTGCTCTTCGTAGGGAGTTATCAATGACACAATCACAATTAAACCGGCATCTGCCATCAATTTAGCTACCTCTGCAACGCGTCGAACGTTTTCTAAGCGATCAACTGCAGAAAAACCGAGTTCTTTGTTCAGTCCCATGCGCGTATTGTCGCCATCCAAAACATAGGTTCGATTTCCCATTTCAAACAAGCGCTTCTCCAAGGTATTGGCAATCGTTGATTTACCAGAACCGGAAAGCCCACACAACCAAACTACTGCCGAAGGATGCCCATTATGCGCAGTTCGGTGAGCTTTAGTGATGGTGAAATTTTGCCTTTTTAGCATTTCGTTCAAGCGATTTTTCTTACGGCTTCGCCATTCTCAGTCACAGTCATTTATTGCAAATGCTGCAGTGAGTAGTTGGTTTTTAGTTGTTGAAGAACCGATTAATTCTTACTCCAGAGCAAGAGAATAGGTTCTTCGTGTTGTAGTTTGTATTGATCTAATTCAACTTGATTCATTACGAGGTATCGAATTTTTCGTTGCACTAAATCTTCAGCTTTTTCAATTAATTCTATTAAATACACTTTATCCAACTTTCCGACAAGTATGACATCTATGACTCCAGAATCTTTTCCCTTGGCGTAATCTCCAATGAGATAAGCAAAATCAACATCGCCCAATCGCTGAATTACCCACTCGATAATCGAATCCAGTCCAGTCATTTTGGAAACAATACTTTTTATTTCAGGAAACAACGGGTGAGATTGCTTGGCTTTGTATTTAACAACGTTGCCAACTGCTTCGCTTTCAAGAATTCCAGCTTCGGTCAATCGGTTCAATTCTACACGAACCGAATTCGTACTTTCACCGAATTCATCGGCCAACTGACGCAAATAGGCTTTCATTGTTGGATTCAGAAAAAACTTCACCAACAAGCGAATTCTCGTTTTGGATGTAATTAATGCATCAAGCATGAGTAACAAATTTACTCACTTTAGATTAATGATGCAAGATTTTTTAATTAAGATGTAAAGAGAAAAATGTTAAAATTTTATTACCGAAGTAAAAAAATCATTCTGGTTTCGCCGACATATTTTGTAAACTCACCAACTCTGCATAAGTTCCTCCATAGGAAATCAATTCATCGTGTTTGCCAGACTCGATGATTTCTCCGTGTTGTAAAACCAAAATTTGGTCAGCATTTCGAATGGTCGAAAGACGGTGAGCAATCACAATTGATGTTCTTCCCTCCATTAATTTTTCTAACGCTTCCTGCACCAATCGTTCAGATTCTGAATCTAGCGCAGACGTGGCCTCATCCAAAATTAATATGGTTGGATTCTTTAATATCGCTCTGGCAATGGCGATGCGTTGTTTTTGTCCGCCTGAGAGTTGAATTCCACGATCACCAACTTCGGTTTCCAGTTGTTCAGGGAATGTTGATATGAACTCCCACGCATTTGCTTTTTTAGCTGCTTCAATAACTTCCTCAACCGTTGCTGTCGGTTTGCCAAATCGAATGTTTTCTAGAATCGTTCCGGAGAACAACAAAACTTCCTGCGGAACAATCGCCATGTGTTCTCTAAGATGGTTCAAATCAATTTCATCAGATTTGGTTTCATCTAAAAAGATAATGCCGCCACTTGGCTGATAAAAGTTTAATATCAAATTGGAAATGGTTGACTTTCCTGATCCACTAGCACCAACTAACGCCAATGTTTGATTTTTATTTATTTCAAATGAAACATTTTTCAAAACTTCAATATCGGATCGTTGTGGATAGGAAAATGAAACGTTTTCGAATTTCACTTTACCAGAAATCTGCGGCTTTAAAGCTCCTTTATTCACTTCCTTTTCGGTTGTTTCGTTGATAATATTCATCAAATTTTCAGTCGAACCGATCGCCTTTTGAATGCTTGCATACATATCAGGCAATGAACCAACCGAAGCTCCCATCATAATGGTAAAAAGCACAAATTGATAAAATCCTTCACTTGATAATTCTGGATTCTTACCTTGCGTCATAAGTAATCCTTGCCAAACGATAAAGACAATCGCTCCGAAAAGACAAAATATAATGAACGACACGAATACTCCTCGCCAAAGTCCACTTTTTACGTTCAAATCACGCGTTTGCTGAGTCGATTTTTTAAATTTTGTCAGAATAAATAGTTCGTTTGTAAACGATTTCACATTAGAAATTCCCGTCAAGGCCTCTTCGATTATCGAATTTGATTGAGCCGAAAAATCTTGCGCTTCTTTACTAAGTCGTCTGATAAATCTACCAAAAATTACAGCGACAATAGCCATCACCGGAACGGTTCCCAACATAATTAAAGCCAATTTCCAAGAAATGAAAAGCAAAAATGCAATTCCTCCAACTATTATGATAATTTGCCTGAAAAACTCAGCTATTGTTGTGCGTAATGTTTCCTGAATTTGCGTGATATCAGCCGAAACGCGACTTGTCAACTCCCCTACTTTGTTGCGATTGAAGAAATCCATCGGCATGTAAATCAGCTTTGAAAACGCGTCATTTCGAATATCACGTAGTGTGTTTTCGGTCACATTATTGAAAATCACCACACGAACAAATGAAAATAGCGCCTGAAAAGCGAACAAAACAAACAAGGAAATAGCGACCGTATTAATGTTGTCCATGTCAATCATTCGAACACTTTCATTCAAATTTTGAGATTGACCAGTTGAACCAAGCAATTTTCCCATGAGATATGGAAAAATCAATCCTGCTGTCGTAGATAGAACGAGAAAAATCCAACCAATAAAAAAGACAAACGAATACGGTTTTAAATAGCTGAAAATTCCACGTGCTTTGCGGTAGCTTTCTTTGCTAAGTTTTACTTTTTCGCTTTTTTTCTTTTTTGGACCGAGCATTTTCGTTTTGTGTATGCAAAAATAGCTGTTTTTATTTTGGTACTCGTTATTTTATTTTTGGCGAAATTTCAGTTCTTATTATTTTCTTGCTCCAAAAAATAGTTCACAAACTCAGGAATTTTAGTTCCTAAATAATAGGGTAAATTCATCAGTTTAAATCGCTTTCCTTCAGGTGTTTTATGCTCTTCAATTGAAAATGAACCACCATAAATTCGAACGGCAAAATCGTGCTCAATGTGATTCATAAAATAATGCAGCGACTTCATACTCCCGGTGCTACCTGACTTAATTTCGATTGGAATTAATATGGATTGATGCCGATAAACCAAATCGATTTCGGCAGAAGATTGCGCTTTATCCCTTACCCAAAAATGCGGCAACTCATCATTTTCCTTATTCAACGAAATCAATTCCTGCATAATGATATGTGGAATTAAAGCCCCACGGAATGCATTGCTCAAGTCTTTCAAGGCTATCAATTCACTTTGGATACCAAGTATGTGATTCACAATTCCCGTATCTAAAAACTGAAGTCTCGGGGATTTTTTATAATCAACCATGATGGGCGCTGTGTAGGATGTCGTCGGATAATTCAACCGGATAATTCCTGCCGCATCCAAATTTCTGAAAGCCTCACCTACTTCTCTTGAACGGTAATTGGAACTTCCAAAATTCTGAAAAGTAATTCGTTGATCCATGTAAATAGGCGACGTTTTTAAAATATGTCTGATTATCTGAAGTTCAGTTTTGTTACCGGCATATTTTTCTACATCCGATTTATACGTGCTCCAAATACTATTATAGACCGCTGGGATTCTTGTCAAATTTCCATCCACATAAAATCGTTTTACAACTTCCGGCATCCCACCTATGATGCAATATTGATGAAAACGTTCCATTAATAAATTATGCGCTATGTTTGATACAGGAACCTTGTTAAATTCCTCTATTAATTGCTCATTGTTTTCTGCACAAAGAAATTCATGAAAATTGAATGGATGCATATACAAATATTCGATGCGACCGACTGGAAACTGCTTGACTTCCCCTAACGCAAATTCCAAAAGTGAGCCCGCAGCAATAACATGAATATGAGGTAAATCTTCATAAAAATAGCGCAAAAGCTGAATGACTTTTGGTCTTTCCTGAATTTCATCGATGAAAAGCAGAATTTGTTTGTTTTCGTTGCGTTTTACCTGATGCGTTAGAGCAATTGAATCGAAAATATTTTTTACTGATTCTTGATTTTCGAAATAATTCGCATCCTTTTCACGCTCCAAATTCAATTCAATGTAATAGTCAAACGATTGGCCAAACTTGCGCACGATGGTGCTTTTTCCAATTTGCCTTGCTCCTCGCAATATCAATGGTTTTCTATCCTGCTTTTCTTTCCAAAATTTTAGATCCTTTTCAATTTCCCTCTTGTATTCTTTCATTTAGAGTCATTTAAGAGTGCAAATATAAATATTATTGTAACATAATAAGGGGTGTTTTTGCTATTTTTTGTATAATATTAAGGGGTGTTTTTGCTATTTTTTGTATAATAATAAGGGGTGTTTTTGTTATTTTTTGTATAATAATAAGGGGTGATTATTGATTTATGAAGATTTAAACTCTAGGAATTATTCATTCTTTTTTGTTTAAATTTCAGAGGAAAGCCCTTCTCAATTGTTATATTTGTAAACACATGTTGACCGTCAAAGAAATAATCGCTCCCGTTCAGAATGAAATGACTCAGTTTGAATCGCATTTCCGTGAAACAATGCGTTCTGATGTTTCTTTGCTGGATAAGGTTACGCATTACATCGTTAAACGAAAAGGCAAGCAAATGCGTCCGATGTTTGTTTTTTTGAGTGCAAAATTGCTCGGGGAAATAAACGTTACAACCTATGATGCGGCCTCTCTCGTTGAGTTATTACATACTGCGACTTTGGTTCACGATGATGTAGTTGATGACGCCAATGAACGCCGCGGATTTTTCTCCGTTAACGCTCTTTGGAAGAATAAAATCGCCGTTTTGGTTGGTGATTACATGTTATCACGGATATTATTGCTTTCGATTGAAAAAAACAATACAGATTTACTAGGTGTTGTTGCTCGTGCAGTGCGGGAAATGAGTGAAGGAGAATTACTCCAGATTGAAAAAGCACGCAAGCTTGATATAACCGAAGAAATTTACTTTGAAGTCATTCGAAAGAAAACAGCATCACTGATTTCAACTTGTTGCGAAGCAGGAGCAATTAGTGTTGAGGCAAACGAACACCGAAATCGCATGAAAGAGTTTGGTGAAATGGTTGGAATGGCATTTCAAATCAAAGATGATATTTTTGATTATGGTTCCCCTGGAAACATTGGAAAACCGACGGGAATTGACATTCGGGAGCAAAAAATGACCTTGCCATTAATTTACACCCTCAATCATTCAGACAAAGCCAGTCGAGCCGAATTAATGAATATCATCAAAAATAAGCATGAAGATTCCAAACAAATTGCTCGTGCGGTTGAATTAGTTATTCAAAACGGCGGGATCGACTATGCATTTCAAAAAATGAACGACTTTGCAACAAAAGCAATCGATCTGCTTGAACCACTTAGAGAAAGTCAAGCAAAAAAATCGTTAATCGGATTAGTTCACTACACCATAAATCGAGATAAATAATGTTGAGAAAAATTCTATTCCTTTCATTGGTTTTAATGCTTAGCTCAGCTTGTAATTCTGAGAAAACAGAAGAAGTTAAAAAAGAAAATGAAGTACTCGTTGAGATTAAAAATGGCAAATACACAGAATGGTATCCGGGCAAAAAACAGATCAAATTCGAAGGTATGGTCGATCAAAAAGGTAAACGAGATGGCAAATGGTCTTTTTATTCAGAAAAAGGAACAGAATTATCATTTACATTCTACGAAAACGGAATCAAAGAAGGATTTACCGTCGTAAAATACCCAAGTGGAGTAATTCGATATCGTGGTGAATATTTGAACGACACAATTGTTGGAATATGGACAACATATGACCCTAAAGGAAAGGTAATTTCAGAAAAAGATTACGGTTATCCAAACAAATGAGTAAAATCCCCGCACATATCGTTGATCAAATCATTCAAGCTTCTCGGATTGAGGAGGTAATTGGCGATTTTGTTCAACTTAAGCGCGCAGGGTCCAATTTAAAAGGACTAAGCCCCTTTACGGATGAGAAAACACCATCTTTTATCGTTTCTCCAGCCAAACAAATTTTTAAGTGTTTCTCTACAGGAAAAGGCGGAACGGTTGTCAGCTTTTTAATGGAAAAAGAGCATTTTTCCTATCCGGAAGCATTGAGATGGCTCGCAAGTCGATACAACGTTGAGATACCTGAAGAAACAGCTCCAACAGCAGACGAACTCGCAGAAAAAACAGAAAGAGATAGTCTCTTCATCATCAATGAATTTGCAAAAAATCATTTTACCCACAACCTTCATGAAACGGAAGAAGGAAGTGCTGTGGGCTTGTCTTATTTTGAAGAACGTGGTTTCCGAAAGGACATAATCGAGAAATTTCAATTAGGTTATTGCCTCAATATCAGCGATGATTTCACCAAACATGCGCTCGAGAAAGGTTATAAGATGGAATACCTTGAAAAAGTTGGATTGACAAAATCAAAAGATGATCGTCACTTTGATTTTTTCCGCGGACGCGTAATGTTTCCAATACAAAGTATTACTGGTAGAGTTTTAGGATTTGGGGGTAGAACACTTTTTACCGACAAAAAGGTTGCTAAGTATTTCAATTCCCCAGAAAGCATCATTTACAACAAAAGTGAGATTTTATATGGCCTGTTCTTCGCGAAAGGTGCCATCGTAAAATACGACGAATGCTTTCTTTGCGAAGGATATACGGATGTAATAAGCATGCACCAGGCCGGAATCGAAAATGTCGTTTCGTCCTCAGGAACTTCTTTGACAAAGGAACAAGTGAAACTGGTAAAACGCTATACGCAAAACCTAACGATTCTATATGATGGCGATGCAGCGGGGATTAAAGCTTCATTTCGGGGAATCGACCTAATTCTTGAAGAAGGGATGAATGTTAAAGTTGTTTTATTTCCTGACGGAGAAGATCCAGATTCATTCTCGAAAAAGAACAGTTCTTCGGAACTCGAACAATACATTAAATCACATCGCCAAGATTTCATTACGTTCAAGGCATCAATTTTATTGAATGAGAATAACAACGATCCACTTAAAAAATCCGAATTAATCCGGGAAATCGTTCAATCCGTTTCACTTATTCCAGATCAAATTACACGTTCGGTTTA
This sequence comes from Flavobacteriales bacterium, assembly GCA_947497485.1. Classification (GTDB taxonomy): domain Bacteria; phylum Bacteroidota; class Bacteroidia; order Flavobacteriales_D; family Crocinitomicaceae; genus UBA952. The sequence goes on from CANMHB010000001.1 coordinate 146,303, forward strand.
TGTTCAAGAAATTGCTCGCCAATTTGAAATAAGTGAATCCATCATCAGTAGCGAATTGATGAAATTTAGGAGAAATACCATCGCTCGCCAAATTCAAGATCCTGAACTAAAAGAAATCCCTGTTGAAAAGCAAGCGGAGGAAACACTTGTTTTACCAGATACATTGGTCCAAACAGAACAGTTTCTCCATGAAGAAGAATTAATTCGCATTCTTCTGCGTTTTGGAACGAGGGAAGTTAAATTTGAAAATGAATCAAAAGAAGAAAGTTCGACAAGTATTATCGAATTGATTGTAAATGAAATTCTATCTGATGACTTGAATTTTAATCATTCTATTTATGATCGCATTTTTAAAATATTTGTCGACGGCATCAAAGAAAATGTGCTTTATTCATCCTCTTTTTTCAAACGGATGGAGGATCAACAAATAGTTCAATTTGCTTCTGATGTTGAAAGTCGCGAAGTTGAATTAAGTCATAATTGGATTCACCTACACAGCATTTTTACGAAATCAGAAAGCGACAACTTGTACGAAACGGTAATGAATGCCATTTACAATTTCAAGTTTTACAAGATTGAGGAGCGTTTGAAAGCAATTAAAAACTCCTTGACAACAGAGAATTTAGAAGATGAAGATATTTTGCTGATTCTTTCGGAACAAATGGCTTTAGAAAATGTCAAAAAAATACTTTCTGAAAAACTGGGAAGAATCATTTTAAAATAATATGTTTAGCGAAACCCTTTTCAATATCGGTCCTTTCAATATTTGTCTTTGGAATATTTTTTTCCTTGCCATCATCTTTCTAATTGCAGCCATCCTGCGTAGGATTGTTCATCGATTACTAAAGAAATATGCAAAATCAGCAAACATAGCTATTGAGGGCAGACGCGTTACCTGGCTGAAGATGCTGAGCCAAAGCGTTTATTTATTGGCCATTTATGTGGCAGTTTTAAGTTTTAAGTTTAACAATAAGGACATAACATTTGCAGATTTATTTAAAGTTAAAATAATCAATTTACCAAACTTCAAACTCGACTTCTCAGATTTATTGGTAATGGTCTCTGTCTTTTTTGGTGCCAAAATCATCGTAAATCTTTCAACATTAATTATATCAAAACGACTTCAGCGAAGCAAAAATTACGATCGAGCAACTGAATTTATTTACGTGCAAATTGCCAAGTATTTCATTTACATCTTTTCGATTTTCTTCTGTTTTCAATTACTGAATATTACTTCATTATTATTAGGTGGTTCTGCCGCCATTTTAGTTGGGATTGGTTTCGGAATACAAGATGTTTTTAAGGATTTCGTTGCTGGATTTGTACTCTTATTTGAAGCGAAATTGCGTGTTGGAGATGTTGTTGAAATTACACCAACTTCCAAAGGCAGCTCAAAATCCCAAGATACAATCGTAGCTAAAATTCTGAAAATCAATTTGCGAACAACGGAAATTCAAACAAGGGAAGGAAATGTATTGATTATACCAAATACGCGTCTGACACAAGAGCAAGTAGAAAACTGGAGTCATGGTTCTGAATTGACCCGTTTCACAATTAAGGTTACTGTTGAATATGGTTCAAATACTGAATTAATTCAACGGCTTCTAAAACAATCCGCTCTAGCGCACCCAAAAGTCAACAAAACGGAGCCAGTAATTGTCCGACTTGCCGATTTTGCCGAAAATGGTCTTGATTTGGAACTAATTTTTTGGGCAGATCAAAATTGGGATATCAATAACTACAAATCAGAAATTCGTTTTGAAATAGATCGTCTTTTCAGAGAGCATAAAATAAAAGTACCATACCCGCAGCGTGTCATGCACGTGCTTCACGAAACTAAACAATCAACTCAACAATAATTTATAGCGTTGAATCGTGTTTTCAATACCCAGATAAAGTGCATCTGAAATGATCGCGTGGCCAATTGAAACCTCGTCCAAAAAAGGAATTTCAGATTTAAAATACCTCAAATTTTCTTGATTTAAATCATGTCCAGCATTAATTCCAAGACCTAATTCATTAGCCACTTTTGCTGCTCTGACATATTCGAAAATTGCATCTTCGCGATTTGACTGATAATGCTCAGCATACGGACCCGTATAAAATTCAATCCGATGAACACCAATCTGCTTGGCTAATTCAATCATTTCAATAGTTGGTTCAATAAAAATGGATGAGCGAACGCCGAGCGAATGAATGTAATCACATGATTCTTTTAGAAAATCAAAATTCTTTTTGGTATCCCAACCAGCATTTGATGTTAGCACCCCGGGAGGATCTGGAACCAAGGTAGCTTGTGCGGGTTTTAAATCCTGAATAAGTTTCATGTAGCGCTCATCTGGGTATCCCTCTATATTAAATTCTGTAGTTACCACTTCTTTCAATTCGTAAACATCTTTTGTAGTAATGTGGCGTTCATCTGGCCGGGGGTGAACTGTTATTCCATCTGCTCCAAAACGCTCACAATCAATTGCAAATTGAACTACATTCGGAATATTCCCACCACGAGCATTTCGTATGGTTGCAACCTTGTTGATGTTTACACTTAATTTGGTCATGGTATAATATTTGACAGCAAAATTACGAACTCTGAAATGAAATTAGTATTTTGGCAGCCAATTATGAGAGCAATTGATTTAATTACTGAAGAAATTCCACCACTTATTCATACGGATACAGGGGAAAAAGCCATTAATTGGATGGATGAATTCAAAGTTTCTCATTTGCCTGTCTTAAAAAACGGAAATTTTGTCGGTGTTGTATCGGAATCCGACATTTTAGATCATTTGGATCTCAATTCACCGCTTGATGGACTTTTTGCACACTTACCAAGACCTTATGTATTGGGCAACAGACACATTTACGATGTCCTGGCAAAAATGTCGGATGATAAGTTAAGTGTTCTTCCGATTCTTGATGAAAAAGAAAACTACCTCGGCTGTACAAGTGTTTATGAGCTGATGACGCAGCTTGCAAAAACAGGAAGTATCAAAGAACCCGGAGCAATTCTTGTTTTAGAAATAAATTCAGTTGACTATTCCATGGCGCAGATAGCCCAAATCGTTGAAGGAAATAATGCTAGAATTCTGAGTTCATATATTATTTCCGACAGCAATTCCACAAAATTGGATATTACCTTGAAAATAAATCAATTGGATGTCAGCAATATCATCAGAACTTTCGAGCGATACGACTATCTCATTAAAGATTCTTATCAAACAGGAATTTCCGACTATGATATCCAGAATCGTTTTGATGCTTTGATGAATTACCTTAAATTCTAAAAATGCGCGTTGCAATCTACGGAAAGAAAGTAAATAAACAAACTTCACCTTACTTCGTGGAAGTGTTGAAAATTTTGGATGATTACGGTTGGAAAATTGTTTTAGAAGAGGAATTAAAGCAAATTTTAATCACCAAAATTGGACTAAAGGATAATTATGAAGTTTTCAATAGCTATGAAGATTTTTCTTCAGGTATTGATCTAGCAATAAGCATGGGAGGCGATGGTACTTTTCTCAAAACCGTTAGCTATATTCGAAATTCAGGAGTTCCTATTATGGGAATAAATACAGGTCGATTGGGATTCCTTGCAAATATTTCAAAAGAACAGATACACAATACCTTGAATCAAGTTCGAGATAAAAATTATGATTTTCAGAAACGATCATTGTTACGTGTAAATACCGATGAAGACATATTTGGTGAGGATAATTTTGCGTTGAATGAATTAACACTTCACAAGAAAGATACCTCATCAATGATTACCGTTCACGCTTCTTTGGATAATAAGTATTTAAACTCCTATTGGGCTGATGGATTAATTGTCTCGACTCCAACAGGATCTACCGCATATAATCTGAGTTGTGGTGGACCAATCATTACACCTGGATGTCAAGTTCATATTTTAACACCGGTGGCAGCGCATAATTTAAATGTCCGTCCGATGGTGGTTCCAGATCATTTACCAATTTCACTTTCCGTTGAAGGCCGCGATCGTTCTTATTTACTCAGTTTAGATGGGAACTCCAAAAATATTAAACAAGGTGAAAATGTTCTTATTACCAAAGCTGAGTTTATGATTAATGTCGTTAAATTTGAAGACAACAATTTCTTAGACACGATTCGAAATAAAATGCTCTGGGGAATTGATACGAGAAATTAGGTTAATTGCGAATTAAGAATGTAGAATTTAGTATTAAGAATAATAGTTAAAAGTTAATAAGCATGAGCCAAAAGTCATTTGCCCTAAAATCCAAAAGTCTTGTAGTCATAATGTCTTAATGTCCAAAAGTCTAATAGTCTCAGTAAATCAAAATAAATAAAAAAATGAAAAAAATACTTCTTTCCGTAGCTTTGATATCAGTAGCTCAAATAAGCCAAGCACAGCTTAACAATAAAGTTGATTCTGTTTCCTATCTAATTGGGACAAACATCGGAACGAATATTGTTCGGCAAATGCCCGAAGCTAATAAAGAAATGCTTATTAAAGGGCTATTAGATATCTTGGAAGGAAAAGCTGCTGCTTGCTCAGATCAAGGTCAAGTGAATGCCTATTTTCAAGAAAAAACAGAAAAAGAAAGTGCAACAGCGAAAGCAGATGGATTAAAGTTTTTGGAAGAAAACAAGAAAAATCCAAAAGTAAAAGTGACAGCTAGTGGACTTCAATACGAAGTTATGAAAATGGGATCAGGTGAAAAACCTTCAGCAACTTCAAAAGTAAAAGTACACTACCACGGAACTACGCCTGATGGACGTGTTTTCGATAGTTCAGTAGATCGAGGTCAGCCAGCTTCGTTTCCGTTGAACGGAGTAATCAAAGGTTGGACTGAAGGTTTGCAATTAATGCCTGTTGGTTCAAAATTCAAGTTTTACATCCCTCAAGAATTGGCCTATGGAGCAAATCCTCAACCAGGAAGCCTTATTAAACCTTACATGCCACTTGTTTTTGAAGTGGAGTTATTATCAATCGAGAAATAAATTTAAATCAAATCACAATTTTTGAGAGTTATGAAATTATCATTTTCGTTTTTATCGTTTTTCATTATTACCTCCCTTTTCGGTCAAAATGACTTAAATGATGGGTTGTATGCCAAATTCACAACGACAAAGGGTGAGATTACCTGTGAATTAGAATACAAAAAAACACCCATGACTGTCGCTAATTTTGTTGGTTTGGCGGAAGGGAATTTTAAAATGAATGATAAATCCTTTAACAAGCCTTATTACGATGGTTTAACCTTCCACCGTGTTATAAAAGATTTTATGATTCAAGGCGGTTGTCCTCTTGGAAACGGATCTGGAGATCCAGGCTATAAATTCTACGATGAAATCGTTGCAGACTTGAAACATGATAAATCAGGAATATTATCAATGGCGAATTCTGGTCCGGCTACTAATGGCAGTCAGTTTTTTATTACGCACAAAGCTACACCTTGGTTAGATGGTAAACATACCGTTTTTGGTCATGTTGTTTCTGGACAGAATGTGGTTGATGCGATTGAACAAGGTGATAAAATGGAAAAGGTTACAATTCTTCGCATCGGTGATGAAGCAAAGGCTTGGAATGCGAACGCTGAATTTGAGAAAGTTTATCGTCCTTTGAAAGCAGATGAAGATAAGAAAAATGAGGCCTATTCCAAAATTGCTGCCATGTCAGAGGATGAATACAAAGAATTTATGTTCAAAGAAGTGAAAAAACTATATCGCAAGGCTAAACTATCAAAAAGTGGATTAGTCTATGTAATTGAGAAGAAAGGTCAAAAAACCAAACCGTCCAAAGGTGCAAAACTTTCTGTTCATTACATTGGAACTTTCAGAGGAGATGGCAAAAAATTCGACTCTTCTCGAGACCGAAACCAACCAATGGATTTTATCTATCAGGAACAACGAATGATTCCAGGATTTGAAGAAGGAATTGGGTTACTTGGTAAGGGTGGGAAAGCCAAACTATTCATTCCTTATTTTCAAGCTTATGGGAAGAATGGACGGCCAGGTGCTATCCCTCCTTATTCTGATTTGGTATTTGATATCGAGATTATGGATTTAACACCTGCTAGTGATGTGCCGAAAGATGAACACAATCATGATGGACATAATCACGACGGGCACAATCATTAAAATAAACTCTAAAATTTTACTTGTTGGTCAAGAAATGAATCATTTTCTCTAAGGCGCGCGCCCGATGACTGAATTGATTTTTCTCTGATAGATTCATTTCAGCGAAGGTTTTTGATTCATTTTCAGGAATAAAAATTGGATCGTAACCAAATCCGTTTTCGCCACGCTTCTCGCTAATAATTGTTCCATTAACTATTCCTTCAAAGATATGTTGCTTATCATTTAGTATCAACGTAATCACAGTCTTAAATCTTGCTTTGCGATTTTCTGCATTTAACATTTCGCGCAAAACTAAATTCATATTGGCGTCTGAATTCCTTTCAATTCCTGCGTAACGAGCAGAATGAACTCCTGGGCGACCATTTAAAAATTCTATTTCTAAGCCAGTATCATCAGCGAAACAATTTTCTTCAAATCGATTGAATACAAAATTTGCCTTGAACGCAGAATTTAATTCAATTGTGGGTTCATTTTCGGGAATTTCATCATGAAAATTCAAATCATCCAACGTTAAAACTTGAAAAGTATCAGGTAATAATTTCTGAATTTCGAATGCTTTGTTTTTATTGTGTGTTGCAAAAATCAACTTCATTTAAACAAATTTAAATACTTCGATTCATTCGCCAAAACCGAATATCGTTGACGGATTGTTCGTTTGCCCGCTTCACCTATATTTTTGCGTAAATCCCTATCTATAAGCAGCTTTTCAAGGTGTAATTTCCAATCTTCCAATGTTAGAGGTAAGAATCCGTTTTCCAAATGGGAAACAATTTGTGTATTTACCCCGACTGGTGACATCAGTGCAGGAATTCCAAGCGACATGTATTGCAACCCCTTAAAACCACATTTTCCTTCGGACCAAATATCCATTTCAAGTGGCATAACACCAATGGAAATTCTTGCAAGATCTTCAATTTCTGTTTCACGTTTCCATTTCAAAAATCGCAACGATTTCAAATGGTAGGCAGGGGCTTCGTTTGAGATAATCAAAAATTCAAAGTCATATTTTTGCTCTAACTCTTTGATTACTGGTACAATAAAATCAAGATAACGCATCGTGGTATGAGTTCCTGTCCAACCAATAACCATTTTTTCTTGATTGTAATCAATTTCTAGGTTGTGATGATTTTCTGTGTCAATTGTTGTAGGAATGACAAATACATTCGAATTGAACTTTCTTGCATAATTCGCCAAATAGTCATTTCCTGCTGTTACACTACCTGACCATTTAATGCAATAGCGAACTTTCCAATAAGCTTTTAAGCGATGAAAACGAGCATTTGTTTCACTGTAATTTGGTAACCAAATAGCATCATCAAAATCATAATTGTACTTTTTACGAAAAACTTTGGCAATCAGAAATTCAAAAATAGGCGGGCCAATATGTGAAGCCTCGCGATGAATAAAAACATAATCGTATTTATACAAAGAAAAGAGAAGCAAAAATCGTTTCAAAAAACTACTAATTACACCTATGATTTTTCGCATGACTTTTCCCTCTGAATAGAGTGTTTTCCATGTTTTATGATCTAAAAAGGGTGCAAAACTTAATTCAAAATCATTCTCTTTCAAAAACGGAAAATACTGCTCAAATCGAAATCGCTGCGAAGGAGCTTCATCAAATGGATATGGCGCAATAAATAGAATTTTCTTTTTTCTCATTTAATCCAGAAGTTTTCTATAAACCTGTTCGTATTTCTTAACGCCTTCAATGAGCCCATAAAATTCAGCAGCACCTAGTATTGTTTTATCTCGATCAAAATCTACAAAGTCTATGTCTGCCTGCTTGAAGTTATTCGAATTAAAATCATCAATCACAATTCCTGAATGATAATTTCTCACTACTCGTTCTGTATCACCCACTCCACTGTTGCAGATAACTGGGATTCCCATTGCCATTAATTCACCTTGTTTTGTTGGAGAAGAAGCTTTTTTCGAGAAAGTAGGTCGAATGAAAAAAATCGACGCTGAAAAGAGTGATATGCAAGTTGCTACTTCATCGTGCAAAACTGATTTAACTCGGATTTTGTCTACAGGAATTCCTAAATCACGTGATTTCGAAATAATTGTTTCAGGATTCTCTCCAGATATGAAAAGGAAAACTGCATTTGGTTTTTTAAGTAACAACGCTTTGAAAAAATCGAGCATTTCATCCAACATATACCAAGTTCCAATTGATCCAACATAACCAAGAACGAATTCATCTTTTAAAGAAAATTCATTTTTTAAGTCATTCTGCTTTGCTTGATCTATATTTTTCGGATTAAACTTTTCTATATCTGCACAACATGGTATTACTTGAATTCTATTTTCCAAATGCTCAAATCCCTTCCAGGAAATTATTTCATCCTTCCCGTTGTATGTTAAAGAAACAATATAATCAGCAAATTGAAAGAACTCGCGTTCCTTCTTTTTAAAATATCTATAAACTATCTTGAAAATCGGATTTTTCAGGCTCCATATTTTTCCATCAATACGTTCATCAGCCCAAAATCCACGCATGTCAAAAAGAAATTTTAATCCAAATTTTGTTTGCATTTGTCGTCCAACGATCGCTGACAAGTAGCTTCTGCAATGAACAATCTGAAAATGATGCTTTTTATGAAGTTGAAATGCTAGCTTTTTCATCCTAAAAACGTCATAAATAGTCGAAATTAAGGGCGGATTTTTGGTGTAAGCTAACGGATGCCAATTAATCCCACTTTGATCACAAATTAATTGAATTTGACTTCGATATTTCACAAAACGTTCTGCTTTCTCAAAACTAATTAAATGAAAGACATAGCCTTTTTGGGTTAGACCTTTCAAATATGGGAGCACCTGAGATTGGCCCAACGGATCGGTCATGCCATCGTATGAAAGGTAGAGTATGTTAGTCGGCATTTATACAAATATAGGAATCGTTTTTTATTATCTATTTTTCACGAATTGATAAATTAAAAAAAGTAATTTCGGATCTAAATAGATAAAATGAAATACGCCGTTAATATTTTACTTATTTTCATAATATTCGTCTCTTCGAGTTGTAAAACAAGTAATTTGAATAAAAATGAGATTACAAACAACCAAAAACAGAATGAAGAAATAGAATTTATTGTTCTAAAAAATTATTTCGTAAACAAATCTGCATCGCATTTGGACAATCCCAAAATTGAAACGGAATCAAAATTCAATGAAACATTCGGAATGGCTACGACAATGTCGGAGGATGGTAAACCAACAAAAATAGATTTTAACAAACAATTTATTGTTGCGATAATTCTCCCAGAAACTGGAATTGCTACAAGTATTGAATTAAAAAGTTTGGTCAAAGATCTTTCTGGCGAATTGACCTTATCTTACAAAGTGATTGAAGATAAAAAACAATCATTTACCTCGATTCCTTTTATTGCAATTGCAATTGACAAAAAAGATATTGGAAACGTAACGCTTCGGAAAGTCAATTAAACACCTGGTCTTTTAATCTTGCTAAAACAACGCGATCAATTGGAAAAGTTAAATCATTTTCAGTTAATGAATTTATACAATGCCAACGTTGTTTTTCTCCCTCCTCTTCAAATGGAATGGAATATTTTTCGATAACAATTTTTTCGGTTTTACACTTTACTAAATAGTAAAACGAAACAATTTGATGACCTGGTTGAAAAGCTGACTCTTGATGGAAATCATTAAAATAAAAAGATTCAGCTGATTCGATTTCAAGATTCAATTCTTCCTTTAATTCACGATGTAGCGCATCTAAAATCCCTTCACCCAATTCTACTCCTCCACCAGGGAATTTGGTAAAGAAATATCCAAAACGATTTTCGTCTGAAAGTAAAACTTCGTTTTTATCATTAATGATTAAGGCGTAAACCCGAAGGTTGAATGCTTTCATTTGCAGTCCTCGAAAGGAAAAGTTTTAAACGAATCTTTGCGATTAATTCCTACATACAAACATCCTAATTTATCCGAATATTGTTCGAATAGAGCTGATAAATCATCAATACCCCATGACTCCAACGGCTTTGTAAATAGCAACACATTCCCATTCGTAGGGTCAATTCTTACCAATTTAATTCGATCATTGGCTCTAATTTTCTCTTCGACAGATGTAATCAATTGTTTATCATCAGAATGAAAAACGGCTTGACCAAAATATTCTTTTAAGTTCTGCGCATTTGATGAAAATACCGAAATAAAAAATAAAATTGAAGTAAAAAATCGCATCGATTATTTTTTAATAAAGCGAAAATCTCTACCAAGATAAACTGCTGAATCTCCTAACTCTTCTTCAATTCGAAGTAATTGGTTGTATTTAGCCATTCGATCACTTCGCGATGCAGAACCTGTCTTTATTTGACCACAATTTAGCGCGACTGCCAAGTCTGCAATGGTATTATCTTCTGTTTCACCACTTCTATGGCTCATTACCGACGTATATCGATTTCGAGTTGCCAAATTAACCGCTTCTATTGTCTCAGTCAACGAACCAATTTGATTCACTTTAACCAAAATTGAGTTCGCAATTCCCTCATTAATTCCTTTGCTCAAGCGTTTAGAATTGGTAACAAATAAATCATCCCCAACTAATTGCGTGGAAGAACCCAATTTTTCCGTGGCTAATTTCCATCCTGCCCAATCATCCTCGGCTAAGCCATCTTCAATTGAGATAATCGGATACTTCTTACACCATTCTTCCCAATAGTATACCATTTCAGCTGAAGTTCGGTCCTCACCTGTTGATTCAAAATGGTAAACACCTCGATCAGACTTATAAAACTCAGATGAAGCAGCATCCAATGCGATATACATATCGTGACCTGGTTTAAATCCAGCTTTTTCAATCGCTTCAATAACAACTTGGATTGCCTCTTCATTTGAACCTAAATTCGGTGCAAAACCACCTTCATCTCCAACATTTGTTGACATTCCTTTTGACTTCAATACACTTTTTAGATGGTGAAATACTTCTGTTCCCCAACGCAATCCCTCAGAAAATGAACTTGCGCCAAATGGCATTACCATAAACTCTTGAATGTCTATTAGGTTGTCCGCATGAGAACCTCCATTCAAAATATTCATCATTGGAACAGGCATAGTAACTGCACCTACTCCTCCGATGTATTGGAATAAACTTAAATTAGCTTCTTGAGCTGCAGCACGAGCAACTGCTAGAGATGTTCCTAAAATTGCATTTGCTCCTAAATTTGATTTATTGTCGGTTCCATCCAATTGCAATAGTGCGTAATCAATTTTTTTCTGCTCGAACACATCAAATCCGTTCAATGCTTCGTTAATGGTAGAATTTACATTTTGAACAGCTTTCAAGACTCCTTTCCCAAGATAAAATGACTTATCACCATCTCTAAGCTCTACAGCCTCATGAATTCCAGTAGAAGCACCAGAAGGAACCGCAGCTCTACCCAAAATACCATTGGTTGTAATTACATCAACTTCTATAGTTGGATTTCCTCGCGAATCCAAAATTTGTCTAGCATGCACTTTTGAAATATAGCTCATAAATTAATTTTTAGAAAAATTCATATTCTGAATAAACTGATCAAAAAGATATCGAGAATCATGCGGTCCAGCAGAAGCCTCTGGATGATATTGAACAGAAAAAACCGGTTTATTTTTAAGTTCGATTCCTGCTATTGTATTGTCATTCAAATGAATATGAGTAACCTCCACATGATCGTTATTTTTAACACTATCCTTAGAGATAACAAAACCATGATTCTGAGAGGTTATTTCTCCTTTTCCAGTCTTTAGATTTTTTATGGGATGATTGATTCCTCTGTGACCATTAAACATTTTTTCAGTTGTCAATCCCTGACTTAAACCCAGAATTTGATGACCTAAACAGATTCCAAAAACAGGTTTATTTGTATCTACAATTTCCTTTACTAACGCAATACTTTTAGGCATTGCCGAAGGATCGCCTGGACCATTTGAAAGCATGTAGCCATCAGGTTTGAATTCATTGATTTCAGATAGTGTTGCAGACATTGGAAAAACTTTAACCTTGCAACCTCTATCAGTTAAACAACGAATTATATTCTTTTTCACCCCAAAATCGATTAGTGCAACTTTGAATGATGCATTTTCAGAACCTTCAACGTATGGCGTCGATGTCGTAACCTTGGATGACAACTCCATTCCACTCATAGATGGAACTTGCTTTACTTGCTCTATTAGTATTTTCTCATCCAATATTTCAGATGAAATAATGGCATTCATTGCTCCTTTATTTCGTATGTGTCTTACAAGGGCGCGCGTGTCAATATCTGAAATCCCGACTGTTTTGTTTTCTTCCATTAGTTCTTGTAAAGACTTCTTTCCAGAAGGACGAGAATAGCCGTTAGAAAATTTCTTGGTTACAAGTCCAGAAATCTTAATGGTATCTGACTCAACTTCATTTGGGTGAGTTCCATAATTGCCGATATGAGCTGTTGTCATTATTAGAATTTGACCAAGGTAAGACGGGTCCGTAAAAACCTCTTGATAACCTGTCATTCCTGTATTAAACGCAATTTCTCCTTGTGTAGTTCCTATTTTCCCGATAGCGATACCTTTAAAAATAGTGCCGTCTTCAAGAACCAATAAAGCTGTATGATCTGGGGTCATGAATTTTATTTGCAAAAGTATAAACTAAACATATCATTCCGAACAATATAAAACAAAAAAAGGCAGTTTAAAACTGCCTTTTTATTAACAAATGTTGATTTCGATTACTCTTCTTTTTTATCGTCTTCAGAAGACTCAGCCTCTGAATCCGTAGCTTCCGTCTCGTCGTTTGATGAAGTTTCCTCAGTAGATTCAACAGCGGTTTCTTCCGAAACTTCATTGCTGCTTTCAACTTCAGTAGGTGTTTCTTCAACCACAACGGCATCTTGTATAACTTCTTCAGAATCCGCGTTTTCAGAAGTTGGTTCTACAGACTGAACAGTTTCAGTCTTTTTTGCGCCTCCTCTTCGAGATCTTCTAGTAGTTTTCTTAGTTCCTTCGTTCGTATATAATTCATTGAAATCAACTAACTCGATTAAACACATTTCAGCGTTGTCACCAAGCCTGTGACCTGTTCGAATAATACGTGTGTAACCCCCATTTCTTTCTGCAATTTTTGGGGCTATTTCGCGAAACAACTCAGAAACAACTTCCTTGTTTTGAAGATATGAAAAAACAACTCTTCGGGAGTGAGTAGAATCTGTTTTTGATTTTGTCAAAATTGGTTCTACAAAAACTCGCAACGTCTTCGCCTTAGCCAAAGTAGTTGTAATTCGCTTATGTTCGATTAAAGAACAAGCCATATTTGAAAGCATCGCTTTTCTATGACCAGTTTTTTTACCTAAGTGATTTACTTTATTACCGTGTCTCATGATTTAAATCTTAGTCTTTGTCTAATTTATATTTCGCGACATTCATTCCAAATGTCAGTCCTTTGTTGTCCACTAAATCTTCTAACTCAGTCAATGATTTTTTACCAAAGTTTCTGAATTTTAATAAGTCAGATTTTGCGTAAGAAACCAAATCTCCAAGTGTTTCAACATCTGCAGCTTTCAAGCAATTTAATGCTCGAACTGACAAGTCGAGGTCAACTAATTTGGTTTTCAACAACTGTCTCATGTGAAGTGATGTTTCATCAAATTCCTCTGTTTCAGCTTTGATTTCACTATCCAACGTAATTCTTTCATCTGAAAACAACATGAAGTGGTGAATCAAAATTTTCGCAGCTTCTTTCAACGCATCTTTTGGATGAATTGATCCATCGGTCTTAATATTGAAAACCAACTTTTCATAATCTGTTTTTTGTTCAACACGGTAGTTTTCAATTGCGTATTGCACATTAACAATAGGTGTGAAAATCGAATCTATGAAAATTGTACCGAAAGGAGCTGATGAAGTTTTATTTTCCTCTGCAGGAACATAACCTCTTCCTTTAACAATTGTAAGTTCCATTTCAATTTTAACAGAAGCTTCCATGTTGCAGATAACTAAGTCAGGATTCAAAACTTGGAAAGCACTTGTATGTTTTCCTATATCTCCTGCAGTTAACTTATTTTGTCCTCCAACAGAAACAATTACGGTTTCAGAATCAGTTCCTTCGATTTGTCTTTTAAAACGAACTTGTTTTAAATTTAAAACGATTTCAGTTACGTCTTCAACAACGCCTTTTATCGTAGAAAATTCATGATCTACTCCTTGTATTTTAATAGAAGAAATTGCGAAGCCTTCTAAAGATGAAAGTAGAATTCTTCTTAATGAATTTCCAACGGTAATTCCATATCCAGGTTCAAGTGGACGAAATTCAAATTCTCCGTTGAATTCATCGGAGTGAATCATAATAACCTTATCAGGTTTTTGAAAATCTAGTATAGCCATTTTTAGATTATATATTATTTAGAATATAATTCGACAATTAATTGTTCTTTAATGTTTTCTGGAATCATTTCGCGCGCTGGCAAATTAAGAATTTTTCCAGTCATTGAGGCATTATCCCAATCTAACCAATCGTATTTTTTATTGTTGGATGTTAAAGATCCAGTGATCGCCTCCAAAGATTTTGACTTTTCACGAACTCCTACAACGTCTCCCACTTTCAAAGTGAAAGAAGGAATGTTTACAAGTTCACCATTAACGGTGATGTGTCTGTGAGAAACAAGTTGTCTTGCTGCTCTTCTACTCGGAGCAACACCTAATCGATAAACAGTATTATCCAAACGAGCTTCACAAAGTTGAAGCAAGTTTTCACCTGTAATACCTTTCATTCTCGATGCTTTCTCGAAAATATTAGCAAACTGTCTTTCTAATATTCCATAGGTGTATTTTGCTTTCTGCTTTTCACCTAACTGAATTGCATATTCAGATTGTTTTCCACCTCTGCGTTTTGACGGGCCATGCTGACCAGGACCATAATTTCTTCTGTCCAACGCTTTGTCTGGGCCAAAAATTGGATCACGAAAACGTCTCGCAATTTTGGACTTGGGACCTCTATATCTTGCCATATCTATTTTTAAATTTAGGGAATCATGAATTAAGGCATTCCTTCGATGATTTTATTCCCTGGTTAAACATTTATAATTAAACTCTTCTTCTTTTAGGTGGACGACATCCGTTGTGCGGAAGAGGTGTTACGTCAACAATTTCAATAACCTCAATTCCTGCATTGTGAATTGCACGGATCGCAGATTCTCTACCTGCTCCTGGACCTTTCACAAATACTTTTACTCTACGTAATCCGAAGTCATGAGCTTCTTTAGACGCGTCTTCAGCTGCTACTTGCGCTGCATAAGGCGTGTTCTTTTTAGAACCTTTGAAGCCCATCTTACCGGCAGATGACCATGAAATGACTTGACCGGCGTTGTTTGTCAAAGAAATGATAACGTTGTTAAAACTCGCTTGAATGTGAGCTTCTCCTGCAGCATCAACCTTGACGTTCTTCTTCTTTTTTTGGTTTGTTTTTGCCATATTCTATTTATTATTTAGTCACTTTTTTCTTGTTAGCAACTGTTTTTCTCTTACCTTTTCTGGTTCTAGAGTTGTTTTTCGTTCTTTGTCCTCTAAGCGGCAAACCGGCTCTGTGACGAATTCCTCGAGTACAACCAATATCCATTAATCTTTTAATGTTCAATTGCACTTCAGAACGAAGCTGACCCTCAGTCTTAATCTCGTTGATGGAATTACGAATGGCAGAAAGTTGATCATCATTCCAATCTTGAACTTTGATATTTACATCAATACCATTATCATTCAAAATTTTCTGAGACGTACTTCTTCCGATCCCATAAATGTATGTTAGACCGATAACACCTCTTTTGTTTTTTGGTAAATCTATACCTGCAATACGTGCCATATACTATTTTAATTAACCTTGACGTTGTTTTAATTTCGGGTTCTTCTTGTTTATTACGTAAACTCTTCCTTTACGCTTAACGATTTTGCAATCCGCAGTTCTCTTTTTTACTGATGCTCTAACTTTCATTTCTATTGCATTTATTATTTATATCTGAAAGATATTCTTCCTTTTGTTAAATCATATGGGGACATTTCCACTTTCACTCTATCACCAGGAAGGATTTTAATGTAAAACATTCTCATCTTTCCTGAAATATGAGCTGTGATAACATGCCCGTTCTCCAATTCTACTCGAAACATTGCGTTTGGCAATGCCTCAATAATTACTCCGTCTTGTTCAATTGATGCCTGCTTTGCCATAAATTAAAATCCTGAGAGTTCATTTGGTTGTCTTCTTCCTCTAACTCTTGTCCCTTCCATTAAACCATCCATGTGTTTGTTCAATTGATACGTTTCAATTTGCTGAAGCGTATCAAGAACGACTCCTACCATAATTAATATAGATGTTCCACCAAAAAACATTGCAAAACCATCGTTTATACCAATTAGTTTAGCAATCGAAGGAAGAATTGCAATGATTGCAAGAAATAAGGATCCAGGAAACGTAATTCTAGAAACGACATTGTCAATATGTAAAGCAGTTTCTTCTCCTGGTCTTACACCTGGAATGAAACCACCGCTTCTCTTCAAATCATCTGCAATCTTACTTGGATTAATCATTATTGCTGTGTAGAAGTATGTAAAAATTATAATTAATAAACAAAGTAGTATGTTATAACTCAAACCATAAACATCACCCAAGGTTCTTTGAATGAATCCAGATCCATCCGAATTTGACGCACTCGAATAAATCATTAAGGGAATCGTCATGATTGCCTGGGCAAAAATAATTGGCATAACACCACTTGCATTAACCTTTATAGGTAAGTAATTTCTTGCGCCAGTAACATCTGCACCTCTCGAACCGACTATTTTTTTAGCAGTATTTAATGGAATACGTCTAACACCTTGAACTATTAAAATTGTTACTAAGACTACTAACATAAATCCAATAACCTCCAAAACTAATTTGATTAGGTTACCTGCTTCGATAGATTTTCCAAACTCCGCGAAGAATGCTCCTGGCAGTCTAGACAAAATTCCAACTGTAATTAATAGAGATATACCATTTCCTATTCCTTTTTCAGTAATTCGCTCTCCTAACCAAACGGCGAACATAGATCCTGAAACTAAAAGCACAATTGTTTGAAACCACCAAAATGAACCTGCATCTGCGGGCATAGCTCCTTTTTGCTCAACATATAAAGAAAGGTAACTTGGAGCTTGGAGCATACAAATAACGATTGTAAGTATTCTTGTGTAATTATTAATTTGTTTGCGACCAGACTCGCCTTCATTTTGCATTTTCTGAACGGCAGGAACTGCCATGCCCAACAACTGCATTATGATCGAGGCACTAATATATGGCATTATACCTAAAGCCATAATCGATGCATTTGAGAAACCTCCTCCTGAAAATAAAGATAAGAGAGTTTCTAATGTATTTTGACTTGATTGTTTGGATGCAAGAGCGTAATAATCAACACCAGGAATAATAATAAAGGAACCTATTCTATAAACTAAAATAAGTCCTAGAGTTAAAAGAATTCTCTTTTTAAGCTCCTCAACTTTCCAAATGTTTTGAATATTTTGTATGAATCGTTTCATCTAAAAGTTTGCAAAGATAGTTAGATTTTAGAACAATTACCTCCTAAGCTTTCAATTGCCTTAGCAGCTGATGCTGAAAATCCATGAGCAGAAATGGAAACTTTTGATTTAAGCTCACCTCTATTAAGAATTTTTACAAGGTCGTTATTAGAAACTAAACCATTTTCCTTTAAAACTTCAGGATTAATCTCAGTAATTCCTTTTGCCGCTAAATTTTCAATAAGATCAAGGTTAATTGCCTTGTAAGAAACACGATTAACATTCTTAAAACCGAATTTAGGAACTCTTCTTTGAAGTGGCATCTGACCACCTTCAAAACCTATTTTAGTCTTGTAACCAGAACGAGATTTAGCTCCTTTGTGCCCACGTGTTGAAGTCCCTCCATGTCCAGAACCTTGTCCACGTGCAATACGCTTCTCTCTTTTTACTGATCCTGGAGCTGGTGTTAGATTATTTAAATTCATTTCTTTTCAATTTATTTATTCAACTATTTGAACAAGATGTTGTACTTTTTTTACCATTCCTAAAATTTGAGGAGTAGCTTCTTTTTCAATTGTTTGATTCAATTTTCTGAATCCTAGCGCTTTAATTGTTGCCTTTTGATCAGCTGGTCTTTTAATTGCGCTTCTTACTTGTTTTATCTTTATTACGCTCATTTTAAAATGAATTATCCATTAAATACTTTGTCAAGAGAAATTCCTCTTTGGCGCGCAACAGCAACTGCATCTCTCATTTTTGATAGCGCATCCATTGTTGCCTTAACAACATTGTGCGGATTAGATGACCCTTGAGATTTAGCCAATACGTTGTGAATTCCAACGCTTTCTAGAACAGCACGCATCGCACCACCAGCGATTACACCGGTACCATTCGTTGCTGGTTTCAAAAGAACTTCTGCTCCACCAAATTTACCTTTCTGCGTATGAGGAACAGTACCTTTCAAAATTGGAACCTTGATTAAATTTTTCTTAGCATCATCGATTCCTTTCGTAATTGCTTCGGTAACCTCTTTAGCCTTTCCTAAACCGTGACCAACTACACCATTTTCATCACCTACAACAACAATTGCAGAGAAACTAAATGTTCTACCACCCTTGGTTACTTTGGTTACACGATTAACAGCTACAAGTTTATCTTTTAACTCGATATCAGCTGATTTAACTCTATTTACAATTTGAGCTGCCATTTTTCTTAAAATTTAAGACCCCCTTCTCTTGCGGAGTCTGCTAATGATTTAATTCTTCCATGATACAAATACCCGTTTCGGTCAAAAACAACGGAACTAACCCCAGCAGAAATTGCCTTTTCAGCAATCTTTTTCCCAACGATTGAAGCCTGCTCTGTTTTATTAACCTTTTGCGCTTCATCTATTTTCAAAGAACCAACTGATACAAGTGTTTTTCCACTTAAATCATCGATTAACTGAGCATAGATTTGCTTATTACTTCTGAAAACAGAAAGTCTAGGAATAACTGAAGTTCCTGATACCTTCTTACGAATTCTGCGCTTAATTTTCGCTCTTCTTAATACTTTATTTAATGCCATAACTCAAAATTCTATTTCTTACCTGCAGATTTTCCTGCTTTTCTTCTAATTTCTTCGCCAACAAAACGGATACCTTTTCCTTTGTATGGTTCAGGTTTTCTTAACGATCTAATTTTTGCCGCAACCTGCCCTAAAAGCTGTTTATTGTATGATTCCAATGTAACAATTGGAGCTTTTCCTTTTTCAGTATTGGCAGAAACTTTAACTTCTGAAGGTATTTCGATAATAATCGCATGAGAGAATCCAAGAGCCAATTCCAATTGCTGACCCGTAGCATTGGCTCTGTAACCAACACCAATAATCTCCATTTCTTTTTTAAATCCTTCAGAAACCCCTGTAATCATATTTTGAACCAAAGCACGATACAAACCATGCTTTGAACGATCACCAGGTGCATCACTTTTTCTTACAAACGTAATTAGATTATTATCGATAGTCATTGTAACCGATTCATCTAATTGCTGATGTAATTCACCTTTTTTTCCTTTAACTTTTACCAAAATACCTTCTGTTGTTACTTCAACACCTGAAGGCACGGTGATTGGTGCTTTTCCTATTCTTGACATTTCTCAAAAATTTTAATAAACATAACAAAGAACTTCACCGCCAACATTCAATTTTCTCGCTTCCTTGTCTGTTATTACACCTTTGGAAGTAGAAACGATAGCAACTCCTAATCCGTTTAAAACACGCGGCATTTCTTCGCTACCACTATATTTTCTTAATCCTGGTCTGGATGCTCTTTGTAATTTCGTTATTGCCGGCACACGTGTTGACTGATTATATTTCAAAGCGATTTTAATAACACCTTGTTTATTATCCTCTTCGAATTTATAATTCAAAATATACCCTTGATCAAACAAAATTTGCGTCATCGCTCTTTTAATATTTGAACCAGGAATCTCAACCATTTTTAGTCCAGCAGAACTCGCGTTGCGAATTCGTGTTAAATAATCTGCTATTGGATCTGTATTCATTTCTTTAAATTTCAATAATTACCAACTTCCTTTTCTTACTCCTGGTATCTTGCCTTCAAGAGCCATTTCTCTAAATGTTACCCTTGAAATACCAAACTGACGCATATAACCTCTCGGACGACCAGTCAAACCACAACGATTGTGCAGTCTAATTTTAGCTGAGTTTGCCGGAAGCTTTTGAAGATTCATCATCGCATCCCATTTTGCCGACTGAATTTCTTCTGAACTATCAGTAGACTTCAAAATTTTAGTTAGCTCAGCTCTTTTGTTAGCATAACGCGCTACTAATCTTTCTCTTTTGCGCTCACGCGCTTTCATTGATTCTTTTGCCATGTCAACTTATTTTTTTGTAAATGGGAATCCAAACGCATCTAATAATGCCTTCGCCTCTTCATCGTTTTGAGCTGAAGTAACGAACGTAATATCCATTCCTAGAATTTTATTTACCTTATCAATATCTATTTCAGGAAAAATAATGTGTTCCTTAATTCCTAAATTAAAGTTTCCTCTTCCATCAAAACCTTTCGGATTTATTCCTCTGAAGTCACGTGTTCTTGGCAAAGCCACAGAAAGAAGTCGATCTAAGAAATCATACATACGATCTCCTCTTAAAGTAACCTTCGTACCAATTGGCATACCTTTACGTAACTTAAAATTAGAAATATCCTTTTTTGAGTTAGTTGTTATAGCCTTCTGCCCTGCAATACGAGATAAATCAGAAGCAGCACTTTCAATTAATTTTTTATCTGCAACTGCATCCCCCATACCTTGGCTTAGCACAATCTTCTGAAGTTTAGGAACTCTCATTATTGATTTGTAACCAAACTTTTCAGTGAGCGACTTTACAATCACTGAACTATATTGCTCTTTTAATCTTGGTGTATAACTCATTACTTAATCACCTCCCCTGATTTCTTTGAATAACGTACTAATTTACCTTTATCATCAAGTTTTCTACCTGTTTTGGTAGCAACGCCATTTACTTCCAACATAAGATTCGAAATATGAATCGAACCCTCTTTTTCAACGATTCCACCTTGTGGATTTGATGCGCTTGGTTTATTGTGACGTTTAACAATATTAACTCCTGAAACAGTTGCTCTCATCTTGTTGCGATCAATTGTGAGAATAGTTCCCTTATCTCCCTTGCACTCGCCACTGATTACGACAACAGTGTCACCAACCTTAACGTGTAATTTCTTTTGCATTTCTAATAATTTATAATACTTCTGGTGCTAATGAAACAATTTTCATGTAGTTGTTTTCGCGCAACTCTCTTGCCACAGGACCGAAGATACGTGTACCTCTCATTTCTCCTGCTTGATTCAAAATAACACAAGCGTTATCATCAAAACGAATATAGGATCCATCTGGTCGACGAACTTCTTTCTTAGTTCTTACTACTACTGCTTTTGCTACTGATCCTTTCTTCACGGCACCATTTGGCATTGCGCTTTTGACTGCAACAACAATTTTATCTCCAACCGAAGCGTAACGTCTTCTAGTTCCTCCTAACACTCGGATACACAAAACTTCTTTTGCACCCGAATTATCTGCGACTGACAGTCTGGATTCTGTTTGTATCATCTCTCTGTGTTATTTAGCTCTTTCAACAATTTCTACTAATCTCCAATTTTTTGTTTTGCTTAAAGGACGTGTTTCCATGATTTTAACAGTGTCTCCAATGTTACAATCGTTCGTCTCATCATGCGCAACAAATTTTTTGGTTTTCTTAACGAACTTACCATACTTCGGGTGCTTCACTTTTCTTTCTACCGAAACAACAATGGACTTATCCATTTTGTCACTTGTTACAACACCGATTCTTTCTTTTCTTAAATTACGTTTTTCCATTCTAAGCTTTTTTACAAGCATTAAGCTTGATTTAATCTTTTGGTTAATTCAGTGTTCAACCTAGCAATAGACTTTCTAATAGATCTTATCCTTAATGGATTCTCGATTGGAGCCATTCGATTAGAAAGTTTTAAATTGACCAATTGACTATTTTGATTTGAAATTTCTTTCTTCAAATCTTCACTAGAAAGTTTAGTAATGTCTTGCTTTTTCATGATCAATTAATTAACTAGGTATAACAAAATCGTTTCTTACAACGAATTTACATTTAACGGGTAGTTTTTGAGCTGCAAGGCGCATAGCCTCTTTAGCAATGTCATACGGCACGCCATCTGCTTCAAACATAATTCTTCCTGGTTTAATAACCGCTACCCAGTGACTTGGAGCTCCTTTACCTTTACCCATCCTTACTTCTGCCGGTTTAGAGGTTACCGGTTTGTCAGGGAAAATACGAATCCACACTTTTCCCTCACGCTTCATGTATCGAGTAACGGCAATACGAGAAGCTTCAATCTGACGAGACGTAATCCATCCTGGTTCCAAAGACTTAAGTCCAAAGGATCCGAAAGCGATGGTCGATCCACGATGAGATAAACCACGATTTCTTCCTTTTTGTACTCTTCTAAATTTTGTTCTTTTAGGCTGTAACATTTCCTATTAATTATTTTGTATTACTTTTTCTTTCTTTTCGCCATAGCTGGTTTTCTTCCTCCAGCAGCAGGAGCATTTGTTCCGGTTGCCGAAACCCCTATGTTGGGAGACAAGTCACGTCGTCCGTAAACTTCTCCTCTACATATCCAAACTTTTATTCCAAGACGGCCATATGTTGTGTGTGCCTCAGAAACTGCGTAATCGATGTCTGCTCTGAACGTGTGTAAAGGAGTTCTTCCATCTTTGTACATCTCAGAACGTGCCATCTCAGCACCATTCAAACGACCAGATATTTTAATTTTAATACCCTCAGCTCCCATTCTCATGGTACCTGCAATAGCCATTTTAATTGCTCTTCTGAATGAAATTCTAGCTTCCAACTGGCGAGCAACTCCATCAGCGACCAAACGTGCATCAAGTTCTGGACGCTTAACTTCAAAAATGTTTATTTGAATCTCTTTTTTCGTAAGCTTTTTTAACTCTTCCTTAAGTTTATCAACTTCTTGACCTCCTTTACCAATGATTACACCTGGTCTTGCCGTATTAATGGTAACAGTCACTAACTTAAGTGTTCTCTCAATAATGATTTTCGCAATGCTAGCTTTAGATAGACGCGCGTTAAGATACTTTCTAATTTGATCATCTTCAACTATCTTGTCACGGTATTTTCCACAGTGATTTCCTTCACCTCCAAACCAATTTGATTCCCATCCGTGGATGTAACCTAATCTATTACCTATTGGATTTGTTTTTTGTCCCATTTCTAATTTTATTTAGTACCGTCAACAACGATAGTTACGTGATTTGATCTTTTTCTAATACGATGAGCTCTACCTTGTGGAGCGGGCTGAATTCTCTTTAGAATTGTACCTCCACCAACTTCAATTGAACGAACAATTAAATGCTCTTGACTAATGTCTGCTCCTTCATTTTTCTGCTCCCAATTTGAGATAGCTGATCGAAGAAGTTTTTCAAGGCTTATTGAAGCTTCTTTACCATTGAAGTGAAGAATATTCAATGCTTTATTTACCTCAATACCTCTTATTAAATCAGCAACTAATCTCATTTTTCGCGGCGAAATCTGAGAATTTTTTAAATGTGCAATCGCAGTAGACTTTTTACTTTCTTTAAGCTTATCTGCTCTTAAACGTTTTCTAGCTCCCATGAAATTTTATCTTAACGTTTTTTATCCTTTTTATTTCCAGCATGTCCACGGAAATTTCTGGTAGGTGAAAATTCACCCAATTTATGTCCAACCATATTTTCAGTTACAAAAACAGGAATGAACTTATTTCCATTGTGAACTGCAAATGTTAATCCTACAAACTCTGGAGTTATCGTTGATGCACGAGACCAAGTTTTAATTACGGCTTTGCTATTAGATGCCTGAGCATCATCAACTCTTTTCATTAATTTGTAATGAACAAAAGGTGGTTTTTTTAGTGAACGACTCATACCTTAAATTCTATTTTTTTCTTCTTTCAATTATAAACTTCTCTGAATATTTCGTTTTAGATCGCGTTTTGTATCCTTTCGCAGGCATACCATTTCTTGATCTTGGGTGACCACCGGCATTTCTACCTTCACCACCACCCATTGGGTGATCAACTGGGTTCATCACAACACCTCTCACACGTGGTCGACGACCTAGCCATCTTGATCTACCAGCTTTACCGGAAACCACAAGATTGTGTTCAGCATTTGAAACAGAGCCAATTGTAGCTAAACAGGTAGTTAAAATCATTCTTGTTTCACCTGACGGCATTTTAATTATAGCGTATTTACCATCTCTTGCATTCAACTGCGCGTATGTCCCAGCACCTCTAGCAATTGAACCACCTTTACCTGGTTTCAACTCAATATTATGTATAACTGTACCAAGCGGAATATCTGAAAGAAACATCGCATGACCTACATTTGGTGTAGCCGTTTTTCCGGAAGTGATTTTATCACCTACTTTGAGACCACTTGGAGCAATTATATATCTCTTTTCTCCATCAGCATAAAACAATAAAGCAATATGCGCTGTTCTGTTTGGATCGTATTCGATTGATTTTACTGTTGCAGGAATATCAAATTTGTCACGTTTGAAATCGATTATACGATATTTTTGTTTGTGACCACCACCTAAATAACGCATAGTCATTCGACCGTCATTATTTCTACCACCTGATTTTTTATTACTAGCAATTAGGCTTTTCTCAGGTTTTGACGCAGTCAACTCAGCAAAATCACTTGCTACTTTGTGTCTTTGTCCTGGTGTAATCGGTTTAAATTTTCTAAGACTCATTGTTTGTCATTAATAATTGTTAAACAAATCGATTGTTTCACCATCTGCTACGGTAACTACAGCCTTTTTCCATTGTTTACTTTTTTGCTCAACAACTCCTTTATTGGTGTATTTCACAGAGGATTTTCCACCGCCATAATTTGATGTACGAACTTCTGTGACATGTACTCCATACATTTTTTCGACGGCATTTTTAATTTCAATTTTATTTGCCTTTTTATCTACCTCAAAACTAAATCGATTGAATTTCTCGCTCGCTAAAGTCGCTTTTTCAGTAATTAAAGGTTTTCTAATAATTGTTTGCATCACTTCTTAATTAAGTATCTTTTCAATTTTTTCCAATGAATTCTCTGCCAAAACAACTTTTTTGGCATTCAATAAATCGTAAGTATTGAAAGAATCAGTTGTTACGACTTTAACCTTACCAAGGTTTCGAGATGATAAATAAACATTGTCATTTTTCTCTGCTAAAATGAAAAGAACCTTGTCACTCGCCAAATTTAAATTGCTAACCAAATTTGACAAATCTTTAGTTTTTGCAGTTTCAAAGTTTATGTTCTCAATTACCATTAAAGAATCGTTCTTAGCCAAGAAGGAAAATGCTGATTTTCTTGCCAAACGCTTAAGTTTCATATTCAACTTAAAGTGATAGTTTCTTGGTCTAGGTCCAAAGATACGTCCACCGCCAACACGTGTTCCTGATTTAGCACTACCAGCTCTAGCACCACCGGTACCTTTTTGTTTTTTAAGCTTCTTTGTAGAACCAGAAATTTCATTTCGTTCTTTTGACTTGTGCGTTCCTTGACGACGATTTGCTAAATGCTGTTTAACATCTAAATAAATAGCATGGTTATTTGGCTCAATTCCAAAAACACCTTCAGAAAGCGTTACCGATTTTGAAGTAACCGTTCCTTTTGAATCGTATACTTTTACTTTCATTACTTTTTAATTGTTAGAGTTGAACCATTTGCTCCAGGTACAGAACCTTTTACAATTAACAAATTCTTTTCAGAAAGAACTTTCAAAATTTCAAGGTTTGAAGCTAATCTTCTTTTGTTTCCCATTTGACCTGCCATTCGCATACCTTTAAATACGCGAGCAGGGTATGAACAAGCACCAATTGATCCTGGCGCACGAAGACGGTTGTGCTGACCGTGTGTGGATTGTCCAACACCGCCAAAACCATGTCTTCTAACAACTCCTTGAAAACCTTTTCCTTTCGTAGTTCCTATAACATCAACATATTCACCTTCTTCGAAGATTGCTACATCAACAGTATCACCAACGTTTACATTTTCAAAACCTTTGAATTCAACCAACTTTGATTTAGGAGTTGTATTCGCCTTTTTGAAGTGACCTTTCAATGCGTTTGGTGTATTTTTCTCTTTACGATTTCCAAACCCTAATTGAACGGCCTCGTAACCATCTCTGTCTTGTGTTTTGATTTGAGTCACAACACAAGGACCAGCTTCTATCACTGTGCATGGTAAAACTTTACCCTCGGCACTGTAGATACTAGTCATTCCGACTTTTCGACCAATTATTCCAGGCATATTTACTTGTTTTGTTTATTATTTAATTACACTTTAATTTCAACCTCAACTCCACTTGGCAATTCCAATTTCATTAAGGCATCAACAGTTTTAGAAGAACTACTGTAGATATCCATTAATCTCTTGTATGCACACAATTCGAATTGTTCACGAGCTTTCTTGTTCACGTGTGGCGAACGCAAAACAGTGTAAATTCTCTTGTGAGTAGGAAGTGGAATAGGACCACTTACAACAGCACCCGTTGATTTAACAGTTTTAACGATTTTCTCTGCAGACTTATCCAACAGATTATGATCGTATGACTTTAATTTTATTCTGATTTTTTGGCTCATCTCCTTTAAATATTATGCTGTGATTTTACCATTTGCTTTTGCTACAACTTCATCTGAAATATTCCTTGGCGCTTCTGCATAGTGAGAAAATTCCATTGACGAACTAGCTCTTCCTGATGTGATGGTTCTCAACTGAGTAACATATCCAAACATTTCAGACAAAGGAACATCCGCTTTAAGAACTTTTGCTCCATTTCTATCATCCATACCTTTCATCATTCCTCTTCTTCTGTTCAAGTCACCTACAACATCTCCCATGTTTTCCTCAGGGGTAACGACCTCAAGTTTCATTATCGGCTCAAGAAGAACAGGAGAACAAGATTTTAAAGCAGCTCTATATGCCATTTTAGCACAAAGTTCAAACGATAAAGAATCTGAATCGACATTGTGGTAAGAACCATCAACTAATTCTACTTTCATTCCCTCTACTGGGAATCCTGCAAGAACTCCATTTTTCATTGACTCTTTGAAACCTTTCTCAACAGAAGGAATAAATTCTCTTGGAATATTACCACCTTTAATACTATTTATAAACTCAAGTCCAGTTTTCTCAGCGTTATCTTGTGGTGAAATTTTAACTAAAATATCAGCAAATTTACCTCGTCCACCAGTTTGCTTTTTATAAACTTCTCTGTGCTCTGTTGAACCTTGAATGTTTTCTCTGTAAGCAACTTGCGGAGCCCCTTGGTTAACTTCCACCTTAAATTCTCTTTTTAAACGATCCACGATGATCTCCAAGTGAAGCTCACCCATTCCAGAGATAATTGTTTGACCTGTTTCCTCATCCGTATTTACTCGGAAGGTAGGATCTTCTTCAGATAATTTAGAAAGACCAATGGAAAGTCGATCAGTATCAGCTTGCGTTTTTGGTTCAATTGCAAGTCCAATTACTGGATCTGGGAAAACCATAGATTCAAGAACGATTGGTGCGTTTTCAGCACATAACGTATCTCCTGTTTTAATATCCTTGAAACCTACAACGGCACCAATATCCCCTGCACCTAATTCGCTAATCTGATTTTGTTTGTTAGCATGCATTTGGAAAATTCGAGAAATACGCTCTTTACTATCTGAACGTGTATTCAAAACATACGAACCAGCCTCTAACTTACCTGAATAAGCACGAACAAAGCAAAGTCTTCCTACAAATGGATCAGTAGCAATTTTAAATGCCAAGGCTGAAAAAGGTTCATCATATGAAGGCTTTCTCGAAACTTCTTGTTCCGTTTTCGGGTTAATACCTGTAATCGCTTCAATATCAAGTGGGGAAGGTAAAATTTCCATTACCATGTCAAGCATTGCTTGAACTCCTTTATTCTTGAAAGATGATCCACACATCATAGGAACTACTTTACCAGAAATAGTAGCCTCTCTAAGAGCATTCAAAATTTCTCTCTCAGTAAGAGAATTTTCATCTTCAAAGAATTTTTCCATCAATGACTCATCAAATTCCGCAACTGCTTCAAGTAATTCACTACGTAACTGACGAGCTTCATCAATAATATCAGCTGGAATTTCAACTTCTTTATATGTCATACCAAAATCATCCTCATTCCAAACGATTCCTTTGAAATTGATAAGGTCTACAACACCTTTAAAATTATCTTCTTCTCCGATATTAATTTGAAGTGGCAACGCATGGCTACCAAGCATATCTTTAACTTGCTTACAAACTTTCAAAAAGTCAGCTCCTTGACGATCCATTTTGTTAACGAATCCGATTCGAGGAACGTTGTAATTATTAGCCAAACGCCAATTTGTTTCAGATTGAGGCTCAACACCATCAACAGCAGAAAATAAAAATACTAAACCATCGAGTACACGAAGGGAACGGTTTACTTCAACAGTAAAATCAACGTGTCCCGGTGTATCAATAATGTTAATATGGTATTTTTGATCACGGTAAATCCAATTCAATGTTGTAGCAGCAGAAGTAATCGTAATACCACGCTCTTGCTCTTGCTCCATCCAGTCCATTGTTGCAGCACCATCATGAACCTCTCCAATTTTATGATTTACTCCACCATAAAATAGAATACGCTCTGTTGTTGTGGTTTTTCCTGCATCAATGTGAGCAGCAATACCAATGTTTCTTGTAAATTTAAGATCTCTTGACATTTCTATTAAAATCTAAAATGTGAAAATGCTTTATTTGCTTCAGCCATTCTAAGCGTATCTTCTTTCTTTTTGTAAGCAGCACCTTCTTCTTTCGAAGCTGCAATAATTTCAGAAGCTAGTTTCTGAGCCATCGTTTTCTCGTTTCTTTTACGAGAATAACCGATTAACCATTTCATGGCTAGTGAGGATTTTCTTTCTTCACGAAGTGGAGTAGGTATTTGAAAAGTGGCACCACCAACACGACGACTTCTAACCTCAACACTTGGCGTAACATTTTCTAATGCTTTTCTCCAAATATCCAATCCATTTTGATCTTCAATTTTTTTATCTACGATCTCAATCGCATCGTAAAATATTCTGAATGCTAAACTCTTCTTACCAGAATACATTAAATTATTAACGAACTTGGTTACTACCACATCATTAAATTTCGGATCTGGTAGAATAGCAATTTTTTTGGCTTTTCTTCTTCTCATCTTTACTAAAGCTTAATTATTTCTGCTTAGGACGTTTAGTTCCGTATTTTGATCTTCTTTGACTTCTACCTTGCACACCTGCAGTATCTTCTGCACCACGCACAATGTGATAACGAACTCCCGGAAGGTCTTTAACCCTTCCACCTCGCACTAGAACTAGTGAGTGTTCTTGAAGATTGTGGCCTTCACCACCGATGTAAGCGTTGACTTCTTTTCCATTCGTTAAACGAACACGCGCAACTTTACGCATTGCTGAATTAGGTTTTTTGGGCGTGGTTGTGTAAACACGCACGCAAACACCTTTACGTTGTGGACATGAATCAAGCGCAGCGGACTTACTTTTCTTCACCACCGCAGTTCTTCCTTTGCGAACTAACTGTTGAATAGTTGGCATAAAATACTCTTAACTTTTAATAAATAAAACACCTCAAACGCACTTTGAGGGGTGCAAAGATACTACATTTAATTTAACTAACAAGTAAATAATCTAATTTTTTTGTTTTTTCGACAAAAAAATGTTCATTTCATTGAATTCCCGAAAGATAAATGATAAAAAAAAGCCCCTGATGGGGCTCTCCTATATTTTAATGATGTCTATATAGCGTTGATTTTATTGCGTCAACCAACCTTGAAGCATTGGGGAGTGCCTCATCAATTAAAGTTGGAGAAAATGCAAAAGGGGTATCTGTTTGTGTAACACGCATTACCGGAGCATCCAAATAATCAAAAGCATATCGTTGCAAATGATAGGATATTTCAGATGCAATAGAC
This sequence comes from Flavobacteriales bacterium, assembly GCA_947497485.1. GTDB lineage: Bacteria > Bacteroidota > Bacteroidia > Flavobacteriales_D > Crocinitomicaceae > UBA952. The sequence continues at coordinate 176,534 of CANMHB010000001.1, forward strand.
GCTAATGGCCATGATTCCTCTAAAACAACACATCGATTAGTTTTCTTAACGGATTCAACAATGCAATTATAATCAATTGGGCGAATCGTTCTTAAATCAATAACTTCAACTTCTATATTTTCTTTAGACAAAATTTCAGCAGCTTCATATGCTACCTTTATAATTTTACCGAAAGAAACAATCGTAACATCCTTGCCTTTTCTCTTGATATCAGCAACACCAATTGGAATAATGTATTCTCCTTCTGGAACTTCGCCTTTATCTCCATACATTTTTTCTGATTCTAAAAACACAACAGGATCATTATCACGGATCGCCGCTTTAAGTAAACCTTTCGCGTCAGCCGGATTTGAAGGAGTAATAACTTTTAAACCAGGAACATGGGCATAAAATGCTTCAAAGCTCTGAGAGTGCGTTGCAGCTAATTGCCCTGCCTGACCATTACCTCCTCGAAAAACAATTGGACAGCTGTATTGTCCTCCTGACATTTGTAACATTTTCGCAGCAGAATTAATAATTTGATCTGCGGCCAATATTGCAAAATTCCATGTCATAAATTCAACAATTGGTCTTAACCCATTCATAGATGCGCCAACTGCAATCCCTGCAAATCCCAGTTCGGCTATTGGTGTATCAATAATTCGTTTTGGACCAAACTCATCCAACATACCTTGAGAAACCTTATAGGCTCCATTATATTCAGCTACCTCCTCACCTAATAGAAATACATTTTCATCTCTACGCATTTCCTCACTCATTGCTTCACGAAGGGCTTCTCTAAATTGAATCGTTTTCATTGAATTTAATTATTAGATTGCAAATTTAATATAGAATATGATAAAGTGAATCAAGCTACTTTTAATTTTGCCAATTTAGATTTCTTAAATTGAGCAATTGCATAATCCAATTCAACTTGAAAAACTTTTTCATTCGAATGAGGTAACTCAAACATTGCCTCTGTTAGTATAGCTTCACAAATAGATCGTAATCCCCTAGCGCCCAATTTAAACTCAACTGCCTTATCAACAATGAAATCCAAAACTTCTTTTTCAAAAGTTAGTTTTATTCCGTCTAAATCAAAAAGGCGAACATATTGCTTTATTAACGCATTTTTAGGCTCCGTTAAAATCCGTTTCAAATCTTCCTTTTTTAAAGGCTCGAGGTGCGAAAGCACTGGAAATCTGCCTATTAATTCAGGAATCAAACCAAAGTCTTTTACATCAGTAGGTGTGATAAATTTTAAAAGCGATTCATCTTCGATCAACTCATCTGCCGAATTACCAAATCCAATTGACTGACGATTAACACGACTTGCTATAATACGTTCAATACCATCAAAAGCTCCCCCACAAACAAAAAGAATATTTTTTGTATCAATTTGTATCAATTTTTGCTCGGGATGCTTTCTCCCACCCTGCGGCGGAACGCTTACAATAGACCCTTCTAATAGCTTCAATAAGGCCTGCTGAACACCTTCTCCCGAAACATCTCGTGTAATGGAAGGGTTGTCTCCTTTTCTGGCAATTTTATCGATTTCATCTATAAAAACAATACCCTTTTGAGTTGCTTCTACATCATAATCCGCAGCTTGTAATAATCTGGATAATATGCTCTCAACATCTTCTCCCACATATCCTGCCTGCGTAAGAACAGTTGCATCGGCAATGCAAAACGGAACATTCAACATCTTCGCAATTGTTTTAGCAAGCAATGTTTTCCCTGTTCCCGTTCTTCCTACTAAAATCACATTTGATTTATCAATCTCTACCTCATTAGCATCAGTAGAACTGTTCAAACGTTTAAAGTGATTATAAACAGCAACAGAAAGAACCTTTTTGGCGTTTTCTTGTCCAATTACATATTCATCGAGTTGCTTTTTTATCTCAATTGGCTTAACGAGCTTTACTTTACGCCCAATAGAATTCGAACTCTTTCCTTTTGCTGAATGGCCTTCTTCCTCACGAACGATATTCGATGCTTGAATAGCACAATTATTACAGATATGTCCTGAAATACCTGCAATAAGCATATCGACAGTATTTCTAGACGCACCGCAAAATGAACAATTCGTATCTTTTTTGGACATTTTATTATTTTGGATTTCTCAGCAAAACTTCGTCCACCATACCATATTCTTTGGCCTCTTCAGAAGTCATCCAATAATCACGATCCGAATCTGCCCAAACTTTGTCGTATGTTTGCTTTGAGTGCGATGCAATGATATCATAGAGTTCTTTTTTTAACTTTTGAATTTCTCGAGCAGTAATTTCAATATCGCTAGCCTGACCTTGCGCACCTCCAAGAGGTTGGTGAATCATAACCCGAGCATGTTTTAGCGCACTTCTCTTTCCATCTGCTCCAGCACAAAGTAAAACTGCTCCCATGGACGCTGCCATGCCAGTACAAATGGTAGCTACATCAGGACGAATATATTGCATTGTATCATAGATTCCTAGTCCTGCATAAACAGATCCTCCTGGTGAATTCAAATATATTTGAATATCTTTTTTAGCATCAACAGATTCCAAAAAAAGCAACTGAGCGTTGATAATATTGGCTACTTGATCATTAATTCCTGTTCCGAGAAAGATTATTCGATCCATCATTAATCTCGAGAATACGTCCATTTGAGTCATATTCAGAGGTCTTTCCTCAATAATATAAGGCGTCATTGAAGACTCTATATAGTGATCCACAAACATGCTATTAATGCCCATGTGTTTGGTGGCATACTTTTTAAATTCGTTGTTGTCAAACATAAGCTTAAATTTTAAGAGTCTAAAATTAATTAATCCAACGAATTCGACACCAATTTTTGGTTAATTTTAAAAATATTTATCAAATGATTCCAACTGAAATTTTTGAAAAAAGAATTTTGATCAGTCCTCTTAATTGGGGAATGGGACATGTTGCAAGATGCATCCCAATTATTGAATTATTAAAAAGTCAAAATAATTCGATTTTTCTTGTTGGCAATCTAGAACAAATTACAGTTTTTAAAGATTATTTTGGAGAATCAATAAATTACCATGAAAGTCCAGGTTATCCATTTTATTTTGGAGGGACAGGGAAATTTACAAAAGATCTCTTAATAGGATTGAAAAAACTAAGCGATCACCACTATAAAGAGTTATCTGAAACTGACAAATTGGTAAACGAATTCAAAATTGATTTAATTATATCTGATCATAGATATTCATTTCGATCAAAGAATTGCATGTCTATTTTCTTAACACATCAACTTCATCTTCCTATTCCTTTTTATCAGAAGATTTTTCAGATTCTTCACAAAAAGCAAATTTCCAAATTTGACTTTCAATGGATAGTTGATGACGAACAAAAGCGTTTAGCAGGAAAATTATCTAACCCGAAAGGATTTACAAATGCTAATTTCATTGGTTATTTATCAAGATTTAGTCAGCGTATTCAGAAAAAAAATTCAACGATTTCCGGTTTATTAATAATTTCCGGTCCTGATTCTTACAGCAACCAATTAATTGAATATTTTCTTGATCAGATAAAAACTGGGGAAATTGAATGCATCGTAGGTAACGAGCATGCAAGAAGAAGGGTTGAAAATTACGGGTATGGTCATATATTCAAAGAATCAAAAAATTGGCGTCAAACTGACGAAATAATTTATCAGTCAAAAAAAATATTTGGCTATTGCGGCTACTCTACTTTAATGGATCTTGAATACCTGAATTGCGATTCCGAGCTAATTCCTTGTAAGGGGCAACTTGAACATTTGTACCTAAAAAAAAAGTCCTGAAAAATCAGGACTTTTCAATTTAAGTATAAATTTTTTATTGAACAGCTGAAGTAAATGAAGAATCGTTGAATATTTTAACAAATTCTCTATCCTTTGCAGCTTTTTCCTTTAGAGAAGAATCTTTTGCGAATGCGTTTTTAAGATGATTAACAACCGCATCAGTACCTTCTCCACTTCTAGCTGAAATAATAGCTTTCAAGTAATGAACTTCAGCTGACTCAGAAACACCATTAAGTGCTTTTTTGGCATCTTCATATTTGTTTGAAAGTGTTGCAGCTAGAGCTTTATTAAAGCAATTTTCTTTTAAACTAACACCACTAGCATATTTTCCGTCTAAAATATCAAGAATAACAGCATTGTATGCAACTGCGTTGGCATCTTTAGCTCCTTTAGCCTGATTGATTAATTTTCTAGCATTTGCTCTATCACCTTGAAGAAGTGTTACACCAGCAAGATTATTTTTTGAATTCGCATTGTCTTTAACCTGAATAGCTTTATCTAAACTTTGCTTTGCCTCAGGTAACTTATTTTGAAGGTATTTAACCGCGCCTAAATTATTGTGCGTTCTATAATCACTTGAAAAATTCTTCGCAGCAACCTCATACAAACGAGCCTTTTCATTTAAATCATTTGTTAATTTACCCGCAATGAATAATAGTTCTTCCACACCTAAAGAATCAGGTTTTGAAACTGATGCAGCTTTCAATTCTTCATCTGTCATTCCTGAAATTGTATAATTCACTGAAATTGTCGTACGACGAATAGCTGGAAACACATCTTTTTCCAATTCTTTGTATGACTTTCCAAGATTGATCATTTCTGTCTCTCTTTGTTTAGGATCTTTAGACATTTCCAATATTCTGATAAATAGATTTTTATCTGCTTCAGAAATGGATGCAGTAGCTGCAAGTTGAACTTTAAATCCTTCAAAATCTTCGCCGAACTTAGAGGTAACATATTTAGCTGTATCTGTAAAAGCGGTTAACTTTTCTTTTTTCATTAATCCAATAATGGCATTTCTAGCCTCCCTTGCACGATCAGATGAAAGTGTCTCATTCTTTGACTCTTCGCCATCTGGAGATGCATATCCTTTGATTTCGATTGAATTAATTTTGATTCGAGAATTTGATTCTGCGTTTCGAATCCATGAAACAAAATCCAAAACATCTTTATCCTTTAATTCGTTTGGCTTTACATTTGATTTAGAACGATCGAAATTAATTTTAGCCGAAAATGATTTATCTTCAGTTCTCTTGATTGCATCGTCTTCCATAATCATTTTGAATTCTCTCTTCACCATCAAAGGCGTTATAACGGTTGCATCCGCCAATTTAATTGGTTTTATTTCACCTTTCTCTTTGGTTCCTTTGTAATATTTACCACTAATCGTTAAATCAGCTGCTTCAAAGGAGGGGTCATATGGAATAGTCAGTTCAAAAGTCGCAGATCCTCCTGGTTTGAAAGGCACAGTTTTACCATTTCCAGTAACTTTTTCACCTTGAACTTGCCATGTACCTAATGAGGTATTTCCTAGTTTCGGTGTAATATCGGCCTTAACTTTTTTGTTTATACCTTTTTCAGGAACATTAACTACAACAGTAAACTTAACACTGTCTCCATGCAGTTCAAGGGGATTAGGAGTTGTATTGTAGGTAAAATCTTTGACTAAGTCGCAAGAAGTAACAAGAAGACCTAGACCTAAAACAACTGATAATTTTTTCATTTCGATTGAATTTAAAATTTGTGCAAAAGTAATAACAAAACAATTAATAAATAAGCATGACTTAAAAATCTAAAGAAAATGTTTTACACATTATTTTGTGAACTGATCTATGAAAATAAATGTTTCAGGATCAATTAGATTAGATAATTCTAACAGAGGCTTTAATACAAAATCTCTTTTTCTAAAATTTTTATGGGGAATTACGAGATTTTCTTGCCTAAATAATTGATTTCCATAAAAAATAATATCCAGATCAATTATTCGATCTTGATACTGATTATGCTTCGGATTATTCCTACCCATATCAAACTCAATTTCTTTGAGTTTCTCAATTAAATCAGTCGGTTTAAATTCTGTTTTCATAATGCAACAACAATTCAAAAAATGGTTGTTACTTTCGAAACCCCAAGGTTCAGTCACAAGATGGTTGGATACTTTTAAAACCAAACCGACATTTTGATTGATTTTCTCTATTGCCAATTTTAGATTTTTTTCCTTGTCCCCTAAATTGGTTCCTAAGGAAAGAATAACTATTGTTTCCACTGGAAATTATTTACCAATTCCAATAAATCTAATTTTAGATATTCGAGTGTTGGTCTTAAAGAATCATAGTTTGGGCGGCAATTTAACAAGACTTCCCCACGAACAAAGTGATTGACTGAATCTGTTAAATAAAACTGGAAATTCGTTGCTACATTTCCCTTTAGTTCAAAAAAGGTTCCAAAAACACGTTTGTTTTTTTCTATTATTTGTTCAAAATCAATTTTATCCGCTTTAATTTTATGCTCATCCACTTTGTCGTTGGCAAAATTTATAATGGCAGGAAGTGAGTCTTTTGATGGGATTTTTATGTAATAAAGAAACAAAGAACCATTAATTGGACCTAAATCAATTTGCTGCATGCAAAAATTCGATTTTTCGAAGGTGCAAGGTTTATAATTGTATAAATCGGCAAGCTTAAGCTCGTATGGGCAATCTACTGAAATTAAACGATAACTGTGATCAGGAAATTCGGTTCTAAGGTAAGTCGGAGGCTTTGGAATAGACTCATTATCCTTGCATCCATAGATAAAGACAACTAAAAGAATCGACAAATAAATTTTATTCATTGGTTTGTGATTTAATTACCTTGATCGATCTTATTCTTTTTTTATCAGATGAAACAACAATTAATTTATAATTGGAAATGGATATATACTCATTGTTCTTCAAAATTCTACCGGCTTGTTCAATCATTAAACCGCCAATTGTTTCAGAATCACCTTTTACCAATTCAAAATCAGCGCCATCCTCTTCAATTATCTTATAAAAATCATTAAGAGATGTTCGACCTTCGAATGTAAATGTATTCTCATCAAGTTTGACATACGGAATATCGTTTTCATCAAACTCATCCGTTATTTCACCAACTATCTCCTCTAAAATATCTTCTAAGGTAACAATTCCACTTGCACCTCCATATTCATCGACTACAATAGCCATGTGCATTTTCATTTTTCGGAATTCCTGAAGTAAATCATTAATTTTCTTATTTTCAGGAATGAAAAATGGCTTTCTCAAAACGGATTTCCAATCAAATTCATTTTTTTCACTTAAGTGAGGAAGCAAATCTTTGATATACAAAATTCCAATCACATTATCTTGAGAATCGCGGTAAATAGGAATACGCGAATAACCCGCTTCAAGAATGTAATCTAAAACCTCATTTAGCAGCGACTCAGAATCTATTGCTTCCACTTCCACCCTTGGCGTCATAATTTGACAAGCTTCCGTTTTTCCGAATCGAACAATTCCCTCCAAAATTTTGTGCTCCTCCTCAGAGTCTGAATCTTCCTTGGTCAAGGCAAGTGCCTGCTCTAATTCATCTGTACTTACCTGAACAGAGCTTTTTGCCATTTTCTGAATAAAAAATGATCCTTTAACTAAAATGAATTTTACCCACGAGATTGGAGGTGTTTTACCAAAGAAATTTAATGGATAGGCAACCCAATTTACTACTTTGATCGAATTTCTGGTTGCAAATATTTTGGGAATAACTTCTCCTGTTAGTAAAATCAAAAATGTAATACCAACAACTTCTAACAAAAACCTTGTTAATTCCGTGCCTGGTTTTGGCGGCACAAGTTGATCCATTATAAATGTGGTTAGAATTACCACTCCTACATTAACAAAATTATGAATAATTAGTAGTGTCGCCAGTAGTTCTTTTGGCTTAGATATCAATTCAAGAATCAATTTTGATTTTGGAGAATTTTCTTTCTTAAGCGAATCCGTTTCTGTTGGTTTCAAGGAGAAAAATGCCGATTCTGAGCCAGACATTAGTGCGGCAAGAAAGAGCAAAAGGATAACTAATAAAATATATAAGACTGTTGAAGAGTTGAATCCGCATTCAACGACTCGATACAAACTTTGACTGGAAGGTTCTGTGCTGTTCATTTTAATTAAAATGGCGTATCATCATCTGAAGATGGCGATAAATCTGGCATAGATGAAGGACTTGATGGTTTTCCTTCAGATGAATATGCTTGAGAAGGGCGTTCGGAATCAGGTCTTGAAAGAATGGTCAACTCGTCACCCACAACTTCTGTAGCATAGCGATTGTTTCCATCTTTATCTTGCCAAGATCGCTTTTTAAGTTTACCTTCAACATATACCTTCGTCCCTTTTCGAATATACTTTTCAGCAACTTCAGCAAGACCACGCCATAAAACGATATCGTGCCAATCGGTTATTTCTTTTTTCTCACCCGTATTCTTGTCCGTAAAAATCTCTGACGTAGCTAATGGAAAAGATGCAATTACGGCTCCATTTTCCAATCTTCTAATTTCAGGGTCCTTACCTAAGTTTCCAATAAGAATAACTTTGTTGACACTTCCGTTCATGCTGCAAAAGTATAAAAATATAAAAATTAATCTGGACTATTTCTTTTTGAAGGATTTTTTTGTCCCTTGATTCTCTGCCAATTCCAAACATTCCTCCAGGGTTAAATCCTCAGGTTTTTTATCTTTTGGAAGTTTATAATTGTTTTTTCCAATTTTCAAATATGCACCGTATCGGCCATTGAGAAGTTGAACGTCTTCCCTGCTATCGAAGGTTTTTATCAAATTATTCGCGGCAGCAGTTTGTTTTTCAGTATACAATTCTAATGCTCTTTCAAGTGAAATTGAAATTGGGTCCTCACCTTTTGGTATGGAAACAAATGTTTTTCCAACCTGAACATAGGGGCCAAATCTACCTGTATTTGCTTTAACTTCGAGACCTTCGTGATTTCCAAGAACGCGAGGTAACTTGAAAAGTTCAAGTGCTTCTTCCAATGTTATTGAACCAATCGACTGACTTGGCTGAAGCGATGCAAAAAGTGCTTTTTCTCCATCTTCTTTCTCGTCACCAACTTGAATCATTGGACCAAAGCGACCAATTCTTGCTATTACTTTTCTGCCAGATGTTGGATGAATTCCCAATTCTCTTTCCCCTGTGGCGCGATCGGAATGTTCTAAGGTCGACTCTACGTTTTCATGAAATGGCGAATAGAATGAACTCATCATCTTTGTCCACTCGATTTTGCCTGAAGCAATTTCATCAAATTCTGCTTCAACTTTCGCAGTGAAATTGTAATCCATAATTCGCTCGAAGTGTGTATTCAAGAAATCTGTTACGACGATTCCGATATCTGTAGGCGAGAGTTTATTTTTATCTTTACCAGTGGTTTCGGATTTGATTTCTTTTGAAATGGAATCTTTTTTCAAGGTCAAACTCACGTAATTTCTGAGCGCACCTTCGCGTTCTTTCTTTTCAACATATCCTCTTTTCTGAATGGTTGAAATAGTTGGAGCGTAAGTGGATGGGCGACCAATTCCCAATTCTTCGAGTTTCTTAACCAATGAGGCCTCAACATAACGTGATGGCGGTCGGGTAAATCGTTCAACAGCCGTAATTGAGTCAACTGAAAGTTTTTCATTCAGTTCCACCGCAGGGAGCAATCCTTCCGTTTCATCTTCTTCGTTTTCTTCCGAACTCGATTCAATATACACCTTTAGAAAGCCATCAAATTTGATTACCTCACCTTTTGCAGCAAAATAATCGTTCGTTTTCAAACCTCCGATTTTAATAGTAGTTCGCTCTAATTGTGCATCAGCCATTTGACTGGCTATTCCACGTTTCCAAATTAGGTCGTAAAGTCTTACCTCATCGCGGTCTCCATCGATTTCAGATCGATTAAAATCCGTAGGACGAATGGCCTCGTGTGCTTCCTGTGCTCCGGCAGACTTCGTTGCATATTTTCGAACCTTTGAATAGTTTGAACCATAATTCTTTTCAATTGCATCTTTCGCTGCATTAATTGCCGTTTGGGAAAGATTAACTGAATCGGTTCTCATGTAAGTTATTAATCCTGATTCATACAAACGTTGGGCAACGGACATCGTTTTGGTAACTGAAAAACCTAATTTCAAACTCGCTTCTTGTTGAAGTGTCGAAGTTGTAAATGGCGCTGCTGGTGTTCGAGTTGCTGGTTTTGTCTGGATATCGTCAACAAAAAAATCAGTGGTTTTGCAAACTTCTAATAAATTCTCCGCTTCTTTTTCATTTTCAAGTTGCTTCGAAAATTCCGTTTTTAGAACGCCTTTCTTTGATTTGAACTGACCATTTACGCGAAAAAACGGATTTGAATTAAACGCATCAATTTCTTTTTCGCGCTCAACAATTAATCGAACTGCGACTGACTGAACTCTTCCAGCAGACAAACTCGGACGGACTTTTTTCCAAAGAACTGGTGATAACTCAAAACCAACTATGCGATCTAAAACTCGCCTTGCTTGCTGAGCATCAACCAATTCTTTATTAATAATTCTTGGGTTTTCTATCGCTTTTAAAATAGCTGATTTGGTAATTTCATTGAATGTAATTCGCTTCGTATCTTTTTTCTTCAAATCAAGCGTTTCATACAAATGCCAAGAAATGGCTTCTCCTTCACGGTCCTCATCAGTCGCCAGCCAAACAATTTCAGCTTCTTTTGCTAATTTTTTGAGTTCTGCAACAACCTGTTTTTTGTCTGCAGAAACTTCATAATTTGGCTCAAAATTATTTTCGAGATCAATTGAAAGTCCTTTTTTAGCAAGGTCTCTAACATGACCAAAACTTGACTTAACCACAAAATCTTTACCTAGATATCCCTCAATTGTTTTCGCCTTTGCTGGTGACTCAACGATAACCAAATTTTTAGCCATTCTCGATTAATTTTTGGACAAATGTAATTGTAAAACTATTGAATCCACAAATTGTTTTTTACGATTTTTTCGACCTATAAATAATTAACCTATGGTTAAGAATTTTTTAAAAACTTCAATTTACACATTTAGAATTTTTAACTATGTCATTTTGTCACTCTTTTTGAATTTTGTATTTTTGCCCTCCTATTTTAATAAAATGTCAATTGGTAATAAAGTAATTGAAGAAGACAAACAAGGTGAAGCAACTATGATTGCCTCCACTGAAAATTCAACTGGAAAAAAATTGTATGTTGAAAGCTATGGCTGTCAGATGAATTTTTCAGATAGCGAGGTTGTGGCGTCAATCATGTCAAATGAAGGTTATCAGACTACGAGAAATATTGAAGAAGCGAATGTTATTTTAATCAATACTTGCTCGATTCGCGAAAATGCGGAAACGAGAGTTCGTAATCGGTTGACTGATTTCAAGAAACGAAAGGAAGATAATCCTGAATTGGTTGTTGGCATTTTAGGTTGTATGGCTGAGCGCCTTAAAAAATCATTATTAGAAGAAGAAAAATTAGTTGATTTAGTCGCAGGACCTGACGCATATCGAGATTTGCCAAATTTAGTTGATGAAGTTGGAACCGGACAAAAAGCTGTAAATGTTTTACTTTCTCGTGACGAAACGTATGCTGATATTTCACCTGTTCGATTGGATCAAGGTGGCGTAACAGCATTCGTAACGATTATGCGTGGTTGCGACAATATGTGCTCATTTTGCGTTGTTCCATTTACCAGAGGTCGCGAACGTTCTCGAGATCCAAAAACAATCGTTGAAGAATGTCAGGATTTGTTTGATAAGGGATATAGAGAAGTTACCTTGCTTGGTCAAAATGTTGATAGTTACCGTTGGAACATTTCATCGAAAGGTGAAGTTCGAGATGTAAATCAACCAACAACCAACTTTGCTCAATTGATGGAAATGGTGGCATTGGTATCCCCTGATTTACGGGTTCGTTTCAGTACATCGCATCCAAAAGATATGACAGACGACGTTCTTGAAACAATGGCGAAGTATGAAAATATTTGTCCGTACATTCATTTACCAGTTCAATCAGGACATACAGATGTTTTGTATCGCATGAATCGTGGCTATTCACGAGAATGGTATTTGGATCGTATTTCGGCAATTAAACGAATTATTCCTGATTGTGCTATTTCAACCGACATAATCACCGGATTTTGTGGTGAAACAGAGGAAGAACATCAAGATACTCTTTCTTTAATGGACGAAGTTCAATATGATTTTGCCTATATGTTCAAATATTCAGAACGACCAAAAACATTGGCAGAACGTAAATTTGAAGATGATGTTCCCGAGGAAGTTAAAGGACGAAGACTCAACGAAGTGATTGATAAACAATTGAAATCTTCTCTATTATCGAATCAACGTCAAATTGGGACTATTCAAAAAGTATTGATCGAAGGTCCATCAAAACGCTCGGAAGAACACTATTGTGGGCGAACGGGAAGAAATTCAATGGTGGTGTTTCCAAACAATAATTACCACAAAGGTCAATATGTAATGGTGAAAATCAATGATTGCACCTCTGCGACCTTACTTGGAGAAGTAGTTTCAGTTTGTTAAAAGAAAATCATGAGCGTATTACAAGTTAAACAACGATTTGGGATAATTGGAAATGCTCCATTGTTGAATCGTGCGCTTGAAGTAGCAATTCAAGTTGCTCCTACAGATATTTCTGTTTTAGTAACAGGTGAAAGTGGAACGGGAAAAGAAATAATTCCACAGGTAATTCATCATTTAAGCAAAAGAAAACACGGAGAATACATCGCTGTTAACTGCGGAGCTATTCCCGAAGGAACAATTGACTCTGAACTTTTTGGACACGAAAAAGGTTCTTTTACAGGCGCTGCAGGTAGCAGACAAGGTTATTTTGAGGTTGCAAATGGTGGAACGATTTTTTTGGATGAAGTTGCCGAATTGCCCATGCAAACACAAGTTAGACTATTACGTGTTTTAGAAACGGGAGAGTTTATCCGTGTAGGCTCATCCAAACCAATTAAAACAAATGTTCGAGTTGTCGCGGCAACGAATGAAAACATGCAACAAGCGATTGCTTCAGGAAAATTTAGAGAGGATTTGTTTTATCGGTTAAATACAGTTCCAATTTCACTTCCTGCTCTAAGAAATCGACAAGAAGACATCCATTTGATTTTCAGAAAGTTTGCACACGATTTTGCTGAAAAGTATCGAATGCCGGCAATAAAACTTACTGATGAGGCTGTTGAAGTTCTACTAAGTTATCCTTGGCCAGGAAATGTTCGTCAGTTAAAAAATTTGGTTGAGCAACTTTCTGTCATTGAAACAAAACGTGAGATTGACGGATTTATGCTCGCTTCCTATCTACCTCAAGCGAATGAAAAAGTAACAGCTTTAGTCGGAGCAAAAAATACGGATAGTTTTTCCGAGCGTGAATTGATGTATAAATTCCTTTTTGATATGAAGAAGGATTTAACTGAATTAAAAAAGTTAGTTATTGATGTTATCGGACAAGGAATAACAGCACCTTTGAATACGGATCAAAATGAAGTATTGAACAGAATTTATCAAGAAGTAAACGAAACCAATGCACTGATTCCACGGGTTCTTCCGGCACCAAACATAGAATCCAATTACCAAATAAAAAGTGCGGATTCCTTTGAAGTTCATGAAGAAGTTGAAGAATCCTTATCTCTAGAAGATCGTGAAAAAGAGTTAATTCGAAAAGCCTTGGATAAACATCGTGGAAAAAGAAAATATGCGGCCAACGAACTTGGCATTTCAGAGCGTACGTTGTATCGAAAAATCAAGGAATATAACCTTACAGAGTTATGAAAATTTTCATCGCAGTAATCGTTAGTTTCTTAATTTCTTCCTGTTGGCCAACGAGTGTTTCATTTAAGGATTCTGGATCTATGCCCGAAGATTGGAAAACTTTTACTGTAAAAACATTGGAAACCAATGCTGCAAACTGCCCTTTGAGCTACTCCCCTCTTTTGACTGAACAAATTAAAGATGGTATTCAAAATAATACACGTTTGCTTTTAAATACGCAAATTGGTAAAGGTGAAGTCAATATCGAAGGTTCGATTTCAGGATACAATGTTGCTCCATTGGCAATTCAAGGTAACGACAATGCTTCTAAAAACAGATTAACAATATCAGTTCAATTTACGATTTTAACCACCAAACCAAAAGAAGAAAGTATTAATTTAGTGTCAACTCGATTTGCTGACTTTGACGCAACCACGAATTTATCGGCGGTTGAATCAAAATTACTAGAGGAAATTAATGAACAAATTGTTCAAGATGTCATCAATAAATTGTTGAGTAATTGGTAATGTTAAATAGTTCCTACATTCATTCGAAAATATTAGCACCTGAAGCATGCGTTTCGGAGGATAGCTTAAATTTCAAGGAATTGATGGAATTATATCCCTATGCCTCATCATTTTCTTTACTCTATCTTAAAAGTTTAGCAAATTCTGGAGATGTCCGATTAGAAAGCGAACTTGAAAAAATTTCTTTTCAAATAAATGATCGAAGTATCTTACATCGTTTAATCCATTCTAAAAAAGTCTTAAATTCCGAGTCAGAAATTATTACAGAACCTATTGAGGATATACTTGAGATTGAAAAAGAAGGAACTGAGAATAAAATAGCTTCAATTGAAAAACCTACGAATGATAGCGATTCTCAGACAGATATAAATTCTACTAAAATCGAAGAAGTTCCAAAATCAACTATCTTAACGGTAGAAAACAGAACGGAAGATCTACTCGATAAATTAATTACAGCAGCAGCGATTTCGTCTACATTTGTTGAACAAGAAATAGAATCTCTGCCCGAGCTGGTCAAAGAAGAGACGTTTGTGCCTCAAAATTCTTCAGAGAATAAATCAGAAGATTTGGAAAAGGATGAGAAAAGTGTTGGGGCGAGCGAACAGGAGAATAATTCAATATCTAGTCCAAAATCATTCACATCTTGGTTAAAGTCTTCAGCGAATTTCGAAACTGAACACAGCGAAGAAAATGAAGATGAAAAGAAAAATCCAGAATATTACACGTTCGAAAAACCGAAAAAAGAATTCTTTTCACCGACAAAAAAAGCAAAGGAAAGTATAGATGAAAACAAAATGCCTGTAAGTGAAACTTTAGCCAAAATTTTTGCATTACAAGGCAATTTTTCAAAGGCAATTTATGTTTATGAGCAATTAATCTTGATTTTTCCCGAAAAAAAGACTTTCTTTGCAACCCAAATTAAAAACCTAAAGAAAAAAATTAATTCTTAATTATGGAACTGATACTATCTATTTTAATTATTCTTGCTTGTATTTTATTAATTTTTGTTGTTTACATCCAGAATCCGAAAGGTGGAGGTTTGAGTTCTGACTTCGGTGCTGCATCGCAACTTGGAGGAGTTCAAACAACAAATGAATTCATTGATAAATTAACTTGGTCACTAGCAGGTTCAATCGCTGTTTTAAGTTTGTGGATAACGCTTCTTCAACCGAAAGCCTCAAAACCACTTCCGCAACCAAAGAAAACGGAACAAACACAAAACCCAAATCAAAATCAGGCACCAAATCAAAAACCTAATTCTCCGAAAGGACAAGGTCAATAAGCTCGCTCAATTTTAAAAACTTGTGAAGTGTCAGTATGTCATTCATGCTGACATTTTTTTTTGATTCAAAATAAATTGAAATGAAAAAATGGCGCAATTTACAGTTGGCATAATGTTGGTCAAAGTGCAGAAAATTTAATTCTAATAAATAAAAAATATGTCAGTAAAATTTAAACCTTTGGCAGACCGAGTTCTAATAGAACCAGCGCCAGCAGAGCAAAAAACAGCTAGTGGAATCATAATTCCAGACACAGCTAAAGAAAAACCATTGAAAGGAACAGTTATCGCAGCTGGTCCAGGTAAAAAAGACGAACCAACAATCGTTAAAGTTGGGGAATCAGTTCTTTACGGACAATATTCAGGTACTGAGATTAAAATTGACGGAAAAAATTACCTGATCATGAGAGAATCAGACATTTACGGAATTTTTTAATAAACTTTTAAAAACAAAACAAAAATGGCAAAGGATATATTTTTTGAAGTAGAAGCAAGAGAAAAGTTAAAAAAAGGAGTTGATTCATTGGCTGACGCCGTGAAAGTAACTTTAGGTCCCAAAGGAAGAAACGTTGTTATCGGTAAAAAATTTGGCGCACCACACGTTACTAAGGATGGTGTTACCGTTGCGAAAGAAATCGAATTGAAAGATCCAATTGAGAATATGGGCGCACAAATGGTAAAAGAGGTTGCTTCAAAAACGGCAGACATTGCTGGAGATGGAACAACTACAGCTACTGTTTTGGCTCAAGCCATTATCAGTGCAGGTCTTAAGAATGTTGCTGCTGGTGCTAATCCAATGGATTTAAAAAGAGGAATAGACAAAGCTGTGGCTGAGGTAGTTAAGAATTTGAAAAAACTTTCTAAAGAAGTTGGTTCCGATAATTCAAAAATCAAACAAATTGCAACAATTTCTGCGAACAACGATGAGGCCATTGGAGCATTGATTGCTGAGGCTATGAAAGTTGTTGGTAACGACGGTGTAATCACAGTAGAAGAAGCAAAAGGAACTGAAACTGAAGTAAAAACTGTTGAAGGAATGCAATTTGATCGTGGATATTTATCTCCTTACTTCGTAACTAATGCAGAGAAAATGATCACGGAAATGGAAAATCCTTTGATCTTAATTTGTGAGAAAAAGATTTCCAGTATGAAGGAACTTCTTCCTATTCTTGAGCCAGTTGTTCAATCTGGAAAAGGATTAGTGATCATTGCGGAAGATGTTGATGGTGAAGCGTTAGGAACATTGGTTGTAAACCGTTTAAGAGGTTCATTGAAAGTTGCAGCTGTTAAGGCCCCTGGATTTGGTGACCGCAGAAAAGCCATGTTAGAAGATATCGCAATTTTAACTGGCGGACAAGTAATTTCTGAGGAACGTGGAATGACTTTAGAAAACGTAACAATGGACATGTTAGGTTCTGCTGCAAAAATTGAGATTGATAAAGACAATACAACAATCATTAACGGAAAAGGTAAAAAAGGAGATATCACTGCACGAGTTGGACAAATCAGAGCACAAATTGAAACAACTACTTCTGACTACGATCGTGAGAAACTTCAAGAAAGATTAGCGAAGTTAGCTGGTGGAGTTGCTGTTCTTTATGTTGGTGCACCAACTGAGATGGAGATGAAGGAGAAAAAAGACCGCGTAGACGATGCCTTGGCTGCAACAAGAGCCGCAGTTGAAGAAGGAATTGTTCCAGGTGGTGGTGTAGCACTTATTCGTGCGATCGAAACGTTGGATAAATTAAAAGGTGAAAACGAAGACGAAGTTACCGGAATTGCGATTGTAAAACGTGCAGCTGAAGAGCCATTACGTCAAATCATCGCGAATGCTGGTGGCGAAGGAGCCGTAATCGTTCAAAAAGTTCGTGAAGGAAAAGAAGACTTCGGATATAACGCTCGAACAGAGACATACGAGAAACTATACAAAGCGGGTGTAATTGACCCAACAAAGGTGACTCGAATTGCTGTTGAGAACGCTGCTTCTATCGCTGCTATGTTGTTGACAACTGAATGCGTAATTGCAGACCAACCGGAAGAAGGAAACGCTGCCGCAGCTATGGCTGGAATGGGTGGTGGAATGCCAGGAATGATGTAGGATTTGCAAGAGTTCGTTACGGCGGACTCTTTTCCATTTTCTTCTTCCCGACATGCTCGGATAGCGGAAAGTGTCATTATATCAGAAGGTCGTCGAAAGGCGGCCTTTTATTTTTGGAGGAATTTCTGCTAATTAGCATGAATATAGTAGATCCAATTTTTGATTGAAAAGTCAATTGAGTAATTTAAATTAGAATAATGACTAATATTACTTTTTATATTGAGTAATTTAATTCTTTATATTGAGTAATTTGTTGTATATTTGTCTTTATGATTGGAAATGAAATAGATAGAGCACAAAAAAAAACATTAAATAATCGACTTAATGAGCCTAGAAAGTTCATTCAAGTGATTTTAGGACCGCGACAAGTTGGAAAAACAACGATGGTACTACAAGTGTTACAGAAATTAAACGTAGAAAATCAATTTTATTCGGCAGATAATGTTTCAAATTCAAACCCCAATTGGATTGAGCAAATCTGGGAAGCTTCAAGGCTTCGCATGAAAACGCAAGAGTTGCCAGAAATGGTCTTGGTGATTGACGAAATTCAAAAAATATCAAATTGGAGTGAAGTCGTAAAAAAACAATGGGATGAAGACAGCAGAAATAGTCTCAATCTTAAAATCGTTTTACTAGGTTCAGCAAGATTATTAATTCAAGATGGATTATCGGAATCACTTGCAGGTAGATTCGAAGTGATTCACATGACTCATTGGAGTTACGGAGAAATGAAAGAGGCATTCGGATTTTCTATTGAACAGTACATCTATTTCGGCTCCTATCCAGGAGCGGCATCACTAATCGAAGACGAACTGCGTTGGAAGAATTACGTGCGAAATGCACTTATTGAAACAACAATTTCAAAAGATATTTTAATGATAACGCGGGTGGATAAACCTGCTTTGTTGAAACGACTTTTTGAATTAGGTTGCTTGTATTCAGGTCAGATTATTGCTTTCAATAAATTACTTGGAGATCTTCAAGATGCAGGAAATACTACCACCCTGTCACATTATATTGATTTATTATCCGATTCAGGTTTACTGGGCAGAATTGATAAATATGCTGGAACAACCATGCGACAACGTGCATCGAAGCCCAAATTCCAAGTCTATAACACGGCGCTTTGGAGCGCGCAACAAGGTTATTCGTTTAATCAATTGCAAATGGAACCCAAAATATGGGGTCGCTTAGTCGAATCCACCGTCGGTGCTCATCTGATGAACGCAGCAATGGCGGAAAGTATTGATGTATATTATTGGAGAGAAAAAAATGAAGAGGTTGATTTCATCCTTAAAAAAGATGATGAGCTTATTGCGTTAGAAGTTAAAAGCGGTAAAAACACTTCTGCGAAAGGAATTTCAGCTTTCAGCAAATTATATCCAACAAAAAAGAAATTATTGGTAGGTGGAGATGGACTTACAATCGAAGAATTTTTATCGATCGAACCGGCCGACTTGTTTTGAGTTTTGATTGATCTTCTTCCCTTAAGGGAAGAAGATCATTTACAATTGGGTCTTGTTTAAATTCCACATACATGATGCTGCGAGCAAACTCCTCTAAAAACTGCCTCAACATTATCTTACAACCTTTTCTTATTAATTGCACTATTTATTGATCATTTTTAATAAATAGTGTTAAATCAATTGTGCATTTTGTATATTTGCGAAGGAAATTCAATTAGAATATGAAGGCACTTTACCAAAAGTTTGAAACTCTATTACAGCATACAAGCACTGATTTTAAACGCTATTTGTTCGAAAAAATAGTCTGGGATAATCGAATGATTGGAATAATCGGTCCAAGAGGAGTTGGTAAAACTACTTTAATTCTACAGTATATTAAAGAAAATCTCGATAGTAGAAAAGCACTGTATGTTTCTGCAGATGATTTATATTTTGGTAAGAACAGACTATTTGATTTAGCAAATGAGTTTTATAAAAATGCAGGTGAGTACTTATTTATTGATGAAATCCACAAATATGAAGACTGGTCGAGAGAATTAAAAAATATATATGATTCTTTTCCTACACTAAGAGTTGTTTTTACCGGATCCTCTGTTTTAGATATATTGAAAGGTACTTCTGATTTAAGTCGAAGGGCTGTAATATATCATTTGCAGGGACTTTCTTTTCGAGAATATTTGAAACTATTTCATGATTATAATTTTGAACCTTATTCATT
Source organism: Flavobacteriales bacterium (assembly GCA_947497485.1). GTDB lineage: Bacteria > Bacteroidota > Bacteroidia > Flavobacteriales_D > Crocinitomicaceae > UBA952. The sequence goes on from CANMHB010000001.1 coordinate 196,202, forward strand.
GGAACAAATTGTGAATAATGAAGTGAAACTTGATGAAATAAAGCATCCATTGCCCATATTTCATGATTATTTGAAGCGAGGTTATTATCCTTTTGGGGTTGAAAATGAATTGGATTTACGATTGGGTCAAATTATTGTTCAAACACTGGAAACTGATATACCACAATATGCAAATCTCAACGTTGGAACGAGTCGAAAATTAAAACGTTTGCTTTCAATAATTGCGGAGAGTGTACCATTTAAACCAAATTACTCTAAAATTGCAGAACTGATTGGAGTGAGCAGAAATTCGTTGGATGATTATTTTTTGCACATGGAAAAATCAGGGTTGATTAGTCAGCTTCATACTGCTACAAAAGGCATTCGCGCATTGGGAAAAGTAGAAAAAGTGTATTTGGATAATACGAATTTAATTTACAGTTTAAAGGGAGAAAACTCAAATATTGGAAATATTCGAGAAACATTTTTCATGAATCAAATGCGACTTAATAATCAGGTTTATGGGTCGAAAAATGCAGATTTTGTGATTGACGATTACACCTTTGAAATCGGAGGTAAAAACAAAACCCAAAAGCAAATTGAACAAAATGGAAAATCTTTTATTGTCAAAGATGATATTGAATTTGGTTATTTGAATGTAATTCCGTTGTGGGCTTTTGGAATGAATTATTAATCTTTTTTGGTATTTTGCAAAGAAATCCCGGAAAGCTAAACTACTTCTCCAAAAACTTATCCAGCATCTTTTTCAAATACTCAATTTCATCTTTCAAGGTTTGAATGTGTTCTTTGTCTGATTGGAAAGTAGATTGAAGATAAGTGACCGCCTCATGATTATTACTTTGATTTATAACATTATTGGCTTTTTCTCCCACTAATTCAGTTACCGTAATGTCTAAGGTTTTTGCAATTACAATAAGTCTGGGAAGACTGATCCGGTTATCATCTTTTTCCAAACGAGCGTAGTTAGACTGTGTCATATCTAATGATGCGGCCATATTTTCTTGAGAAAGCCCTCTTTCTTCCCGAAGTAAGCGGATTTTGTTACCAACTGTGTTCATATCTTGAAATTAATTATTTAATATTTAACTATAATAGTTACAAATATACTTATTTAGTTAAAATGCTAATTATTATTTCTATAGAATTGTTTGAATTTTGTAAAGAAAATTGAAATGGCTTCACTTATTAAACTTCTTGAAATATTACAAAACAACTTAAAATCGGATTGTTGCACTAAATCTTTTATTGTCAATTCCTCAAATTTAAGCATTAAGCTTTACGAGACAATTACTGATGCAGGTTATGAGAATAATAAATATGGTTGGTATAAGTTTAACGACGTAGTAGAATTAAACAATAAAATTAAAAGACCTAAAGGAATTTCGTTTCATAAGTCTAATAATAAATGTGTTATTTCACTAATTATCGATCAAAATGAAAACACGCGATTTTTTGTTGCAGAAAATTTAGAAATACAATAGACTAATTAAATTTTAAAAATAAAACCATGATTAAAAATACACTCTGTTCTTTATTAATATTCGTTTCAATAATTAATGTTAAGGCTCAAAACCCGATAGGTTTAGAATGGCAGAAATCCTTTGGAGGTTCAAATCCAGATGAAGGAAAATGCATCCAACAAACTTCAGATGGTGGGTACATTACAATAGGGAGTACTTATTCATTTGATGGGGATGTGATTAATAATCAAGGGTTAACAGATTGCTGGATAATTAAAACTAATGACCAAGGAATCATTGAATGGCAAAAAACTCTTGGAGGTTCTGGTAATGATGTAGGTAATTCGATTCAACAAACTTCAGATGGAGGATTTATTTTAGTCGGGCATACAACCTCTGTTGATGGTGATGTTACATTAAATAATGGATATGGGAACTCTATTTGGGGTGATATTTGGGTTGTCAAACTTAATAGTTTGGGTATAATTCAATGGCAAAAAACTTTGGGTGGATCTGATGATGAATATGGCGCCATGGTGAATCAAACGAATGATGGGGGATATATTGTTGTTGGTAGTTCTCGCTCGATAGATGGAGATTTAACTGAAAATCACGGAAGTTTTGATTATTGGGTTATCAAATTGAGTAGTGTTGGAAGTATTCAATGGCAAAAATCACTAGGTGGCGTAGACTACGATGCTGCACAATCAATTATACAATCGACTGATGGAGGTTTTGTAATAGTTGGTCATTCGTCTTCAAACGATGGAAATGTAATTGGAAATCATGGACTATCTGATATTTGGGTTGTAAAATTAAATAATCTAGGAATAATGCAGTGGCAAAAATGTTTGGGTGGGACTGGTTCTGAACTAGGTTTTTCAATTCAACAATCAATTGATGGAGGTTACGTTATCGCGGGTAGTACTGCTTCAAATGATGGAGACATTACCGGATATCATGGTGCTGGGGCATGGGAAGCAGGAGATAGTTGGGTTGTCAAATTAAATGGTTCAGGATTAATTCAATGGCAAAAAACTCTTGGAGGTTCAGATGATGAAATTGGTTATTCAATTCAGCAGACTTCAGATGGTGGTTATATTGTTTTTGGTTCCACTGGTTCAAATGATGGAGATGTTTTTGGTTATAGCGGTGGTGTAGGTTGGGATTTTTGGATTGTGAAAATGAACAATAGCGGGACGATTCAATGGCAGAAAACTTTAGGAGGTTCAGACGACGATATCGGTTATTCAATTCATCAGACCTCTAATGGCGGCTATATTTTTACAGGAAGTTCTCTTTCGGAAAATGGCAGTATTTCCGGGAGTCATGGGGGTGGAGATTGCGTAGTAATGAAATTAATAAATTGTGGTGTCGCATCAAATGTAACAATAAACGAGGTTGCATGTAATACATATACGTCGTCAACTGGGCAGACATATACTCAGTCTGGAACATATCAAGAAACAATAACAAATATTTATGGTTGCGATAGTATTTATGTAACTCTTAACTTATCAATTTTATCAAATTCTTATTCTTCCTTTTCAGCAATGATGTGCGAAGGCTCATTTTACTCTTGGAATGGGCAGCAATATTCACAACCCGGTCAATACACACAAACGTTGTTGAATCAATATGGTTGTGACAGTATTGTAACACTGAATTTGGATTTATTTTATGTTTCTGCCCCACAAGTTTGTATTGTTGGAATGGATTCTTTAACAAATGAAAATAGAGTTGTTTGGGAAAAACCGTTGACGTTGGGTATTGATTCGTTCTTTGTTTACAAAGAGAGTGATGTTTTCAATGTTTATACAAAAATTGGAGCAACGGATTACAACGATTTAGCTGTGTTCTTGGATGAAAACTCAAATCCAGCTGCTCAAGCTTATCGTTACAAGATTTCTGCGTTGGACACGTGTGGTGTTGAAACCAATGTTGGTGATTTCCACAAAACGATACATTTAACAATCAATCAGGGTGTTGGCGGTGCTTGGAATTTAATTTGGAGTCACTACGAAGGATTGAATTTTGGAAGTTATAACATCTACCGCGGTACTGATCAATCGAATATTAGTTTACTTACAACGATTCAAAGCAACTTGAATTCATATACGGATTTGACTCCTCCAAGCGGTGCAGTTTATTACCAAATTGAAATTGTTAATCCTGTGAATTGTGACCCAACGAAAAGCATCAACTACAGTGTTTCTCGTTCAAACATTGTAGATAATGGTCAAGTTGGATTTACCGAAATAAGTTCTACATCAATTCAAGTTTATCCAAATCCAACAAAGGATATGTTGACTTTAAATGTTTCCAACGATTTATTGGGTAAATCATACACCATTATGGATTTCGCAGGACGAATTATTCAAGAAGGGAAAATTAATTCATCGAAAGAGCAAATTTATTTGCAAGCAATTTCTAACGGTTCTTATTTCTTACAAGTTGAAGGAAAAGCAATTAAAGTTGTGAAACAATAAGTTTAAATTTAAGTTTATCAACTCCCATCAGCTTCGTTTAGTGGGAGTTTTTTTTATTCTAGAATGCGCATCAAATCATTGTTGGCATAGTATACTTGTTTCCCTTCGTATATGGTTGAAACGATCCCAAGATTTGTAAGTTGCTCAGCATATTTGACAAGGCTTGTTCTACTCGTAATTCCTAACACTTCACTCATTTTTTTCTGCTTGATGTATGGTTGCGAAAAAAGTAAATCATTAAATTCTGAGGTGAACCATTTAAATTTGGTCTTGGCAAATTTCAGAGTTTCTTCCTGTTGTTCAATGATACTGTCAATTAATTGATTGGTATGTTTTGAAGTTTGTTCAACGGCTTCCATCATAAAAAGCAACCATGGTTTCCAAGATTTGCGTTGGGTTACTCCTGATAGTAAAATATAATAATCATCCTTGTTTTCAAGAATGTATCGGCTTAAATACAGAATAGGATGAGAAAGAAGTTGTTGTTCAACCAAATACAAAAGATTTAAAATCCTTCCCGTTCTGCCGTTTCCATCTGTAAAGGGATGAATTGCTTCAAATTGATAATGTGCAATGGCCATTTTTAACAAGGGGTCAATTCCATTTTCATTGCTGAAAAAATCAATTAAATTATCAATTTTACTTTCAATAATTCCTTCACCTCGTGGAGGAGTGTAAATTACTTCGCCCGGTCTTAAATCACTATTACCTCTTCTAATTACTGTTAATGATTGTGGAGGTCGAAAACCCTGTGCAGTGGTTTTTATTTTCTGAAAAATGTTAATTATAACTTCCTTTGATAGTTTTCCTTCTGTTAATAAGGAATTATACCCACCCCAAAGAGCTTCTCGATAATTCAATACTTCTTTTGCGGATGCACTTGCATTTTCCTCTTTCAATGAAGATGAAACAGCTTTATACAACTCATCATCCGTTGTGAAAATATTTTCAATTGCTGTTGAGGTTTTTGCTTCTCGAAGAGCAATTGTATTTACTAACATCGTCGGATTTGGGATTCGCAATACATTCCTATTTAATTCTGCTAAATTTCTTGAAGCCAATCCCCATTTCATTAATACGTCAGTATCTAAAAATTCTTCTTTTGGCGGAAGACTTGGAAGATCATTGTATGGTTTATTTCGATCGAACATAATCTCGTTGTGTTCATTTTTTATTCATTTAATGAACATGATTCAAATATACGTCCATTTTTTTAGGATAAAATAATTTTACGTCCATTTTTTTTTAAAATAATGAACATGTGGGCGTAAAATGTTCATTTGGGGAATGGATTAATTGGGATTGATTCCATCGAACTAATTTTATTAATCAAAAACCTTGGCTTACGAAACTAATTCTGATATCTAAAGTTTGTTTTACATTTGAACATGTGCTACAGCAATTCTTCGACTTCCAAGAACATCGATTTGGCTAAACGCTATAAAAAAGCAGTTGACTCAATCCCAGACCAGCCGCCAATTTATTTTGCAAGTGACATTTACATTTCCTTTTTGGCGAATTATCACCAAGGAAAACGACATAAAACTCATGCGATGGGGTCTTGTACCAGCTTGGTTCAGAGGTGTCAATGAATTAGAAATGGCGAAAACGACCTTCAATGCTCGAATAGAAACCTTATCTGAAAAAGCTTCTTTTAAATTATTGATCAAAAGGTCCCGATGTATTGTACCGTCTACCGGCTTTTTTGAATGGAAACACGAGAACAAACAAAAAATCCCTCATTTTATTTATCCAACGAATGATTCCGTTTTCTCAATGGCGGGACTTTACGATTCATGGATGAATCCCAATTCGAACGAAGTTTTAAACTCATTTACCATTATAACGCGTGAGGCAAACGATTTTATGGCGGAAATTCATAACAGTAAGAAACGAATGCCTTTAATTCTGAACGCCAAGGATGAAGAAAATTGGCTGAATGGCGAAGATGAAATAAAAGATTTTCAATTGAATTCAAATCCAGATTTGGATGCATTTCCAGTAGATTCCAAAATATTAATGAGTTCTGAACCCAATGTACTTGAGGCTCAGCGAAAATTCGAACCAAAGAACTCGCAACAATCTCTGTTTTAAGTCAAAAAAATGGTATCGTTTTTGTCAAAATGAATATCTAATTTTGTTTTTATAAAAAAGTATCTAATGCGTCTGTTACTAATTATTACTCTTCCACTTTTGTTTCTTTTGGGTTCATGTATTGAAATCATTGATGATCTATCAATAAAAATGGATGGATCAGGCACTTTCAAATATACAGTTAACCTAAGCTCAAGTAAGATTAAAGTAAATTCAATACTGGCTCTCGATACGATTGATGGGAAAAAAGTCCCAAGCATCGATGAAATAAAACAAAAAATAGATCAATTCGTCAAAACGTTAGATGCTCAAAATGGGATTTCAAATGTCAAAGTTGATGGAAATTACACCGAATTTATATTCAAATTTCAATGTGATTTTACAAATGTTGCTCTTTTACAAGATGGATTGAAACAATCGATCGTAATCATATCAAAAGAAAAATCCATCCCCGAATTAGAGCATAACTGGTTGAGTTGGGATGGAAATAAACTTGTGCGTTCGATACCCGAAGTAACTGGTAAAAAAATCAATGAAATTGAACAGAGCGATATTGAATTACTAAAGAAAGGTTCCTACACATCCATTACCCGTTTCGAAAAGCCCGTAGAAAAATATGAAAACCAAGCAGCGCAATTATCGAAAAGTAAAATGGCAGTAATGGTCAAAACAGACACTTATCGACTTAAAGAAAACCAAGATATTCTAGAAAATACAATCTATTTAACATCAGGTAAAAACTAGCAAGATTATTTGTAACTTCGCCTCACACATCCAACAATGAAATTTAACTACCTCTTTTTCTTTGCTTTAGTTTTAATTACTGGCCGTTATTCCGCACAAACTTCTGAATTTTTAATTCCGAAAGATGCCGTAACCGTATTTAGTATTAATAACATATCCTTACTGCAGAAAGTTTCTGTAGATGAATTAATTACCTACGATTTCATGGAGGAAGTTCATCAAGAATTATTTGATGGTTCAACCACGGGAAAAACACTTAAAGATTCAGGATTAGATTTCGATCAAAAGCTAAACGTCTTTTACGGAAGAGGTGAGAAAAATGAACTTTCAGGATTCTCATTTGGAGTTAAATCCAAAGAACAATTATTTACTGTTTTTGATGATTTTGAATTACTTCATCAAGATTTTCACGGTGCTCAAGTATATGGTTCTTTTTTCAACAATTTAATAATCAAGGATAAAGCTGCATTATTAATTCGTGTTGAACCTACAATGGAGTTTATTGACCAAATGACTGATTCGATTTGGTATGCTCGCGGAAATGAAAGTCCATTTGATTTTTTACCACTGGATGAATCTGAAGATGGCGAAATTATGGATGAGGAAGTTTATGATGAAACCATAGAGGAAGCAGAATTTCCAGAAGCATCTGATGATCCGAATGTTAAAAATTATTATGAATTACGCGATAGTGTTCAACTGGTAATTCAACGTCAACAATTAGATGTTATACTCCATGATTTGTTAGAGAAAAAAGAAAATCTGATTGTCTACGATGCAAGATTTGCAGATCAAATCAAACACAATTCTGAAGGAGTTTTCTACATGGACAATTCTCGTAATTTAGAACGTGCAAATGGTTTATGGTATTTTCAAACCATTCTACCAACCTTATATCAGGATATACAGGAATTGTATACTGGAAATGTGATTCTTGGTGATATGTATTTGAAAAACAATGAAGTTGAGTTTGTTTTGGATGCTCGTTATGGTGAAAAATTAGGTTCTATTTACAAGGAAATGAATGATTCACGTTTTGATAAGAACGTATTGAAATATATTCCCAAAAGTAGCACTGGTTATTTTACTTACAACATTGATTTGAGAAAGGCCTATGAAAAAGCTTATGAGGTAATTATGCCCATTCTGTCCGAGGAGAAAAATGCGCAAATTGCTATGAATGTGCTTACAATCGAGTTGTTGAATGAATACATAAATAAGGATGCTTTATTTGGAACATACAAAGGAAGTATGTTCGGTTATTTCAATGGAATTAAAAAGATAAAGACCAAAAAGATTGAGTTTTTCTACAACGAAGAAACATTTGAATACGGTGAACGTGAGGCTGAAGCTGAAGAAGATATGCCAATTTTTACACTCGGTATTTCTATCGATAGAAAAGATATTCCAGAAAAAATAATGAATCATTTGAGTCGTTTGACATCAAAAATTCAAAATATGGGAAATTATTGGAAAATGGAGAATGCCATTTTGGATGCTGCGCCTGTCTTTATTATTAATAAAAATGGGTTATTAATTATGACTAATGATGAAGACCTAGCTGTAAATCATTCAGATGGTTATGGAAAAGAAAAGCTAGCAAAAGTAAATGTCAAAAAAGCAAAGAAAAGTGGGTTTATGTATGGTTCGGTTGATATTGCCGAGACAATGAATCGTTTTCCAACAGATATTTTAAACGCCAGACAAAATGAAATGATTCAGTCTCTGAAAGGGAAGTCTGGCAAACTAGAATTAACATCAAGCGAAACGTCATCGAGCAATACAATGTTCAACATCAAATACGTATACGAAGGTCAGGAATCATCAGCTAAACATTTACTTGACCTAATAAATACAATTTACGTCGTATCAAAATAAGTTTGGTTTGGCTAAAAAGGTACTCACAATAATCATTCTGGCCATTGCGCTCGGTTCCTTTTTATACCTTCGTCCTTACATTTTCAAAAAAGAAATCCCTCCCCGACTAATAGACCGACTTCCTGATGCAGAATTCATCGGAAAAGCAAATATTCTTGAATTAGCAAGAGAGACTAGTGGAATGATGTTCTACAACAAAGTTTCATTTCGTGATTTCACCTCCTATGAATTCATTTTGAGTCAATCCAAAATGTACGGAATAAATCTACAGAAACCAGCTTATTTGTTTGGTAATGAAAATGGGAGTCTCGGTGCCTTAATGCAAGTAACAGATAGTTCTAAAACTGCCAACGGAATTGAACGAATAAAAAATTTCATCGCTATTCGAGATACAAATATTTTCGAAACAAGGATTTGGTATTCGCCAAAAGAAAAAACCTATATTCATTATGGGAAAAATTATCTCTTGGTCTACAAAGGCACCGACATTGAAAACATCTTAGAACAAGTTGTAAGGGCTAAAAATTTTGGCATTAACAAGGAATGGAAAAAATTTCTTAGTCAAACGAAATTTAATAGTGACCACCTTGTAATTTCGTCCAACTGGAAAAAGCTGAAACAATTTGGTTTTGAAACGGCAATGTTCGCCCACGATAGTGATTCTTTAAGTTTTAATTTAAAATGTTACGTAAAAAAGAAAGCTCCTTTTTACCTTAAAAACAAACCAGGTGGAATTTCATTCAGTACCATTTCAAACTCGAACAAATCGGTTGAAATGCATTTTAATGTTGATAATTTCAACAAACATCCAGAGGATTCACTTTATGCAACCCTGCTTAGATTTGGTAAAAAATTTGGTTTCCCAATTGTCGATTTCTTCAATGCTTGGGAAGGTGATCTTTGCTTTGCAGAAGGGGGTTTACAGAAAGTAAAAGAAAAATATATTACGACAGAATTAGACGAAGAATTTAATACAACCGAAGTTGAAAAGACACGAGAAGTAGAGGTTCCAGGTTATTCGCTTTTAATTTCAACAAACAAGAAGGCTCCTGTTTTTGTGAATAAACTTTTTCAAAAAGGCTATCTAAGGCAAGATGGGAAACAATTTCGGATTTTGTTTTCACCACTTCTTAATCTTATTCAAACAAAAGAATATTTCGCTTTGTATTCGGGAGAATATTTACCTGAGGTTATTTCCAGTAATCAGAATAAAGTAGTTTGGACCAGTCTTGAAACAAAATATACTTTTCAAATAGATTCATTGAATAATCACGAATTATTTGGAAGTATGCAAATTCCGGTAGCTCGCTTGTTTAAACGAAATCAAATTAACTAGGCGAATTCAAACTCATTTGAATTTTCCGAGATATAATTCAACACGTCCAATATTTCACTTAAATCTGAACTAGTCACCAACTTACTTCGATAATCTTTGAAATGAGCGATTCCTTTAAAGTAATTTGTGTAATGTCTTTTCATTTCGTTTATCCCAACTAACTCACCTTTCCATTTCACACTCATCTCTAAATGATCCTTTGCGGCCTCTACTCGCTCTTTAATTCCAGGGGCATCTAAGTGCATTCCCGTCTTCATAAAATGCTTGATTTCATTAAAAATCCATGGATATCCAATGCTAGCGCGTCCAATCATAATTCCATCCACTCCATAACGATTTTTATACTCCAAGGCTTTTTCGGGAGAATCTACATCACCATTTCCGAAAATTGGAATTCGCATCCGTGAATTATTTTTTACCTCCGCGATTAAAGTCCAATCGGCTTCGCCTTTATACATCTGTTTTCGTGTTCTTCCGTGAATGGAAAGTGCCTCAATTCCAATATCTTGCAATCTTTCAGCTACCTCAACAATATTTTTGGTGTCATCGTCCCATCCTAATCGTGTTTTGACCGTTACAGGTAAACTCGTAGACTTAATTACTTCAGACGTCATTCGGACCATTTTCGGAACATCTTGAAGGATTCCTGCACCTGCGCCTTTACAAGCTACTTTCTTGACCGGACATCCGTAATTGATATCCAATAAATCGGGATTTGTTTTGTCGATTATTTCAGCGGCTTGCTTCATACTCTCAATTTCGGATCCAAAAATTTGAATGCCAATTGGTCGTTCGTATTCAAAAATGTCGAGTTTCTGAACGCTTTTAGCAGCATCGCGAATCAATCCTTCAGAGGAAATAAACTCCGTATACATTAAGTCTGCACCATGCTTTTTACAAAGCGCACGAAATGGCGGATCGCTTACATCCTCCATTGGAGCAAGTAATAAGGGAAAATCTCCCAGTTCGATGTCGCGAATTTTTACCATTTATTTTTGAAAGAAATCTGGACGTTCTTGTTCTATTTTTTTTAAGTAATTTTTTAATTCCTGTTCATTGGAGGATTTCAAAACCATTAACATATCATCAGATTCTACAACGATATAATCTTTCAATCCATCTAGAAGAACCAATTTATTCTTTGGAACATTGACAAGACAATTCTCCGAATTAAATGTAAATACATTGTTTCCAATAATTGAATTCGAGTTTTCATCTTTTTTCAAGTGATCAGTAAGGCTTCCCCATGTTCCCAAATCACTCCAATCAAAATCTGAAAGAACAACCGAAACATTCTTTGCATGTTCCATTACCGCAAAATCAATTGAAATATCCTCGCAGCGATTGAAGGCATTGTAAACGAAATCTACTTCTTCTGAAGTGCCATACTTAGACAAATTCCCCGCAAAAAGTTGATGCAAAGCAGGCTGAAATAATTCCATTGAAGCAAGAATGACATCAGCACGCCAAACGAAAATTCCTGCATTCCAATAAAAATTTCCAGCTTCTAAAAATCCCTTTGCTGTTTCTAGATTTGGTTTTTCACGAAATTGGATGACATCAGTAGCCTCGCCTTTTTCAACTTTAGCATTTTTATCAAACTCAATATATCCATAACCCGTGTCTGGTCTTGTTGGCGCTATTCCGAGTGTCACCAAATGCTTTTTGTTATTTGCAACATCTATTGCTGTAGAAATAATTTCATTGAAACGTGATTCATTCAAAATCAAGTGGTCAGATGGCGTAATAATCAACGTTGCATCGGGATTGTTCTTGTATATTTTAGAGGAAGCAAATGCTATACAAGGAGCTGTGTTTTTGCGCATTGGCTCGCATAGTACATTTTCCTCGGTTAATTCTGGGAGCTGCTCAAGAACCAAATTCAAATAGGAAGTGTTTGTTAAAATATAAATTTGATTGGAAGGAACTGTTTTTTGCAAACGCTCAAAAGTCAATCGCAACAAAGATTTTCCTGTTCCTAAAACATCTAAAAATTGCTTTGGTTTTTGCGGTGTTGACATCGGCCAGAAGCGACTACCTACCCCACCTGCCATTATTAAACCATAATTATTATTCTCCATAAGGTTTTATTAACTGTACTGTAGCTAAAGCATGAATTAAATATTGTTTTCCGCTATTTAATTCTTTGCAAAGGTAACGACTTCTTCTGAGTAGTCCTTTTTCAAAATTCCTACCATTTAACGAAAAATGAGAAGAAATTGGTATATCCTCCAATGAAATTTGATTAGTATTCGAATCATATTTCTTTAAAACACGTGATAAGTGAATATCGGAGCAAGAAGATGCCTTCGTATTCGTGTAGGATTTCCAAAGCACTTTTTCTAAATCTTCTGGTAATTCTTTACTAATTAAGACTGGTTCCAACAAGGTTCGAAATGCATTTTTCCATTCTGGTCCGTGAGGCGCAACGCGATTTCCATAGTGTCGATAGGTCTGTAAATGAGCTATTTCATGCAAGGAAGTAATAAGGAAAGCATATTTATTCAAGTTTCCATTAACCGTAATCGTGGGTTTTTCTGTCTCGGATTTTACTCGAAAATCACCTAATTTGGTGGCTCTACCTGGAACAATTTTAAATTTAACCTTGGAATTTAAAATCAAATCTGTTAGGTATTCCACAAAATGAGGCGGTGTAAAACGGGATAAGGTATTTTGGAATTGTGATTTTTTATCAATCATTGTTCTACACAAAAATAGCAAACATAATCATCGAGTAAACAATCTAGTTTTTAAAATATCCTTAATTTAGCAAAGTGAAAATCATTCAAAATATAGGAAAATATTGCCTCATGCTCACTGTGGTTTTCACCCGTCCTCGCAAGTGGAATATTTTTTTCAAACGACTTTTCGATGAAATTAATGGAATCGGAATAAACTCTCTACCAATCGTTGCATTAATGTCGACATTCATTGGAGGAGTTATTTCATTACAGACAGCTTCAAATATGTCAAGTCCCTTGTTACCGGCATACACAGTTGGTTATATAACACAATCGAGTACTATTTTAGAATTTTCACCTACGATCATTTCTTTAATCTTAGCCGGAAAAGTTGGATCAAACATCGCTTCCGAAATTGGAACCATGCGTGTTACTGAACAAATCGATGCGCTGGAAATCATGGGGGTAAACTCGCTGAATTTTTTGGTATTACCTAAAGTTACTGCCGCAGTTCTATTTTTCCCCATTTTAGTCATATTTTCAATGGCTCTGAGTATGATAGGCGGTTGGTTAGCTTTGATCCTTTCTGATTTGAGTACCACTGAAACATACGTTTTGGGACTTAGAGCTTTTTTTGAAACCTCAAATATTACTTACGCACTTACAAAGACTGTCGTTTTCGGATTTTTAATTGTTTCTGTTGCATCTTTTTATGGATACTATGTAAAAGGTGGTTCCTTGGATGTTGGTAAAGCATCCACTCAGGCAGTTGTTAGTAGCAGTGTTTGTATCTTGATCGCCAATTTCCTTTTAACTCAAATGATTCTGCTTTAATGATTGAAGTTAAAGGATTAAATAAGTCGTTTTCAGGTAATCAGGTTTTAACCGATATAGATACCTCATTTGAAAAAGGAAAGGTTAACCTCATCATTGGTCAATCAGGTCATGGAAAATCTGTTTTGGCAAAATGTATGGTTGGTTTGCACGAAGTAGATACAGGAGAGGTACTTTATGATGGTCGAGATTTCACAAAAATGGATCGCATTGAGCGAAGTGAAATTCGTCAAGAAATTGGTATGCTTTTTCAAGGTTCAGCTTTATTTGATTCGATGACAGTCGAAGAAAATGTGATGTTTCCACTTGCTATGTTTACCAAAATGACCAAGGGTGAAATGTTGAATCGGGTTAACTTCTGCCTTGAACGAGTTAATTTATCAGGTAAAAACAAATTATTACCCGATGAGTGCAGCGGTGGTATGCAAAAAAGAATTGGTATTGCTCGAGCTATTGCCATGAATCCAAAATACCTCTTTTGTGATGAACCAAATTCAGGATTGGATCCAAAAACTTCCATTCTAATTGATGGACTGATCAAAGATATTACCCAAGAATATCAAACCACCACGATCGTCATAACCCATGATATGAATAGTGTGATTGAAATTGGAGACAACATCATTTTCGTTTATCAAGGCAAAAAATGGTGGCAAGGAGACCGAAAATCGATCATTACAACAGATAATCCTGAAATAATGGGATTTGTATTCGCCTCAGAATTCATGAAAGAAATCAGAAGTTCGATGCGCGAAAAAAGAAGCTAATTTATTTGTTTTTTAAAAATTACGCTTATCTTTGCAGCCCAATTTAAATGAAACTTTCATAAATTGGCAGGCTCAATCGAGGGTCTTTTGAGTTGAAATAAATGCGGATGTGGTGAAATTGGTAGACACGCCAGACTTAGGATCTGGTGCCGAGAGGTGTGCGGGTTCGAGTCCCTCCATCCGCACTGAGAGGTCTCGTTTGAAAACGGGACCTTTTTTATTTAAAGTGGATTAAAAAAATATAAAATGAACGTTTTACGCCAAGATGTTGATGCATTAAATGCAGTTTTAACCGTAAAAATTAACCCGGAAGATTACCAGCCTAAAGTGAAGGCTGCAGTTGAAAAATACAGAAAAACTGCCAAAATCCCAGGTTTCCGCCCTGGACATGTGCCACAAGGCCTGATTCAAAAGCAATATGGTAAGGCATTTCTTGCCGAAGAATTGAATAAGTTGGCAAATGATGCTCTTTATAAGTTCATCATCGAAAACAAACTAGATATTCTTGGAAATCCAATTCCAAAGGAAAATTCAGATGTTGTTGGTAACTTCGACCAACCTACTGATTTTGAGTTTTCTTTTGAAATCGGTTTTTCTCCCGTTTTGGATTTGCCGCTGAATGAAAAAAGTAAATTCGATTATTACACAGTAAAAGTTGATAAAGAATTGATCGACAAGCAAGTAGAAGATTTGCAAAGACGTTATGGCAAATTGACTTCTGCAGAAACAGTTGAAGAAAGAGATATGGTTCTTGGTAAATTTGAAGAACTAAACGAAGACGGATCAATCAAAGAAGGTGGCGTTTCAAATTCAACGACGATTTCGTTGGAATTTCTTTCTGACAAAAAATCAATCAAACAATTAGTCGGTAAAAATGTAAATGAATGTTTTGAATTAGATCCAAATTCAGTATCTAAGGACGATAAAGATAAGGCAACTATGCTTGGGGTTAATGAGGACGAATTAAAATCTGTTGGAAATAAATTTCAATTCACAATTACAGATGTTAAGCGAATGGAACTAGCTGCATTAGATGAGTTTTTATTCGAAAAACTATACATGGATGGTGAAGTCAAAACCGAAGAGGACTTAAGAAAACGCGTTCAAGATGATTTAGAAAATATGTTTTCTAAAGATTCGGAAAGAATTTTAACGAGAGATGTATACCAATATTTGGTAAATGAAACAAAAACAGAATTTCCAGAATCGTTTTTGAAGAGATGGATTAAAGTCTCGAGTGAAAAACCTGTTTCTGATGAAGATTTAGACAAAGAATTCGATGCTTATCTAAAATCTTTGAAATGGCAATTAATTCAAACTAAAATTTTCAAAGACAACAACATACAACTCAATAATGAAGAGGTAATTACTTACACAAAGAGTTTGTTAGCCGGAAATTATGCTCAATATGGAATTCCTGCACCTGAAGATGCTGAATTAACTGAAACAGCAACAAGACTATTAAAGAATAAAGAGCAAGCCAATGGAATTTACGACCGCCTAGCTGAGCAAAAACTGACTGAATTCTTTAAAAGTACTGTGAAATTAAATTCCAAGGCTGTGAGCTACGATGAATTTGTAGAAATTGCATCTAAAAACTAAGAGATATCGATTTGTAAATCGTTTTTTTCATTTTTAATGCACAGATCGTTTTGATTTGTTTTATCTTCACAAAACGAAATGAACGAAAATTCAAATCAAAATTCCAAGCGATTTATTTTGTTAGCAGGATTATCGTTCTGTTTACCCCTCTGCATTCTTTATGCATATAACTTTTGGCTTGATCCAATTTCAATTTTCGGCTTTGAATTAAAGAAAATCAGCCAAGAAGAAAAGGTTGTTCCATTAGAGGAAGTAAAACCAATAATCGATGAGATTCCGAGCAACAATTCAAAACGTGATAGCATTTTAACCGCGGACTCGCTCAAGAAAAAAACAAATAAATTAGACTCGTCTAATCGCGATTCAAAGATTGAAGATAATGAAATTACCCAGACCATTTCATTGAAAGATAGCATTCCTAAAGTAAATCTTTTTGGTTCAGATTCAATGAGTCATCGTGTTTTAATAATGGGTGATTCAGAAGTTGGCGGTCTTTGTTTTCAGCTAAACGATTATTGCATTGAAAATGGTCATAAGTTGGTTGCTTCAATCATTTGGAATTCTGCATCAATTTTCAATTTTGCATACTCCGACACAATCAATGAAGTCATCAAAAAATATAAACCAACCTATATTTTCGTTGTGGTCGGACTGAATGAACTGTATGCCCGAGATTTAAACAATCGAAGAAAGGCTGCGCAGATTTTAGCAAAAAAAATTCAAGGTATACCTTACACTTGGGTTGGTCCGGCAAATTATCGAGAAGACTGCGGAATCAATCAGGTATTTATGGAATCTGCCGAATCAGGCGCCTATTATTTGACAAAAAAACTTGACATTCCAAAAGGTGGAGACAAAAGACACCCAAGCAAAACCGGATATCGAATCTGGATGGATTCACTCGCTGTATGGACGCAAACCGATGCAAAGTATAAGATTAGAATGAACCCTCCGGTCAAAAGGGGACGTGCCTACAAATCAAAAATTGTAAATCTCAACGCAGCAAAATATCGTGGGTATTAATATTTCAGACATATTTAGCTGGAGCCAACTTCAAGAATCATTTACCTATTCGCTTGAAAAACCTTGGTTTTTTACGGAATTTAGTTTTTTACTTGTTTTTGGAGTTTTTCTTTTTCTATATGCGTTTTTCGTTAATCAAGAATTTTGGAGGAAAATTTACATCATTGCCTTTAGTTTGTTTTTTTATTACAAATCAAGTGGCCCATTTATTGGATTATTTGCATTGATGATTTTGAGCGATTATATTTTCGCCATTCAAATACACAAAGCTGAGGGAATCAAGAAAAAACTCTATTTATTTCTCGCCTTAATATACAGCTCTTCATTTCTACTCTACTTCAAATACTCGAATTTTTTTATCGATAATTCAAATTATCTTTTCGGCACGCATTTTAAAACGGGTGATTTGTTTCTTCCAATTGGAATATCTTTTTATACATTTCAATCTATTAGCTACATTCTTGATGTTTACCGCAAAGAAATACCACCGGCAGAAAATTTCTCGGATTACACCTTTTATATGACGTTTTTCCCTCATCTCGTAGCAGGTCCAATTGTTCGAGCACGCGATTTTCTTCCGCAGATTAAAAATCCACAAATAATTAATTCAGACTTATACAAAGAAAGCATTACCCGCATTACAATTGGACTGATCAAAAAACTATTCATTGCTGATTATTTAGCTAAATACGTTGATATTGTTCAAGCAACACCCGATGGATTTTCGGGAGGGGAACACCTTATTTCAATGTATGCTTATAGTTTTCAAATTTATTTTGATTTTTCAGGATATTCGGATATTGCAATAGGTATCGCATTAATGCTCGGCTATCGGCTAAAGGAAAACTTCGATAATCCTTATGGAGCAGCTAATATTACAGAATTCTGGCGAAAATGGCATATTTCTTTAAGTCTTTGGTTAAGGGATTACATTTACATTCCTTTAGGAGGCAATCGCAAAGGTGAATTCAATATGTATTTGTTTTTACTGATAACGATGCTTGTTGGTGGGTTCTGGCATGGAGCCGACTGGAGATTTGTATTTTGGGGGTTAGCTCACGGATTAGCCCTCGCATTCCATAAATTATATCGTAAATTTGTTGAGCCAAAAGAAAGTGTTTTTAGCAGAATTGTTGGGACTATCATCACTTTTCACTTTGTCGGTATATGTTGGATATTTTTTAGAGCTACCTCATTCGATCATGCCTTTTTAAGTATTGGTGCAATCTTTACAAATACAAGCCTAGTTGATTTCCAAGGATTTTGGTTTTCAAGACCTGAAATAATTATATTACTAATTGTTTGTTGCTTAATTGTTTTTGCCCCAAATACTTTCAAAACTTCTATTTTTCAGAAAACAGAACGTATACCTTCTTTTCTTTGGATTTTTATTATTCTTTTTGCTTTGCAGCTTATAATTCAGTTTAGGGACGAGGTAGTTCAACCATTTATTTATTTTCAATTTTAGCAAAAAATGAAATCCCTAATTACCTCCCTAGTTCTGGTATGGTCTGCACACGTTTTATGTCAAGTTCGTGATAGCTTCGATATAACTGAATTCCTTGTAAACATCAAATCATCACCTTCACTATCAAATGCATTTTCAAAATTAAATCGAATTCAAACAACTGAAACCAAAGAAAAATTTAATATTGTTCACTTCGGAGATAGTCATATACAAGGTGATTTTTTCTCGGGAGAAATTAGAAGATTGTTGCAAGCTGAATTTGGTTTTGCAGGTCAGGGAATTCTTTTTCCATATTCGTTATGCAAAAGCTATGGTCCGAAAGGAATAAAAGCATCAACTAGTGGTCTCTGGACTGGAACAAATATCCTCAAGAATACAGAAAAAAAGAACACAGGAGTAACGGGTTATACACTTTATACGACAAACTCAAACGCCGCTATAAAATTTGAGGTTACGGACAAATTTAATGGAAAGAGTTCGAATCGAATCGCAATTTGGAGCAGTTCAGATTCAAGTTCCTACGATTACAAAATGAATGATGAATTTAAACTAATTGAAGAGAAAGAAATTGGCAATAATATCAAGTACAGGATATACGAAAGCAATTACATCATTTCTTCCTTTGATATCAATTTACTTAAAGTTAAAGAATCAAACAACAAATTCTATTTTCATGGATTTGAGTTTTTGAATAATGATTTCGGGATTAACTATCATCACCTAGGCGTTGTCGGTGCACAATTTACTCATTTGATTAATAATGCCGAACTTGCTGAAAGTCAAATCAATCAAATAAAACCAGACTTAATCATATTTTCATTTGGAACGAATGAAGCATATGACCAAAATGTGGATACGAATTATTATTATCGATCAATCACAAATTTCATCCAAAACATCCAGAAGTCCAATCCAGAAATAGCTTTTATATTAACCACTTCTCCTGATACGAGAAGTCAAGGAAGAACACCACCAAATCAGCGAACAGTTAATCGGCAATTGGAAAGACTTGCCAAAGAATTAGATTTATCCTTGTTTGACTTGAATAAAGCAATGGGAGGATGGGGTTCTCTTTATCGATGGTATGAGCAAAAATTAACGTTAGATGACAAATTACATTTCAACTCGAATGGATATTCGTTACAGGGTAAAATGTTTACTCATTCCATTTTCAAAGAGTATAATCATGTTATTCAAAATCAATCAATTGATTTGATTAAACTAGAGAACCAACTTCATGATTTGCTTAAGCCAATTTTCTATGAGCCTCTTAAAAAAGAGGTTATTGACACCAATTTTACTATTAAGAAAACAGAAAACGTTGAAATCGAAAATAAACCGAAACAAAAAGCCAAAAATCAGATTTACATCGTAAAATCAGGCGATACTATTTCAGAAATTTCTAGAAAGTATAGAACAACGACCAAAGCTATACTAAAAGCGAATAACTTGAAAGAAAATTCAATTATTCGGCCTGGTCAAAAACTACTAATTCCAAGAAATTAATTCTTACAATTCTTGTTAATGATTCCAATAACAGCATTGCTCCATTTATTGGCATCAGCTGCATAACCTGTAGCAGCAATTGATTTTACCCACTTACTTTTGTCATCGCTCCCTTTCATACCATTGTAGAATTTTTTGGATGATACCAATTCACAAAATCCAATGAAAGAATCCTTTACTGTTGGGTAGTATTTGTACCTACTTTTGTAACCTGAAATAGAAGCCTGACATGAACCTACAATACCAAAATGGTTATTTAGCTTCTGTCCAACTTTACTCGTACCCCCACCAGACTCTATATATCCTACAGCTAAAATAACACAAGAAGGAATTTTATATTGTTCTTCCATTTGCTTTGCCAAGTCTTTATATTCGTTAAAATAGTTTTTATTTTGAGCATTTAGCATTAAACAAAAACAGATAAAAACAAACGTTTTTATTATTTTCATAACTCACTTTTTAAAAATTAAGTTAAGAAAGTTACAACATTGATTTAATTTTCACAAATTTTTTTATCTATTGAGAAAAAATTAGAACTTATTTCCAATTCAAAATACTTAACTTTTCTTGTGAATATGGTTTAGAATATTGCAACTGAGCTACCCGCAGCATTTTTTCTATGGACTCTTTTTTAATCGATCGATTGTGATATAATCCTATAATTTCGCGAGCTGGAAAACCA
Organism: Flavobacteriales bacterium; assembly: GCA_947497485.1. Classification (GTDB taxonomy): domain Bacteria; phylum Bacteroidota; class Bacteroidia; order Flavobacteriales_D; family Crocinitomicaceae; genus UBA952. Next base: position 216,766 of record CANMHB010000001.1, read on the forward strand.
TCCAGATTTTCAACACGCTTTAGGTGATTTTGTTGTTCCTCGGTTAAATAATAATGTTCCGGAATGAGCGTATAACCTCCATTTTCATTTACCATTTCTATTAACAAATCGATATTTCCTCCTTGATAATTCCATTGATCTAAATTAGTGGAATCATTGATTTGACAGAATTGAATCATTTGAGTTCGCAGACAATTCCCTTTATTTAGCAACCATGGATGAAGTTGTTCCAATTGAGAAAACGAAATTGTTTTACCCGAAATACTTGGACAATACACCAAAATTTCTTCTTGAAATAACGGAACTGTTCTTAGTTTTTGATCAAAATGAGGGCCTGCAAGAATCGCTAAATCAACCATATTATGCTCAATTTTATCTAATAATTCTTCCGTTTTATACTCAATAATATCAAGGATTACATTGTCAACTGAATTCTGCCAATAAGCAAACATTTTTCTGACCATATAGGCTGAAACCGTAGGTATTATTCCCAACCTTATAACTTCTTTTATCATTCCCTTTTGTCGGTCACAGATCAATTTGATTTTTGAATTTTCAGCAAGAACATCGCGAATAATAGGAAGTATTTCTTCACCAAATGGCGTTAATTCCATCGGATTTTTTGAACGATCAAAAATTAAATGACCAAGCATTTCTTCTGCCTTTTTAATTTGCATTGAAAGTGTAGGCTGAGTAACAAAACACTTTTCACTTGCTTTTTGAAATTGTAGTTCCTCGCTCAAAACTACGATGTAGTGCATTTGTTGAAGTGAAATCATATAGTTATTATTTATACAAATATAAATCTATTTAATATCTTCTATATGTTAATAGGGAGTAATTTTGTCAATGTAAATTCAGAATATTTGAAAACCTTCCTTTCTAAAGTGCAAAAAACGACAGCGAAAAATACCAAAATTTGCAAGGAATAATAACCTAAAAATAGAGACCATGAATCTTTCACAATCTTACAAAGACAAAATCAATCAGCTACTAGCAAGTTATCAAGTTCATTATCAAAACCTAAGAATGCTCCATTGGAATATTAAAGGAGAAAAATTCTTTGAACTACATGCAAAATATGAAGAACTTTATACACGTGTTCAAGTAATCATAGATGATTTAGCAGAACGAATCTTATCCATTGGTGAAATTCCGTTGTCTTCGTTTTCTGATTATCTAAAACACAGTGTAGTCGAAGAACAACAAATTATTATGGAGGCCACAAGAGGAATGAATTATGTCTTTCACGCACAAAAAGAACTTTTGATTGTTGAAAAAGAACTTTTGGTTTTGTCAAGCAAAAAAGATGACGAAGGAACAAACGCTTTTATGAGTGACTTGATCCGAGAAAAAGAAAAAACAAATTGGATGTTTTCAGCTTGGTTAACGAGCCAAACAGAAAATGTTTTTTAGAAATGCTTAATTTTGAAGCTCAAATAAGTAAACAATTAAATAACATAAAAATGTCAACATTAGTAGGAAAAAAGGCGCCATCTTTCAAAGCGTCTGCCGTTGTAAATGGAGGAGAAATAGTTAATGACTTCTCATTGGATCAGTATTTGGGGAAAAATCATGTACTTTTCTTCTTTTATCCTAAAGATTTCACGTTTGTTTGCCCATCTGAATTACATGCATTTCAAGCTGCTTTAAGTGAATTCGAATCAAGAGGCGTAAAAGTAGTTGCATGTTCAACGGACACTGAGGAATCTCACTGGGGATGGCTTCAAATGCCAAAAAACAAAGGTGGAATTCAAGGGGTTACTTATCCAATTGTAGCCGATACAACAAAAACAATCACTGAAGCTTATGGTTGTATGGCTGGAGAATACGAATACGATATGGATGGAAACTTAACTGCATCTGGTCCAATGATTGCATATAGAGGCCTTTACTTGATTAATAAAGAAGGCGTGGTAATGCACCAGTTAGTAAACTTCTTTCCACTTGGACGTAACGTTGATGAAGCTTTGAGAATGGTAGACGCACTTCAGTATTTCGAAGAAAATGGAGAAGTTTGTCCAGCCAACTGGCACAAAGGAGACGCAGCAATGAAACCTTCATTTGAAGGAGTTGCGAATTACCTTGCTTCACACTAAAAATAAATCAAACTAAAATTAAGAACCATCGATCTTTGATCGGTGGTTTTTTTTATTTAACTAACTTTGTGACATGTCAGATTTATTATCTAAGCTAGAGGCCATTCACATCAGATTTGTTGAGGTTGGAAAAATGATAACTGATCCTGAAATTATTTCGAACATGGATCGCTTTGTGAAATTGAATAAAGAATATCGTGAATTGGAATCGTTGGACGAGGTTTATAAATCGTACAAAAATCTAATTGGCAACCTTCAAAGCTCGAAAGAACTACTTGAAATCGAAACGGATCCAGAAATGCGCGAAATGGCGAAAATGGAAATCGATGAATTAGAGCAGAAACGTCCTGAAATGGAGGAGGAAATCAAAATGATGTTGATTCCTAAGGATCCAGAGGACGACAAAAATGCGATTATCGAATTACGGGCAGGAACAGGCGGCGACGAAGCTTGTATTTTTGTTGAGGACATTTTTCGAATGTACACAATGTTCTTCAAGGAAATGGGTTGGCAATATGATATTTTGAATTCTTCTGAAGGAACGGTAAAGGGTCTGAAAGAAATCTCTATGGAAGTTACGGGAGCTGGAATTTATGGTATGCTAAAATTCGAATCGGGTGTGCACCGTGTTCAACGAGTTCCTGAAACAGAATCGCAAGGAAGAGTTCACACTTCTGCAATTACTGTAGCTGTCTTACCTGAAGCCGAAGAGGTTGATTTTGAATTAGACATGAATGATGTTCGCAAAGATACATTCCGAGCATCGGGTGCCGGTGGTCAGCACATTAACAAAACGGAATCGGCTATTCGTTTGACACACATTCCTACAGGAGTGGTTGTCGAATGTCAAGATGGTCGTTCACAACATAAGAATTTGGAGAAAGCCATTTCAGTTTTAAGATCGCGTTTATATCAAGCTGAATTGGATCGCGTTCACAATGAACGGGCGGCTCAGCGAAAAACCCTGGTCTCAACAGGTGATCGTTCTGCGAAAATACGAACCTACAATTATCCACAAGGAAGAATAACAGATCATCGTATTAACAAAACAATGTACAACCTTAACTCATTTATGAATGGTGACATTCAAGAAATGATCGATTCGTTGAAAATGGCTGAAAATGCTGAAAAACTCAAAGGACAGGAAGTATGACAAAGCAAGAATTAATCGGTCAGATTCGAAAGAAAAAGTCTTTTTTATGTATTGGTTTGGATCCAGATTTGACAAAAATCCCGAAACATTTATTAGACAAAGAAGACCCTATATTTGAGTTTAATAAGGAAATCATCGATGCGACGCATGAATTTTGCGTGGCATACAAACCAAACACTGCTTTTTACGAGGCATATGGTGTAAAAGGATGGCAAAGTTTGGAGAAAACCATTAATTACATTCCTAAAGATTGTTTTGTAATTGCCGATGCAAAGCGGGGTGATATCGGTAACACTTCATCGTTTTATGCCAAAACATTTTTTGAAACATTACCTTGCGACGCAGTTACCGTTGCTCCATACATGGGATCTGATAGCGTTAAACCGTTTTTGGAATTCGAAAATAAATGGGTAATTCTTTTAGCTTTAACCTCCAATTCTGGAGCATTTGACTTTCAATTTAAAGAAGTTCAAAATCGAAAACTTTATGCAGAGGTAATTGAAAAAGCGAAACAATGGGGTTCTTCCGAAGAACTAATGTTTGTGGTTGGGGCAACAAGGGCTGAGGAAATTGCTGAAGTAAGAAAAATAGCTCCTGATTACTTCTTTTTAGTGCCTGGAGTTGGGGCTCAAGGCGGATCACTTGAAGAGGTAGTTAAATACGGATCAAATAACCAGTGTGGACTTTTAGTCAATTCATCTCGGGGAATTATATATGCCGGAAATGAAGAAGATTTTGCAACCGCAGCAAAAAAAGAAGCGCTGAAAATACAATCCGAAATGGCGTTGTATGTCCAGCGCTACGAGTGGTAGTTTTTTCTTTTACTTCGAAGCTAAATCGCTTGATTCGGTTGTTGGAACGCTTCCATAAGCATCACAACTTGCAATTCGTCCTCCTCCGCATGATGCCAATACAATTGATACAACAATTGCTGACAGAATTAAAGTGATTTTAGTTTTCATGATGGTTGTTTTTGTTGTTTGTTTGTATCTTAACGCAACCTTATGTCTTTAGGTTACAATTTGTTGAATAAAATTTAGTTATAAGTAATATTTTCTTTTGGGCCAATAATGCGAATTAACCAATTTATCTTATTGATTTTCTTTTACTTATTAATAAATCTTAATCAAAATTTAAATGCTCAGAATTTCGTTCTGCATTTTCTTTCTACAGATGCGAATCAATCCAACAAATCATTACTGAAGCCTAAAAAATTGAAAAATGCAAATCAATTGCAATCCTATCTCAGAGATTATCGACTAGAATTAATTGATAAGGGATATTTTTTGGTATCAACCAAAATAGTAAATCAGAATAAAGATTCGGCCAATGTCGAAGTTAAGTTTGACAAGAAATTCGAACGGATTCAATTGAATATCTCTTCCGATCAAAAAAAACTATTCAAACAAATGGGGATTTTGAATAAATCAAACCAAAACTATTTGTCCTTACGACCGAACGATTTGAATCAACTTTTACGAAAAGCATTGAACTATCAACTGAATCAAGGTTTTCCCTTTGCAGAAGTCGGTTTTCAAAATGCAGAAATTGAGGGAGAAAAATTGAAGTGTGAATTGCGAATAAAAACCGGAGAATTTTATGCGTGGAGTAATATTACACTGAAAGGCAATATTGATATTTCAATTCGTTCTTTGCAAACCATTACGGGAGTCTTTATTGGGGAACCATTTAGCGAAGAAATTCTAAACCTCGTTGATAAACGATTAGAGCAAACCATCTATTTTAAAAAAGTCAAAAATTCAGAGGTTTTGTTTACAGAGCAAGGGGTTGAATTATTTATTTATCTCGAATCTCAAAAAGTGAGTTCAGTTCAAGGCGCAGTTGGCATACAGCCGAATCCATTTACACAGCGTGTTGGTCTTACCGGTGATCTTCAAGCGAAACTTCTGAATGTCTTCAACAAGGGAGAAAACATTGATTTGAACTGGCGGAGTATTCAACCTCAAACCCAAGCATTGAATTTAAAGCTAGTTTATCCTTATTTATTTCAAACTCCTTTCGGAATCGATGCTCGTTTTTACCTTTTTAAACGAGATTCGAGTTTTTTAGATATGAAATCAAATCTAGGAATTCAGTATCAACTTGCGGATGGAAGTTTATTAAAGGCCTTTTATCAATTTTCTTCTTCGGATTTACTTTACGGAGCATCTAATTCTATCTTCTCCAAACTTTCAAAAGTTCGAACGAATTCGTATGGACTTTCTTTTAATCGAAGAAAACTGGATTACATACCAAATCCAATGAAGGGAAACGCGACACTCATTGAATTTGCGATTGGCACTAGAAAAACCATTTCAGATTCACTTAATAACAGCTTTTTGAATCGAATCAACCTTCAATATCAACATTACTTTCAATTATATGGAAGAAACGTTCTTAAAGTAGCGGCGAATTTCGAGTCTTATAATGCAACGAATATTTTCCAAAATGAACTTTATCGTTTTGGTGGAATCAATTCGTTTAGAGGTTTTAATGAAGAAGAAATTTTTGCATCTACGAAACTCATTACGACACTCGAATATCGTTTTATCGTTGACAAAAATTCGAATGCTTTTCTTTTCTACGACCAAGCCATTTACGAGAATACAGCCCTAACCTATCTCAAAGACCATCCTTTCGGCATCGGAGCTGGGTTTTCATTCGGAACCAAACTCGGAATATTTACAATTTCTTATGGCTTGGGAAAACAACTGAACAATAACCTTGATTTCCGTTCAGGAAAAATACATTTTGGATATACCGCCTATTTTTAAATAAACGCAGAAAGGTTAATTCAAAAGTTATTGAACAAAAAAGCCATTGCTTTTCCATGTAGCTGTGTAAAATACACTATCGCCATAGGACATTTGTATTTTTCCCGCTTTTGCGAACCATTCCTGATAAAATTGATCTTTTTTCTCTTCATGAGATTCGCTTTTTGGTTGATAATTAATATCGGAAAAAGTAAGAGGATTTTTCAAATCAATATTTTTTAATTCTTTTACTAATTTATCTTTTTCATCCAAAAATTGGATATTTATCCCTTTAAATATTCCTTCAATGGTTAATTTTTGAATATAATTCCCTTTTTTGCAAACAAAATTTTTGGTAGAATTGAAATCTTTTACTTCAGTTATTTTTACGGAATTATCCGGCATTAAACACCAACCTTCTGAATCAAAAAAAAGTGGCTCATGATTAAAAATTCGAACTTGTATTGCACTTAGAGCCTTGTTAATAGAATCTTGTTGCGCTTTTTCCTTTTTAAGCTGTTCTTCCTTAAGAGCTAACTCCTTTTTCTTCTGATCTTCTGTATTTGTTTCAGCTTGCTCATTACCACCGCAGCTAAATAGAGAAATTGATGCAATTGATGCCCCAACAAAAAGTGTAAATAATTTTTTCATTTTATTTTTATTTTAATTTTTGTAAAAATGTACTTAACAAATATAGGGTTTAAGTTTATTTAATTTTCACCTTTACCTACAACCTTTAAATTTACTGGATAGCTTTTTTTTTCGTCCATACTATACCAAGTCCCAACAACTGATGATCCGATTTTTTTATCCCAATCTTTAATTATAAAATAGCCCGTTGGATTTCCAGAATAATTTTCAATTATTTTCTCGTCATCTTCTGAGCAAAGATCAATTACTTTCTTGTTACTCAAATAATAATACTCACCAACTGTAAAGCAGGTACTTCCACCTCCTAAAGGAACGGCAAGGGTCATATCAATCTTATAATTACCGATCGTGCCCTTCAGTTTTGTTTCGCTTGTCCAAATAGTCTGAGCAAAAATTTGTATTTGAAAAAAATAAACGATGGCGACTAGAATTAATTTTTTCATGATTCTTTTCAGTTTTGTTGTTTTTATTTACACCAAATATACAAATTATTTATAGCCCGTGAATTTACAAACTTATTAAGAGAAGGACTTCTTAAAATGATGATAAAGAACTTCTCTTTTTTTACTTCCTAAAATTACTCGCAACAATTAGCTCTTTGGTTCCATGTGTCCAAGAATAAAAACCCTCTCCTGATTTTACACCTTTCTTTCCTGCGGTCACCATATTGACCAACAACGGACAAGGAGCATATTTCGGGTTTCCAAAGCCATCGTGTAATACATGAAGTATGGCTAAACAAACATCTAAACCAATGAAATCAGCTAATTGAAGTGGTCCCATCGGATGAGCCATTCCTAATTTCATAACGGTATCTATTTCTTCCACGCCGGCTACACCTTCATAAAGGGTATAAATCGCTTCATTAATCATTGGCATTAAGATTCTGTTTGCCACAAAACCAGGATAATCGTTAACTTCAACTGGAACCTTCGCTAATTTTTTGGAAGTTTCCATAATGAGATTTGTCACCTCATCTGATGTAGAGTATCCTCTTATAATCTCAACGAGTTTCATTACTGGAACCGGATTCATGAAGTGCATACCGATTACTTTATCCGCACGATTTGTAACCGAAGCAATTTTCGTAATTGATATCGAAGATGTATTCGTAGCCAAAATCACCGATGGATCGGTAACTTCGTCCAGCTCTTTAAATATTTTGAGCTTCAAATCAATATTTTCAGTTGCCGCTTCTACAACCAATTCAACCCCCTGAACTCCATCTTTCAGCGAAGTAAAAGTGGTTAAATTCTGCAATGTTGTTTGTTTGTCTTGCTCTGTTATGGCTTCTTTCGCAACTTGTCTGTCTAAATTTTTTCCAATCGTAGCCAATGCTTTCTCCAACGCAGGAGCAGAAACATCGATTAAATTTACTTTGTATCCAAATTGGGCAAACACGTGAGCGATACCATTTCCCATGGTCCCAGCACCTATAACAGCAACGTTTTTCATTTTAAATAATTTTGTGCAAACTTACAGAATTTAAGGGAAATTCATTCTCGACAAATATCGAAATGTCGTTGTACTGTTTTCAAAACCATGTTTTCACACGTTTTGCTTTTCACCCAATCCAATGAATTTGCTTGTATCCGTTTGTAATCATGCTCATTAAGTGTATCTATCTTCGATTTCAAATTCGAATAATCCGAATAACTAATGCAATTATGGCCATCAATTAAACCATGAGGAGCACATGATTCCGGTTTTTGCTCTAAGTTTCTAAAACAAATGACAGCGCCATTCGCAGCGATTTCGTAATGTCTTAAGCAATCCCAACCTCCCCTTTTGGTGGTAATTCCAAATTTGGATTTTCTCAAATCTTCGTAGTAATCACTTTCGTTGTCAAAAGCATACTTCGTAACACTTCCCTCTACATTCCTATTTACTTCATCATCCACAATGTGCTTTCCGAATAATTTCGTTTTTTGGATCAATGTTGTCTGAATTTTTGATTCTGGAATTGAAAAGGAAACTTCATAAATCTTTGGCAAGGGCAGTAAACCGGTTAAAAATTTTGGAATGAACTTATAATAGCGGTAATAATTCGTACGTCGAGCAATGATTTCACGCTTGAAATAATTAAAGTTTTTATGCGGCTTTGGATAGGAAATCGAATAAGGTTTTTTCCATGGGGCCCAGTAATAAGGCCAAATCGCAGGTGTATCCTCACCATCCAAAATAATTGTTTGTTTTCGGGTTAATTTATTGTACCACTTCAAATAAAGATCCGATTGTCGGTAAATATCCCCAAAAATGACAAGGTCAAATTCACTTAGTTCAAATTGATAATTGAATTCCTTGCATTCACTAGCATCAAAAAGACCGTAAAGTGTAAAACCAATTCCGTGCATGGCTTCTACATTCGTTTCTTTTGATTTATAAATGAACTTATTTCCAGGATATTCAAAAACCCGATCACCATAAAGAATTTTTAATCCAATTAAAAAACTGTCAGCCAAAAAATCATTTTTGTTTGAGTTGAGGTATAATATTTTCTCTAATTTCAAATCTTTTCCAATTAAAAACCTAGTTTGGTAAAATTAACGATTCAAAATTTTAATTTGTAAAAAAGACTTGTTAGTATTACAAAAATGGTTGGATTTTACCTTCGTTGATTTTAATTATATTTGTTTCAATGTCTTTGGATCTAAAATTATTTCAAGAAAATTCGATCAAAATTAAAATTACTCGTTTCTTATTTTTTTGTTGGCTTTTAACCTTACCTTTTGGATCCAATTTGATGCAACTCTCGTTGGGTTATTTTACAATTTATCCAAATTTAGTTTTTTCGCTGATCCTTCTTCCATTAGCCTTGATTTCATTAAAAAAATGGAGTAAATTAAACTATGTTTTTACGGGATTTTTAGCATGCTGGTTTATTGTTGAAATCGTTTTGGGAAACCAAATTAATTTTCCAAAAGAAGCCATTTTCGACTTGAGGTCTTTGCTTATGCAAACAATATTTTCAGTAATCCTAATAGGAGTTTATGCTGTTGTCGGAATTAGCGAGTTTCGGAAAAATTTGATCATCGGATTGAGGTGCTTTTTATTTATTCTAGTAGTTTCGGGAGTATTAGAATTCTTAACTGGCATTCATTTTTCTGGAACTAAAACGGCTGAAATGCTCTCCTTACCGGTTGGCAATACATTTTATGCTCCTATGTTTATTTACGACAACCAAAATGATTACTTGACCTATTTTCTGTTCGTGTTTTTTCTATTGTGTTTATTTGATGAAAAATTGAGAAACAATAGTTGGCTGCGATTAATTTTCGCTTGTTTGGGATTTCTTTTTTCAGTTTACGCCGATTCGACTTTTGCGAAATGGATTTGTGAAGCCCTGATTCTATTTGGAATGGTTGAAATCGTTTTTCTAAAAAGAAAATACATTTCATTTAGAACACTATCTCCGTATTTAATTGTGGGAACATTTATGATCTTAACGATACTAAATAATCCTCTGTTTTTAGGACCAAAATTTAAGAATGGTGCAAATTATCGATTAAATGCTATTTCGGTCGTCGAAAATAAAGGAGAAAAGCTGATGGTCAAACCAGCAAAAGAGGCTCTTTCCGACAAGCAGCAAGCTCAGGTGATTTCGTATTTAGATTCTGTCAATACTAAAAGTCCTACTGGCGCAACCAATCTTAGGAAAAATCTAATTTTAAATGGAATAGATTTCATCAAAGAAAAACCTTTTCTTGGTCTCGGGCCTGGAGGCTATTCATTGAAATGTAAAGAAAAAGAAGTTCGACATTTCGTTAACTCGCACACATCCGCTCATAATTTCCCGATTGAAGTAATCAGTGAATTTGGTGTTTTCGGTTGGCTGTATTTTGTTTTTTTGCTATTTATTTTGGTTCAACTATTCAAAAAAAGAGAAGTCATTGATTTTAGATTAAGAAATTCAATCCTTTATTTTGTGATTGCACTTCCATTGCTATGGATGATGCCTTCTGCGTTTTTATACTTAAACATTCATTGGCTATTTTTACCTTTGCTCATTATTTTGAATGAGTCGATTCAAGACAATTTAAATCCTGATGGCGTCAAGCAATAAAGTTTACTACCGAAACTTCCTCACGATGTTATCCGGCAATACCATGAGCCAGGTGATTCCATTCGTAGTTGCGCCCATCTTATCCCGAATTTTTTCACCTGAAGAATTTGCTGTATTAGCCAATTTCATGGCTATTGTTAGCGTAATTGGTATCATATCAACGGGCCGATTAGAATTAGCCGTTCCGATTCCCGTTGAACAAAAAAAGGCGCAAGACATTGTTTTTACCGGATTTGTCATCACCCTTTTATTAGGTATTTTAAGTATACTCATTCCCTTATTTGCTTATCAAATAGGTGAAATGTATAACGACAGTCAACTACCTAAATATTTATGGTTAGTGCCATTAGCTGTTATAAGTTTCGGATTACTGGGACTAACAAGCAATTGGAATTTAAGACATGAGCGATTTCATTTGCTTTCCTTGGGTAAAATAATTCAATCTGTTGTTAATAATGGATTGGCTGCCTTGTTAGGTTATATCGGTTGGGGCATTGATGGCCTAATCATTTCATGGCTGCTTTCACAATATGTCAACATTCTCATATTATTGATTGGGGTCAATAGAAAAGTTTATTACAAGGATTATGGAATATTAACTCTAAAAACCACCTTGAAGGAATACAAAGATTTTCCACTAATCAATTCGCTGCATGCATTTTCTGATATTTTCATTACGCAATTCTTGCTCTATTGGATTATCTCAACTTATTTTGGATTCCTGGAACTTGGTCTGTTCGCCATGATGAACAAATATGTTAAAGCTCCAATCGTTCTCATTTCAAGTTCTGTTTCGCAACTCTTTTATGTTGAGGCAGGAAAAGCAATAAACAAAGGTGAATCGCTTGTTCCAATTATCAAAAAAACAATTCGAACTTCCGTTTTATTTGCGATACCATTTACAATCATTTTGCTTCTTGCGGGTCCAATTGTATTCAAGTTATACCTTGGTGAAAAATGGGAGATTGCTGGCGTTTATGCGCAATGCTTGGCTCCTATGCTATTTTTGTATTTTATACTCTCACCAATATCCGGATTACCAATTTTATTGAACAAACAGAAAAAAGCATTTGTATTCACCTTATTCGGCTATTCGTTAACCGTAATCGCACTTTTTGTTGGTGTTTGGTTGAAAATGAAATTCGTTTATTCACTTTGGCTTTATAGTGGTGCTTTTACGCTGTTTTATCTTTTCAATTTGACCTGGTATTTTTTAATGGTTCGCAAGAGAAATGAGAGTCTTAATTAACGGTTTACCTTTGTTTGCTGAACGTTTGGCTCTTCAGCTCAAAAAATATGATTCGAATTCGAGTTATATTTTCTTGGACACCTATAATTCCAAATGGGCACAATTAAAATTTTTTCTTCTTCTACCATTTTCAGATTGCGTCATCTCGATGAATGGCGTTTCCGATAGAAGTGGAAGTTTGGATTTGGTGGTAAAATGGAAGAAAAAGCTCGTTCTTCAATGGATGGGAACCGATGCTCTTTTAGCAATGGAACGATTCGCTAACAAAACCATTGATCGCAAATATATGGACTATGGACATAACTTCGTAGATTCTGAATGGCTCATGGACGAATTAAAAAGCATTCAACTTGAGCCGGAATACTTACATTTTAAGTCCGTTGAAGCTTCACCCAATGGTCATAGTTACGAAAAAATAACCGTTGTTAGCTATGTTGCAGAAAATCGGCAGGAATTTTACGGAATGACGCGAATTGCTGAAATCGCGAGGAAATTTCCCGAAATTGAATTTCACTTGTATGGACTGAACTCTTCTGAAACACCGACTACCAAAAATGTCATATTTCATGGTTGGGTTAAAGCTGAAGTATTTATCGAGGTTTTAAGAAAAACACCTGTTTTTTTGCGATTAACTGACCATGATGGATTTTCAGTTTCGGTAATTGAAGCACTTGGTTGTGGCTGTGAAGTTATTATGTCTCTTCCGTTTGAGTTAACACATTTAGCAAGAAACTCCGAAGAGGTAATGGAACAAATGAATAAAATAATTGAAAAAGTCAAAGCTCGGGGAATGAAACCGAATATCGAAATGATTGAAATTGTTAAATTGCGCTACAATCGTGAAACGTTGGCTAAAAATTACATTGAAAAACTAAAGCAGATTGTCAGCAAATAAACATATCGCATTAATTACAGTTTGGTTCCCACCACAAAAAAGTGTTGCAACAAACAGGATGCTTGCTTTTGCAGAATATCTGGGTTTAGAAAACAAAATTGATGTCTTTACTCTAAACCAAGAGGAAAAATCAGTTGAATGGAATAAAAATGTATCGGTTCATTATCGAGCTTCTAGTGCTATTTTCGAGTTTCTAAAAGATCATCAAGCAGACGGGTCACTAGTCCATAAATTGAAAGTAGCAACGCGTCTTTTGCTTTCAAAAATTGTACAAAATCCCCTTTCCAAATGGCAACAAAAAACGCTTTCTAAACTCAAAGAAATTCATCTTAATCAACCGTTTGATTGCATAATTAGTTCGTTTAGTCCGCAAGAAGCACACCTCGTTGCAATTGAATTTAAAAAAGAATTTCCTGATGTCAAATGGATCGCCGATATGCGAGATGAAATGTCTGCGAATCCTTATATTGACGTAACAACCAAGAACACTTTAAGAAAAGTTGAACAAAAAGTAAACGATTATGCCGATGCAGTCACGAGTGTCAGCTTACCCATTTTATTCGATTTCAAAGAACTACTACCAAAAGTCAAAATTTTCGAAGAAATCAGAAATGGGTTTAACCATGATTTTAAAAGGAATACCACTGATTTATCCTCGAAAAATGAAGTCTTTACTTTGGGTTATTTTGGAACTTTTTATGGTAAACGAAAACCTGGAATTGTACTAGAAGCTTTAAAACAATTATTAAATGAACAAGCATTTGATTTTGAGTTACAGATCATCGGGGCACACGAAAATTTTTCAATTCCAAGCGAAATAGCATCGAAAGTAAAGACCTTACCACCATTGGATTATTTGAAAGCAATTGAAAAAATGGCGCAGTTTGATGGAAACATTCAAATCCATCCCAAAAGTGAACAAAAAGGGGTCTTTACAGGAAAATTATTTGATTATATTTCGGTCCAAAAACCCATATTAGCATTCGTTGATAAAGAAGACGTTGCGGCACAACTCATCGAAGAATTCAATTGTGGATATGTTGCCGAATTTTCAGATTTGGAAGAAACCAAACAGATTATTCGAGAGGCCTACAATGACTGGCAAGACAATAAAATTAAGTTCGCCACTAACGAACAGGTTCAATCCTTACATCGAAAAAAACAAGTGAAAAAATTAACTGAACTAATAACATCACTTACGAAATGAAGCTTTTACAAGTAGGTCCCAATTCTGTTCATGTCTCGTCATTCATTGAAACGATAAAATCAACTGATTATGAGCAATTTCTTTTGTCGGAGGAACCAACTGATTTTGATGGAATCAAAGAGAATTTTATAGTTTCGTTTCGAACGATTAATCCTTTAAAATTAATTTCGAACATCCTTAAAATTCGGAAAATAATTCGGAAAATACAGCCAGATGTCATTCATATTCATCAAATTAACAGACTAGCCTTTTTCGTTTCAAATATTGCAAAAAGTTTAAATGTACGTGTCATCACTACTGCATGGGGAAGTGACGTTTTACTCGTTCCAAAGAAAAATTTTTTCTTCCATTTTTTAGTCAAAAAAACGCTTTCCAATTCGAATGTCGTTACAGCTGATTCAAATGATATGATTGGAGCAATGAATGGCATTTATGCTGGCGGAAACTACAAGCTGCTTCAATATGGTATTGAACCCATTGAATCAACTGCTAAAGAAAACATCATTTATTCGAACCGCCTTCATGAGCCCCTCTATCGGATTGGTCAAATCATCGATTACTTTGCAGATTTCGTTCGTGTAAATCAAGATTGGAGACTTGTTATAGCTGGAACAGGCAGTGAAAATAGAAATTTGAAAAGAAAAGTTGAAAAATTAGGTTTGGAGCAAAGTATAAAATTTGTTGGGTGGCAACAAAGAAAGGAGAATCGATCTAATTACGCCAAAGCAAAAATTTATATTTCTATTCCTGAAAGTGATGGTACTTCAGTCAGCGTTCTCGAAGCAATGTCGGCAGGATGTATTCCAGTTGTTTCCGATTTGCCTGTTTCGCATGAATGGATAGAAAGTGGTAGAAATGGAATCATTGAAAAAGCGAACCAAAATCCATTATTTGAGACAATGGATCTTGATCAAAATAATTGTCAATTAATTAATTCCGATTTAATTCTGAGTAAGGCTACACGCAAAGCTTGTATGTCGCGTTTTATTGAATTCTACTCGGGAAAAGATTAGTTTTTTATGGTTATATGATATACAAAATTCTAAATAATATTCCCCGCTTGCAGCTATCAGATTTTGGTATCATTTGGATTTTATTTTTCTCTGTATTTTATCAAAAACTTGCTCCGGTTGGTTTTGCTTTGATACTTATCTCGTTATTTTTCAAACGTAATGTATTTATCAAACAAGAATTTAAAGAAACTAATTTCAAAAGTCCATTACTCTGGTTTATTTTCTACTATTTGCTTTTGTTAGTTGGCATGCTTTGGAGTGAAAATACAGCATTTGGATTGTCGAAATTAGAAAACAAACTAACCTTTCTTTTATTTCCAATATTATACCTTTTAAGCAATCGAAAGCTAGGGAATTCTGACTGGAAAAAAATCTTCATTTTCTCATTGGTTTTCACTTTGGTTATTTACGAATTAACTGCATTCGTTAAAACACTCTTTTTCCATACAGAGCCACCTGCAAATTACTTTATGGAATCACGTTTTACGGTTTTCATGCACCGTAGTTATTTTTCTTGTTACCTTGTGATTGGAACTATTTTTCTAATTGAAAATATTCGAAAACAATTTGATTTGTGGTCATTCTTAATGATAATATTTTTTGCAATTGGGACATTCCAAACTGGATCAAAAGCAGGATTTATTTGTTTTATATTCATTATTATTGTTTATGCAATTCTTTTTAGCCTGAATAAATCTAAAAAATATTTCGTCATATCTCTTTCATTCATGCTGGTTGCTTTTTCTGCTTTAATCTTAACGAAAAATGTTTTGAAAACACGTTTTGAAACGACGTGGAATACATTGAATAATTTTAAGGTTACAGAAAATACTTCAATTGAAAGTACTGCAGCAAGACTAATAATATGGAACACTTCATGGAAAGTGTGGAAAGAACATTTTATTTTCGGAACAGGAACAGGCGATTATGATGATGCTATTACCAATAAAAACATAGATTTAGGTAACACGGGAGTGGCAAAAGAACGATTAAATGCGCATAATCAGTTTTTGAATACGGGCGTTCAGCTTGGTTTGATTGGTTTTTTAATACTAGTAATGATTTTCATTTCTGCTTGGTTATATCAACCTTTTTGCGCTTGGAGAAACTTAATTTTAATCGTTTTCTTCATAAACTTCCTCGTAGAATCATTTTTAGAAACGCAAGCAGGAATTGTACTTTTTTGTGTTTTGTTAACTTTGTTTTTCACGCCAAAAATGGAATCGAACACCTCTAATTGATTTAACTATGCGTTTGCTGATTCTGACACAATACTATCCACCTGAAATTGGCGCTCCGCAAAATCGTTTACATGAATTAGCCGTAAGACTGAAACAAAAGGGAATTGAGGTAGAAGTTTTAACTGCTTTACCGAATTACCCAAAAATGGAAATTCAAGAAGCATATAAAAATGGTGAAAATCGTGAGGAAATAATTGAAGGTATCTTGGTTCACCGCGCTTGGATTCACGTTTCAAAATCGAAAAGCATCATTTCTCGTTTGTTAAACTATTTTAGTTTCGTTTGGTCATCTTATTGGAGAGGAAGCAAATTGAAGCCCTTCGACTTTTTACTGGTAGAAAGTCCTCCCCTATTTTTGGGTTATTCAGCTATCGCTTTAGCAAAGAAACTAAACGCTAAATTAATTTTTAATGTATCCGATTTATGGCCAGAAAGCGCTGAAAAACTTGATATTGTTAATAACAAACATCTTTTGAAGTTAGCCTACAACCTAGAAGCCAAATGTTATCGGAAATCGCATTTCATTACAGGGCAAACGCAAGGAATTGTTGATGATATTCGTAGACGTTTTCCGAATAAAGATGTCTATTGGTTGCCTAATGGAGTTGACGTAGATTTCTATAATCCTGATAAAATTGAATCGGGAGATTTTCGCGAACGAAATGGCTTTCAGCAAGAAGACGTACTATTTTTTTATGGTGGGATATTGGGATATGCTCAAGGATTAGAAGTGATTTTAAAAGCCGCTTCACTCCTTAAAAATCATGAAAAAATCAAATTTATAATTCAAGGATCAGGGCCAGAAAAAGAGAGGTTAATGGAAATCAATGAATCGCTGGAGCTTAAAAATGTTTTGTTTTTAGAGCCAGTTCAAAAGAGTGAGATGCCTGCTATTTTAAAATCAATTGATGTTGCTTTAGTTCCGCTTAAGAAACTAGATTTATTTCAAGGAGCAATTCCATCAAAAGTATTCGAGGCACTATCCATGAAAAAACCTTTACTTCTTGGGGTCGATGGTGAAGCCCGACAACATTTTATTGAGAAAGGTGAAGCAGGTAAATATTTTGAACCGGAAAATGAAAATGAACTTGCGGAATGTGCTGTTTTTTTCGCTGATAATCCTGATGAGCTCAAAAAAATGAGTGAAAATGCCCGAGCTTACGTATCTAGATATTTCGATCGGAATCAAATTGCAGCATCATTTCATTCAAAATTACAAGAATCAATCACTTAAAATTTACTTATGCAAGTATGCGTTTATTGTGCTTCAAGTGCAAAAATTCACCAAACTTATTTCGATGCAACGGATCGTCTTGCAAAAGAATTAGTTCAAAATGGGTTCTCCATCGTTTTTGGTGGAGGTTCGTCTGGTCTTATGGGACAACTTGCTGATTCAGTGCTTGAAGCTGGTGGGAAAATCAAAGGAATTATGCCTCAATTTATGAATGAAGTTGAATGGGGACATAAACAAGTTTCTGACTTTGAATATACCAATACAATGCATGAGCGAAAAGCCAAATTTCTCGAAGGAACTGATGCTTTGATTGCCCTACCAGGCGGAACAGGAACTTATGAGGAATTATTTGAGGCTATTACCTTAAAAAAACTCGGTCAGTTTACGAAGCCAATAATCATTTTGAATACGCGAAATTACTTCGAACCATTTATTAATCTAATGAATCAGGCCATAGAAGAAAATTTTATGTCGGCAGACCACCAATCATTGTGGACAATTGTAAGTGAACCAGAGGAGGTCGTTCCTGCTATATTGAGCACTCCAAATTGGGATAAGGGTCTGAAGGATGCCGGAAAATTAAGGTGAAAATCCTGCATTGAATTTATTATGATTTAAAATTTTCATAACTAATCATCAATTTTGTTCTAAAAAATTACCTTTGTTTAATGACAAACGACCATTCTCATGAAATTGCGGTTATTGGTGGAGGAAGTTGGGCAACAGCTCTCGTAAAATTGTTTTGCAATCATGAAAAGAAAGTCGGCTGGTGGCATCGCAGCGAGGATGCGGTTAGTCATCTTAAAAATTTCCAGCACAATTCGCGTTATCTTCAATCAGTTCAGTTTGATGTCAACCAATTAAATATCTCCACAGATCTGGAAAGTATATTAAACCCAGCTAAAATCGTTGTAATTGCAACTCCAGCAGCATTTTTGGTTTCTATTTTTGAAAAAATAAAACCTGAACTTCTGAAAGATAAAATCGTTTTTTCTGCCGTAAAAGGCATCATCCCGGAATACAATTCCATTCCAGCAAAGTATATTCATAAAACATTTGGAACACCCTACGATCAAATTGGCATCATTTGCGGACCTTGTCATGCGGAAGAGGTAGCACTTGAAAGACTTTCTTACCTTACAATTGGCTGCTCAAATGCCGATATTGCCGAAAAGATGGCAGCCAAGCTCGCTTGTCGCTATATAAAAACGACTACGAGCGATGACTTATTTGGAACTGAGATTTCAGCCGTACTAAAAAATGTTTATGCATTGGTTGCAGGAATTTGTCATGGGCTTGGATATGGTGATAATTTTCAAGCGGTTTTGATTTCGAATGCAATTCAAGAAATTGAACGATTTATTGATGTAGTAAGTCCTGTTCATCGGGATACGAAATCCAGTGCATATTTAGGAGATTTGTTAGTTACGGCTTACTCTAATTTTTCTAGAAACCGAACATTTGGTTTTATGATCGGCAAAGGATATTCGGTAAAATCAGCTCAATTAGAAATGAATATGATTGCAGAAGGCTATTTCGCTACGAAATGTCTTGTTGAAATCAATAAGAAATTTAATGTCGAAATGCCAATTCTTACAGCCGCTTACAACATTTTATACGATCGAATTTCACCCATTATCGAAATTAAACTACTTTCCGAAAAGCTCGCTTAATTTTATATTTTTGCGTCAAATTTAATTTTATGAAAGTTTTCAAATTCGGTGGAGCTTCCGTTAAAGATTCTGCGGCGGTTAGAAATGTTGCTCAAATCATATCCCTTTTTGACAAACAGAAACTAATCGTTGTGGTTTCAGCAATGGGTAAAACAACCAACAAGTTGGAAGAGGTTGTTGATGCACTTAAGAATGGTGACAAGAGAACATACATACATCTTCTAACCGATTTAAAAGACTTTCACTACCATATTTTAGGTGAGTTATTTACTGAAAGACATTATTCCATTTACAATACAATAGATTCCATATTTGAAAAGCTTGAACAAAAATTTGAAGCAGGATTTTCGGATAATCATAGTTTTGAATACGATCAAATTGTTTCATTTGGAGAGGTACTTTCTTCTCATATTGTTTCTGCCTTTCTAATGGAAAATGGCTTCATGGTTAAGTGGATGGATGCTCGAAAAATTATTCGGACCGATAATAATTATCAGGAGGGAAATGTCGATTGGCAAAAAACCGAGGAATTAGTCCAAAATAGATTAATTAATGAGTTTAAGGAAAATGATATTTTGTTGACCCAAGGATTCATCGGACATACACCCGAGGGATTTACTACAACACTTGGAAGAGAAGGTTCTGATTATACTGCTGGCATACTCGCCTATTGCTCAAATGCTGAGTCAGTTACCATTTGGAAAGACGTTCCAGGTATGCTGAACGCAGATCCGAAATATTTTGATGAAACCATCAAACTAGACGAAATCTCTTTTAAAGAAGCAATTGAACTTTCTTACTATGGAGCTTCAGTCATTCATCCAAAAACCATAAAACCTCTTCAAAATAAAGACATTCCGCTTTTCGTGAAATCCTTTATTCATCCAGAAAATGACGGAACCATCATACAATCATCAACAAAAAACGATCACTTGGTTTCATCATATATTTTCAAAGTAAACCAAATTCTAATTTCTCTAACTCCCAAGGATTTCTCATTCATTGTTGAGGAAAATTTAAGCGAAATATTTCAACTGTTAGCGAAAGTCAATGCCAAAATTAACATAATGCAAAATTCCGCTGTGAGTTTTCATTTTCTAGTTGATGCAAAAAAGACAAACATTGATCAACTTTTAAAACTTTTTGGTGAAAAATACTTGCTTAAATACAATGAAGGTCTCGAACTAGTTACGATACGACACTACAATCAAGAAACCATTGATAAAGTTATTGCCGGAAAAGAAATCATGTTGCAGCAAAAAACAAGGCAAACCGCGCGAATCGTAATGAAGGATCTTTCATAATACCACTTTTATGGTATGAAATTTATAAAGTTTGAACGGTAATTTTGTATATGCTTCAAACATTGGTAGATGTTCCCTTAGGAAAAAGCGTTGTTATTTCGAAAATCGAGAAATCCCATATAAGTGCCAAATTAGTAGAATTGGGATTTACTGAGGGAACTACCGTTGAAGTTGCATTTCATGCGCCTTTTAAAGACCCCATTGCTATTGAATTAAATGGCTCGATAATTTCCTTAAGACGGGATGAAGCCTCAACAATTTTAGTTCAAAACAATGCGCCTTAGAATTTTGTATTTTTGTATTCAGTCAATTTATTGATTCGGTTTTATCGCTATGAAAATCGCTCTTTTAGGAAACCCAAATACAGGTAAAAGTTCTGTCTTCAATGTTCTAACAGGACTCAGGCAAACGATTGGTAATTTCCCAGGAGTTACGGTCGAAAAAAAATCAGGTTCCATTAAAATTAAAGGAGAAAATCATACCATTACAGACTTTCCTGGCGTTTATAGTTTATATCCTAGATCGAAAGATGAGGAGATTGTATATTCGGTTTTAACAGACCCATCTAGCGAGGAATTCCCAGATTTAATTGTCTATGTAGCTGATGCTGCTAACTTGGAACGGAATCTTCTTTTCTTCTCGCAACTTTATGACCTTGGTCTACCCTTGATATTGGTTTTGAATATGTGGGATGTTACCGAAAAACGCGGAATTACAATCGATTTAAATAAACTAAAGTCCTTCTTTCCAGATATCGAAATCGTTGTGGCTAATGCACGAATTGGGTTTGGAAAATCTAGAATCCTTGAGTCAATTGAAAATTATCAAAGAAAAGAAAGGTCCTTTCAATTAATCTCAAATTACAAACCCGTATCTAAAGAAAGTTCAACCGAACAGGCAGAAGAGGCAAACCAAAGATTTAAAAAGATAAAATCAATTATACGGGAGGTTGAGGCGCAAGCTCAAAACAAAACGGATAATTTCTCTCGGAAAATAGATAAAATTCTTACGCACCGTATTTGGGGATATGCCATTTTCTTAATGGTTCTGTTAATCGTTTTTCAGTTTATATTTTCATTCGCTTCCATTCCAATGGACTTTATTGATGGGGCATTTGTGAACTTGAGTAATTTAATGTCAAATTCGCTTCCCAAAGGCATGTTTATCGATCTAATTAGCCAAGGAATTATTCCAGGAATTGGGGGCGTTGTGGTTTTTATTCCACAAATTGCATTGCTCTTTTTCTTTATTTCAATTTTAGAAGAAACAGGTTATCTGGCTCGTGTTGTTTTCATTATGGATCGTATTATGCGTCCATTAGGATTGAATGGCAAAAGCATTGTTCCATTGATGTCAAGTGCCGCGTGTGCAATTCCTGGAATTATGTCAGCTCGCACAATAGCCGATTGGAAAGAGCGAATGATTACCATCCTAGTTGCGCCGTTAATGAGCTGCAGCGCAAGAATTCCAGTATACACCTTACTCATTTCTCTTGTAATTCCGAATAAACAGATTCTCGGTTTTTTAAACTTACAAGGGGTGGTGCTTTTTGGACTTTATTTATTGGGAATCGTTGCTGCTATAATCGTTGCGCTCATCCTAAAACAACTCATTGGTGCAAGAGAAAAAGGATTTTTACTTTTGGAATTACCAAGTTATCGAAGTCCTAGATGGTCCAATATTGGAATTAATATTTTAGAAAAAGTAAAAGTATTTGTGCTTGATGCTGGAAAAATAATTTTAGCTATATCAATCGTTTTGTGGGCATTAGCTTCCTTTGGGCCTGGAGGTCAAATGGCAAAATCAGAACGTAAATTAACCCAATCTACTAGTTTTCAAAAATTATCCGCAGCAGATCAGGAACAGAAAATTGCAGCAGCAAAATTAGAGACCTCCTACATAGGTATTTTAGGCAAAACAATTGAACCAGTAATTAGAACATTGGGGTTTGATTGGAAAATTGGAATTTCCCTGATAACATCGTTTGCGGCAAGAGAAGTATTCGTTGGTTCATTAGCAACAATTTATTCTGTAAACAACGATTCAAATTCTAATTTGAAGCTAATTGACAAAATGAAACGAGAAAAAAATTCTTCTGGAAAACTTGTATATAATTTAGCCAGTGGCGTTTCTTTGATGATATTTTATGTTTTTGCAATGCAATGTATGGCAACACTTGCGATTGTGAAACGTGAAACGCTTTCTTGGAAATGGCCATTTATACAAATACTATATATGGGAATTCTTGCCTATTTTGGGGCATTTGTAACTTTTCAGTTGTTAAGCTAATAAAGAAAAAGTTTTATTACTTTTAGATAATGATTCAAGAAATATTGGTGTTCATATTTGTGATTTTTTCCATTATTTATCTTTTAAGATTTACATGGATTAAGTTCTTCAAGACTGAAAAATCTTGTGAAGCTTGTTCAGTTGGTAAAACACTCAATGAATCGATAACAAAACAAAATACAAATGACCGAGTGTCAACTTTATAAATACAATTCGAGCTTTTACGCTGTTGAAAAGGAGGAGCCTATTCATTTTGTTAATGATTTTGTAGAAACAGAGATAGACTCCGATTATGTGTCCTGGTTGAATTTTCATAGTCTTCTTGATCGAAACTCAATTGAAAAATTATGTACAAAACTTGGGATAGATAAATTATCCATTGATAGTATCTATAATCTTCAAAGACGACCGAAAGTTGAAGAATATCCTGACTACATGTTTTTTAGCGTAAGATCAGCGCTTCCAAATCCAAATGATCCTTCTGCACTGAATCAAGAACAAATTACCTTTCTCCTCGGTAAAAATTATTTGATTTCATTTCAAGAGAAATCTTCTGATCATTTCACGGATGTTCGTGATAGAATTGAAAAAGCACGAGGAAAAATTCGGATGAAAGGTTCCGATTTTTTGTTGTTTCGACTTCTTGAGTCAATCATTGATAATTACTTTGAAGTATTAGAAACCATCTCGGAAAATATTTCATCAATTGATGCTAAGCTTCATATTTCTGAAAACAAATCCATTTTCAAAGAAATTGAAATTGAAAAACGAAGATTAATTGAATTAAGGAAAATTGTACAACCCATGCGTGATATCACGATGCAATTGGAGCACAGTGAAAGTAATTTATTAGATAAAAGCAATTTTTATTATTTCTCAAATCTCAAATCTGCCTGTGTAAGTGCCTTAGAAGAAATAGATGCCAACAAACAAATTCTTGAAGGTATGTCGAATTTATTCTATGCTGCACAAGGGCAACGCATGAACGAAATCATGAAGATGCTTACTGTTATCAGTTCATTATTTATACCTTTAACCTTCATTGTTGGAGTATATGGAATGAACTTCGAATTCATGCCAGAGCTAAAATGGAAATCCGGTTATTTTATCATTTGGGGAATAATGCTTTCAGTTATTAGTCTTTTGATGATTTATTTTATTAAAAAGGGTTGGCTGAAAAGAGATTAAAACGATAATTTGTTTTGTTAACGATCTGTTAAAAAATAAATGGTTCAATTATTGGTCATTATCTTTGATTCATAAAAATTAAAAACCATGAAAAATTTATTCTTGTCTTTCGCTTTGTTATTAGGAGCAACTATTGCTACCAACAAGTTTTCAGCACAAATTGAAAAAGGTGCAAAAATTGAGTTTAGTAAAGAAACTCACGATTATGGAAATATCAAATATGATGGCGATCCGTATTGTACATTTGAATTTAAAAATACTGGTGACGAGCCATTGATTATTTCGAATGCAAAAGGATCTTGCGGTTGTACTGTTCCTGAGTGGCCGAAAGAACCAATTGCACCAGGAGCTAAAGGTTCTATCCGAGTTAAATACGACACGAAAAGACCTGGCCCAATTAACAAAAGTGTAACAATTACTTCGAACGCAGTTAATGAGCCGAACAAAGTTATTCGTATCAAAGGAGAAGTTGGTCCAGCTCCTGAGGTAGGGACACCTGTTAACAATTCTGGTGCACCAACTAATAACTAATTGAAAGCATTCATTTTACTAACAATGATTTTTATAACCGCCCTTGGCTTCAGTCAAGAGGCGGTTTTTGATGTTAAATACCCTGTTGTAAAATTCCCAAAAACGAAAGAAGGAATCAAAAGGAATTACGTGTATGAATTTGTAAACAGCGGAACAATTCCATTAGAAATCTATTCCTTCGAAGTAGAATGTTCTTGCACCAAGGTTTCAATTCCGAAGGAACCAATAAAACCAGGCGGAGCTGGTCGCATTGAAGTAACATTTGATACAAAAGAGAGACTTTATTATCAAGACAGAACAATTTATCTTAATACAAATACAAAGAGAAAACGCGAGAAATTGCGATTTAAAATATTCGTAGAACCGAAATAGAATAATTATCTAGGTAATCTGTAGAAAGTCATTAACCGAATTTTTCCAAGCTTTATCCGTTCCTGGTCGCGTAAGCTGTAAGGTTTGATAGCCTGCTTCACATGCAGCTTCTAATTCCTCTGCAATATCTGAAAGAAATAATATTTTACTCGGAAGAATATGGAGAATTGATGCAATTTTGCTGTAAGTCTCCTTATCCCTTTTCATGCCAGTTTTTGTATCAAAAAAATCTGTAAAATAATTGACCAGATTACCCTTTTTACTATAGCCGAATATAAGTTTTTGGGCTTCAACTGAACCAGATGAAAAAACAGCCAATTTCAATCCCTGCCCCTTCCATTTTTCTAATGCCAAAGGCACGTCATCGTATACATGACCCTGAAGAGTTCCGTCTTCATATCCTTTTTTCCATAAGATTCCTTGCAACGTTTTCAGTGGGGTAATTTTACGGTCTTTTTCGCACCATTCGAGTATTTTAGCAACAATTTCTTCGTTAGTTCCTAACTCTATGTTTTCCTCTTCGTTTACAATTGATCTAATTTCTTCAAATGCCAACTTAATTCGATTATCTTCGATTTCGAGTATATCCCAAATTCGATTTTTAAAATATGGAAAGAGTGTATCATATACAAAAGAAACTGAAGTGGTAGTTCCCTCGATATCTGTCAAAATACAAGCTACATTATCCAACACGTTTTGGCGTTTTAAAATCGTGAAAAGTTTGTTCAATTCCTGAATTTGTGTAGTGCGGCACCCAGCCACTCATGTCTATAAAAATTCGAATTGCTTTAACAAATGGATTCATTTCTCCCGCATCGAACCAATGCTTTGTGCCCACTGGAACAGAAATTAAATCTCCTTTCTCACACAACAAATTAAAAACTGGTTCAGTCTCCAAGTTAAACCAAAACAATCCTTGACCATCAACAAAAAAGCGAATTTCATCTTCGGTATGTATGTGTTCTGCCAAGAATTTATTCCTAATAGCATCATAATTTTCCGTTAGAGAATTAATGGAGATCACATCTGCTGTTAAATAACCTCCATTCTTCATAAATGGATCTAAATCTTTTGAATAAGCAGCTAAAATCTCGTCTTGTGTTGCGTTATCGTTAAATTTCACATCACAAACCCATTGATCAAAAAAGATTCCTCGATCATTGAAAAAAGTTCTAATTTCAATAGGATCTGAGATTGTAATTTGCTCTGTTGGTATCGATAAAATTGCCATATCTTATTTTAAGGTTTTTAATTTTACTTCACAAAGATAATCCAAGGTTTCTAAATGACGTTTTGCTTCAAACAAACTACTTCCCCATGCATAAGTTCCATGTTTTCGAATGATAAAACAATGATTTTCCAAAAGCGCTTTTCTGTAGATTAATTCTTTTTCAAAAAAAGACATATCCTGTGAATTATCAAAAATTGGAATCTTGATTTGACGGTCATGTGTTAACTGCCCAGAAAAACCTTTTTGAATTTCATAACCTTCGAAAACAACATCTGACATTTCTCTTGCTGAAAGTAAAACCGGATGAATTCCATGACTATGTAAAATCACTTTAACTTCTGGAAACAAAGTATATAAATAACAATGAATAAGAGTTTCAGCAGAGGGTTTTATACCTGCAAATTCATCAATTGCTTGTCCACTGATGTTCACTTTGATAAAATCAGTTGACTGAAAATTAGCCTTATCGACGCCTGAACGTGACACCCAAATCTGATTATTTTCATCAATGAAGGAATAGTTTGTTGACGTTGCTGGAGACCAACCTCTCGAATTATAGTTTCGAATTAAATCCGCCAATTCCTCTTTCAATTGATTTTGTGACATATGTATTAAACTTTAATACAAAAATAGATGAAAAAATCGCCTTTGAAATTAATTCTATAGAAAATAAAAAAGAGGTTAACACGATGTGTCAACCTCTCTATTTTGATTGTTGTTTGTTACTTAGTAAGTAATTCTTTGACCAAAGATGCGATAACCTTTCCGTCTGCTTTTCCTGCAAGTTTACCAGTTAAAACACCCATTACTTTTCCCATGTCTTGCGGACCTGCCGCTCCTAATTGAGAAATTGTATTTGAAACTTCAACACGAATTTCATCTTCGGTCAACATTTTTGGTAGATAGCCTTCAATAACTTTAGCTTGAAAAAGCTCTTCTTCTGCTAAATCATCCCTTCCTTGCGTTTTATACAATTCATACGTTTCCATACGTTGCTTATGAAGCTTCATACAGATTTTCATTGCAGCTTCGTCACTCACTTCAGCTCCTGCTCCCGAAGTTGCCTCAAGAAGTAATTTGGATTTGATGTCTCTGAGTGCGGCCAAGCGATCCTTGTCTTTTGCAAGCATAGCCTGTTTTATCGCATCGTTAATTGTATTAGTAAAACTCATTAGTCTACGTTATCGTGTAGGAAATTATTATTTCTTAATCCTGTTCTACCTTCGCTATCACTCGAAAGACCAAATCGTGAATATGATTCTTCAGTGCTTGGTGAAGATTGATTTAAATTAATATTTCTTCTTACGAATGCTGGCTCATTTTCAAATTCAGCTATTCCTTCGGCTTTTTTCAATTTAGAGGTATACTCTTGAATTTTCATAACTCGCTCTTGCGCTTTTCTTTGTTGCTCTTCTGGAGAAAGTACCTTTTTGGTTTGTTCCAAATTTAATTTCTCTTGAGATTCATCTTCTAGCATGTGGCGAACAACCTCAACTTTCGCTGTTGGTTCAGGCGTTACAGGATTATCAAATAAAGTAAATGGTCTTACTTCTTCTTTTACTTCCTCAACTGTATCATTAACAACTTCAGTTGTATCAATTACTTCCCAAGTAAACTCTGGTTTTTCCTCAGTAAGCGTTTCACTTATTGGCTCACTCGACAGATCATTTGCAATGAATCCACTTGAAATTTCATCAGAAACGATTTCATTATTCAATTCACTCGATTCATTTGATACCTCAACCGATGCGTTCGTGTAAGATTCTGTTGTTACTTCTGATTTTGTCTCGAATAAATCAAATGATTTCTTCTCTTCAACAACAGGTGTAATGGTACCTGTAGGAATTACATTTTCAACTACCTCCTCAGTTTTTAAAAAAGGTTCCTGAGTTAATTGCTCTTGAACTGTTGGTTCAACGATATTTTGTGCTTGCTCAAATGGAGTAACTAAAGGAGTTGTAATTTCTTTTTTGTTTTCCTCTTCAAGTTTTACAACAGTTCGTTCTGGTGCTTTTTCAAAACCTGTTATTGGCGTTGAACTAAAACCAGTTGCGATAAGTGTAATACTCAATTTTTCACCAAGTGAAGCATCAAAACCGTGACCCCAAATTACGTCAGCAGTTGCACCTGCGGCATCCTGAATATAGTCCGTGATTTCAGTAATCTCATCCATCATAACCTCTTTACTTCCATAGGTAATATTCAAGAGGACATAACGAGCACCACTAATATCATTATCATTAAGTAGAGGAGATGTAAGTGCATTTTTAACTGCAACTATCGCGCGATCATCGCCTTCAGCTATGGCACTACCCATAATAGCCTGACCACTGTTTCTCAATACCGTGTTTACATCATTGAAATCTACGTTGATGATTCCTGTTACGGAAATAACCTCCGCAATACCTTTCGCAGCAACCGTCAATATATTATCTGCATGAGAAAAAGCATCTGTCAACGACATATTTTTCCCAAATTCTCTCAATCTTTCATTGTTGATTATCAAAAGCGTATCAACATTTTGACGCATTTTATCCAATCCTTCCTCAGCCTGCTGTCTTCTTTTTCTACCTTCAAAGTTGAATGGAACCGTTACGATACCAACTGTAAGAATACCTAAATCCTTAGCCACTTGCGCAATTACAGGAGCAGCACCAGTACCAGTTCCACCACCCATTCCTGCTGTAACGAAAACCATTTTGGTATTCTTAGAAAGCAACTCTCTAATTTCTTCAATGTTTTCGATTGCTGCTTGCATTCCTACTTCTGGTAACATTCCAGCACCCCTACCTTCTGTTAGTGCAGGACCCAATTGAACTTTAAACGGAACCGGAGAAATATCCAACGCTTGTCTGTCCGTGTTACAAACAATAAAATCAACACCAACAATGCCTTGATTGTACATGTGGTTTACAGCGTTACTTCCGCCACCGCCTACCCCAATAACTTTAATTATTGAGCCTGTTTCTCTTGGTATATCAAATTCCATACTATTTGTTTTTAATTGTTTAACCTATTTTATAAATATTAATTTTCATTTTCTTCATTGTCATCGAAAAAATCCTTTGTCTTTTTCAAGATTCGATCGAAGAACTTACCTCTTTTGTTTGGATCAGAATGTGTTGGAGGAATTTCAGTCGGTTTTGGATCTATTGGATCAAGTGTAGATCCATCAGACTCTTTTGACAATCCATCCATTTTTTGAAAACCATTTAAAACCAAGCCTATACCTGTTGCATACATCGGGCTTGCAAGATTTTCTAAATTATTCGTGTTTGCTAAATGTTCAGTTGGATAACCAATCCGAGTATCCATTCCGGTCATGTACTCAAATAACTGAGTTAGGTGCTTTAATTGAGATCCGCCACCAGTAACTACAATTCCACCAATCAATTTTTTAGCAAACCCTGAATTTTTAATTTCGTAATTTACCAATTCAATGATTTCCTCCATACGAGCTTGAATAATACTTGCTAGGTTATGAAGTGTAATTTCCTTTGGATCTCGACCTCTCAAACCTGGAATACAAACAACTTCATTTGATCTACTCTCTGAAGCCAATGCACTTCCAAACCTTACTTTTAAAGCCTCTGCATGGCGATGCATAATCTGACACCCTTCTTTAATATCTTGTGTAATTACATTTCCTCCAAAAGGTATTACCGCTGTATGCCGAATAATCCCATCTTGAAATATAGCTACGTCTGTTGTTCCTCCACCAATATCAACCAAAACAACGCCTGCTTCTTTTTCCTCTTCGCTCAGAACAGCATCAGCTGAAGCAATTGGTTCGAGTATAATTTCGCGAACATTCAAACCTGAACGGTCAACACATTTTTTGATATTCAATACGTTTGAAACTTGACCGGTAATTACATGGAAATTCGCTTCCAAACGAATTCCGGCCATTCCAATTGGATCTTTGATTTCACGCTCTCCGTCAACAATATACTCTTGTGGAATAACTGTAATTATTTCCTCACCTGGACTCATAACCATGGTGTACATGTCATCAACAAAAGCATTTATGTCTTCTTGTGAAATCTCACCATTGCGATTGCGTCGTGTGTACATTCCACGGTGTTGTAAGCTTTTGATATGCTGACCTGCAATTCCAACATTTACATTTCTAATCGACAATTCACCTTCTGTAACGTTTCGAGTTTCCTCAACGGCTGTCTTAATGGATTGAATTGTTTTTTCAATGTTCGAAACAACGCCACGCATTACTCCAAGGGATTCACTTTTTCCCATTGAAATAATTTCAATTTTGTTATGTTCATTTTTTCTACCAACAAAACATGCAATTTTTGTAGTTCCGATATCCAATCCAACCACAATACGCGAACGTTTAACAGTATTAGTTTCTTTTTCTACAAACAATTTGTCCTCCATATTTGACACTTATTTCGCTATACTTATTCCAACCTTCATAAGGCATTGCCTCTTTGTAAAAAATGTTCAAACGACCGAATTTCTCCTCAACTTCCTCATCCGAATTGGCCGTTCCAAAAACTATTTTCTGATCACCTACCAATGGTATCAAAACAAAATCACCATCACGTTCGAGGTAGACTTGTCCGATAAGTTTGTGCATTAGCGGGCTTTTACAAACATAATTTGAAATTCGAAAGACATCGTCTAATTTTCTAATACTTTTCAAGGAATCATTGTTAATAAAATCGTTAATAGATCCCTTTAAAAATCGGTCATTTAAGTGCCCTGAAAAAACAATTACTCTTGCCGTGTGATTGGTGGATCGCTTCATTAAAAATCCATCACCATCCATGTAAAATGTTTGGTTTGTCGTGTTAAAAATTCGAGCAATTGGTTCGCGAAGAGTGATCCGAATATTCCACTTCTTACCAATTTGTCTAAAAACTTCAACATCTTTTACTTCCTCCATTAATCTGATTTTTCGCTCTATTTTACGAATATCAAGCTGCTCATTCTTTTGATTATTAGAAAGAAGACCTTCATTTTTTAAACGCAATATCAATTCAGATTCTGTTAAAAACGTCTCGCCATCAACATGGATAGAAATTGAAGGATTTAATATCTCCTTTTTCTTTTCCTCAGTATTTGCAAGAACGAAAACGACAATCGTACCTGCTAAAATTAGCACCCACAAGATGATCCTTAACCACTTCTTAATCATTCGATATTGGATTTAAGAATTTGAGAAAGAGGGCTAACAATTCGATCTATATCACCAGCTCCGATTGTAAGAACAACACCTTCCTTAAAATTTGAAAAATGCTGAAGAACTTCACTTGGGGTTTTCAATGATTTTTTACCACATTTTACTTTTTGTAAAAGCCAATCACTTGTAATTCCATGTATTGGCTCTTCACGAGCAGGATAAATGGGCATCAAAACTAGCTCATCCAAACGCGATAATTCACTTGCAAAACCATCGGCAAAATCACGCGTTCTTGAAAAAAGATGTGGTTGAAAAACTCCTGTGATTTTCTTATTTGGATAAAAAAGCTTAATTGAATCGATAAGCACTTTGATTTCTTTTGGGTGATGTGCGTAATCATCGATAAATATTAATTCTTCTGTTCGCAAACAAAACTCGAATCTTCTCTTTACACCTTCAAATGATTCTATTCCTCTTCGAATCGTTTGTTCATCCATACCCATTTCGTTTAGAAGGGCAATGCATGCAAGCGCATTTTCTGCATTATGTATTCCAGGAATGCCAAATTTAATTTTCGGCCAAAATCCATTTCTCAGTCGAATATCTCCAAATAGAAAACCATCCTCCCAAATTAAATTTTGAAGAGAATAATCAGCAGTTTGTGAATTAATTGAATAGGTGTACGTTTTTGATAAAGCATTTAAAGCCAAGCCTTCTTTTTGAATTAAAAAACCTTGCATTTCGGTTTTCATGGCATATTGCCTAAATCCTTCCTTGAATTGATCCTCATTTCCATAAATATCCAAATGATCGGGATCAACAGCAGTAATAATACTAGCAAACGGAGAAAGATGTAAAAACGAACGGTCAAACTCATCAGCTTCAATTACTGTTAAATCACTAGTTTCAGATAAAACCAAATTGGAATTAAAATTGGTTGCTATTCCTCCGAGAAAAGCATTGCATTTCCAAGAGGATTGATCAAGTATATGAGCCAAAATAGAACTTGTTGTGGTTTTCCCATGTGTCCCAGCTACGCAAAGTCCTTTTGATTGCCTTGTCAAAAGACCCAAGACCTCAGCGCGTTTTAAAACCGTAAAGTTATTTTGAACGAAGTAATTATATTCCCTGTGATTTTTTGGAATTGCAGGCGTGTAAATCACCAACGTAGTCTCTTTTTCTTGAAAAGCTTTTGGAATGTCATTTCCAAAATCATCGAAATGAATTTGACAACCCTCTTCCTGAAGTTTCTCGGTTAATGAACTTGGGGTTTTATCATATCCGCAAACATTCAAACCATGGTAATTAAAATAGCGAGCAAGCGCTGACATTCCAATTCCACCAATACCAATGAAATAGACGTTTTTGTATTTTTCAGAAATGCTCACCTTCCTATTCATCTAATATATTTTCGCACACATCTACTATTTCCGAAACCGCATTCGGTTTTTCCAGTTTTTTAATCTCATTAGACAATTGATCACAGCGATCCTTGTCCTTAATTAATTTCAATACTTCATCCACTAAATCATCTCTTGCGTCGTCATCTTTAATCAAAATCGCTGCATTTTTAGCTGTTAAAGCCATTGCATTTTTTGTTTGATGGTCGTCGGAAACATTGGGAGACGGAACAAGAATTACCGGTTTTCCAACAATGCTCAACTCTGAAACAGAGATTGCTCCAGCTCTAGAAATAATTACATCTGCTACTTGATAAGCATAATCCATACGGGAAATAAACTGATGCAAATGAATGTTATTCTTGTCCCTCACAACCATTTCGTCTAAAAGTTTCTCGTAATAGTTCTTTCCGCATTGCCATAGTAATTGAACACCATTTGATTGGAATTGCTCAATTCCTTTTAGCATGGAGCGATTCAACGTTTTAGCTCCCAAACTACCTCCAATTACTAATACAGTTGGTATTTCTGGCTGTAAATTAAAAAACTTTAATGCAGCGTCTCTATCACTTATAACAGCTCCATTCAATTCTTTGCGAACGGGATTTCCAGTTAAAACTATCCTCGTTTTAGGAAAAAACTTTTCCATACCCTCGTAGGCCGTGCAGATGCAATCCGTCTTTGCTGCCAAAATACGATTGGTTTTGCCGGGAAATGAATTTTGTTCTTGAATAACTGTTGGAATTCGAAGCATGTGAGCCATTTTTAAAGTTGGACCGCTTGCATATCCGCCAACGCCAATAACGATATCAGGCTTAAACTTCTTTATTATTCTTCTAGCCTTAAGTAAACTTCTTGCTATTTTTATAGGTAAAACAAAATTTGATAGTTTAAATTTTCTTTGAAAACCAGCTATTTCGAGTCCTTCGATTTTATATCCTGCTTGCGGAACTTTCTCCATTTCCATTTTGCCCTTCGCCCCGACAAATAGAATTTTTGCAGCAGGATTTCTTTTTTTTATTTCATCTGCAATA
This sequence comes from Flavobacteriales bacterium, assembly GCA_947497485.1. Lineage (GTDB taxonomy): Bacteria > Bacteroidota > Bacteroidia > Flavobacteriales_D > Crocinitomicaceae > UBA952. The sequence continues at coordinate 250,489 of CANMHB010000001.1, forward strand.
GCAATAGCTGGGAAAATATGTCCTCCCGTTCCTCCTCCTGAAATAATTACACGTTCAATTACCATACTCTATTATTTAATTCGCAAAAGCACTTTGTTCTTGTTTCGATTGTTTTTGTAGTTGGTAGGAAAAAGATTGTATAACTCCGATGGAAACGCAGGCCATTATTAATGCTGATCCACCCATTGCCATAAATGGCATATTTTGTCCGGTAACTGGGAAAATACCTGTACAAACAAGCATATTTATGCTCGCTTGGGTTAATAAATGTATGCCTATACCCATGCAGACATAGGATTGAAATAAATCATCCGTTTTCAGTGCTATTCGGATTATTCGAAAAAGCAAAATCAAATACATCAGAATGAGGAACAAAGCTGAAACTGATCCTAATTCTTCCACAAAACTTGAATAATAAAAATCAGCGTAAGCCTCAGGCGTGTAACTCTTAAGTTTTCCATCACCTACGCCTAATCCGAAAAACGAACCAATGTGAATCGCCAATTTGGAATTATTTACCTGAGCATTTTCCATATTGGATATATCGTCTTCCATTCGATTATCTATTCGATTCACCCAAGTCTCATAACGGGGAAGAAGATTTAATTGTGGGATTGCCAAGTGAATTCCTATGGTTAAAGTAATCAATCCGACTCCAATTGCACCCATGATTGATAATTTAGAAAAAGGTACTTTTCCAATAAACAACATTGCCATTGAAAGCATAAAAAGCATCGCTGATGTCGAAAAATTATCTTTGAGTATCAATCCACAAATCACAACGACGGGAATCATTAATGGAACGATACCTTCCTTCCAATCATTTAATTTATCCTTTTTTCGAACGAGTAGTTTAGATAAGTAGATTATCAGCGCTAGCTTTGCAAAGTCAGACGACTGAAAAGTGAGCTGTACAAAAGGAATTCGAATCCATCTTCCTGCCCCATTTACTTTCGCTCCAAAGAACATAGTAAACAATAAAAGACCAATTGCAAGGTAATAACTAAACTTTGCAAGTTGCGAAATGTATTTGGAATCAAGGCGATGAATGACAAACATGGAAATAAATCCAATTATCACATAAACAAGGTGTTTTGACAAGTATTGAAAAGGAGATCCCCCCTCAATTTTTACTAGAATTGGAACGAAACTATAGACAGTGACGAGTGAAAATGCCATCATGAAAATGGTAATTAACCAAATTACTGAATCACCTTTGAGGTATTTTAGATAGTTTCTCATTTTAATTGAACGAGGGACAGATAATTATTGAATAATTGAATGTTATGTTCTGTGTCACTATCCGTGGATGTAAACAATATAATCCCTGGTTTGAAAACCAACTCTGGAATCAACTTTAATGCATTCTCCAATTCAGTTGAGTCATTGTAAAAAACCTTTGTTCGAATTCTAGAATCGAGCACATTGCTCTCGTTCAGAACTAGTTCAATCTCCGTTTTATTTCCAATCCAGAGGACTTCAAATGGAAAAGAATTAAGTGTTGAGTTGAGTACATCAATATTCGGATAAACCCAACTAAATGCATCCATTCCAAATAACTTCCCTTGCGATTGCATAGAAGTTTCATTCATTTTTAGCAAGCCAATTTGACGTGCTGCAATTAAATGTGACTCAATTCTTTTTAATTCCTGTTCACTCATATAGAAAATTTATAACATTCTCACTGCTTGTTTAAACTGGTTACCACGATCTTCATAGTTCTCAAAGAGATCAAAGCTTGCGCAGGCAGGAGAAAGCAATACCGCCTCATCCTTAGACGCCAAGCGATAACCATAAGCAACCGCTTCTATCGCAGAACCAGCTTCAACAATTGTATCTACAACTCCAGAAAATGCCTCAACAATTTTATGATTATCAACGCCAAGACAAATTATTGCCTTAACCTTTGATTTTACTAAATCCATTAATTCGTTGTAGTCATTTCCTTTGTCTACACCTCCAACAATCCAAACAGTTGATTTTTCCATACTTTCCAATGCAAACCAAGTTGAATTGATGTTCGTAGCCTTTGAATCATTAATAAATTCAATTCCGTTTACTTTGGCAACGAATTCGAGTCGGTGCTCAACGTTCACAAAATCTTCTAAACTTTCACGCACGATATCCTTGCGGATTTCAACAATTCGGGCAGCGATTCCAGCAGCCAACGAGTTTTGGGTATTGTGCTTACCCTTCAGAGCTAATTCATGAATTGACATAGTTAATTGATCTTTTATGTTTATTGTTAATTGTTCCTTTGTTGCATATCCACCCACCTCAATCGTTTCTTTTAAAGAAAATGGCGCCAATTTCATGGGTAGATTACGGGATTTTACTCCCGCTTGAATGATCGGATCATCGTAGTTATAAATGAACCAATCTTCGTGTGTTTGATTATTCAGGATACGGAATTTCGAGTCCACGTATTTCTGCATTTGATATTCGTAGCGATCAAGGTGATCAGGCGTAATATTGGTCAGAATTCCGATATCCGCTTTAAAGTCGAACATGTCATCCAATTGAAATGAACTTAGTTCAATCACGTACCAATCATGATCGCCATCTGCTACTTGTTTTGCAAAACTATGTCCAACATTTCCTGCTAAACCAACATCCCATCCTGCCTTTTTGAGAATGTGATGCGTTAGCATCGTTGTCGTTGTTTTGCCATTACTCCCAGTAATACAGATCTTTTTTCCTCTTGAGTAATAACCCGCGAACTCGATTTCAGAAATAATTTTGACTTCTCGGTTCTTGAGACCAATTATGAGTGGGGTTTTATCAGGAATACCAGGTGATTTAACTACCAAATCCGCTTTAAAAATTCGTTGTTCATCATGATCTCCCTCTTCCCAATCAATGTTTTGTTCAATTAATGTTTCCTTGAAATCAGATTTTATTTGTCCCTTATCGGAAACAAAGACATTCCAACCTTTTAATTTGGCTAGTATAGCTGCTCCAACTCCACTTTCGCCAGCACCCAAAATCACGATATTTTTACCTGTTCCAACCAATTTTATCTCAATTTCAAGGTTACGATAGTTACTACAGCAAGCAGAATTGCTACAATCCAAAAGCGCGATACGATTTTAGCTTCATGTAATCCTTTCTTCTGATAATGATGGTGAAGTGGTGCCATCAAGAATATTCGACGACCTTCACCAAATCTCTTTTTGGTCAATTTGAAATAACCTACCTGCAGCATTACAGATAAATTTTCAATTAGGAAGATTCCACATAAAACTGGTATAAGTAATTCTTTACGAATGGATATAGCAAAAACGGCAATGATTCCTCCAAGGGCTAAACTACCCGTATCACCCATAAAAACTTGCGCTGGAAAAGAGTTATACCATAAAAATCCGATACACGCACCAACGAAGGCACTGATGAAGATTACAAGCTCCTCGGCATGTGGAATATACATTACATTCAAGTAATCAGCGAATTTCGCGTGTGAACTTACGTAGGCAAGCACGGCTAGTGCTATTCCAATGATTGCAGAAGTTCCTGTGGCAAGGCCATCCAAACCATCCGTCATATTGGCTCCATTAGAGACAGCAATCACAATGAAAATCACAATTGGAATGAATAGAATCCAACCATAGGATTTCTGCCAATCGCCAATTAACCAGTTATAATTAAATTCATTTCCTTTGATAAACGGAATGGTGGTTGTCATGTCATCCGTTTTTATCCATTTGAAGTTTTCACCATCGTTCTGGATATGGTGCTGCGTTACAAACTCTTCATCAGCCTGCAACTTATAGTTAGTAGCAACACGTTTGTGAACAACAACATTATCAGAAAAATAGAGAATACATCCAACGATCAGCCCAACTCCAATCTGTCCGATGATTTTAAACCTTCCTTTTAAACCTTCCTTATTCTTTCTAAAAACCTTGATATAGTCATCTAAAAATCCAATTAAACCAAGCCAAATTGTGGAAATCAACATGGTAATTACATAAACATTATGAAGTTTCGCGAATAATAATGTCGGGATAAGAATCGCGCTGAGAATGATAATCCCTCCCATAGTTGGGGTTCCTGATTTTTGTATTTGTCCTTCAAGACCCAAATCCCTCACAGTCTCCCCAATTTGTTGATTTCGCAGGGCTCCGATGATCTTTTTTCCAAAGAAAATTGAAACGACTAGCGATGTAATTAGTGCCATTGCGGCACGAAACGAAATGTAATCAAATAACCCAGCACCTGGGAAATTCAATTTATCTAAGTAATCAAATAAATAGTATAGCATTATTTATTGAGTTGATTAAACAATTCTTGAGTTATCTTAAAATCATCGAAATCATGGCGAACACCCATAATCTCTTGGTATTTCTCGTGACCTTTTCCAGCGATAAGAATAATATCACCGGCTTTCGCTAATGAAATGGCTGTTTTAATTCCTTGTTTTCGATCTTGTATCGTAAGAGCTTTAACTTGAGTTTCTTCATCAAGGCCAGCTTCCATTTCTTCCAAAATCTTTATCGGATCCTCTGTTCTTGGATTGTCAGAAGTTAAAATAACTTTATCACTCATTTCAGCAGCAATAGCGGCCATTTTAGGTCTTTTTGACTTATCACGATCACCTCCGCAGCCTACGACCGTAATTACCTGTTCGGTAGATTTCCTTATTCCATTGATTGTTTTTAAAACATTATCAAGGGCATCAGGTGTATGTGCATAATCGACAATTGCCGTTATTCCTTTGGCACTTCTAACATATTGAAATCTTCCTTCTACAGATTCAAGATTGCTCAATACCCGAAGAACCTCCATTGAATCGATTTCTAAAAGTGTTGCAACACCAAAAACAGCTAGTAAATTATACGCATTAAAATCACCAACTAATCGCGAATAAACTTCAATTTGATTGATGGTCATTACCAATCCTGAAAGCGCATTTTCAATAACTTTTCCCTTAAAATCAGAAGGCGTCTTTAACGCAAACGTTGTTTTCTTAGCAGCCGTATTTTGGAGCATGACCATTCCGTTTTTATCATCAGAATTAACTAGCGCGAAAGAGTCTTTTGTTAATCCATCAAAGAATGCTTTTTTCACTCGGATGTATTCGGCGAATGTTTTGTGATAATCAAGGTGATCATGGGTTATGTTTGTGAAAACGGCTATTTTATAATCCAACCCTGCGATGCGATGCTGATGAACGGCATGCGAGCTAACCTCCATAAAACAATATTCGCAACCAGCATCAACCATTTTTGCCAGTAATTGATTTAATTCAACTGGATTTGGTGTAGTGTGGGTGGAAGGAATTACGTCTTTACCAATTTTATTTACGACCGTCGAAATCAATCCGGATTTGATACCTAACTGAGTGAAGAGGTTGAATAACAAAGTAGTTGTAGTGGTTTTACCATTCGTACCTGTTATTCCGATTAATTTCAATTTCCGTGAAGGGTTTTCATAATAATTGCATGCCATCAAGCCAAGGGCTTCGGATGTATCCTGAACTTTTAAAATTGAAGTATCGCCCGGTAGATCAATATTTTCCTGAACCACAAAAACGCGACATCCTTGTTCATATGCTTGATTAACAAATTGATGTCCGTTATTCGTAAATCCTACAATCGCGAAGAAAATGGAATTTGCATTTGCCTTTCTTGAATCAAAGACTAAATCGTTCACGCTTTGCTCTATAGAACCACTTATCAACTGGAACTTTAAATTTTCAAGAAGCACAGTCAAATCTCTCATTGCAATTGTATTTTTATTAATTGACCTTTTGTGATTTCTGTTCCCGCAAGAATGGATTGTGAAACAACCTTCCCATAACCTTTAATTTTTACAATCAATCCGCGGCTTTCAAGCAAGTAGATTGCATCTTTAGCAGTCATTCCAAAAACTTTCGGAACTTGATTTTTTGGAATGGAAGTCCGATTCAAATGAACTGAACCCTTAACGGTATCAGCTTGCAACCAATCACCTTCATAATTTAATTGATATCGAACTTGTAGTTTCTTCAAAACAGCGGTAATATCTTTTTTATTACCTGTTTTAATTATTGGAGCTTGATTTGAACGCTGTTTTTTTTCATTGATTGCATCGTGATACTTTAAAGTGGATGCATAAACCTTATTTGCGATGGCTGCGAATACAGTTCCGGAAACAGCTGCACCATAGTATGCCACTTTTGGTTTTGAAATAACTACAATACACGAATAAATAGGATCGTCAGCAGGAAAATACCCTACGAATGAAGCTTGATATGTACTATTTTTCTCATCGTTATATAGTTTGTTATCACCAACTAATTTTGCTGTTCCTGTTTTGCCCGCTATTTTAAATTCGATACTTTTTAAGGCTGCGCCTGTTCCGTCAGTCATTACTCCCTTCAAACAGGCTTTCATGTCATCAAGCGTTGATTGTGAGCAAATTTTATCCCTTAAAACAACGGGTTCAAATTTCTTGATTGTTTGTCCAGACCGACGAATTTCCTCAACGAAAAGTGGCCGAACCAATTTGCCATTATTTGCAACGGCATTATAAAAAGCGAGTGTTTGAAGTGGCGTTTGCTGAAAATCATAACCAATTGACATCATTGGAATTGAAAGTGCCCACCAACCCGGATTTCCTGGTCTAGGAACATTCGGACTTGGTTCACCTTCTAAATCAATTCCGAGCGGCTCCGTTAATCCAAATTGCTCAATGCGTTTTAAAAATTGCTCAGGCTCGTTTCGATAAGCCCGATGAATAATTTGAGTAATTACGTTGGATGATTTTTCAAATGCATGCTTTATTGTAATTCGACCATAACCTATTCCATGATTAGAATCCGTAAATGTTTTTCCTTTAAATACGTAAGAACCAACAGCATCAACCTTATCCATAATGTTGATTTTCCCATCCTCTAGTGCAGCCATTAAAGAAGCTAATTTGAATGTAGAACCCGGAACCTCCTTTGTTCCTATTGCATGGTTATAACCCTCATTAAACTTACCTTCCTCGGTTCTATCGAGATTCGCAATTGCACGAACATAACCTGTTTTCACGTCCATTACAATCACACACCCATGCTCAGCCTTCATGTCACGAAGCTGTTTTTCCAATTCAGAATGGGCAAATTCTTGAATTTCCTTATCAAGCGTTGAAATTACATCCGCACCTTCAACAGCTTCCTTTGTTATTTGTCCCGTTTTTTTCCATCCAGTGGATATTCTATGTTCAATCTCCTTTCCTTCTTCTCCTTTCAAATAATTATAAAAGGCCCCCTCAATACCAACCTTCAGTTCTTTACCACCATCATTTTTATAATATCCTAGTGTTCGTCTCAAAAGACTACCATTTGGAAACTGCCGTTTGATAATTTCTTCGGTATCAATCAATCCTCCCTTCATTCTTCCCTCTCGGTAAATGGGAAGTTTGCGAATCATTTTACGTTCTTCATTCGTTACATTTTTCTGGATCAACAGATAGCGATTACCAGTAGATCGAGCATTTCTTATTGAATTTTCGTATTCTCTAGCTGTCTTTTCAGGATACATTTTACTCAGACCTTGTGCTAATTCAGAAACTTCCTCATCAAATAATTTTTGCTCTACAACTGTTGCATCCATGCGCACATCGTAATATGTAACAGAAGTAACCAATGGAGTTAAATTATGATCCAAAATATCACCCATTCTTGGAATTCGACTTACCGTTCTAACAGGTATTTTTTCATCAGATGAGGTAAAAATGTTCTTTCTCCCCTCTAGCTGCAAAGAAACAGTTTTGTAGAGAACGACAAGCATAATGATAACGAACCCGAAATAAATCAGATAAGCACGGTAATACAAGAAGTTCTTTGTATCCTTACTCATTACTTTTCCTTTTTACACGAATAACTTTGGTTGCATTTTGTGTTTCTTTCAGTTGACGCTTTTCTAATTTTTCTACCAACTTATAGCGACGCGTGATTGTCTCTAGTTTTGCTTTAGATTCGATGAATTCAGCGGCATTTTGATCTACTTCTTGTTGAGTTGCATTGATTTCATCAGACAATTGTTTTCCATAATAACCTTTTCCAACTACCAGTAACAAAAGGAAAATGATAAAGAAAATGAAGTTCAAATTATTTAATACGAATTCACGCGTTAGAAAATCGCCGTTCAAGATTTGTGTAAACGTATTTGTTTTCGATCCACGAGTTGATTGCTTTGAATCCCCTGAAGAATCCTTACTCGATTGCTTTTTATTCGCAGTCTCTTGGTCTGAATGTGCTATGAAATCTTTATCCGACATTTTTTACTGCAATTCTTAGTTTTGCGCTTCTAGCGCGCGTATTACGTTTTATTTCTTCATCCGAAGGAACAATTGGGTGACGAACCACCTCAGTTAGTGGCTTCAAAATATTTCCAAAAAAATCTTTTTTTACCTCCCCATTAAAAGAACCCCGTTTCATGAAATTTTTAACCAACCGATCCTCTAAAGAATGATAGGAAATGACAACCAATCGTCCATTTTCAGCAAGCAATTCTGAGGACTGGATTAATAAATTCTTCAATACTTCCAACTCTTGATTGACCTCTATTCTTATTGCTTGAAAAACTTGAGCAAAAAATTTATGATCTTTAAACTTCGGAGCAAAACGACTTATAATCGACATCAGCTCACCAGTTGTTTCTATCAATTTTTCACTTCTTTTTAAAATGATTTCACGTGCAATTAAACGTGCATTTGTTAGTTCTCCGTAATTTTTTAGAATAGCGGTAAGGGCTGATTCATCATACTCATTTACAACCTTAAACGCCGATAGATCTGCCTGTTGATTCATACGCATATCTAGAGCAGCATCCTCACGAATGGAGAATCCTCTTTCTGCCTCATCAAATTGATGAGAAGAAACACCTAAGTCTGCTAAAAGCCCATTTATTTGAACGATTCCGAGTAAACGCAAGTGATTCTTTAAGAAGGAAAAATTTGCAGGAATGAAATGAAAATTAGGTGCTATCCAAGTATTTTTTTGAGCGTCCGGATCTTGATCGAATGCAATTAACCTTCCGTTCTCATTTAAGCGACTGAAAATTTCCCGAGAATGTCCACCACCACCGAAAGTTACATCAACATAAGTCCCTGCAGGATCAATCTGCAAAGCATCAATGCACTCATTAAATAAAACCGGTATGTGGTAAGCCGTGTTATTCTCCATTGTCCAAATCACCCATTACTTCATCCGCTAAATCAGCGAAATTCGCCATGTTTCCTTCAATCATATTGAAGTACTTGGATTTGTCCCAGATTTCAATTCGGTCATTATAAGCGATGAGCATCACCTCATTCACCAAACCAACTCGCTCCATGTGAGCAGTCGGAATCAAGACACGACCCGCATTATCCAATGCCACTTGTTTTGCTCCTTGATGAAACAAACGGTAGAACATCCGATTATTGGGTTTAAATAAATTCATCTTTGAAAGCTTCGCACTTATCTTTTCCCATTCAGGAAGTGGATAAAGCGTCAAACATTCTTCGAATCCTTTATTCAACATGAAATCACGCTGAGACGCAGTAGGAAGCTGCTTCCGTAATCCGGAAGGGAATAAAAACCGACCTTTTTCGTCAAGTTTTACTTCAAATTCTCCTACTAATCCTGCCATAGCGTTAATAATGGGTAAAATTAATGGAATTTTTACCACTTTTTACCACTAAATATTGAATTGTTAATAACTTCTAACGACAATAAACGCTAAATGTTACTTTTTAACACAGAAATATTTTTTAAATATCAATAAAATCAATGTTTTTAGAAAAAGTGGTATTTTGTGGTAATATTTTTAAACAAGTTCTAATTTTAATAGCTAAGTCTTCGATTTTCAAATCAAACATTACCTGTTATATTTATTTTAACTATTTTCATACGCTTAAATAAAAACTGATTTGTTCAGTTGGGAAATGGATTAAATTAAACCTTGAAAATCGAGAAAAAATGAGAAAATTATCAGTTAGTGTCAACACACTTTTTCTAACTAGCACTTTATTCATTGCTAGTTGCGGTGGTTCGAATGAGCAAAAAACAACCGAGATAAAACCTGAAAAAGATACCTTAACGGTTAAAAAAGAAAAAGAGGCGCCAGAGGAAAAACCAATTGTAAGTCTTACTAAAAAAGAGGCACTTGCTCGAATGAAAGCATTTTTAAAAGAAAACTCTAGAAAATATAGTGATTATGGCGAGGTAGATGATATGACAGCTGTTGGAGGAAATTATACCGCTGATGGCGCGACTGATTATTTTTATGATATCGCCTTTTTTCCAGGAGGTGATTATATATACTCTACTCACTTTTTCTATGATTCAGATCAAGATCAAATTCGTGAATTATCATTCGGTAAATCATCGGAGTCTTTGAAAAGTGTAACTGCAAATGAAATAAAAGAGGGTAAGATAATAGGGACCGCAAATTTATGGAGTGCATTTAGCGGAGAACATTCTGCTGCTCGTAGTTTTAATTGCGAATTCACAATAGATGGCAACAAAATTAATTTTGATAAAAAATACATGCCAAAGTTCAAGAAGGCTGAAAAGGAAATCGCTGCAGAATTAGAAAAATTAGAAAGAGAAATGATGGAGAATGCGGACGGAATTAATTCTTCTGAGGAAGTTGATTATTAACCGCTACGCTTGTTGTCTTCTACCCAAATACCAGAGCAACCTTATATGTGAAATAATTCCACCTATAAAGGTTGTTCTGGACGTTTCAATTCCTTTTTCTTTTATGGCCTCATAAATTACCTCGTTCATTTTTCGGTAGTAAAAATGATGGATTGTTGGGAACAAGTGATGCGCTATGTGATTATTGAACCCGCCGAAAATAAAATTTGCAGCCCAACTAAAAGGACTGACATCGTTTGAGCTCAATATTTGGTTTTGTATCCATGAAGCTTGTATTTCTTTCGATTCATCTACCTTGGGGTAATGCGTTTTCTCAACATGATGGCTTATTAGAAAAGTGAATAGTAAAAAAAGAGATTGCGTCAAATGCATCAACAAATAACCTAGAATTACTATTCGTATAGATTGGTGCGAAAACAATAAAGGCAAGCCAAGACTAAAAACAAAGTATAGAGTTTTTGTTAAGAAAAAAACAACTATTTCTATTGATTTTCTTGATTTAAATTCACGAAACAACAATGTGAAATCCTTTAAAAATATCCAGAAAAATGAATAAGTGCTATATAATATTGGCGCATAGATAAATTGCCATTTGTGGTAATTTCTGTACGGACAATCAGGTGAAATTCGAAAGAGAATGGTCACAGATAAATCACTGTCATAACCCGCGACATTTGGCGCAAAGTGATGAGCCGTTATATGCCGAACTCGCCAAGCTCCTGCGTCCGCTCCAAGCATAGAAAATAGAAAGGAAAAGACTGATCCATTTAAAAACCTACTCTTAAATAAACTTTCATGAGCGCAATCATGGGCGAAATTCAACGCAAACAAAAAGGCTAAAAGTCCAAACAGAACATAGGAAACCAAAAAAATTATTGAAGATTGCGCAAAAAAAAGTAAAAAATAGAAAAAGGCGCTTCCTCCAAAATAAAAAATGAATTTTAGACAAACATAGTATATCCATTTAGGCTTTTCGATATTGACAATCTCATTAACCTTTTTAGTCAACTGATTTAGCCAAAGCTGATCCTCCTCATTATGTATGTGATTAACCTTCAAACTGTCTTACTGGCATATGTTCAAAACGTCCTCTTTTATAAAGAAAACGAAAATGGGCTTTCAATGAATTCCAATAACCCGTTTCCATGTAAACAATATCATGTTTTTTTGCAACCTCTCTGAAAATCGGAAGAATTTCCAAATAGTGAACATGACAAACATTTGGCAACAAATGATGTAATGCATGAGCGTTAAATCCACCTAAAGTCCAGTTAAAAAAGACACTATCCGAATTATAATCAACAGATGTTTTCATTTGAAGGGTTGGCCAGCTCATACCAATTTCCCTGTCATCCGAGGACAATGGATGATCAACAAAATCCGAAAGATGAGAAACGCCAAGAACAGCCACAAAAACGATTGATACAAGAAAGTGATTTAAAACAAAAGCTAACAAAACATGTTTCCAACCAAAATCTAGAAAATAAATCGGTGCCACAAGCATAAATCCAATGTAAACCAATTTGAAAAACACCAATTTGACAACCTCGAGTGGTGGAATTTGAACTTTAATTGTGCGGCTTGATACATTTATAATCATTAATGATTCTCGAAAAAGAAACCAGTTTAGCGAATACAGCAAATATAATACTGGCGCATACAAATATTGATAACGATGGAACCACTTTAATTTCTGGGTTTCAGTCATTCTAAAAAGTGGATTGTGCAATACATCGATATCGCTACCTTCAACATTCGTATACAAATGGTGGGACTCGTTGTGATTTTTTCCCCAAACGTATGCGTTGTTTCCTTGAAGGTTGAAACTTGCTGAAAATAAGAACTTGTTCCAAAATTTACTTTTTACTGCAACCCCATGCGCAGCATCGTGTGATACGTTAAAGGCAGTCAATAGAACACATAATCCCATAAGTAAATAAAACACATAAAACGCCACAGTTGATTCACTCTGCATCATCAAAAAATAAAAGAGCAAGTCCAAAGAAAAATAAAGAGCGATTTTAAAATACATCTTACGATTTCCTGTTTTAGAAACTCCTTTCGCATGAAAGTATTCATCGATTCTTTCATTCAGTTCCTTGTAAAATAACAAACCTTGATCTTTAGAAAACTTTAGTCGATTCATTTGAATAATTTTTACAAAGTTACGAATGAACTCAATTCGCTGTATCAGTAAAAGAAATATGTTTAATCGTTAGAGCACTCCTACAAATCAAAAAATAATTCCAAACGAAAAATAACATTACTTTTACCTCGTGTCAAATAACACGAAAAGTTGGTTGTTTCTAATTATTCTCGCCTTAATTTGGGGAAGCTCTTTCATTTTAATGAAGAAGGGAATGTATCATCCAAGTGGACGATCCATTTTTAGTGCTTCCCAAGTAGGAACTCTAAGAATGTTGTTAGCATCACTGGTTTTACTTCCGTTGACTTTTGTTAGTTTAAAAAAATTGAAAGCAAAAAAGGATTTGCTTTATTTTTCAATTGTCGGATTTTGTGGTAGTTTTTTTCCCGCTTTTCTTTTTGCTTATGCTGAAACTGGAATTTCCTCAGGTTTTGCCGGAATGATGAATAGCTTCACGCCAATTTTCACGATAATTTTGGGTTTCGTTATTTTCAATCAGCGCCTGAAATCAACTCAATTATTTGGCTCATTGATTGGAACAACAGGAATTACATGCCTCGTTTTTTCGGGTAAACAAATAGCTTTTGACGCAGATTGGAATCACTTATTGGCAGTTATTTTGGCTACTTTTTTTTATGGATTAAGCTTGAATACCATTAAACACAAACTCAACGGATATACTTCCTCTGAAACAACTTCAATCGCAGTTGGGTTATTATTTATTCCTTCGTTGATTTGTTTTTTTTATTTGGATACACAATTTGTATTTTACTCAAATCAACATGCATTGGAAGGGTTCTCTTACATTGCCGTTTTAGCGATTATCGGGACGGCTTTTGCAACGTTTATTTTTAATGGAATACTTCGCATGTCCTCAGCGCTTTTTGCGAGTAGTGTGACTTATTTAATTCCAATCGTGGCGGTTTTTATTGGAGTATATTTCAATGAAAAAATTTCTTTTTTCCAAGTAATTTCGATGTTTGTAATCTTGATGGGCATATTAGTCGCAAACTATGCCGAAATAATCAAGGTGAAAAATCGAAAGGAATCGGAATAAAAACTATTGTAAATTCAAAAAAAAGCGATATATTTGCCTTCCCAAATTTAAAACAATTTAAAAAATAGCTATTATGTACGCAATTGTAGAGATAGCAGGGCAGCAGTTTAAAGTGCAAAAAGACCAAAAGGTTTATGTACATCGATTGGCAGCAGACGCAGGGTCAAAAGTAGAGTTTGATCGTGTGTTGTTAGTTGACAATGATGGAAAAATAAACATTGGCGCCCCGGCTATAGAAGGTGCGAAAGTCACCGCAGATGTTATCGATCATGTTAAAGGAGACAAGGTTATCGTTTTCAAAAAGAAAAGAAGAAAAGGATACAAAAAGAGAAATGGTCACCGTCAGCAGTTTACTGCAATAAACATAACAGATATTAAATTAAAATAATTCTTAGTTAAGAACTAAAAAAATAGAACGATGGCACACAAAAAAGGAGTTGGTAGTTCGAAAAACGGCCGTGAATCTCATAGCAAACGTTTAGGTGTAAAAATTTTCGGTGGACAAGCTGCAATTGCAGGAAACATTATTGTACGTCAAAGAGGAACACAGCATCACCCTGGTGTAAATGTAGGAATTGGTAAAGATCACACTTTATTTGCACTTACTGATGGCTTAGTTGAATTCAGAAAGAAAAAGGATAACCGTTCTTTCGTTTCGATTATTCCATTTGAAGCGACTAACGCTTAATAAACTACTAAAATTAATTTTAAGAAGCTGTTCAAATTGAACAGCTTTTTTTATTTTCACAAGATTCAATTCACTTTTTTAAATTTAATTTGCTAAAATTTTTAAAATAAAAGCATGCCGGTTTATCAACGTTACCTTCTTTCATTATTGAGCGGCTTCCTACTTGTTCTTTGTTTTCCTTTTACTGGCAGTATAACGGCTTTTGTATTCATCGCGCTCGTTCCCCTTTTAATCGTCGAAAATGATCTCATTGAGCAAAATAAAAATCGCTTTCATCTATACCCACTTAGTTACCTAACGTTTTTCGTTTATAATTTTGGTACAACTTGGTGGATTTACAACTCAACTGATGTTGGAGCAATATTGGCTTTCGTATTCAACTCCCTGCTAATGGCATGGGCATTTGAGATTTACCACATTTTCCATCGGAAAATTGGAAAAGAAAACGGCATTTGGGTTCTACTAATCGTTTGGACAGCTTTCGAGTTTGTTCATTTTAATTGGGAATTATCATGGCCTTGGTTAAGTTTTGGCAACGTCTTTTCAATTCAAACAAATTGGGTGCAATGGTATGAGTTTACAGGTGTTTTAGGAGGAACAATATGGGTTTTGCTATTGAATATTATTTTTTTCAAGGCAATAAAGAAATATTCAATTTCAAGAAAAATTAGCGATCTAAAGCAATATGCTATTTTTTCAATTCTAACGATTGTTACACCAATACTAATTTCAGTTGTTATCTTGAAAAGACTAAATGATACATCAAAGAATGGTCGCTTTTTTGAAGTCGTTGTTGTTCAACCGAATATAGATCCATATAACGAAAAATTCGATCCGAACATGACCGTTGGACTTCAAATGCAAAAAATGTTTTCACTAGCAAATCAAAAGGTAAATTCGAAAACAGATTTAGTTGTTTGCCCTGAAACAGCAATTAGTCAAGGATTTGTTGAGAATGAGCTGAAGGCCTATTCTTTTTATGAATTAATGGAAAAACAACTAAAGGATTGGAACAAACCTGATCTGCTTATTGGAGCTTCTACCTATCGGATTTTTCTAAATCCTCGAACTAGGGCCAGTAAGAAAATACCAAATCAAGAGGGCTATTTTGAAAGTTATAACTCATCTTTATATTTATCCCGAAAAAACAAAGCCTCATTTATCCATAAATCAAAACTAGTTCTAGGAGTAGAAAAAATTCCTTTTTCGCAATATTTTCCTTTTTTAGAAGAATATTCAATCAATAATGGGGGTACTTCTGGTACACTTGGAATTGAGGATTATCCTAAAATTTACAAACGAAAAATGAATGTGGCGCCAATCATATGTTATGAGTCGATTTACGGTGAACTAGTCGCAGAACAATCAAAGCAAGGTGCTGACTTTTTATGCATCATGACAAATGATGGTTGGTGGGATAATACGCCTGGGCATAAGCAGCACTTTAGTTTTGCAAAATTAAGGGCAATCGAAAACAGAAAATGGGTGGCACGTTCCGCTAATACCGGAATCAGTGGTTTTATCGATAGTAAAGGTAATGTAATCCAAGAATCTAAATGGTGGACAGAATCAGCCTTAAAGCAAAATATTCAAGCTCATAGAAAACCTACTTTTTATTCCTCTCATGGTGATTACATCGGAAGAGTATCTGCCGTTTTATCTTTGATGCTTATCCCTTATTCTTTTATGATTTATCGAAGAAAGAAGCAAAAGAATTAAAATCACGAAAATAAAAAACCCATTTCAAAACGAAATTAACGCTTCAAAATGGGTTAAAAATTTATCTTAATTCTTGCTGACTAATACTTTTACAATTTGAGTATTGATGCCATTATCAATTGCAACAAAGTAAATTCCATCAGAGACATTTTCAAGATTATAGATTCAGTACAATAGAAAATTAAAGTGATTATTTAAAAACTTTTTACGAAATTTGAAAGACAATGTCATCTAGAACTATTCATCATATTGAAATTGAAGTTAAAACCTGGTACAGGGGTGATTTGTCCAATCCTGATGGTGAAAATTACTTTTACAATTATCAAATTTCTATTGAAAATAAAAGTGAATACCGTGTTCAATTACTTAAACGATACTGGCGCGTTGACCACCTAGCAATCGGTTCAAATATTGTTACTGGCGATGGTGTAGTTGGTGAACAACCAGTTTTAGAACCTAACCAATCATTTTCTTACACGAGCGGTTGTGAAATTTGGAATGTAATGGGCAAAATGACAGGATTCTATACCTTTAAGAATTTGGACACTGGCGACAATTTTTCAGTGGCTATACCTGAATTTAAGTTGATTTTTCCTCCGATTCTTAATTAAAACTTGACGTAAATAACTTTTTTCGTTTCAAAGAATTCTCCTTCGAAAAAATCTTTTAACAGATATTCTTTATGCCATTGCTTAACTGTTTTCATTTCCTCCGTTAAGTCTCCCCCTTTTAAATATAAAATACCATTAGGTAAATTATTCTTGGAGGTTTTACTGATTTTATGCTTCACCCAAGTAATAAACTCTGGCATCTTAGTAACAGCTCGACTTATGATAAAATCAAATGATTCATTTATTTTCTCAGCCCTTTCGTGAATACCCTGAACGTTTTTCAGTCCTAAAGCATTGGCAACTTCATTAACTACTTTGATTTTTTTTCCGATGGAATCAACAAGCGTAAATTGGCAATCGGGAAACAAAATCGCTAATGGAATACCAGGAAAACCACCCCCAGTTCCGACATCCATAATTTTAGTTTCTTTTTTAAATTGAATTACTTTAGCTATTCCCAATGAATGTAAAACATGTCTTTCGTAAAAATTATCAGTATCCTTGCGCGATATGACGTTTATTTGCTCATTCCAAAAAGCATAAAGTTCTGCCAACCTGGAAAATTGGTCGATTTGCGTCGAGGATAATTCAGGGAAATAACTTTTAATCAACTCCAATTCAGATGGTATCTTTGGTTTTGTCCATCATTGCTGCAAGGAAATCACGTGCACGAAATAACTGAGCCTTAACAGTGCCCAAAGGCAAATTCATTTGGTCTGCAATTTCTTCGTAACTCAATTCTTCAAAATAACGCTTTTCAACCAGTTCTCGGTATTTAGGCTTTAACTTACTAACAAGCAAACGCATATGATTTACACGCTGACCTTGCATGATGGTTTCTTCGGGATTAAGGTTAGAAGACCTTGCATCAATTTGAAGTCTTTCGCCATCATCCATTGTAATTCCCGCATCCATAGATGTCAGTTGAATACGCTTTTTACGAATAAAGTCGATGCAATTGTTTGAAGCAATTTTAAATAACCACGTGCTGAAGGCAAAACTCGGAGAATATTGATCTAATCTACTGAATGCCTTTCCAAAGGCCTCAATGGTAAGATCGTCTGCATCATCGTTGTTTTTTACCATTTTCAACATCATAAAATAAATGGAATCCCGGTAACGATCCATAAGTTCAGCATATGCTGCCTGATTACCCAATCGTGCAGATTCTACCAATTGAAGGTCAAGCTTCGCTTTGTCTGATAAATGTTCGTTCTCTACCATTTATAATACTTTTGACGTTCTGAAATATAGTAAAGAACAGGCATCAATAAAGCATAGAATAAGTCCCAAAAAAGGAAATAACGGACAAAACCTTTCTCCTTAAGTTGACTCAAACAACGCCCTTGAATCCACCATTTGTAAAGTAATACAATTACAAAAAACAGGATCCCAATGATGCGAAAGTTCTCACTAAAAAGCAAAGGAACAAATGAAAACCACATTAATATTAACGACAGTGGATATATTCCTAACAACCATTTTTTAATAACCTTGTATCTGCTTGAAGTAGAATAATGCCTCGTTTTTTGTCGAATCCAACGTGACCAATTCGGAGCGGCTTGAGAATAACAAAATGAATCAGGATTAATATTGATTGTATAATTCGATTTTTTAGCAGCTTCCTGGATAAACAAATCGTCATCCCCAGAAGGAAGTGCATAGTGAGATCGGAAACCGTTTACTGAATCAAAAACACGCTTGGTATATGCCAAATTCCGACCAACACCCATGTATGGAAGTTTGGCTAATGCCATAGAAAAATAGCTAACCCCAATCCAAGCCGTATCAAAACGAATTAATCTGTTTAAAAATCCTTTGCTTTTTAAATAAGGACCATAACCTATAACGATTTGTTTGGAAGAACTAAACCTCGAGGCCATTTGACGAATCCATTGATTGCTAGTTGGTTTACAGTCTGCATCCGTCAGCAAAAAATGATCATATTTCGCTGCTTTAATCGCCAATGTTATTGGTAATTTCTTTCCCGGACGAAGGTGTTTATTTCTACCTAACTCAACAACGCGTAAATTCGCATATTGACGGCTGAATGCCGTCAACAACCAGCCGCTATCATCAATTGATTGATTATTCACGACAATTACCTCGTATTCGGGATAATCTTGACTAAGAATGATGGGTAAATTATCGTATAGGTTGTCTGATTCATTGCGCGCTGCAATAATTATGCTTACTGGTACAAGGGGTTGATCCGAAATTGATTGATCTTGTTTATAGAATGCAAATTTGCTGTGAATAAAGGTGACGTAAATAAACTGAACCACGCCAAATAAAATGAATACACCAAATATAATGGTGAAAATACTTAACTCAGGTTCTGGAATAATTGTCATTTTACTAATTCAGTACAAAGATGAATTGACAAATTAAATAGCCGTATCTTTGCCTCAGGTATTTTTCAACATTGTTATGCACTTTGATCTGATTCATCAAGATTCCAACACAAAAGCACGGACAGGATTACTCCATACTGAACACGGCAGCATCGAAACACCGATTTTTATGCCTGTTGGAACTGCAGGAACCGTAAAAGGTGTTCATCAACAAGAATTGCGCGATGATGTTCAAGCTCAAATAATTTTAGGAAATACGTATCATCTTTTTCTTCGACCAGGAACACAAGTCATAGAAAATGCAGGTGGATTGCATCAATTTATTGGTTGGGAAAGACCAATTTTAACAGACAGCGGTGGTTACCAAGTTTATTCGCTATCAGGAACCCGAAAAATCAAAGAAGAAGGTGTTAAATTTCAATCGCATTTGGATGGAAGTTATCACGTTTTTACCCCGGAAAGAGCCATAGACATTCAACGCTCAATCGGAGCCGACATAATAATGGCTTTTGATGAATGTACGCCATTTCCGTGCGAATATTCTTATGCCAAGCGATCCATGCAGATGACACACCGATGGCTTCAGCGATGTTTTGATCAAATGGAGCGAACAGAACCTAAATATGGCTATGAACAGTCGCTGTTTCCCATTGTACAAGGTAGCGTTTACAAAGATTTGAGAACTGAATCTGCTGAGACAATAGCTTCATATAATGCTGTCGGAAATGCGATTGGCGGACTTTCAGTTGGGGAACCGGAGGATGAATTATATGAAATGACTGATTTAGTTTGTTCCATTTTGCCTAAAGATAAACCTCGTTATTTAATGGGGGTTGGAACTCCTTGGAACATTCTTGAATCAATCGCACTTGGAGTTGACATGATGGATTGTGTTATGCCTAGTAGAAATGCTCGCCATGGTTTACTTTTCACAAAAAACGGAACCATTAACATTAAAAATGAAAAATGGGCGAATGATTTCAGTCCAATTGATGAGAGTTCCGAAGTCTGGGTTGACCAAGTATATACGAAAGCATATCTACGCCACCTAATTAAAGTTGGGGAATACCTTGGTGTTCAAATTGCAACAATTCACAACTTGTCGTTTTATCTTTGGTTGGTCAAAGAAGCGAGAGAAAAAATTAAATCAGGAGAGTTTAATGCCTGGAAAAATCAAATGGTAAAACAAATGAAACAACGCTTGTAAATGCTTTCTATTCTAGATCGCTATATCATTCGTAAATTCCTGTCAACATTTTTCTTTATGTTGGGAATCATCATGCTATTCGCAATGGTTTTCGATATTTCTGAAAAATTGAGCGAATTTATTTCAAACAAAGCACCTCTTTCGGCCATTCTCTTAGATTACTATTTGAATTTCCTTTTGTTCTACGGAAACATGTTTTCATCAATGATTATCTTTATATCGGTGATTTGGTTTACGGCCAAATTAGCACAAGATACCGAGATTGTTCCGATGTGGTTTAGTGGAAAACCCATTACACGCTTTTTAAGACCATACATCATTGGTGCAACAATTCTGATGTTAATTTCTCTAGTTTTAAACCATTTTATCGTTCCAAGGGCGAATAAGGTAAGACTTGACTTCGAAGAAAAGTATTATCGAGATGTCATGCTAGTTGAAGATTATCACGCTGAATACCCTGGAAATCAGCTCGTTTATTTTTCAAATTACTCCAATTCCGAAGATCAAGTTCACGATTTAACTATTCAAAGTTGGAATGACAGCAATCAACCAACACACTTTTTAAAAACGCGTTTGGCAAAAAATTATCCTGGAACAAATAAATGGCAATTAACTGATTATTACGAGAAAAATCTAGCTTTTCCAAAAGGAATAATTAAGCAAGGAGCAAAAAAAGACACTATTTTTCAATTCAAGATTGATGAGATGGCACAACGCGAAAACGTAGCAGAATCAATGACATTTACAGAACTTCGCAAAATGATTAAGCGTGAAAAACAAAAAGGATCAGCTAATGTGCCCTTTTACGAAATCGAACTTCACCAGCGCACATCCTATCCTTTTGCAGCTTACATATTGACAATTATCGGAGTTTCGGTTTCTTCCCAAAAAAAGCGAGGTGGAATTGGGATGAATATAGCCATTGGACTTGGTTTTGTTTTTGTCTACATTTTTGCCATGAAAATGATGACTGTGGCATCCTTGAATGTGGGATTCCCCGTAATATTAGCCGTTTGGGTCCCGAACTTACTCTTTAGCATCGTTGCCTATTTCCTTTATCGTTTTGCACAAAAATGAAAATTGGATTTATACTTTTACTGATTTTATCATTATCGAAATTTTCGGCACAAATTGTTAATATTGAGAATAAGCGAATTTATGACGACTCATCCGGAATAAGTGGTTCTATTTCAGCAAATTTCAGTGCTGTTCGCAATCAGGATTTACTACTATCCGCTGGATTAAAACCTTTGATTCAATATAAAACTCCGCTTCACTATTATTTATTAATAGCCGACTGGAATTATTCAAAAGGAGCAAACAACACTTTTTCAAATGCAGGCATGATTCATTTCAGATATGCCTACAGACTCAACAAAATTGACAAACATGTCAAAAAAAGTCCGTGGAAATTAGAGGCCTATGCTCAGGTGCAGTACAATCAATTGCTTCGTCAAAAATTAAGAGCACTCAGTGGTTCTGGAATCCGATGGAAAATGTTTGATATAAACGGAAGTCGTGCTTTTCTGGGTTCATCGGCATTTTATGAATACGAAGAATTGGCAACTGAAGAAGTTATTCGAAATTTTAGATGGAGTAACTACTTTTCGTGGTTCATTTATAAGAATAACTTTTTTTTCACCGGCGTTAATTACTTTCAGCCAAAATTCGATGATTTCAAAGACACTCGATTTATGGGACAATACACAATAGGCTATCGATTAAGAACTAATATTTCTGTTCGGGCTGATTTTATGATTTTCTACGATTCAAGACCTGCGGAAAATGTAAAAAACACGGTTTTTAATAGTTCGTTTGGCTTGCAAATAGGCTTAGTTGATTAAATAAATTCTGCCAATTCCATCCATCGTTCTGTTTTCTGTTCGATTTCCTCTATGATTTTGCCGAGCTTTATTCCCAATTCATAAATTTCCTGATTGGACTTTGTTCCTTGGGAAAGTTCTTCTGTTATTTTTTCTTTCTCCGCTTCAAGCTTTTCAAGATCATTTTCTATTTGCTCATATTCTTGCTTCTCTTTAAACGAAAGTTTTCTTTTCTCAGCTTCTTTGACAACAACTTCTGGCTTCACTTCCTTCACTTCTATTGCAGTTGTAGCTTTATTTTCTCTTTTCAGTGAGGTTTGCTCTTTTCTAAAATCTGTGTAATTACCAACAATATCTTTTAGCTTTCCTTCACCCTCGAAAACAAAAAGATGATCGACCATTTTATCCATGAAATAACGGTCATGCGAAACCACAATCAAACAACCTTGAAAATTTCGTAAATACTCCTCCAAAACGGACATGGCAAAAATATCCAAGTCGTTTGTAGGCTCATCCAGAATTAAAAAATTGGGATTGCTCATCAGAACGCGTAATAACTTCAACCTGCGTTTTTCACCTCCGCTAAGCTTGTGCACGAAATTATAATGCATGTCGCGTGGAAAAAGAAATCGTTCCAATAATTGCGCCGCAGAAAGTTGTCTTCCTTTCTCAAGTGGAATATATTCAGCAACTTCTTTCACCACATCGATTACTTTAAAATCATCCGGAACTTTGATTAAATCTTGACTGTAATAACCAAAAACAACCGTTTCACCAATGACTATTTTTCCGGAATCCACGTGTTCCTGACCCAACAACATTTTTAAGAATGTGGTTTTTCCGGCACCATTGTTTCCTACAATTCCCAGTCGCTCTTGTCGCTGAACGTTATAGGTAAAATCTTTCAAAATAACTTTATCTCCGTATGCCTTTCCAACCTTATGAAACTCAACGATTTTTGTCCCGAGTCGTTCCATTTTTACCGGTAAATCCAATTCATCTTCATCCAAGCGCTGACTTGCTACTTTTTTGATTTCGTGAAAGGAGTCAATTCGTGCTTTTTGTTTTGTTCCCCTAGCTTTTGGTTGACGACGGATCCAGTCTAGTTCTTTTCTGAACGTATTTTTTGCTTTCTCAACAGTAGCTTGTGTTTGCTCTTCGCGTTCTGCTTTTTTCTCTAAATAATAAGAGAAATTACCCTTGTATTTATAAATGGTTTTATCAGCTAATTCAAAAATACAGTCGCAAACTACTTCTAGAAAGTAACGATCG
This sequence comes from Flavobacteriales bacterium, assembly GCA_947497485.1. GTDB lineage: Bacteria > Bacteroidota > Bacteroidia > Flavobacteriales_D > Crocinitomicaceae > UBA952. The sequence goes on from CANMHB010000001.1 coordinate 273,981, forward strand.
TGTGTCACCATTAAAATCGTTGATTTTGAAGAAGCAAGATATCCTTCTAACCACTCAATCATGTCCAAATCCAAGTGGTTAGTTGGTTCGTCTAATAGTAAGAAATCAGCATCAGACAACAATACTTTGGCAAGCGCTACACGTTTTTTCTGTCCACCTGAAAGGGAACCAATCATCTGACTAGTATCCTCCAATTTCAGAACAGACAAAATTTGCTGAACCTTTACTTCGGTATCCCAAGCATTTAAATCCGTAATTTCTTGGTATAAACTTTCCAGTGCCTTTTCATCATTATTTTGAATCGCAATGTTGTAGCGTTTAATGACATTCAATTCAGGTAAATCGTGGTCGAAAATTGATTCCAAAATTGTTTGATCTTCCCGCATCAATTCTGTTTGTTCCATGAACGCCACACGAATGTCTTTTCTGAATACAATACGTCCGTCATCATAAGATTCTAATCCCATCAAACAGCGAAGCATTGTCGTTTTACCAGAACCATTTTTTGCAACGATTGCTACTTTTTGTCCTTGGTCAATTCCAAATGTCAGATCAGTAAAAATAACGCGATCACCAAAAGACTTGGTTAAATTTTCAACGGACAAAAAGTTCATAAGCTATGAAAAATGAAATACAAAAATAGGTATTTATTTGGCCGTTCTTAACTAAGGAAACTTATAAGGACCTATTTCCCGATTCTCTTTGTTATAAGAGGACCAATTTATTTTTGAAGTATCAATTTCATTGTTTTTTTGCCACCACCAAAAATTAGTCCGTTCGACAATTCTTTTTCCATTCCAACCCAAGGCTCCGCCATCGTAAAATTGTTCAATTATTACTTTTTGACCCTTGTTTTTAGAACGCCCAAGCATTGTGATATCAGTCCACTTTCCAAGACCGAACAAGGTCAAATAATAGATCAAAATTCCTACAAAAGCTGTAATTCCAAAAATGGGAGATAGAAGTATCATTCCCCATTTTACTTTTCGAGAAGTATTTTTGGATAAGGATGAGATCGTTAATGTCACGACACTTATAAAAACTGAAATTGAGGAAAATTGCCAATAAAAATCTGACCAGATGTCACTCCTAAAATTTATGTTTAAGAGGAAAGAGCACAGATAAAAGAAAAATGGTTGAAATAAAAAAAAGAAACTGATATATCGAACAATGACTATCAATTTGTTTATCATCTCAATCGATTCAAAGAGTCAATTGACTTTTTATCCTTATTCATTCCGCGTAGTGCTAAAAAAATAAAAATTACAGAACTAATCGACAAATAAAATGCCATTTCTGGTTTCAGCATGTCGCCGCTCAAGGCTAAAATAATTGGCAAGACAGAATAAAACAGAACTAAACCAATTAAAATCTTAGCTAAAGCAATTTGTTTTTTCAATTTTTTAAAGGACATTATAACATAAAAACCAAAAAGGCTCAAGATAATATTTGCAAGGAAAAAATAGCTGGATTCAATTCGATCCTCTTTGATAAAATTAAGTGCAAAAACATTTCTTGAAACAGGTTCATTTTTTACCGAGTAGGAAATAACCTCCATTCCAGAAAGTGGAATTGCAATCAAAATAATTGCAATTATCAGATAAACCGTTTGAATGCGTTGAATCATAATTTCAGTTTTTACAAATTTATGGACTTATTTCGAAGATAAAAATCTAGAATTACCATGGCAGCCATGGCTTCCACAATTGGAACGGCTCTTGGAACCACGCACGGATCATGTCGACCTTTTCCCTGAACTTCAACTTTTTCTCCCTCTCGATTAATACTTTCTTGCGTTTGCATAATAGTCGCAACTGGCTTAAAAGCAACACGAAAGGTTATCGGCATTCCATTTGAAATTCCACCTTGAATTCCACCTGAGTGATTCGATTTTGTAGTGCCATCTTCATTGAAAATGTCGTTCAACTCGGACCCCTTCTTTACAACAGAATCAAATCCGCTGCCTAACTCAAAGCCTTTAACAGCATTAATAGAGAGCATCGCTTTTCCTAATTCGGCATGTAACTTATCAAAAACGGGTTCTCCCAAACCGACTGAAACTCCTTCAACTACACAACGAACAGCTCCACCAATGGTATCACCTGCTTTTCGAATTTCTCGAATAAGCGCTTCCATTTCAACTGCTTTTGCTTGATCAGGACAACGAACCACATTTGATTCGATTTCATTTAAATCAAAAAAATCAGTGTTTTCAAATCTTACATAGCCAACTTGATCAACATAAGTCGAAAAGCGAACTCCTATTTTCGCTAAAACTTGCTTTGCAATCGCTCCTGCAACTACACGAGCAACCGTTTCTCGTGCACTGCTTCTTCCTCCACCTCGATAATCTCGAATTCCATATTTTTTTTCATACGTAAAATCAGCATGTGAAGGTCGAAAGGTATCTTGCAAATGGGCGTAATCGTTCGATTTTTGGTTTTCGTTTTCAATATAAAAACCTATCGGTGTTCCTGTGGTTTTACCTTCAAATATTCCAGATTGAAAAACGACTCTGTCACTTTCTTTTCGCTGCGTTACAATTGCAGATTGTCCAGGTTTTCGGCGATCTAGCTCCTTTTGTATTGCGTCTAAATCAAGTTCGATTCCAGGCGGGACTCCTTCAATTACTCCACCAACAGCTAGGCCATGCGACTCACCGAAAGATGTTAATTTAAATATATTTCCGTAGCTCGAGCCTGACATAATTATGATTTTCTACAAATTTAACAGCTATGAATCAAAAATTGATTAACTAAGTCCTCTTTAATTAATAAACACATCTTTTACTAGTCTTGAATAAATTGAGCTATTTTATCAATATAATTCTGATATCCCATTACAAACGGAGTTGTTTCGTGCTCTCCACCTTCAACTTTCACAGCTTCTTTTGTGCCAGGTTTGTTATCATAAACAAGTTGCCCGTGATTTGTCATTGTTAAGAATGAATCGGCTGTACCATGAATCCAAAGCAAGGGAACATTAACCTTTTTTATCTCGGAAGCGTTGTCTATTTTCAAATCGACCAAAAAACTTCCGGGCATCGACAAAAGTGCAGCGTCCTGAATGAGAATTTCTGCAGATGCAAATGGAGCTTCTAATATAATTTTCGAAGGTTGCAGCGGATAGTCAGACGTATTTCCAGCCACTTCACAGACAGGAGCAGATCCTAAAGAAAAACCAAACATGACAAGTCGATCATTTGAAAGACCTTTTTCTTTTAACCATAGCAATGCGGAACGCGTAGACTCATACATATTAGATTCAGAGGGAGTTCCTTCCGTTAAACCAAACCCCGGATAATCAAACATTAAAACGCCATATCGTCCTAATCCTCCAGCATTCGCATAAAGTTTTTGTCTTGGCCAATAAAATTCCATATGGTCTTTGTTTCCATGGCAATATAAAATGACTGTGTCTTGTGAAATGGTTGCTGTATCACCAACATATATCCCTTTGATTTGGATTGTTTTACCATTATCCGTGATTGGAAAATCAACAAAATGAATCATGTTTTGTGGAACAGAATATTGGCCAGCAAGATCCAAAGAGACTTCTCCTTGATAATTATCCAGTTGATAGGAATCAAGTTTTGAAGGATTGAATAGAAAACTGTCGAGTCTTTTTCTACAAGAAATCAAGCCCAACATAAGTAAAAGTAAGGTTATATATTTCATTCTTTAAATCGATAAGTGACACCAAAGTACATTCCCATTGCACCGTATTTCCCCATCATACTTGGATAATCAACGACGACATTTTCATTAGAGTAAATTGGGGCTAGGATTTTAAATTCTAAATTGTAATTCCAATTATTTTGTTGCCAAAGATGCCCAAGTTGAACACTGGGAATCCAGAATTGTTGATTTTTTCTTCCTTGTGATTCCGTTAAATATGGATCAAACCAATTCGAAATTCCACCATAAATTGTCAAGACTCTCCTTTTATCACTTCCATTTCTTTTACTTTTTGAGGTTATTGAATTATAATCAAAATAATAATTGGCATCTAGTTGTGGCCAAAAGCGATTGGCTCCAGTGTAAAAATCAACCAAAATGTTCATTTCAGGTTGCACACTCACACCCATTCCTTCGTTTTTCCAGATTTGCTGCGAAACACCAATATCAGTTTGTCCAACTCCGAAAAGAAGCGAGGTGGTATGTAAATTCCCAAAAATTGTAGTGTTATCTGTCAAACCATACCCATATCCAAAAGATGTAAAAGGTATGGGAATCACACCAATTCCGGGAACTTTAGCCATTGGCCCTCCAAAATTTCCTAGTAAGGCGTGCTGACCTTTTTCAAGCGGTTTTACAAATCGTGTTGGTGCACACGACCAAAGAAGTAAAATTGCAAAGCCAAAATAAATCGTTATTCTCTTCATCATTTTTTCGCTTTGATGAAATTACTTATTTTGAGAATTAAATTGATTAAAAATTAGCATCTTTACGAAGCATTTATAAAAATTAGGATGAAAATCAAAATTGGAATTTTATTATTGGGAGCAACGATGCTTTTCAATTCGTGTGAAAACAAACCTGAATTGGTTTCTGGAATTTCCAAAGAAAACATGAATTTAAAGGTTAGGCCTGGAAATAATTTTGAAGAATATGTGAATGGGACTTGGTTGAAGAATAACAAAATTCCTGCTGATAAATCTTCATACGGTGTTTTTGATATGTTAATTGATAAATCTCAGAAAGATGTAAAAGAAATCATTGAAGAAGCGGCAAAACAAAATGCAGCAGATGGCACCGACGAACAGAAAATAGGAGACTTTTTCGCATCATACATGGATATGAAGAAGCGCAACGAATTGGGAATTAAACCCTTGAAACCTTGGTTTGATAAAATTGATAAAATTCAAAATTATTCTGATTTAGCGGCTTATTTTGGAGAGTCAAATAAAACGGGTGTGAATTCACCGATGGTTTTTTACGTTTCTGAAGACTTAAAAGATCCGACAAAATATGTGGTGTCAAGCTGGCAGTCTGGGTTGTGTTTACCGGAAAGAGAATACTATTTGAATACAGATAAAAATTCAATAGATATCATTAACAAGTATATAGCTCACATTCAAAAAATGTTCGAGCTGGCAAAGATTCCAAATGCTGCAGAAAATTCAAAAACGGTTTTTAATCTTGAAAAACAAATTGCGAGTTTTCACATGACCAAAGAGGAAACACGCGATGCCTCTAAGTTGTATAACAAATTTGAGGTTAGTAAGTTAAAGAATTTAATGCCTGATTTTGATTGGAGTCGATTCATTCGCTCGGCTGGTTATAAAAATTTAAAATCGGTAATTATTTCACAAACTGAATTTACCAAAAACATGAATGATGTTATCAAAAATGCTTCCATTGATACCTGGAAAACATATTTAAAATGGCATGTGATTGACGGAATGGCAAATCGTTTAAATGAAGCCCTGGATAACCAGAATTTTGAGTTCTATGGTAAAGTATTACGTGGAACTGAAAAGCAAGAAGAACTATGGAAACGTGGCGTAAATAGCGTTAACGGAAGTTTAGGTGAAATTGTTGGAAAAGTATACGTTAAAAAACATTTTGCTCCTGAGGCAAAACAACGCATGGAAGAATTAGTATCCAATCTTCTCAAAGCCTACGAAAACAGCATCAACGATTTAGATTGGATGAGTGCAAAAACGAAGAAAGAAGCACTAAAAAAATTGAAGAAAATTACCGTTAAAATAGGTTATCCAAACACATGGCGAGATTATTCGAAATTAACTGTAAAAAAAGACGATTATCTTGGAAATGTTCAACGTTCCGTTGAATTTGAATACGAAAGAATGTTAAATAAATTGGGTAAACCAGTTGATCGAACAGAATGGGGAATGACACCTCAAACGGTGAATGCCTATTACAATCCTTCATTGAATGAAATCGTTTTCCCTGCTGCGATTTTACAAAAACCATTCTTTAACATGGAAGCCGATGATGCTGTAAATTACGGTGCTATAGGTGGTGTAATTGGTCATGAAATCGGTCATGGTTTTGATGACCAAGGAGCGACTTTTGATGGTGACGGCGTAATGAGAAATTGGTGGACTGACAGTGACTTGAAAGCGTTTAAGAAAAGAACCGGCGCGCTTGTTGAACAATACAATGGGTTTAAAGTATTCCCAGATTTGAATGTAAATGGCGAATTTACATTGGGAGAAAATATCGGTGATTTAGGTGGATTGAGTATTGCCATAAAAGCATACAAATTGAGTCTAAACGGAAAAGAAGCGCCAAAAATGGATGGTTTTACAGGAATTCAGCGCGTTTTGATTGGGTGGGCTCAAGTATGGTTGAATAAAGAACGAGATGAATCACTTCGTGCACAGGTAGCATCAGATCCCCATTCACCGTCAAAGTTCAGAATTAATGGTGTTGTAAGAAATATCCCTGAATTTTATGAAGCTTTTGGCATTGAAAAGGATGATTCATTGTATTTAACTCCTGAAAAACGCGTGAAGATTTGGTAATAACTTATCATGTTTCAAACATATTTGTATTATATTTGAATAACTGAAAGATTTTAAAAGATTCGTAAAAAATATATTTATGGAAGATCGAGATATTGAAAAGGGCTATTCAAAAGAAGAATTCGTAAGTAAACTTCGTCGCCTAGCTGATTCTATTGAAAAGAATGAAAATTTCCGCATATCGGTGGCTGGGGAAGCAATTTACGTTCCTGACCGCGCTCGCTTTACAATTGAGCACGAACGCAGTGAAGGTTCACATGAATTAGAATTTCAAGTTAAATGGGAAGATTAATTTTTTCCTATAACCAACAATTTAACTAATTACCCCAAGTTCTTTTCCAACCTTGATAAATGCAGTAATTGATTTATCAAGGTCAGCTTTGGAATGAGCTGCAGATATCTGAGTTCTTATTCGAGCTTGACCTTTGGCTACTACTGGATAAAAGAAACCTATTGCGTAAACACCCTCCTTTAATAACATGTCGGCAAACTTCTGTGAAAGTGCCGCATCATAAAGCATTATTGGAACAATTGGAGAGTCACCAGGCTTAATGTCAAAACCAGCAGCAATGATTCTTTCTTTGAAATATTTTGTATTTTCTTCAAGTCGATCACGCAATTCAGTTGTTGAACTTAGTAAATCAAAAACTTTTATGGATGCACCTACAATCGCTGGAGCCAAAGAATTTGAAAACAAATAAGGTCGAGATCGTTGACGTAGCATTTCAATAATTTCTTTTTTACCAGTCGTATAACCTCCCATTGCTCCTCCAAGTGCTTTTCCAAGCGTTCCAGTAATAATATCAACGCGATTCATGACACCATGATATTCTGGAACTCCTCTTCCAGTTTTTCCAATAAAACCTGCCGAGTGGCATTCATCAGTCATAACCAAAGCATCATATTTATCAGCAAGAGCACATATTTCATCCATTTTTGCAATATCACCATCCATAGAAAATACCCCGTCAGTTACAATGATGCGGAACCGCTGATCTTGCGCTTTTATCAATTGAGCCTCAAGGTCACCCATATCTGAGTGCTTGTAGCGATAGCGCTGTGCTTTACATAATCGAACTCCATCAATGATAGAAGCATGATTCAATTCATCTGAAATAATTGCATCTTCCTCAGAAAATAGTGGTTCAAAAACTCCTCCATTCGCATCAAAGGCTGCTGCATATAGAATCGTGTCTTCTGTTCCGTAAAATTCAGCGATTTTACGTTCCAATTCTTTATGGATATCTTGCGTTCCACAAATAAATCGAACAGATGACATTCCGTAACCATGAGAATCCAAAGCATCTTTGGCAGCTTTTATTACCTCTGGGTGAGAGGACAAGCCTAAGTAATTGTTGGCACACATAATAACGACATCTTCGCCTGTAGATACATGCACATTTGCCCCTTGTGGAGAAACAATAATTCGTTCTCGTTTTAATAAACCATTCGATTCAATTGCTGAAAGTTCGTTAGTTAGGTAGTTTTTAATTTCTCCGTACATATTTATTTTTTTATTCGTTCTGAAATACGTTTGACAACTAAGTTATAAAGAAGTTTAGCATCTTTTTCATTCAATTTTCTTCCAAAACTAATTTCTTTTTCAAAATAATGAAAACTCAAGCGTTCACCTCCATTTACCCAGGGTGAAGATTCCCATACAGCTTGAATTGAATTTTTTTCAGGAATCTTTAAAGAAAATTTTTTGATATTATCAACATAATATGGAATTGATTTACCGTAATTACCAATTGACTTCTTAAAATTAAAGGCTGTTTCATCAATTTTTATTAGTTCCTTACCAAAGAGTAACCAAAGAAAAGAACGCGTTACTTTAATTGCATAATATACCCAAAAAGAAAGAAAAACATAAAGAATAATTCGTTCTTGTTGCTTTAATTCAAAAGAAAACAAATACCAAATTACGACAAAGCCAATTACATACCACATTGCCAACCAAGCACCCATCATTGAATTAATCCAACTATTTCTATCAGGATTGATAATAATCGTTGTTTTCTTTTTATCATCAACAAATGATATACGCTCACCGATAAATTGCATGAAACAAAATTAAACAAAAAACCCTGCCGAAAAATGACAGGGTTTTATACTTTTTAAGACTAAGAATTAATAATTCCAAACATCAATTTCCCATGTGCGGATTTCATCTTTAATCTTTTCTGCTCGATATAATGCATCAACACCTTTCTTGTAATCTTCAATTTCACGATCGAACTTGTCAGAAACCTTATAAATCGTTGACGTAAAACGTCTTTTCCAGAATAAATCATCAAAAGACATCCATTGGGAATCTGATTGATCGTTGTAGACATAATAATTAATCATTACATCACGTAATTCTGGAAAATACAACCAAAAAAGTTCTTTTTCTACAAATTGACCTGAAAAGTCATCTTGAAAGGTACCATCTGCAAAATCCTGATAACGACCTTGTCTGTTTACCGCAACAAAATTAGAAAAACGATTTATGCCTTCATTAACATTAGGTCCATCTTCCTCTTCTTCAAGAGGTTTCATTCGACCAACAGGAGCTATCGCTATGATTCTTTTATCGAGCATAGAACGCTCCTTATCGAAAAACCAATCCTCCTTAATATTGTAGGCTGTTATACTTTCTGAAGTTATGAATCTTGCTTCCTCAGGAAAACTTATTGGTTGGTTATCAGTACAAGCCTCATATTGTCCTTTCAAAGTAGCAATTGAAATTTTTCCTTTTTCTGGTAATCTAAGTAATGGAGCGTATATTTCAATGTCATCTCCGGTTGTAGTTATTCTCTGAAACCATGCCTCAAATGTTTCATCCTTTGAATCACGAGTCAAAATCTTTTGGGTTTTATCCTCATCATCTCCTTCAATAGACCATTTTGCACCCAAACCACCAAAACTCATTTTCCGGTTAATCGCTTTACGATAAGCTGGATCGTCAAAATAATCCAACTTTTGATTTCGTACAATTGGGTATTTAAATTGATAACCATCCTCGATAGCTGTAAAAACTCCACTTTTCCAATCCGCAACATCATAAACAGTTAAGTCACCGAGCATTATATGCTTGACAATAATTGTCCATAAAGAAAAACGATCGTGGTGTTTTACCCATTTATCATTTTGATCTATTTCCTCTGGCGTAGAAGGAGGGGACCAAGTGTCGTCAAGAACAAAATCATAAGGCAAGAAAATTGTGTGATTCATTTTTTCACGAGCATCAATTCTTGAGAAAACTCGTTTTGACCAAACATAATCTGCTTCACGTACATGTTCATATTCAATCTTCGATCTTACAGGAACTTCTTCCTTAAGGACTACACCGTCGATAACGCCATTTGGAGTTAAATTTATAGGACCTCGATCTATTTGAGCTATTGCAGTATTCAAAAGCAATGAACTCGCAATACAAACATATACTTTCATAACATATTAATTTGTAACTTTTAAAACACCTGGAATTGTTTCGGTTTGCCCAGTAACGGGATTTTTAACCACCGCTGCAATTCCCACTGATTTACCAACCTTAAATTTCGAAATCAATCCAGCTGAAATAACATTTCCAGAAACAAATCCATTATCTACACCAGTAACTTCAACACTCACAACCTTGTATTCTCCTAAGTTGATTGGTGAATCTGGACCTAAACCAGCTGTAATTTTGGCTCCAGTAGATTTTGAAACACTACTCGTCAAAACTTTCGCAGGAGGGAAATTCTTAACCTTGTATGTTTTAGAACCGAAATTAACCGATTTTCCTTTCGCATCTTTTCCTGATAAAGTTAGTGTAACTTCTTTTCCTCCTGTTGGTCTTACAATATATCCCTTAATTCCATTTTTTGAACCTGGTCTTGCACCTCCACCACTAATTGATGATGAAACAACACCTGAAGCAGATGGAACAATTAAGTTATCGTAATTCTTATAAAGAATATTGAATTCAGGTATTTCCATTGCACCTGCTTTTGCAGCAACTTGCACCTTCGTTGTATATTCTTTCCAAACTACATTTCCACTCTTATCTGCAATTCCCACTTGTCCAGTAATATTCATATCACCATTCTGTGGAGCACGCAACTTTATTATTGCTTGTCCATTTTCAGTTCTTGCAAGGGTTCCTTGACCTGGTTTAACTTGCGGTTGCTTATCGGAGTCGAATGCAGCCATCATGACAGTCATTTCAAATTCTTCTCCAGGACTCAATACAGCTGTTTCAGGATAAGCAAGACCCATGATTTTGTTAAATGAGTATTGACCTGTCGAAACTTTGCTTTTCAATAATCCAATTGCTTTAGCACGTGCACTTAATACTTCGTTTTGAAGAGAAGAAAGTGATGCGATGGCACCAACTAATGGCGCATGATCAAAAGTACGACCCATCCAATGAATATCCTTTTGTTCGTGGTGATCTGCAACTTCTTGCTTTGTTAATTCTTCGTAAATACCAACCAACATTTCAACGTCTTCCTTATTTACTTTGTTCCCACCACCCGTGATCATTGCACGAACCTGCTTATCTAAATCTGCATTTGTCGAAAACTTATTTATTGGCTTTGTTTTAACGCTGTATTTTCTCTCACCTTCTTTGTATGATCCAGTCAACTCAACAAGTTTAGCGCGATAATCATTATAAGCATTCCAAATCTTGATGCCTTCTTTCGTAGGGTCCAATCTTTTGATATCAGAGCCAACTATTTCGTGCATCGGAATGTCAAATTGATCTTTTGCTTGAACCGCCATCAAATTCAAACGAGCTGGACGAATCGGATCACCTTTGTCATATTTTTTCCAAACAATCGTTTTTTCATCATTATCTTTAGCAACACTAACCTGTTCCTTTGCTTTTTCCATCATTAGGATTTTCACTTCATCAATTAATCCAATTACCTTACCGGTTTCTGCATCAATTTTATTAATGATATCCAAATAAATTTTGATTTTCGCCTTCTTAGCCTGTCCTGCTTCATCTTTTGTAGCTTGTGACATTTCAGTTTTTAATTCATCACGGTTACCATTTCCTTTTTCCAACTGAGTTATGGTACCTCTCTGAATGTTTTCCTCAATCGCTACGAAAGCATCAAGTATTTGTTTTGATACGTTAAGGGCCAATAAAGCCGTTAGTACCAAATACATCATACCGATCATCTTCTGTCTTGGGGTTTCCTTACCACCTGCCATAATTTCTTAATTTATTTATTAAACAATAAAATTAAATTTGGTTACAAATTAACCTTTCATGGCTCTTAACATGTTGCCATAAACGTTATTCAAATCAGTTAAGTTTTGAGATAACAAGGCCATGTTCTCACGGTATACTTGAGTATCCTTGGCAGAAGATGCAAGATCACTCATAATATTCTTAATGCTATCTTGAAGATTATTCATTTGAGAAAGACTTTCTAAATAATCATTAGAACTTTTCAACTGTAATTCATAAACATTATTCAACGCAGCAAGATTTTGTCCTAATTTTTGCATTTCAGCTCCAAAATTACCTTGGCCATCACCAGCAATACCAGCAATAGACTTAGCTGACTCTGCATATTGAGCAGTCAAACTATTCAAACTGTTGGAAGCATCCTCCAAACTCTTAACGTAAGAGTCCGTTGCACCGGCAGCAGTTGAAACAGCCCCAAGAGATTTAGCATTATCTGCAAGGTTTGACATTCCATCTTTTAATCTTGTTAAAAGCTGTTGGTCTATTCCAGCTTGATCTAATTGAGCAGCAAGAGCATCAGCAGCACTACCACTACCTCCTGAACCACCTTTTTTCAGGATAGGTAACAAACGATTCTCTTCATCATTTTCAGCAACACCTAATTCTGGAAATACTCTTGTCCAATCTAATTCATCGTGCATTGGCTCTAGTGCGATAAAGGCAAAAATAGCTGCCTCAGTCAAAAGACCAATAATCAACATTGCATCACACCCAGGCCAGTGCATAATCTTAAATAAGGCACCTACAATTACAATCGATGCTCCAAAACCTGATAAATACTTCGTAAACAATTTGTACTTTCTCGAAGCAAAAAATCCACCTTTACCACTCATAACTTTTGATTTTTAAAATTAAACTTTGATTTATTTATTATACATGATTTACTATTTCAACTGGATATCACTTTGGATTTCCTCACCGTTTTCCTGATCTAAATCAGCACCACCACGGCCCATATGAGTCATTACATTTCTAAAACCAATGTAACTCTTAGCAGTATCCTGGTATTCGTATGTTCTAGTTCCATTCATTAAATAGAATCCGATATCTTTCCAAGAACCACCACGAATTACTTTTCTTTTCTTTGCAGGTGGATCTCCATCCTTCGCATAGTAGTCGTAGTCTGAGTTCATATCATGTCCGAATTCATATTGAGATTCATCAAATGCTGTAGAACACCATTCAGCAACATTCCCTGCCATACAGTATAATCCAAAACCATTCGGGTTGTATGAATAAACTTTAACTGTATGGAACCCTCCATCTTCAAAATACCTACCACGTAAAGGTTTAAAGTTTGCTAAGAAACATCCACTCGAATTTCTGATGTAAGGACCACCCCATGGGTACTGAGATATATCCAAATCTCCTCTAGATGCTCGCTCCCATTCAGATTCAGTTGGTAATCTGAAATCATTCACAAACATGTCTCCATTACTTAATAACCAAGTATTGAAAATTTGTGTACGCCAAACAGAAAATGCTTTTGCTTGATTCCAAGTTACACCAACAACCGGATAATTGTCATAAGCATTGTTCCAGAAATAATTTTGAGTCATTGGAGAGTGATATGAATAAGTAAAGTCACGTACCCAACATAACGTATCTGGATAAACATTAATTCTTTCTTTAATTATATATCTACTTCTATCCGAATGTCCACGAATCGCATTGTGCTGACCTTTACTATTTGTGAATCCTAAATCTAAATCCTGACCTGGATTTTCTAGTATAGTTTGCTTAACAAGCGATGTATCATTAACTGAATACTGTGATCGATCGATTGGAGAACCAGGAGTTACTTCACCCCATTGCTTACCTTTTGAAAATATGGTAGTATCCAACCAAACGTTTTGTCCATTTTGATCCAACGTTGAACGATGTAAATCATTTTTCTTGTAGTCTTTTGATAACGGCTCTCTTCTACTTCTTTTGTAAAGATTATCGTTCGCATCTGCACTCAAACTATCGTAACCAAAAGACTTTCTTGCATCTACACTCTTTGTAACAACTTTTCCTCTTTTAGCGGCTTCTTTGTAGTCAATCCAATAATAGTCAAAGAATAAAAGTCTAGTATCAATCTCCTTGCGGTTGTAAAAACGCTCAGTTTCACCATAATACATATCGGAAAGAATAAATGCTGTTTCAGGCTCCTCATATTCAATAGGTGTTTCCCAATTCAACGTAAAATACTTTCTATTCTCGATTCGACCACCTTGATCATAAGCAGTATTCGACTTCGAAGATTTCTGAGTTTTATCAGGAGTTCCTGGCTTTACTTTTTTATTTCCTTTGTTAATTTCTTTATTAGTATATTGCTGGAAGATGCTTCGAACATCAGCTTCAGACATAGTCACTTCAATCTTTTTGTCTGCGGCCGGAAAACTTTTCGCATCAACTTTGTAACCGTTAATCAACTGATTGTTCTTCAATTTCTTCATTTTTGTTTGATCGATGTTACCCATCAAACCTAAAATAGTTTTGTCTACCTCTGAATTATTGGTACTATCCGCTAATAATTGGAATGGTGTATTTCCTCCTTGAACGTCAGAACCCATATCTAATAAAGTTCTGTAAGGCTCTTTGAAGAAATTATCAGGAACATTCACCCATTGTTCTGCATCATCATCGAAACTTCTTCTGTATAACTTTTCACGAGCGATTGAGTCACGCACCCAGTGAACAAACTGACGATACTCGTTATTGGAGATTTCTGTTGCGTCCATGTAGAATGCCTGAACAGATACAGTTTTCTTACTAGCTGTATATAAGCCCATGATATCCTTATCATCGCCACCTGACTGATAGCCTCCAGATTTGACATAAACCATTCCAACTGGAAGTCGACCAGGCCCAAGAATATCTGGATCAAAAACATCTCTACCTTTTACACCAACTAAGTTGCCCTCTACAGTAGGACATGCATAAAGTAGTGGAAGTAAAACTAATAAACTTAATAACTTTTTCATTTTATTATTTTTTTATCTTTCATTCACCGAATTAACTTGCTACAGGTTTATGAGTATTCGGTATAACGACAGATGTATAATAATGGTTACACTTTTTAAAAAAAAATTAAAGCCAACGTGGATGTCTTGCTGAAGGCACCGGTTTGTCTTTTAAAAACATACAATACTTTATTACCATTTCGTGAGATCCCCGCGAAATGCTTGAAAGCTTATTTAAGGTTAAATCATATGAGTAACCTATTGTCAATTGACTAATTGGTGTGTATCCGAGCATAACCGCAATGGCATCAGATGTTCTATAAGTTAACCCACCATAAACTTGTTTATCTCCTTTTAGTGAATAAATGTAACGACCATTAATATCAGCTGAAAATTTAACTAAATCGGTTCGAAGTAAAACTTGTGCATCGATATCTCCACCCAAAGTCTTTTTGAATGTCTTACCACCCATCAAATAATAATGTCTTGCAGTTTGGTAATTCTGTGCAAATGAAGCACCATTGATTGTTACGTTCTGATTTAATAGTGACTCGTTGAGATGTGTGGAAGAAAAACCAACATTAAAATCTTTACCACTATAATAGACACCGAAATTGGCATCTAGATTCGTAGCTGCAAAACCAGCAGGAAGAGAGTTGTCTGGATTTTGCGTAGGCGGGACCCATTCTGGATTCATTCCGTAATTAATAATTCCAACACCTACCCCAATTCCAAGTGTTCCGTTATTACCAATTGAAATAGGATATGAATAGTTCAATAACAAATTGTTTTGACGTGCAAAACCAATTGCATCATGGTAAAAAGCTAAACCTACTCCACCAGGAAAAAATTTAGAGAGATTCGCTTCAACATTCAAAACTGCCGAATTCGGAGCTCCATTGACTTTATCCCATTGATTTCGATAAACCGATGTAGCACAAATTGAATTGTACATATCTACACCCGTTTTTCCTGGGTTAATGCTCATTTTATCGTAAATAAAATGAGTTAATAACTTGTCTTGCTGCGAGAATAAATTAGTCGAAGCAACTAGCAACAAGAGAGCTAAATAGTTCTTTTTCAACATAATACGGTTTAATTAACTGCTTTAAACCAAGGTTAAAATATTACATTAAGCCTTAATTTAGGTGGCTAAAATAACGAATTTTATTGAATTGTGAAAATTTTCTAAAATTTATTCTTTGAAAAATCTACACTAATTTCTGATAGGTTTTCCACCACAAATCAGGGATTTGATTTTTCATAGCGTTTTCATAATCTTCTAGGTAACATGGAGCTAAGTGATGTCGATCATACTTTGTTCCCTCTTTTGGCGGATACGGGACTTCCATCCACCATCTGGCTGATTTATTGCTCTTGTAAAAGATAATTTCATGTCCAGACTCTTCAATGAAAACAGTAAATTTCGTATAATCTTTTTTACTGCCTATAGGAAAATCTCCTGTTCTATTTTCCACTCCATCAATGAAATACCAAATAATTTGAGCTAACAATTTGTTGCTTACCTCTGTTTTATTTAAATAATTAAAAATCCCCATAGATGTTACCTTATCAGATAATCCAGCATATCGCGAGATTTGACAAATTTGTTCTGCATAAAACCCATTTGGATTTCCCCCTTTGAAAAGTAATTCTGATGCTTTAATAGATGTGAAATCAATACTTATCAAATCGGCATTGCGTAAATGTGGTTCAGCTTTTTTGAAATCAGAATTAAATTCTCCCAAGCGACAAATATCAAAATATAGTTTTTCAAACAACTCGAACTCTTTTGCTCCAGCATAAGGAATTTGCAGCCCTATGTTTGCTAGATTAAACAAATGACAAGGTCGTTTAACTAAAATTTGACTCAAGTAAGCATTTGCTGAAATATCCTGATCTGGTGTTCCTAGATCCAATGAAGAATCAATGGTGCATATGTTGACTAATTGTTCTAAATTTCCATATGCCTCGTACATGGCTAAGGTTAAATCCTGGCTTCCTCCGATTATAATTGGAATTACTTGAATTTTTATTAACTCGAATACAACTGATTTAATGGCATGAATCGTATCTTTTAGTTCATTTCCAGGTTTAATTGTGCCTAAATCATAAAAATTTTGTTGCCATAGAACAGCGTGATTCAACTTATAAAATTCGCTTCTAAATTCATCAATCAATAGAGAATCATCTTGATCAATGGAATCACCTCTAAATTCTGGGACATAAATTAATGCATATCCTTTTTTTTCTAAATCAGGAAATGTTACGCGATAAGAATTTATTTTTGAACCAATTTGTTCTTCATTCCAAGAACCATCAATTTCGACTGGACTGAAATAAATGGATAAATCGTTTTTAGCACTCATTCACTTTAAATTATCTAATGATAACAAAGCTAACTAGATGGAACTTGAAAATTCGGAAAGTTAGATGATTTAATAAAGATCCTATCGTGAATAACTCTTTACTTTTCTATAATTGATTTTATATTCGGTTTGAAATATAGTTCAGATTTGAGAACCTTACCGTCTTCTCGATAAATTGGTTTTCCATCCTTATCTAATTTACTCATATTCGAACGCTGTATTTCTTGAAAAACCTCTGCTATTTTCTCTTGAAGTCCATGTTTTAAAATTGTTCCGCACAAAATATAGAGTTGATCACCTAAAGCATCGGCAATTTCAACTAAATCACCACGCTTTGCGGCCTCAAGGTATTCTTCGTTTTCTTCCTTCATAAGATTGAAGCGAAGTTCTATTTCTGAAATATCAATTTCTGTAGTTGGATTATAATTGTTCTTTATTCCAAATGCTTCGTGAAATTTCTCTACAGCATCAATTGTTTCTTTCAATGTCATTTTTATCGAATTAAAGTAATATGTCCATGAAATTCCTCTGATCCTCCCCCAAAGTAATTGGCTATTACTTTATAAAAGTAAACACCGTTTACTGCTTCTGATCCAGAACTAGTCTCGCCAGTCCAACCACCGTTCAAATCATTGAAGAAATAAATTTCATTTCCCCAGCGATTGACAATTTTACATTCCATTGATTCAACACATTCGAATTCTATTTTCCAGATATCATTCGTTTGATCTTTATTAGCAGTTAAAACGTTTGGAATTCGAACCGCTGTTTCACCCGTTGTCATAACAAGCGATTCAGTTTGATTATAAACACACCCGTTCGCATCGATTACTGACAAGTCATAATCACCAACACCTAGATTGTTTACACTGTCTTGAGCAGCGACTGCAGCGCTGTTAAATAAATAATTGTAAGGATTTGTTCCTCCAAGAGCCCCCGAAATATAGAGTGAACCATTATTCAATCCACAAGTAGGATTTTCTAAATCTACTTGAATTGCAGTTGGACCCGAAAAAACTGGAACTGCGATCAACTCTTCATATGAACAATTATTCGCATCCATTACCGTAATCAGGTAATTACCTATGGCAAGGCTATCAAATAGCAGTGAAGAAGAAAACATACCATTAGCTATAGCATAAGTATAAGGAGACTCACCACCGACAGTGGATGTTATTAAAATCTCTCCTGTGTTCTCATCACAACGTGTAGCTGTTACTGAATAGATAATATCTGTTGGAGGCAACGTAGTGTTAATTAAAATTGTTGTATCTCCGATACATGTGCCATCCGTAAAGGAAACGTAATACGTTCCTGCAGATAAATTACTTGCACTATCAGATGTACTAATTACATTAACTGGCCACGTAAATGAATAATTGGCTTGAGGAGTTACAAATAAGGAAATTGCTCCATTTGAATCTTGACATGTTGAATTATAAATTGTTGCCGAGGAGGTTAAACCCTGAGAGGAATTAATTGTAATTGTTGTGTCAAATGAACAAGTATTGTCAGAAATACTAATTGAATAAGTTCCTGGAGCTAGATCAATAGCCGAGTTATTACTTGAAATATTTGGATTCCAGGTATAAGTATATGTGGAACTGTTCGGTAAATTTTCAATTATGATAGATCCGTTGTCTTCTCCGCAAGTCGTTTGCACCACTTGTGCGCTCGTCTGAAAAGGCACAGGATTTTGCAAAACTATTGTGGTATCAAAACTACAAAAACCTTGATCGATGGTAATTGAATATGTTCCTTGCGAAAGGTTGCTTGCAGAATTCGATGTCGAAACAGCTGGTGTCCAAGTGTAGGAGTAACTTGGGTCGGCAGGATTTATGGTTATCGATCCATTATTTTGAAGACAGGCAGGCTGCTGAATTACCGTAGTTAAATTAAACGGATTTGTAACTACGTCAACAATATATGTTTCTTGGCAGTTGTTTGCATCTGTAACAACTACATTATAAGACCCTTCGCACAGATTCGTTGCCGTTTGAGTTGTTTGATTCAAGGGATCATTCCATTGAAAATTAAATGGTGGAAGACCAGATGTAACGTTAACAGTTCCAGTTCCATTGCATTGAGCAACACCACTAAAAACAGCACAATTGGCAGGGTCATTGCATGAACCATAAGACGAGTTTTCCATCGCTAAAGTTGTCGACCAAGAACCTCCATCCGGAATTCTTCTATAGGTCATTCCTTGTGAAGAGGCGCCTAATGTTGAGCTCAAACCAAGAGCTGTTATTTGATTGAATGATGCCAAGGAAGTTGTCCCAGCAGGCAAGTTATTATTTGGTGGTATACATGGACTTTGATTTAAATCACCAGGAGTCGGGCTTGACCATCGTATTGCGTCTTGAGGAACCCCTTGAGCATTGTAAAACGCAAACCAGGAACCTGAATTTTGGAACCAAATACGGCTATTATTTATACCGCCACTAATACATGCTTGATTGTTATTGTTACTAACAACTACATCTATTGCTGTTGAAGGCGGCGAGGCAGCGTTTTGACCACGCACCAAAACAAAACCAAGTGGCGGAACAATTGTTCCGGGAGGCAAGACAAAAGCCATTCCGTTTGAAGTAGTAGGATTAACAGATGCTGTTGAATTATAACTACCCAGTATATAACCTGATATATCAACGGAATCACACCAGTTTGGATTAAATAACTCGATCCATTCGCCCATACCCGAACCTGTTGGTGACGGACCTAAAATAGATCCATCTCCAAGGTTTGGAAAAATATTAATCTCATTAATTAAAATGGTAGGTCCATTATAATTACAAGGCTGACAAACAGAGTTTGGCTGAACGGTGACTGTTGCAGACAAATCGCAACCATTATCAGATGAAGGAGGCACAATACAACAGTTTCCTCCCGATGAAACATTTAATGTTTCATTTTGCCAACAAGCATATTGCGTATTTTGAAACATCAAAGTTCCTCCAGTTGTATTTTCAAAATAATAAACAATTTCATCCGGTGTATTTACACCACCAGCATTTTGTGTCGTATCACATTGTCCAGAGGCTCCAATCATGATTCCTCCCCACGGACCTGATCCATTATTGTGAGTTGGCGTATACCCAACTGGTGGAGCAGTTAATATTGAAGTAATGTTTGCCGGAACACCGGATATTGAAGTTGGGAAATTCCCTAAATTACAATTGTTGTTATTTTGGGTAGAATTAAAACCCGCATATATTACTTGGGACACATTTGCAGCAAAAGGGCCTGTAATATTTACTTGGACAGGTTCGTACGTACAAATAGCAATGATAAGGTTCGGGATGTTTTGATCAACATTTATTGTTACGATTCCCCCGTCATAATTCGAGAAAATGACCAAGTTTCCATTTGAATTACACACGGATTGAGCATTCAAAAAGCCAAAGGAACCTAAGATAAAAATAACCAAAAACAAACGCATTCTCAGTAGTTTATTAAATCAGAAATTGCAATTCTAACCTTTTCTGTATTTGGCAACAAAGTTTCTTCTAAAATTGAATTTAATGGAATCGCTGGCGTATCAATTGCGCCAACTATTTCAACAGGAGCGTCAAGAAATTTAAAATTATCTCGTTGAATTCGACCAGCAAGTCCAAGGGTAAATGAACACTCAATAGATTCCTCCGTAACTAAAAGAATTTTCCCATGCTTTTGTGCCAAAGAATTAATTGCTTCATGATCCAACGGATTGATACTTCTCAAATCCAATATTTCAACTTGCCCAGAAAAATCTTTGGACGCTTCCAATGACCAATAAACTCCTCTTCCATAGGTTATAATTCCTATGGATTTACCATTCTTGACATGCTGATTTTCTGCTTCTAAAACAATCCTTGCTTTACCAATCGGAATAACGTAATCTTCACTTGGTTCGATCGACATTGCACCTTCAGTTCCTGGAATTTTTGACCAATAAAGGCCTTTATGTTCGAGTATCACAACTGGATTAGGGTCGTAAAAAGCTGCTTTTAATAATCCTTTTAAATCTGCTCCTGTAGAAGGATAAACGACTTTAATACCTCTAATATTCGAAAGAACCGATTCAACACTTGAGGAATGATATGGGCCACCGGAACCATATGCTCCAATGGGAACGCGTATTACGCAGCTAACAGGCCATTTACCGTTAGAAAGATAATAAGATCTTGATACCTCGGTAAAAAGCTGATTTAATCCTGGCCAAATATAATCTGCAAATTGAACCTCAACAATCGGTTTCAAGCCTACTGCTGACATCCCAACAGTTGATCCTATGATAAATGCTTCTTGAATGGGCGTATTAAAAACACGATTGTCTCCAAAAGTTTGAGCTAACGTGGCTGCCTCACGAAAAACGCCGCCAAGCCTTCCTCCAACATCTTGTCCGTAGAGTAAAGCCTCGGAATGAGATTGCATTATTTCACGAACTGCAAAAAGCGCAGAATCTACCATTACGGTTTTTTTCTTTCCCTTCGGTTCGCGTTCGCCCTTTTCTTCCGTAATTGGTGTTGGAGCAAAAATAAAATCTGTCACGCTTTCAGGTGTTGGGTCGGCTGAGTTTATTGCTTTTTCATATTCAGAATCTACAAGTTTACGGACCTCAGACTCAATATTTATGAAATAAGCCAAACCAGTTCCTTGCTCTTCCAATAGCTTTTTCAATTTCGGATAAGGGTCTTGCTTAGCATCCTCTTCTAAATCGTCGCGATACCATTCTTTTCGAACACCAGATGTGTGATGTCCTAACAATGGAACCTTCGCATGAACAATGAAAGGTCGCCTTTCTTTTCGGACAATTTCAAAAACCTCTTGAATGCAATTATAAGATTCTGTAAAGTCACTTCCATCAATACTTCTGACTTCAATTCCTTTAAATCCTTTGGCGTAATGAGAAATATCTTGGGCTCTTGTTTCAGCTGCATTTGCAGAAATGTCCCATTCATTGTCTTGAACTAAGTAAACGATTGGAAATTGCTTTAATGCAGCCATTTGAAAGGCCTCAGAAACTTCACCTTCTGTGCATGAAGCATCACCGAGAGAGCACACTACAAGCGGAGCATCTTCCCAAGAAGAATATTCAACTAATTTTTCTTTCTCCTTATATTGAATTCCCATTGCAATTCCAGTCGTAGGTATCGCTTGCATCCCTGTTGCAGAAGATTGATGAGGTATTTTGGGCATATCATCGCGTTTCAACGAAGGATGAGAATAATACGTTCTACCCCCTGAAAATAGATCCTCTTTTTTTGCAAATACCTGCAACATCAATTCACAGGGAGTTATTCCAATTCCCAAAAGGATGCTATCATCACGGTAATATGGAGAAACCCAATCTTGAGGTTTCAACTGCATTCCAACTGCTAATTGAATTGCCTCATGTCCGCGTGAAGTTGCATGAACGTATTTAGAGGTGATTTCCTTGTTTGCTTCAAATTTTTCCGCCATTGTTTTAGCGGTAAACATCAGGCGATATGCCTTTTCTAATTCCGTTTTTGATATAAGCTTTTTATTTTTAGTCATTTCGGATATCATGATTCAAATATACAAAATCTATCCGACTGCCGACTCAAGTAATTTAAGTTCGCCATTTGATGCATTCATTTCTACCTCAATTCCAACAGGAAGAGTCCATTTGCTGGCAATATGTCCAATTGGGGAGCCATAACTTACAGGTATTTTTAACGTGGAAAAATGCTCTTTGATTACTTCAATTGTGGGCATCGATTCATTGGGGTTTTCAGCCAAACATTTGGAACAATGACCGAAAATTACTCCTTTAACACGATCATAAACATTGGCTACTTTCAAATGGGTAAGAAGTCGATCGACAACATAAGGCTCTTCATTTGTTTCTTCCAAAAACAAAATTGAATCATGAGGTAATTCAAAATATGGACTACCAACGACACCACTAATTACGGACAAATTTCCTCCAATTAGTTTGCCTCTAGCAACACCTTCATTAATTTGCACGAAACTTTTACCCAAATCCCCTCCTATTGGCAGTGAACAATTTTCTCCTTTACAAGCGACACGATTAAAAATATCCGTGGAAAATTCATTCCAAGAATTGACACCCACTAAGCCATGAAACGTAATCAATCCTGATTTGATATAAAAAGCATTCAACAAACTGGTAATATCACTAAATCCCATAAAAAATTTGGGATTTTCGCGTATCACATCATAGTCTAGTTTATCCAATAATCTAGCACAACCCCATCCTCCTCGCATGGTAATAATACCATCAACAGAAGGATCACTAAAAAAACTCATTAATTCCTTAGCACGCTCCTCATCAGTTCCTGCGAGATAACCATATTTTTTCCTCAATGTTTCTCCGAGAACAACACTAAAACCCATATTTTTCAAAAGCGTTTCAAAACGAACAACTTCTTTCGGGTCCCATATTGCACCGCCTGGTGCAGTAACAGCGATTTTATTACCTCTTTCTAACTTTTTTGGCTTAAGTGTTTTGTGGTTAGAAGGATCTTTATTTTCTACATCCCAATTGAAACCACGAATACTTGTTTCCGGAAAAATCAAGGCTCCAGTTCCAAATAGTGCTCCTGACTTTAAAAAACTTCGTCTAGAAAAAAATCCCATGACTCAAATATACAAAATGTAAAATGTAAAAAATGCAAATTAACTTTGTGATGTAATAATTTTAAAGATGCTTGGCTTAAAAATGGCAACAGACCCGAGGTGGGTGAACATCGTTGAAAAAAATTTAGAAGAGATTTTAGTTGATCATGCTTTCTGTGAGCAAAAGGCAGCGAGTAATGCAATTTCTATAATCGTTCAATATCCTCATTACACTGACTTAGTAAAAGCAATGACAGCAATTTGCCAAGAAGAAATGGAGCATTTTGATTTGGTTCATGAAAAATTAATAGAACGAGGATTGAAGCTAGGTTTTGAACGCAAAGATCCATATGTAAACGATTTAGGTGAATTTTTACGACGCAATAAAACAAACAGTACACCTGATGGCATGTTTGTCAATAAAATGCTATTTGCAGCGATGATTGAGGCCAGGAGTTGTGAACGATTTAAGATTTTATCAGAGCAACTGGAAGATGAAGATTTACGAAAATTCTATCGTGGATTGATGGAAAGTGAAGCTCGTCACTATACGACATTTTTAAACTTCGCCAGAAAGTATGGAAATGGGATTGATGTCGACAAAAATTGGCAGGAATTCCTTGATTTTGAGGCTAGTTTAATGGATAAATATGGAAAAAGTGAAACCATTCATGGTTAAAAACAGAAAACTGAGAATTACGTAAGGTTATATGGCTTGAAGTCCTTAGGATTTTAAGAGGTAAAAACTTTAGTAATCTAAGGATGCTTATATTCAACTAAAAATTAAAAAGAACTCCTGCATTCACAAGACTGAACTTTGGGCCTTTGCCCTCTTCAAAAAGTTGTGTCAAGCCATAATTGAC
Organism: Flavobacteriales bacterium; assembly: GCA_947497485.1. GTDB lineage: Bacteria > Bacteroidota > Bacteroidia > Flavobacteriales_D > Crocinitomicaceae > UBA952. The sequence continues at coordinate 298,466 of CANMHB010000001.1, forward strand.
ATATAAATTAACGTTGTGATAACCAATTATTGCCGTACCATAAGCTTGAAAAGGGTTTAAATTAAAATTGGACTTTAACTTTTCCTTTCTAGTCTTTCCATCATCTTCCCATTTCGTTTTCAAACTAGATCCAATTCGAATACCCCCAACAACGCCAACTGATAGATGCCACGATTTTTTAGGATTTTTATTGGTGTTAAACTCCAAAAGAAGTGGAGCTTGTAAATACGTTGACCGAATAACATTTTTATTATAGTTAATCATAGTATTTTCGACACCAAAAGTAGAATCTTTGCTGACCACGATGTCTACATTATTTTTAAGTGCGTATCGATGAAACTGAAAACCCAATCCGGTGGTTATTCCGATGTATTTCTTATAAATTGGAAATCTTTTCTCTAGGAGATTTAAATTCACACCAATACTTCTCGCGTAGTCCAACTCTAAAAAATAGGAATCATTTTTAGTAGCTATTTTATTGGAAGAATTTAGAAATCCATTAGCATTAATTCCTAATCCTGCCCAATGTGTATGGTCATTCTTATTAGGATGGTCTTTATCATTTTTTTTATTTTCTTTTTTGTCTGAAACGTCTTCATCAATGATAATCTTTCTATCACCTTTCTGGATGTCATCCTTATTTTCAATGATTAGGATTTGTTTGGTTCCTAATTTTATTTTAGTCGTGTCGTCAGAATTGAGATTATCAGTTGACTCGGTTATAAATGTTGTATCAATAAGTACCTCAAATTTTCGACTCAAATTAGAAATGGATGTATCACTAAAAACCTTCAACATTGTAGATTCGATAATTGAATCCATTTGATGAAGATTTTTGCCAAGATCAATGATTGTTGTGTCATTTCCTTGAATTGTAATGATTCGAGACTCACTTCGTTGTGAGAATGAAAATTGAGAAAGAAATAGAAAGACGATAATTATAAACTTCTTCATAGCTTTTAATTCAAAATTAATTTCCTTGTTCATATTTTGTTTTGTATTTCAAATACAATTCTGATTGAAAATTTCGTACTGCAATAAACTTGCCATTTGATAAAATCAAATTAATCTCGTTGGTTCTCATATCCAAAGCTGAGCCTTTCGAAACGAACAATGTAGCTGATTTACCCACTTCAACTGAACCATATTTCTTATCAATTCCTAAAATTTCGCATGCTGAAAGTGACACCGCTCGAACAGCCTCCTCTTCGGTTAAGCCATAGGCCATTGCGGTTCCAGCTAAAAACGGAATATTTCGTGTATTCATTGCTTCCATATCCCCCTCGTTTTGCAAGCAGAATTTTATACCTTCTTTTTGGAGCAGAAAAGGTAATTTGAAAGGTAAATCGACCGCATCTTCTTCGTGCTCAGGCAAACTATGTAAGCGCTGAAGCATTACAGGGATATTGGAATCTCGAAGACGTTTTCCTGCAAGATGCGCATCATAACCTCCAACAATCACGGCTCGTAGACCATATTTGGCTGAAAAATCAATAATATCCAAAATTTGCTGAAGTTCATTTGCATGAAAGTAAACACGGAAATTTGCTCCTTTCTGAAAACAATTTTTCATTGCTTCCAAGCGTTGATCAAAAACAGGTTTTTTATTGCTTGCATATGCTTGTGCCATGTCGAAGAATTGAATCAATTCCTGCTTTTCTTTATCGTAGTTTTCACTGCGTTTTTTCGGAGCTGGTTCTGCCCACCAACCGCCTCCCTCAATACTTGCAGGCCAGTTGACATGGATTCCGTCATCTTTCGAAAGCGTCGCATCTTCCCAATTCCAACCATTTAAATACATAACAGACGAAGTTCCTGAAATCGCTCCTCCTCTTGGAGTTGCTTGCGTGATTAACACACCATTTGTTCGAACGGTTTCAATAACGCGCGATTCAACATTGTAAGCGATTTGAGAGCGAACATGCGGATTGAAAGTCCCAACATCATTATAATCTCTTGTTGCACGAACAGCATCAATTTCAGTTAATCCAAGCGTTGAATTTGGTGCAACAAATCCGGGATAAATGTGCTGTCCATTTAATTCGATGATGGTATCCCAATATTTTTTATCGATTTTCGTTGCAAGCGAATTTCCAACTTGTGTAATAATTCCATTTTCAATTCCTACGAGCGCAGTTTCAATTGTTTGGCCATTTCCAACGTGTAAGTAACCATTTAACAAGAGGATTTTTTTGCCTTGTCCAAAACTTAAAAATGGTAATGCCATTAATATTAATAAAATCTTTTTCATAACTAATGTGTATTTTCAGATTCTTCTCCCTCCTCGCCTATCGTATTGCAGTGAAAATGCTTTTTCCCTTTTTTCACAAAAGGTTTAAAAGGTTCACCCTTCTCATTCGACTCAAGCATGCGATTAATGATTCGAGCTTTTTCAGATTCGTTTCTTTTTTCACGTTGTGGACTCTCGGAAGCATCGTATAAAATCATTCCGTCAACCAGTGTCATCGATACTTTTGCATTAATGCTCAATGGATTGTCCGTCCACAAGACTAAATCCGCATCTTTTCCTGATTTAATGCTTCCCATTCGGTCATCAAGGTGCAACAGTTTCGCAGGATTTAAGGTGATAAGTTTCCAAGCTTCTTCTTCGGACATTCCTCCATATTTGACACTTTTAGCAGCTTCTTGATTCAATCTTCTACCCATTTCAGCGTCATCCGAATTGATTGCAACAACAACCCCTTGGTCTGCCATCATTTTCGCATTATACGGAATCGCTTCGTTGACTTCGTATTTATAAGCCCACCAATCAGAAAAAGTTGAGCCGCCAACTCCGTGTTTTTTCATTTTATCAGCAATTTTATATCCTTCCAAAATATGCGTAAACGTATTGACTTTAAAATCAAGTGAATCCGCGAGATGCATCAGCATATTAATTTCACTTTGAACATACGAGTGACATGTTATAAAACGCTTTTTTTCAAGAATTTCTAATAAAACTTCAAGTTCCAAGTCCTTTCTTGGCGGGGTAACACCTTTCATTTTCATTGAAGCGTAGTAATTTTCCCATTCTTTTTTGTAAGCCTGAGCCCTCAAAAAACCATCGTAAAAAACTTGTTCAACACCCATTCTCGTTTGTGGAAAACGGAAACGGTTGTTATCTCCCCAATTGGATTGTTTCACATTTTCACCTAAGGCACATTTAATAAATTTCGGCGAATTAGGAATAACCATTTCATCCGGTGAATGTCCCCATTTTAATTTAATTAAAGCAGATTGACCTCCAATTGGATTAGCAGATCCATGAAGTAGTTGTGCAGCAGTAACTCCACCGGCTAGTTGTCGATAAATATTAATATCATCCGGATTGACAACATCTGCTATGCTTACTTCGGCTGAAATTGCCTGACCACCTTCATTAACCCCTTTTGAAATAGCAATATGTGAGTGTTCGTCAATAATTCCAGAAGTTAAATGTTTTCCGTTTGCATCTATAACAAGTGCGTTTTTTGGAGGAGTTGTAACCGTATTTACACCAGTTATCTTTCCATTTTCAACGAGCACATTTGCATTGGCAATAATTCCTTCTTTTTCGTTTGTCCAAACTGTTGCATTTTTAAAATATATTAAGTTTTTCTTTGGAAGCGAATCAAATCCAAAAGCCAAATTCGGATACCATACGTTAACTAAATGACTTGTATCTAATTTAATTGCCGTAGATTTTGATTCCTCTTTCTCTTCTTTTGTGCGAATCGCAGACCATTGAATCCAAGAACCGTTTGGAAGTGTTCCATCTCCTTCAAAAACACCATCCGTTTTAACCTTTCCGTGTAAATTGATACTTCCATTGAATAAATCGTCATTTACATTAAACTGAATAGTTAGATCATTCGAGTTTCTTAAAATCGTTGCCTTTTGATTTAAGGTATCAACCTTTTTTCCATTGATTTCGTTGGTGGAAGGGATAGTTTTAAAAGTTTGAACAGAGCCTTGTGGTTTCTCAGGTGAACCTGTAATTTGAAATGTGTATTTATTTCCAGCGATGTTTAAACTATATGAACCATTGATCTCTCCAGAAGGATTTTCACTAAAAATGGTTCGTTCTCCGATTAACCAAGATTCAAGCAATTTCGCTTCTGTAGTAAACGGATCTGAGGAATAAACCGTAAAACTTGCGAGCTTGCCTTTATCTAGCGTTCCAAATTCACTTTGCATTCCAATTAGTTCTGCTGGATTTGTGGTTAGCGCAGCTAATGCATCTTCCGTTTTTAGTCCCCGAGAAATCGTTTTTCTAAGATTTGACCAAAACACATCAATGGTTTTAACACCTGCAGATGAAAAGCAAAACTTCACTCCTTGATCTGACAACAATTTCGCGTTAGATGGAGCAAGTTCCCAATGCTTTAAATCACTTAAAGGAACTTGACGAGCGATATAAGGATCTTTAACATCATACGCTTCCGGAAAATTAAGAGGGATAACTACAGATAAATTGTATTTTTTTAAATCTTTGGCTATCAAATACTCATTTCCACTTCCAAGGAAACTAAAATTCACGTTAAATTCTTTTGCGATTTTATGTGCTCTTAAAATTTCCCATTTGTCATCAACTTGAAAAAAGGAAGGTATTGAACTATTAGAAAACCATTTTTCCATCGAAATAGATGTTTCCGTTTTTTTAACAGTCTCGGAATAATACTTTAAATCATAAAATGCTTGTCGCAGTATAGCTATTGAACCCATTTGTGATGATGGATAACCATTTGAAGAACTTCCCTTTGAGAAAGAATAGTACTGGGCGGCACTCGTTTTTATGGTTTGCCTATTTACATTTTGATTTCCAAGTGACATTAAAACACCTGTTCCACGTGCAATTCCATCTTGAATATGCGAAAGAGCAAAACCAAAACCCATTTTCTGATAATTCTCATTCGATTTGGCATCAATTTCATACAAGCGAGAGGCTTCAACTTCAGGGTGAATGGCCTCATTCCAATACAGCGAACCTTTTGAACCGAAGGTATTTCTGAAAGATCGATCATCTCCTTTTGGCATTCCGACATTCGAATTGAGTTCAATGAATGCAGGCAGAATCACTTTTGAAGAACAATCAATCTGAACGACATCATCGTATTTCTTCCCTACTGAAAAAACATCTAGAATTCGATTACCTTGAATCAATAAATTTGCTTTCTCTAGTTTAACTTTAGGCGAAATATAAATTGTCGCGTTGGTCAAAAGAATTTTTTCTGGTTTCGAATCTTTTACGCCGTTATCAGGTTTGAATTGTGCTCCTGCGTATTGTAAAATCAGCAAAAAAGCTAATAATAGAATTCTGTTTTTCATTGAATAAATTAAGGGTATGAAATTACGAAAAGAAATTTATTTTCGATTCACATATTTAAGTGCTTCGCGTTTCGCAAGACCAACTATTTCGTGTTTTTCTACAAATTTTTCAACCCAATTTGGATCCGTTTTAGCATATTCACGAAGAGACCAACCAATTGATTTTTGGATGAAAAACTCCTTATTACTTTTAAACCGAACAATTTGATTTTCAAGCGTATTCAAGTTTGTTTTTTGCTTGTATCTCAATTGAAAAATGATTGTAGCACGATGTAACCAAAAACTATTTTCGACGGACCATTCTTCAATAACTTCCAACATTTTTTCGGGAAATTTTTGACCGTATTTTCCCAACACATTACTTGACAATAAATCTACGGTATCCCACCAAGATTTGCTAGAAATCAAAAATTTGAAGTTATCATGATCTAATTCCTGAATTTCAGAGATCTTCCATGAATTCAACCAATCCATTGCGACATACTGAAATTCTCGTTCTTCTTTTTCCCAGAGTTCATAAATAATTTCCCAACGCTGTTCACTACTCAAATTTTGAGGCAACTGCCTTTTCCAGGTGGAAAACATTTCTTTACGAGGAACACTAGTTACACCAAGAAAATCAAATTGATTGCGCATGTATTGTTTCATGCCAACTGCGCGATGCGAATCCTTTGAATTATCAAGTAACTCAGTTAAACGATGAATATGTTCTTGAATCATAAATAAAAAAGGCAAATCATAAGCCGGGTTCTGTGTCCTTTGTTGAAAATCAACTCAGTATCTATCATTTATCTAGCACTGACGTCACCATCAGCGTCAATCGACCTACCCTCCGAGATCGGACGAGCAGCCCTCAATCCTCGGTATATTTGGTCTTTCAGTTCGTAAGGTTTACCTTGCCTCCGACATCACTGCCTGAGCGGTGGGCTCTTACTCCACCTTTTCACCTTTTCCAAGACGAAGCCAAAGCCTGTCGAGGTAGTTTTCCTTTCTGTGGCACTTTCTATTCCCCTGAAATCACTTTCAAAAGACCTTCCTGTTAGGAAGTACGATGCTCTATACTGCCCGGACTTTCCTCTCTTTCGACGAATCGAAACAGCGATAGACTGATTTGCCTAAAACAAAGTTACGGATTAGTTTTTAGTTACCCGAATGGTTTTGGAACCATTGTTTGTAATTACTGATACCAAATATGTGCCGTTTTCCAGATTAGATATGTCAACATCTAAATAGGTTGAATTTACAGAATCTATCCTTTTTACAAGTTTACCATTCAATTCATGAATCTGAATTCCGTCAATAATTGCTTGGCTGTTTATGGATAATTTATCTTTTGAAGGATTAGGATAAATAGTAGTCAAAACATCATTTTCTTGAATACTTGCGAAATCTATATATGCATCTTGGTATTCAATAGACTGAACTTGCTGCTGTCCACCAGCTTCTCTGACGATAATTTTCAAAAGTGCATCCTTTTTTACTTGTGCAATCCACTCGTATTCAAAGCTCGTTGATATTGGCGGGACAAACCAACTCGGTGTTCCGAAAAATGATTGATAAATTGAATCCAATTCGACAATTTCTCTTTTTACCCGGATGACATCAAATGTTCCGAAAGGCAAAAGCAATTGACCAAAACCGTCTACAACACTATGAACATCGCGATGCTGTTTTATTATTAGATTAGTTGCTGGATTCAAATCTACAACCGTATAACCTACTGTATTAAAATCCTGCCCATAAGACATAGGGAATTTATATTTCGTTTCAATTGTATCAGAGGGAAATGCAACATCAAGACCTTCTACCTTTACAGAAAAACCAACTTTGGTAATTGAGTCAGTCAATGACCGTTGGTAAGAACGAGCGTCAGAAAGGTTAATCGGAAGAAAGTTGCCCAATTGATTTAAATTCAGGGTATTTTCAGGAATGAAATACGAAGCTTGATAATTCGTTGGAGCAAACAGACCAAATGAGACTTGCACTGGGCTAAAGCCAATCGAAGTAAATTCTCTCACAAATTGAGAATCGGCTATTAGAGTTGAATAATCCCAGTTGTAATTTTGACCAGTTGCATTTGGATCATTGGACGTAAAGGTTGTGGTGCTAATTCGAACTGTATCACCAGCATTTGGAAAATCATTCTCAGTCAACGTTATTTGACTAATGGAATAATTGCATATTAAAAGAAAGAAAACTGAAATGCTCCTCATCATCGAATTAAATTCACGTGACCATTAAAATTACTTATTCTGTTGGACATTGAATCTTTAACTTGAATTGTCCAAACGTAAGTTCCTATTGGAACAGGAGCTCCTTCAAATGTACCATCCCAACCATCACCAACTTGATCTGATGTGAAAATTATTTCTCCCCAGCGATTGTAGATATTAAACAAATAACCAGATTTTCTATCGTAACCAGAACTTAAAACTGGAATGAACAATTCATTTAATTCATCGCCATCAGGAGTAAATGAATTCGGTACATGAATTACCAACTCATCAACAACGGTTATTTGTTTTCTAACGGTATCTGAACAACCATCTTGAGCTGAGGCAACTAGCGTAACTATATAGAAACCTGCATCATCATATGTATAATATGGATTCTCAAGGATACTCTGGGCTGCAGAAGGCGGAGCAATACCATCCCCAAAATACCATTCAAAACTTGTTGCATTTTGCGAATTATTCTCAAATGTGAACTCTGGATTCAGAATGGATTGGGTTGCCGAAAAAGGATCTGTATAAAAATCTGCTTTTATTTCATTTACACACAAATAATCCTGCTGTGTGGAACTAGCCGTACACCCTTCAGCTGTTGTTGTGGTTAGCGTCACATCATAGCATCCGTATTCATCAAAACACATTGTAACTGTTCCCATCTGAGTTGATGTGATTCCATTTCCAAAATCCCATACAACCGAAGCACTTGGAGGACCAGCTGTTTCATCTGTCAATACAGGACAAAATGGTAAACATCCACCGAAGTTTATATCAGAAGAAAAGATAGGAACTGGCATAGGATTTACAATGACATTTATGTCAGCTGTGTCTGTACAATTATTTTGATCATAACCAACAACTTCATATAGTTCAGATGAAATTGGGGTCAACGTATAATCTGATGTTGCTGGACCATTTGTCCATTGATAATTTATAGCTCCACTAGCAGTTAAAGTAGTCGTTTCTCCAGCACATAAAACCGTATCTGGACTGCTTATAGTGACTGTTGGCAACGAATTAACAATTAAATTCATTGTATCAGTAGATCTACATTGTGTTGTAATAGAAGTACCGATAACGATATACGTACCTGACTCTGATGGCGTAAATGGTTCTCCGTTGTTAACTAATATTAAATCATTACTCCAATCAAATAACGTATTTCCATCATCTATGGATGCTGATAATGTATATGATTCACCAAAACAAACTGCATCATCTGGTCCAGCATTAACGACAGGAGGAAGCTCATTAAAGTGAGTGATTTCAATATCATCAGTACTTTGACATAAATGTTGATCAGTAACAGTAACTGTCAATGTAACTGTATTGTTTGGGCAGAATTGTTGTCCCTGAGAGCCGCCTTGGTCCCATGAATAATTCATAACACCAAAACCAACACCAGTTGCGTTTAATTCAATGCATTGACCAATACACACAAATGTATCTACCCCCGCATTGACATCAGGAAGCGGATTTACGCAGATTGTAACAACCTCAACATCACCAGGACATGTTAATCCATTAGATGTATATTGAGGAGTTACATTGAAATTTGCACACAAATCATTTCCTGGATCAGAAGGATTTAAAGCTGTGAATGAAGGGATATTATCTATTCCCGTATCAGGTGAGTTTATTCCGTCGCCTGATCTAGTCCAAGTAAATGAGGCAGGTAAATCTGCAGTGAAATTAACCTGATTTGTAAGTGTGTTGTGACAATATTGCATATCGGCAATAGGATCCATAATTGGTCTCGGAACGACAACTATTTCAAATGTTTCAGAAATTCCATCACAACCATCTAGAACTGGTGTAACAACTATATTTGCATTTCCTGAAATATTTTGAGTTTCCCATTGCGGAATACAATCTTCTCCTTGAGAAGCTGGCATTCCAATACCCGTATTACCAAATTGCCATTCATAAGTAGCTTCAACAACAGCGTTGTTGAAACAAATTTGCGGTACAATGACCTCAGAACAATTAATTATATCTTGAGGTATGTTTGCCATAGTAAGAATCGGTTTTACTACAATGGTAAAATTCGCTGTATCACCATAGCATCCATCTAATTCAGGTACTACTTCAAAGTTGGCTGTTTTATCCAAAACATTTATATTGTTATCAACGAAAGTATTATTTGTTGTAAAGGAAGGTATGAAATTTATTCCATCATAATTAATCGGATCGAAAGGTAGACTTGGGCTTCCGATTGAAGGATTATCGCAATTCCAACCAAAAGTAGCACCATTTGTGCCAACAAAATTAATCTGAGGTGCGGTAACATTTCCACAATAAATTAAATCAGAAATGTTAGACACTACTGGCTTTAACTTCACATTAATTGTGACTAAATGAGGGTCACCGAAACAACCATTAAATTCTGAATTTACAGTAACAACAGCCGATTCCAATGAGGTATTTGTAGTGTTTTCTGTTACGTCAATAAGGGAATTTCCACTACCATTATTTATTCCAGTCGTACTTCCATTCAAAACAGTCCATGATACATTCGTTCCAACGGAAGGAATCGTATTAAATGGGATATTCACGGTTTCTCCAGGACAAAATGTAAATTCGGTTCCAATTGTTGAAACACTAGGTGTCGGACTTACAGTGAAAATAAGAGTATCAATATCTCCAGCACATCCATTGTTAAATGAAGAAACTATAATTGTATCGGATTTTGGTGTATATCCATTTGTTGCATCCAAATTATCTCCAATAAAAGGTGCAATTCCAGAAACATTATTTCCATAATTCGGATTGAGCCCCACATTTTCATCACCGACCCAATCAAATGTTGTTCCTGCTAGTGGACTTAAAAACAAGATTTCTTCTGAAAGTTCTCCATGACATAAGCTGTCAAAACTAGGGCTAATTATTAAATCAGGAATTGGTTTTACTAAAACAACAAACGTATCCGGGATTCCATTACAGAACCCATTTGTAGGGGTAACAATAATCGAATCTGTTCCCGGAGTTAAAGGTCCACAAATAGGAATACCATCCTGGCCAAAATTCGGTATACCAGTCAAATTATTAATATTATCCCAATTGTAATGAATCGAAGGATTGTTAAATGTCCCACTGAACGTGACTGGGGTTAACATTTCCCCTTCACAATATACAAAATCAGAGGTAGGGAGAATTGTAGGAACTAAATCTGAAGATTGTATGATGAAATTATCTGCTATTCCCTGACAAGTGAGTGTAATACCATTGTATGTTGTACTAATACTTGGGGTAACCGTAAAGTTTGAAATGTTATTGCCATCTAATTCAAAACTTGGAACACAATTAACCCCTGGAGTAGCTAAAGTTACATATGAAGGAACATTACTCCAATTATAAATAGCATTTGCGCCATGACTACCATTAAAGCAAATTTGATTTGTAAACTCACCATCACATCCTCCTTGATCAACAGTAGGGTATACTGTCGGTACAGGATGAACTATTATATGAAATTCATCAGGCACTCCATTACACCCATTAAATGTTGGAGTAACAGTTATAATACCATCTAAAACCGGAACAATAGAATCTGGTGTAAAAGTTGCAGGTATATTATCCCCAGAACCACTAACGATTCCGATATTAGCACCAGTCGCATCCCAAGTGAATGTTACCGGAGTTAAAGCATTGGAAATTTGAAATTGTATTGGGCTTGTTTGCGTATTTCCACACAAATTCTGATCAGGGGTAGAAACAATAACTGGCACTGGGTTAACACAAATTGTGAACGGGCTCGGAGAGCTAGTACATCCGTTATAATTTGCTACGACTGATAAATTACCACATTGCGTTTCATTACCGGTATTCGTTGGGTCAAATGGGACAATATCTCCTGTTCCCGTATTTGAATTTAAACCTATTGATGTGTTATTATTGAACCATTGATAAGTGGCAAACCCGTCCAAATTTCCAGTGAAATCAATACCACTCCAGGCTTGATTATTACATAAATTGAAATTAGTTGATGGGCTAATAAATACATTTGGTGTTTGTTTTACAACAATTTTAAATGTCGTTGAAATACCATTGGAACAACTCTCATATGAAGGATTCACTGTAATGATTGCTTCTTGCCAAGCATTTGGAGCAACAAAAGTTAACTCTGGATTTGTAGCAAATGGAGATACTTGACTACTATTTGTTGGTCCTGTTGGAAAACTTACATCTCCATTTTCAGAAATTGATGGGTTCGCATGCGACCAACTAAAAGTCATGCCTGTTACATTACCTGTGAACACCTTTCCTGGATATAAATTACCAGAACAAAGTGTATCATTAACCATTGGATTAACAACAAGTTGGGGGACAATAATTATTTTATGTTCAATTGGCTCACCTTCACAACCATTAAACACGGGTGTTATATCAATAAATGCGGTGTCTGCATCTGCTAAAGGTGTTACTCCGGCAGAAGGAATGCTATTTGTTAAATTACCACTTGTAAGTAAACTTAACGGATTATCATTATTTATCCAATTAAATGCCACTCCAACTGGTGATCCTGAAAGTGGAACAGCACTTGAGACTTGTCCAAAACAAACAATTTGATCAACAACTGAATTAATCGTAGGTTCTTGCTGAATATTTAAAGTTTGAGTGAAAATACTACCCGAACATCCATTACTTGAAAAGGGTAAAATAGTATATACTACACTCACACTTGGCGATGTCGTGTTTGTCCACGCATCATCAGCAATAACAGTAGATGAAAGTCCGTTTCCAATTGCAGGATTTCCACCTGAAGACAACAGGCCATTTGAATTGAGGTTGGTAATATCATAAATTGCAACTGGCAAACCATTTGTAGAAGTTGCAGCAGCAACAGAGGAAGGAGCATCGCTACAAACTAATGCCGTTTGATTCAAAACAACTGGCTCTGGATTAACGGTAACCGTAACCGTAAATGAAGACCCCAAACAACCACTAGAGCTTACTGGAACAACCGTATAAACCACATTCACAGGCGCTGCAGTTGTATTCGTAAAAGCATCATCGGCTAAATCTGCTGCTGTTAATCCATTACCTACCGCCGCTCCACCTGCTGATACAGTTAATCCATTCAAATTCAAACTCGTAATATTATACGTTGCTGCTCCAATTGATGTGCTCGAATTGAATGAAACTCCAACCGCTACATCGGAACAAACTGCCAAAGGAGTCTGATTTGCTACAACAGGTTCAGGATTTACCGGTAAAGTCACACTAAACGAAGATCCCTCACATCCAACAGCACTAACCGGCACTACCGTGTATCCAACACTAACTTGAGATAATGTTGTATTTGTATATGCATCATCCGAAAGTGAAGTTGACACTAATCCATTTGTAACAGCAGCTCCACCAGATGATAATGCTAATCCATTTAGATTTAATCCTGTTACGTTGTATGTTGATGCTGCTACGGAACTACTTGATGAGAATGGAACACCTGCAACCACATCTGAACAAACTGCTGCAATTGTTTGATTTGCTACAACTGGCTCTGGATTAATTGTAATCGATGTGGTAAATGGATTACCAGAACAACCTGTAGTTGTTGATACTGGAACGATTGTATAAACTACATTAATAGCGTTTGACGAGGTATTCGTCCATGCATCATCAAAAATCACATTTGAAGAAAATCCTGTTCCAATCGATGGAGATCCTGCTGATGAGGTTAATCCATTTGAAACCAATGATGTAATATTGTACGTGGATATTGAAACACCATTCGTAGATGATGGTAAGTTTAAGGAAGTTGTTAAATCACTACAAACTGATCCGGCCTGATTGTTTACTATCGCCTCTGGATTAACGGTAACCGTAACCGTAAATGAAGATCCCAAACAACCACTAGAGCTTACTGGAACAACTGTATAAACCACATTCACAGGCGCTGCAGTTGTATTCGTAAAAGCATCATCGGCTAAAGCTGCTGCTGTTAATCCATTACCTACCGCCGCTCCACCTGCTGATACAGTTAATCCATTCAAATTCAAACTCGTAATATTATACGTTGCTGCTCCAATTGATGTGCTCGAATTGAATG
>CANMHB010000002.1 GCA_947497485.1 Flavobacteriales bacterium
GTGCAGTCAATGGGTTGTTACATACATCCGTTGCTGAATAGTTGATTGTTATCGTTCCTCCTGCACATGACGTGTAGCTTGAACTTACCGTTGGTGCAATCGTACCACTTATCAAACAAGTTCCTGACTCACTATTGGTGTATGTTGCGTTTGCTGTTGTACTAAATGCATCTGCTGCGGCACAACTCAACGTCGTTGGTAAACCCGTTGGTAAACTTACCGTTGGGCCGTTAGCAGGTAAAACAGTTAATATTTGTGAACCATTGGCTGAATTTCCACAAGCATCCGTTACTGTCCAAGATCGCGTTAATGTATAACCACAATTACTTGGGGTCCCTGATTCTCCGTTGTATGAAATTGTTGGACTCGATGTACAATTGTCAATTGCAGAAATAATAACAGAAGAAACAAGAGGTACCTCATCACAATTAACTGTTGCATCAGCAGGAAAACTTTGAAAAACAGGAGGAGTATTATCTCCTATTGAAAATGATTGTATAACTGTTGAACTATTGTTACAGGCATCTTTTACTGTATACGTTCTAACTACTGTAATTGGACATGTACCCGTTGGAGCTCCATCTACGCTCGTTACTGTTAGGCTTGCGTCTGCAGTACAGTTATCTGAAATTGCAACTCCTAATGCTTCCAAAGAAGCTACGGACGTAACAGCAGATGGAACTACACTCGCCGAACAACCGCTTACTGGAGTCGAAGGTATTGTTCCTGTAATAACTGGGTTGGTATTGTCAATTGTCCTATTAATAGTTTGAGTGCAAGTACTAGTGCAAGAACCTACGCCTGTTGTATATGTTCTAACAAATGATTCGGTGCAACCAGAGGTAGTTACTGTTCCATTTGTAAAAGATAGTGTTGTAGCACTGGTACTACCACCTATTCCAGTAAAAGCTGCTTGTGTTGTTACCCCTGCTGGAAATGCAGCATTACATGGCGTCACATTCAATGTTGGAGGACAGGTCAAGGATGCAGCTGACGAAGGATTGATAGTATTAGTTGCTGAAAGTGAGTAAGAACAAGGGATTGAATATCTCACCCCGTCAACCCAAACTCGACCATTGTTTCTTGTGATCGTTATTGAATTAGTCGCAGAAGATACTGTATAAGGAATATGTTGAATTTGATCAAGTGTTCCAGTATTGAAGGTTAAGCTCGATCCTCCTCCGCTAATTGTAGCATTACAACTATTGTTATCGCGAGAAATACTAATTGTAATAACCGTTCCAATTGTGGCTGTAACAGGAAGAGTTATCGTTGTGGTAGTTTCTCCTGAAGTTCCAGTTAGTAGCAAGCAATTTGTGGCATCGGCGGTTGCACCTGCGGCAGAAATTACACCGGTTGCATTAGAGGCAACTCCTGTTGCAAAAGTTCCTGTCGCACTTTGTCCGTAATAAGTAGTAGCCTGTGTGGGGATTGTTATTCCTGTTAAATTAATAGTTGTGCTTGCAGTTACGTTATTAACGGTTATTGTTCCTGAACCAGTTGCGTCGAGAACAATCGTTTGACTTGCACCACTATTGATGTTATAAGTTACAGTTGAATTAGGTGTTCCTGTAATTGTAAAAACACCATTTTGACCAGAACATATCGGACTACTCGTTACACTGGCTGTTGGGGCAGTTAATGAAGCAATTGTTACAGGAATATTCGAGGTACAACCAGAAAAATCGGTGATTGTAACAGTATAGGATCCCGATGGCACTCCTGAAATGGTGTATGTGCCTCCACTGAATCCAATTTCTGAGCCTGCCGGACTACCCGTTGCAGCACCCGTCCAACTTACATTATATGGAGTAGTTCCTCCACTTGCAGTGACTAATATTGATCCGTTGGTACCTCCAGCGCATGTTGGACTTGTTCCAGTAGCAGATCCAGAAACAGAGGTAGGAGCAGTAATAGTTATTGGCGTTGAAGATGTGCAACCGTCAGCTGCCGTAATTTGAACCGAGTAACTTCCTGGAGCGAGGCTGGTAAAAGTATTCGAATTTGAAGCGTTGCTATTGTCATTATAGGTACTTACTAACGTTGCTCCACTATAAAGTCTAATAACATGTCCTGTTGTCGTGCCTGCTGTCCAAGTTGCTGTTATTGTACCAATATTTCCTGATGAACCACAACCATTGTAAGTGTAAGAAGCAGATATTGAGCAGGGTTGTAAAATTGAACAATTCGTAGATCCCGTTCCACCAGTTTGTGAGAACGTAATGGTACCAGCTTGATTCGAATAATTTGTGAGCAATAACATGTAAACCTGTCCCGCTATTGCATTCGTAATGTTAGCTGTTTCTGAAGCGGAAGCCGAGAAACTGCAATCCTCAACACAACCTCCTGCCGGATTGGAGCAAGCAGATGCCACGCTCGTGTAGGGACCTAACATGGCAAAGTCGACATCAATTGGATTTCCTGAATTACTTGTTTGGTTAATAGCAATGTCTATATTACCTGTATTTTGTATTTGTAAGTAATACCAAGAATAATTTGGGGTTGAAGCAAGACAATTTAATGCTCCCGCACTTGGAACATTTGTGGAATTTGTAAACGTAACCGTGGAACCCGTGCAGAAGGGGTCAGCACCAGAACAACCTGCGGGAATTGACGCTGGAGCGGTCGGAACACATAGAGCAGATACTCCAGCCGGAGGAGCACCACAGCCAATTGTTGCTGCCCATCCTGTGAAATTAACACTAAGATCACTTGTAAATCTTAGGGTAATACAGGTGCTTGTACCGCCAATATAGCCTAAATTGGAATTACTACCAGAATAAGTTCCAACTAAAGGAGCACTTGTATTAGCACCGTTGTAGACATACATAAAATCCCATCCGCTTTCAGTATTAAAAACTGAAAAATCCAACCAAATATTTTGAGCTGTACCAGAACAGAAAGTAACTGTGTAAGATTGCCCATCTCCGTAATTACTTGCATTCCCTCCAGAATCATAAAATGTTCCCCCGCACGTATTAATTGTAGCATTATTAACAGCCGGAGAAGTCCCCATTGTATAGGTTTGAGCCGTTAATACTAAACCTTTAACCAAATACAAAAGCAATAAGAATGCAATTAAGAATGTTTTCTGAAATTTAAGAGTTTTCATACTAATTTAATTTCATAATTAAAAACTCAGGAAACTTATTCTCAGTAAATAGTAGTTCCACCTCTGGAAAAGTTGAATCGGGAAGAATTGTAAAAGGCGAAATTTGCTTGCCATATCTTTCTAGAAGCTCATTAGCTGAATACAAGATTAAATAGGCATTATAACCACTAATGTTTATATTTCTTCTGGAGTCGAGAAAACGTACTTCATCGAATTTCTTATAGTCATAAGCAGCTTGATAGATCCTTTTATTTATTGAATCATTTTCATTGGTAACAATCTCATAATGAAATTTAGTTGCATTCTGATAAGTATAAACTTGAGCATTTAATTTTATTATAAAAAATGAAAATATAATGTAGAATATGAACCTCATACTGAAAAAAACGTTTAGTTAATAGTTTAGTTGCCTTCAAAGATAGGTTGTTTTCACAAAAAAACCGATAAGCTTAGGGTCGCAAATCGGTTCATTTTTAAAAAATTATGAGAAATTTTTAAAACTCAAAAGTCTCCATAAACTTTGTTGTAAAATTTCCCTTGTTAAAGTCATCATTGGACATCAATTTCTGATGAAAAGGAATGGTCGTTTTCACCCCTTCGATAATATATTCATCAAGTGCTCTTTTCATTTTCAATATGGCTTCTTCACGCGATTGAGCAACTACTATCAATTTTGAGATCATCGAATCATAATTTGGTGGTATTGTATAACCAGAGTATACGTGCGAGTCAATTCGAACACCATGACCTCCGGGGCAATGATAGTCTGTTATTTTACCTGGAGATGGTCTAAAATCTGCATAAGGATTCTCCGCATTAATTCGACATTGAATTGCGTGCATGTGCGGGTAATAATTTTTACCTGAAATTGGTTTCCCCGCGGCAATTAATATTTGCTCTTTAATTAGGTCAAAATCAATTACTTCCTCGGTAATTGTATGTTCTACTTGGATTCGCGTATTCATTTCCATGAAATAAAAATCCCTGTTTTTATCTACTAAAAACTCAACAGTACCAACACCTTCATACTTTACGGCCTTTGCAGCTTTGATTGCTGCTTCACCCATTTTTTCTCGAAGTTCATCCGTCATGAACGGAGAAGGAGTTTCTTCCACTAATTTTTGATGGCGACGCTGAATGGAACAATCACGCTCAGAAAGATGACATGCATTTCCATATTGATCACCTGCTATTTGAATTTCGATGTGACGTGGTTCCTCAATGAACTTTTCCATGTAAATTCCATCGTTACCAAAAGCGGCTCCAGCTTCTTGCCGAGCAGAATCCCAAGCTGCTTCAATATCTTCTTCTTTCCAAACAATACGCATTCCTTTTCCACCACCACCAGCGGTTGCCTTTAGAATAACTGGGTATTTAATTTCTTTGGCTGTTTTTTTGGCATCGTTTAAATCTTTCAACAATCCTTTTGATCCAGGGATGCAAGGCACACCAGCCGCAATCATCGTTGCTTTCGCCGTTGCCTTATCTCCCATACCTGCAATTTGTTCGGGTAAGGCACCTATGAATTTAATTCCATGTTTTTGACAAACACTTGAAAATTCTTCATTTTCAGATAAAAACCCATACCCTGGATGAATAGCGTCAGCATTCGTAATTTCAGCTGCCGCCATGATATTTGGTATAGATAAATAGGACAACTTACTAACGGGAGGTCCAATACAAACAGCTTCATCCGCAAACCTTACGGGTAAACTTTCTTTATCTGCAGTAGAGTATACCGCTACAGTCTTAATACCCATTTCTTTGCATGTGCGAATTACACGCATAGCTATTTCGCCGCGATTGGCTACAAGAATTTTCTTAAACATAAAAGATTATTTTACGCGTTATCCTAACTACCAATTAAGATGGATCTACCAAAAACAATGGTTGATCATAATCAACTGGGCTTGCATTATCAACAAGAACTTTAACAATTTTTCCTGAGATTTCTGCTTCAATCTCATTAAACGTCTTCATTGCTTCGATAATACACAATTTATCTCCCTTCTGAATTGTAGAACCTACGTTTACAAAAGGATCCTTATCAGGCCCTGGCGTTCGATAGAATGTTCCTATCATTGGAGATTTAACTGTAACATATTTTGCATCATCTGAAGTCTCAGAACTTGCAATCGGAGCAGCAGAACCATTATTGGTTGCAACTGGGGCGCTAGCAACAACTGGTGCAGGCGCAGGTATAGGCTGAACAGCAACAGCTTGTGGTGCCTGAACGTAAATAGGATCTGAAGTTGCACTTCCGCCTCCTTTAATAACAATTTTAAAACCTTCGCTTTCAATAGCTACTTTTCCGATTCCACTTTTAGAAACCAATTTTATTAAATCCTTTATTTCTTCTATATTCATAATTACAGTTTAATATGCAAATTTAAGTTTTTTAAGAATTGTAGGCCCATTTTAAGTAAACGGCACCCCAAGTAAAACCACCTCCAAAAGCCGAAAGAATTAAATTATCTCCTTTCTTAAGTTGCTTTTCGTAATCCCATAAACACAAAGGTAACGTTCCAGCAGTGGTATTACCATATTTTTGAATGTTTATCATGACCTTTTCTTTAGGAAGTCCCATACGATCTGCAGTAGCATCTATGATTCGTAAATTCGCCTGATGCGGAACCAACCAATCAACATCCTCACTCGATAAATTATTTTTATCCATTATTTCAGCTGAAACTTCAGCCATATTCGTCACAGCAAATTTAAACACTTGTTTTCCTTCCTGTTTGACAAAGTGCATTCTATTTTCAACTGTTTCATGTGTAGGTGGATTAACTGAGCCCCCTGCAGGTTGCACCAAATATTCTCGACCTGAGCCATCACTTCTAAGAATAAAATCCTGAATACCTAAACCATCATGGTTCGGTTCGAGCAGAACAGCTCCAGCACCATCGCCGAAAATAACACAAGTTGTTCGATCTTGATAATCCAAAATCGAAGTCATTTTATCAACACCAACAACTACAACTTTTTTATATCTGCCCGTTTCAATAAATTGAGCTCCTGTGGAAAGTGCATAAATAAAACCCGAACAAGCTGCAATTAAATCAAATCCCCAAGCATTTGTCATGCCTGTTTTATCACATAGAACATTAGCCGTACTTGGAAATGGATAATCTGGAGTAACAGTAGCCAAAACTACTAAATCAATATCTAGGGGGTCTGTATTTGTTTTCGCTAATAAAGCTTTTACTGCTTCTGCGGCCATGTCAGATGACGCGCCATTTTTCATGATTCGACGTTCCTTGATACCTGTCCTTGTTGTAATCCATTCATCCGAAGTGTCAACTATTTTAGCTAAGTCTTCGTTGGACAATACGTGTTCTGGAACATATCCTTGAACTCCAGTAATTGCAGCAGTAATTTTATTCATAAGTTAGTTAAATGCTTCGTTTATTTTATTCGCCAATCCTGAACTTGAAACCTCGTAGGCATGTAATATCATATTCTTTACTGCAATATCATTGGAAATACCATGACCAATGATGACATTCCCTTTCACACCTAAAATCGGAGTTCCTCCATAATTTTCGTAGTTGAATCGATCAAAATACTCATCTCGAATACCTCTTTTTCTCATTAAGGTGTAAATCCCTTCAGCTTCTTTTAAAACTACATTACCTGTAAATCCATCACAAACAATAACATCTGCTTTTCCCATGAAAAGGTCTCTGCCCTCTAAATTTCCAGTAAAATTAATTTCATCTGATTCTTGAAGAAGCTTATAAGCAGCCAAAGTCAATAAATTTCCTTTGGACTCTTCCTCTCCAATGTTCAATAACGCAACACGTGGGTTTTCAATACCGTGAACATGTTTTGAATAAAGAGCCCCAAGCACTGCAAATTGATAAAGAACATCCGCCTTACAATCAGCATTCGAACCTACGTCTAATAAAATTGTTTTAGAACCATCAATTGCAGGGAGTGTTGAAGTGATGCATGGACGAATGATTCCGGGAACTGTATTTAATTTATACATGGAACCAACAAGCATAGCACCAGTATTTCCTGTACTTGCAAAAACATCCAATTTGCCGCTGGAAAGCATTTCAAAGCCAACAGCGATTGAACTATTCGGTTTTTGAGGGATGGCGCGAGTGGGATGATCGTGAAAAGTTATCACATCCGGAGCATGCACTATCTCGAAGATGCCCGATGAAATTTCACGAGAATTTAACCAATTTGAAATTACTGGTGCATCTCCAATCAGAAAAATTTTCACGTAGTCAGGTAGTTCCCTCTGAGCCAAGATGGCACCATCGAGATTCGCTTCTGGAGCAAAATCACCACCCGAAACATCAAGACCGATCCTCATTTACCGGAAAATCGATTTTGAATTATTCAGCAGCTACCTCTTTTTCTGCTACTACTTTTCCTTTGTAGTATAATTTCCCTTCGTGCCAGTGCGCGTGGTGAAATAAATGAGGCTGACCTGTTGTAGGACAAGTAGCAACATTACTCGCAACTGCTTTCTTGTGCGTTCTGCGTTTGTCGCGACGCGTTTTGGAAATTTTTCGTTTAGGATGTGCCATAACTTATAATTATCAATTTAAATTTTTCAAAGCAGACCACCGAGGATCTGTATCATCATTATCTTTTGGTTTTGTTTGATATTTTTCAATCAACTTAACCATTTCTTCATTACATTCTCCTTCTTCATGAATTGGACGAACTGGAATCGAGACTATTATCAACTCATAAATTGGTTGAGTAACATCAATTTCATAACTATCTGGAGAAATGACAATTAAATTTTCATCTTCATAGGTCTCATGACCGAATTTGTAAATAATTTCCAATTCACCTTCAATTTTAGCATTCATTGAATCGTTACATCTCGAACAATCCATTTCAACAAATCCATCGATAAAAAAGGAGGCTAACAGCATGGTGTCTTTTTTTTCTAAATCTAACCATACTTTCAGTTTTCCTTTTTCAATCAAGGAATAGGACAATGTTTCAAAGAACGAATCATCGATATCAAACTCAAATTCATGTTTTCCTATTTTTAATCCTACAAATGGTATAATAAAGGAACTTGTCATTTGATTCCAAATAATCGAAAAAATCGGACGGCAAATGTAATAATTTTATTTGAAAAGAAAAAAAACTATACTACTCTTCGCGATTTGAATCTTTTTTATGTTTTTCGTCTGTATTAATCGGTAGAGCATTTGCAGAAATTTCCTTTAAAAATCTTCTGTTTTTAAAAATATCTATTGCCAAGTAAATAGCACTTCTGAATGATTGTTCAGAGGCACTATTCTTGCCCGCAATGTCAAATGCAGTTCCGTGATCAGGTGAAGTTCGGACGATTGGAAGGTCTCCAGTGAAATTTACGCCATCATCAAATGCTAAAGCTTTAAAAGCAGCAAGCCCCTGATCATGATACATCGCTAAAATTCCATCAAATTGATTTTTAACTTCTGAGCCAAAAAAGCCATCTGCTGCAAAAGGACCATAAGCTAAAATATTTTCATTTTTTGCTGCGGATATGGCAGGAAGAATAAATTCATGTTCTTCACTTCCAATTTTTCCATTCTCGCCCGCATGAGGGTTCAGCCCAAAAACGGCAATTCTTGGTCGTTGAATATTGAAATCTTTTTTTAAACTATTCTCAAATTGCTTTATTTTATTCAAAATCAATTGCTTATTCAAAGTCGAACTAATGTCCTTTAACGGCAAATGGGTTGTTACAAGCGCCACGCGTAAAAAAGGAGAAACAAGAATCATTAATGCATCCTTAACTCCAGATAAATCAGCTAAATATTCCGTATGTCCTGGAAATTGAAATCCAGCCTTTTGGATATTATCTTTAGAAATCGGAGCTGTAACCAAAACATCAATCTTACCTGTAGCAATATCGTTAGTAGCTGCCTCTAATGATTTAAAAGCAAATTTCCCTCCCAAATCATTTGAATCACCGGGTTTAATTTCAAACTCATCATTCCAAACATTGACCAAATTTATTTTCTTTGATTGGACTTCATCTGCTGTTTTACAAATATTGTAATTGAAATCTTGAACGTTCAAAATACGCTTGTAAAACGAAATGACTTTTGAAGAAGCATAGATTACCGGAGTGAAATCTGTTAGAATACGATTATCTTTCAATGCCTTAATGATGATTTCTGGACCAATGCCGTTCACATCACCTATGGTTATTCCGACCCTCAATAAATCCTTATTTCCTTCCATTACAAATAGTGTGTTTTGAAAAATTCAAACAATAACCTTACTCCTGCTCCCGTGCCACCGAATCCTCGGTAGTTTTCTTTTGAGTCGAGCCAAGTTGGACCAGCAACATCCATGTGAATGTAAGGTGATTTACAAAAATGTTCTAAAAATTTTCCGGCCGAAATCATTCCTGCATTAGCGGTTCCAATATTTTTTAAATCTGCAATTTTAGATTTCATGTGCTCTTTGTAGTCATCCCAAAAAGGAAAGCGAACGACGCGCTCATGGGTTTCGTTTCCAGCTTTCTCAAGACTTTCAAAATACGAATCTTTTGCATTTCCCATGATGATGCTTGCTTCTGTTCCAATTGCTCTAACAGCTGCTCCTGTTAGCGTAGCTGCATCTATTACAACCTCAGGATTAAACTTGCCAGAATAAGCCAGAGCATCAGCCAAAATCATTCTTCCTTCTGCATCTGTATTTAAAACCTCAACGGTTGTGCCATCGAACATCGTTATCACATCACCCGGAGTGTAGGCATTGCCTCCTGGTCGATTGTCTGTTGCAGGAATTAAAGCAATAATATGAATTGGCAATTGTTGCAAAGCAGCGAGATAAATTGCTCCAGCTACTGCAGCGGCGCCAGCCATATCGCTTTTCATGGTGTCCATTGAGCCTGGCGTAGGCTTTAAACTCAATCCACCTGTGTCGTAGACAACCCCTTTTCCAACTAAGACAATTGGTTTTTTGTTTTTAATTTTCTTCGGTTTATATTCCGCAATCGTAAATGTTGGTGGGTCTATCGAACCTTTATTCACAGCGAGTAAGCCCCCCATTTTTAAGGATTCGATTTGGGTTTTTTCGAGAACTTGAACTGAAAATCCGGCTTCCTTCCCTAAACCAACAACTTCCTCAGCTAATTGAGATGCATTAAGATGTGAAACTGGGGTATTTACAACATTTCTTGTCCAATAAACTGCTTTGATGGTATTGTTCAGTTCATTGATTTTATCTGTATCAACTTCTTCACTAACTAAAATTGTAGCAAACTTGTTTTCCTTTGCTTTGGTAAAAAAACGATTGAACTGGTAATTGGCAAGCGCAATTCCTTCCGCTAAATAAAGGACTGCTTTTTCTTTTCCCAGTAGCGCAATTTGCTCATCTGTTTCGGCGATCAGCGCTTGAATTTTTGAGCCAACGATTCTCAATTCTTCAGCTTTTTGATCATCTTTGACCATGAAAATAAATCGATTTTCAAGTTTCAGATAGTCGAATTTCTTTTCCGAATTTAAAAAGCGTTCTAACGCATCTTTCGAAATATATTCTGCAAACAGATTCTTTTTGGCCGCCCCTTTTCCAAGAATAAGCCCAATTGAGTTATCTCCAGAAATATCTTTACCGATTTTAATTGTCGTCATAAGTATCGTTTTGCACAAAGTTAACAAGTAAAATCAAACTTTGATTGAAGCCTTTTTGTGAATAAATGGAAATTCAAAAATTAATAGAAAACAAGCAAGGCAATAAAGCCCAAAAATAGAAAAACGAGCAACACTTGAGGAATAAAGACAAAAGAATTTAGACCAGTTAAAAGTGCGAAGAACCCAATCCTTAAAAGACCATTTCTTTTGTTTATTTGAATAATTGCCATTTGTCTTTCTCCTATTACCCCCAACTTTTTCTCATTGCTAATGCGCATCCATTCACCCACCAAAATGAGGGGAAGTAGAATATATCCTTGTGCAATTCCCATGTCTTTATATGACAAAAACGATTTAAACTCTTGCCAAAAATGGATGTCGCTTTGATGTAAATAAACCGCTGAATGAATGACCGTTAATTCGATTAAAAAGATTACCAACTGACGCACAAAAATTTTAGTTCGAGCTAAATTCGCTTCTTGGGTTAATTTCAATCGTTGTGGTAAAAATAATACTCTGACTAGTTGGTCTAGAATAAAAAATAATAGGATAAAGTAAAGATTCCAATTCCAGAAAAGGTATCCCATTAATGGAATAGCAACATCTCCAATTAACGAACTGATTTTTTCTATGCGGTTCAACGTTTTTTCTTTAAGATTGCAACCCTTTCTTTCGTCAGCTCAAAATTTGGATTATTTTTCAGTGCCTTGGAGTAGGAAAACAATGCGTTTGTAATATCATTCTTTTCTTCATAAATCATTCCCATGTTGTGATATGATTCAACGTGCCGCGGCTCAATGTCAATAACCTTTTCATAGTAATACATGGCGCTATCTGGTTCATTTTCAGAAAACTGCTTCATATAACCAATTTGGAAATAAGCAATAAAATACGTGCTATCTATTTGAATCATTTTTCGATAGAGGGACTTTGCAGCGGACTCCTTTCCAAAAAGTTGTTTCGCATATGCCAGCGAGTACATTACATCCGGATTTTTGGGTTCAAGGCGATAAGCAGTTGTGTAGTACTCAATACAAATTGGGTCTTGAATACTTTCATAGAGCGAACCAAGCCACAAATAACCAACGGTGAATTTAGGATCTTGCTGTACCGCGGTCTCATAGGATGAAACTGCTCGTTCAAAGTTTCCAAGATTACGATAGATACTTCCTTTCAATAAATAAGCATCTCTGAATTTAGGGTCGATTCGCAATGCTTGATTGATGTATTTAAAAGCTTTTTCATTATCTTGTAAGAAACTATATGTGGTTGCTAATCCAACCAAAGCTTTTGGATTTTTAGCATCTTTTTTAATGATGAATTTAAACTGTTTTTGAGCCCTTAAAATATCATCCGTAGACTGATTGGGTTTATTCAATAAAGCAACTGCATAAAGCAATCTTGTGTCTAATCTTGAACTATCCAAACGATAAGCTCTAGCACCATCTGCCATTGCTAATTCATAACGTAATTCTTGTATAGCTTCATTTCCATGACGAACAAGCAAATCAACACTATCGGGATAAAGCTTTAACACACTATCGAGTTGAAGTCCTGTAAAGTGAATTGGTTTTACATTTTTATTCGAATCACCGCAGGAAACGAAAAGGAACGAAAAAAGTAATGCAGCAAAAATTCTATAAATCATTACACAAAATTAATTATTTTGATTTGGATTGAATCTTACTTAATTTTGTAGTCAGTTAGATATCAATTATGAAGTTAAAATTCAGTTTGTTTTTCTGTTCTTGTTTTCTGTTAACCGTTCATGTTTTCAGTCAAGGGTGTTCTCAGTGTAAACTCCTTGCTGAACAAGGAAGCACTGCAGATGAAGCTTCGTTTGGAACGAATATCAACTTTGGGATCCTTTATTTGATGATTATTCCCTATTTAATTCTCATTTTTTTATTTCGAAACCAAATTGGACGTTTTTTGAAAAGTATTTTCAAAGCGTCTGCCAAATAAATGAGTTCTGAGAATCATAAGTCTCTTTCCTGTTTCATTCCTCTAAAAGATAATTCATCAGAACTTATTTTACCAGAAAAACTAGATTATCCTTTTTATTACGATCCACATCCTCTGGCAATTAAGGCGGTCAAGGATCTTCAACAGAAACTTGAGAATTTTAATTACAACCATAATTTCGGCATCGGAAAAACCGATCGAGGAAATGCCATTGGCAAAATGTTCGGTGTTTTGGTGGTTGAAAATGATTCAGGTGAGATTGGTTATTTAGCTGCATTTTCAGGGAAATTGGGCGATCAAAATCACCATGAAGGTTTTGTTCCGCCTGTATTCGACATTTTACAAGAAGATGGGTTTTTCAAAAAAGGAGAAATTGAATTGAATGAACTGAATAGAAAAATTGAGTTTATTGAAAATTCAAAAGAATATTGTTATGCAATTCAATTCTTGGATAAGAGAAAAACAGAAAACGAAGAAAAAATCAATCAATTTAAGTCATTCTTAAAATCCGAAAAACAGAAACGCGATCAAATTCGGCAAGAAAACATTAATAACCTTTCTCAAGTTGAATTTGAGAAGTTAAATGAACTGTTAAAAACTGAGAGCATTTCGCAGCAATTGGAATTTAAAAGGTTAAAGAAATCTCTTGCTCATGAAATCAGTGAACTGGAACAGAATACATATGGAGAACTGCGAGAATTAAAGGAACTTCGAGCAACTAAATCTGCTGTGCTTCAACAAGCAATTTTCAGAGAGTATAAGTTTTTGAATTCAAAAAAACAGAATCAAAGTTTATTGGAAATATTTAGTAAAACTGTTTTCAAAGTCCCACCGGCAGGAGCAGGAGAATGTGCAGCACCAAAATTATTTCAATATGCTTTTTTACATGATTTTAAACCAATTTGCATGGCCGAATTTTGGTGGGGAATGTCTCCGGACTCAGAAGTTCGTGTTCATAAGCAATTTTACCCTGCTTGTCGAGGAAAATGCGAACCTATTTTAGAACACATGCTGGAAGGATTAGAAATAGAAAAAAATCCAATGCTTTCGCAAGCTGAAGTTAAGGACTTGGAAATTGTTTTTGAAGATGAATGGTTGTTATTGGTTAACAAACCTGCTGATTTTCTTTCGGTTCCTGGCAAAGAATTAAAGGATTCTGTTTTGGAGCGAATCAAAATCGATTATCCATTAGCTACCGGACCGCTTCTCGTTCATCGATTAGACATGTCAACTTCCGGATTATTGTTGGTTGCAAAGACAGAATCAGTATACAAACATTTGCAAAATCAATTCATTCAACGAAAAGTCAGAAAAACCTACATGGCACTTTTAGATGGAATTGTAAACGAAAAAGAAGGAAACATCGATTTGCCTTTACGTGTTGATTTAGAAGATCGTCCGAAGCAGATGGTTTGTTACGAGCATGGGAAAAATGCGCTAACGGAGTTTAAAGTTTTAGAGATAAAAGATAACAAAACGAGGATAAAATTTTATCCAATCACTGGACGTACGCATCAATTGCGTGTGCACGCTGCGCATCATTTGGGCTTGAATTGCCCAATAGTTGGTGATGATTTATACGGAACAAAAGCGAATCGTCTGCACTTGCACGCGGCAGAAATTGAGTTTACGCATCCGATTAGTAGGGAAAAAATGTTAGTGGATTGCAAAGCAGATTTTTAATTTATTTGGAAAGGGTATAAATTGCGAATTGCTAACCTTTAGTTCGTAACTCGGTCGTTCGCAACTAAAACGTGAATCTGCAATCCAAAATCACCCCTTCCTCCCAATCACTTTTTTCACGGCATCAACCACATTTATCGTATCAATTCCATATTTCGCCATTAATTCCATGGGCGTTCCGCTTTCACCAAATGAATCGTTTACTGCCACATATTCGTGAGGAGATGGTAAATTTCTTGCTAAAACTTGAGCAACTGCATCGCCCAATCCGCCGTGCATCATATGTTCTTCAGCAGTAACAACGCAACCAGTTTTCGACACCGATTTTAAAATCGCTTCTTCATCCAAAGGTTTGATGGTGTGCATATTAATTAATTCCGCCGAAATTCCTTGTTCAGCCAACGTTTTAACTGCTTCAATCGATTTCCAAACTAAGTGTCCACATGCGATTATGGTGACATCTGTTCCTTCATTCAAAACATCCGCTTTTCCGATTACGAATTTGGCATCTGGTTTTACAAAAATCGGCATTACAGGACGGCCAAAACGCAAGTAAACAGGTCCTTGGTGATCTGCAATGGCGATTGTTGCTTGTTTGGTTTGGTTAAAATCTGCGGGAACGATTACAGTCATGTTTGGAAGCATACGCATCATACCTATATCTTCTAAAATCTGATGTGTTGCACCATCCTCGCCAAGAGTCAATCCGGCATGCGAAGCACAAATTTTTACGTTTTTTTGGGAATAAGCTACCGACTGACGAATTTGGTCGTAAACCCGTCCTGTTGAGAAATTGGCAAACGTACCCGTGAAAGGAATTTTACCTCCGATTGTCATTCCTGCCGCTAAACCAATCATATTTGCTTCAGCGATTCCAACTTGAAAAAAACGATCTGGATTCTCATTTTTGAAGGCATCCATTTTGAGTGATCCAATTAAATCGGCACAAAGTGCAACCACATTAGGGTTTTTTCTACCCAATTCTGCCAATCCTTCTCCAAAACCTGATCGCGTGTCTTTGTTTCCAAGTACTTCTATTTCCATTTTCTATAAATTTATATTCAGTGTTCGATTTGATTCGATTTTAAAACTTTTTTCCTTCGTGTAGGCCGTTGACTTTTGCTCTTTTTCCCGATAAATAACCTTGTAATTCCCAGGCTGAAGTGTCCATTTTCCTTCTTTCAATCCATCTTCCAGATTACAAACCCATTCAAATGAATTATTTCCTTTATCTACAAAAATTTGGCCGACTAATCCTTTCGTTGCAGTGTAATTAAACGTTCCCGATGCAATTACATCAATGATTGTCGTTTTGGATTGTGTTACTTCAACACGCTGATAAGTTCTCGGCAAAGTAAAAATTTCAACATCGTAGGTTCCAACCAAGTATTTTTGGACTGAATTGAACGTTTGTGAATTGAGTGTTTGAGGATGATCTTTCAACGAAACACGCATATTGTAATTTGGGTTATTGATATTTTTAGTTGAAATCAATTTTATAAATCCTTGAGGAGCGTCGATTTGAATGATGTTGTGTGTAAACTTTTGGAGCGCGACATTTTTCTTTTCAATTTTAGGAAGCGTGTTCACGACAATATCGTATTTCAGATTTGGATCCAAAATAAGTGTATCTGGATTTCCGTAGCGATTAATTGTATGCGTCAAGGTATACTTTAAGTTTTGCGTTCCTGCTTCGTAAAGAAAAATGGTAACATTCGTTTCGGTTGGTTTTTTTGAAATATCATTCAAATTGATTTGTGCCGTTGTATTCAAAAGTGCTTTGGAGATAACATTCGACAAAACAACTTTGAACGCATCCTTACTTTCTGCGTCTGAATAGGAACCAATACACTTGAATTTTTCAAGGTACGACAAATCCATACCTAAACCAATAACGAAGGGAGTAACTTTCACGCCTTTGTCTTTTAGCTTTTTAGCGATCAAACAAGGGTCGTTATCACAAGATTCAAGTCCATCAGTAATTAAAATAATAAAGTTCCTAGCTAACGTATCTGGAAAATCACCTGCAGAAGCTTCTAAAGAACGAGCAATTGGTGTTGCGCCTTTTGCTCGAATTGTTCGAACTTTTGCTTGGATTGCATCAACGGTATTTGCGGCAAATGGCACTTCTAGTTTCGTGTCGGCGCAGTCCTGATAAGTGTTTGTGACTTCGGACTGATGTCCGTAAACCCGCAGTGCGATTTCTAAGTTTGGAACACCGCGTAGTTTTTCAACAGATTGAATTAAAATTTCCTTTGCGGCATCCATCCGGGTTTGTTTGTCCCAATCCAAATTCATCGAATTGGAGGCATCCAAAATAAAGAGAATCCGAGTTGTTTTCTGACTAAAAGTTAGTCCAAATGATGATAGAAATAATATGAAAAATAAGTTTCTCACTAATAATCTCCCAAAGTTTCTTCTAATTGATTCAATGCTACCTGGAGTTGTTCCGCATTTGGCGCAGAACCATGCCATTTATGCGTTCCCATCATGTAATCTATTCCCTGTCCCATTTCAGTTTTCATAATGATTACAACCGGCTTGCCTTTTCCGCAAAAATTCTTTGCCTCATTCATGACAGAACGCATATTTTCGAAATCATGACCATTCATATTGAAAACTTCCCATCCAAAAGCTTGCCATTTTAATTCTAGGTTACCAAGCGAAAGCACATCATCTACATCTCCATCAATTTGTCGACCATTGTAATCAATCGTTGCAATGATATTATCTACCTTGTTTGCAGCGGCATACATTGCAGCTTCCCAAATTTGACCTTCTTGTAATTCACCATCTCCGTGTAAGGTGTAAACGATAGAATCATCTCCGTTTAATTTTTTCACTTGTGCAGCACCTATTCCAACGGATAGGCCTTGTCCAAGTGAGCCCGATGCCATTCTGATGCCTGGTAATTTCTTATCTGTAGAAGGATGACCTTGTAATCGGGAGGATAACTTTCGAAATGTATTAAGTTCATTTACAGGAAAATAACCAGCCCTCGCCAATACGCTATACCAAACAGGCGAAATATGTCCATTTGAAAGAAAAAACAAATCTTCATTTTTTCCATCCATTGAAAATTCTTTCGAATTAAAATTCATCCATTCAAAGTACAAAAATGTAAGGAAATCAGCACAGCCCAATGAGCCACCTGGGTGCCCAGAATTAACAGCAGCTACCATTCTAACAATGTCTCTTCTTACTTGAGAGGCGATTTTTCGCAATTCTAAATTATTCATTTTTTTACTTAAAAATTCGAAACAAAACTAAGTTTTATTATCTTAGTTGATTCTTGAAATATTTGAACAAAAGATGCAACTTTTCAACGACTTAAATGTCTAACAAAATATTTGACTTTATGAAACTAAAAAAACTAATTCTAGTTACACTTTGTATTTCTTTTTACAACCTGACATTTGCTCAAAAGAATTTCTCAAAAGAATTATTAAAAAGTTACACCAAAATTGAACTTGAATCATTCAACGATAAAGATTTATCGGTTTTAGAATATGCTATCGATCACGCTTGTTATAAAGTTTCGATACCTGAGGGGAAAGACACGAAACAATTTACAACAATTGTTTTACCTTCTGATTCCGGGACCTTGCGTTTTACAGATTTAGGGCTAAAAATTAAAGACGCTACTCAATACTTCATCGTTTCTGGCAAAAAAGAGCTTTTAGTTGTAAAAAGTCTTTACGTTCTAAACCTAGAAAAAAATAATCTGAAATAAATTGTTTTATGAGATTTTTTACAATTTTCTTATTGTTCTTTTGTCTTTCTGCAAATGCGCAAATTACCATTAATTTAACAGATCCTGATTACAACCAAGCCAATCCTCTCGATTGCGGCGCAATAGTGCCATCAGGCAACCCGGGTACAAACTTCATTGATGGAGCGTCTAATTATGCTCCAAATACGAATGAAACCTTGGTTTTGTGTCCGGATCCTTTACAAGGAACGAAAGTATCAATTGCATTTGCCACCAATATTGGTTTTGAATTTAACATTCATTCAAGTGATACTTTATTTATTTATGACGGGCCGAACACAAATGCTCCGCTATTAGGGGCTTACAATTCTGCAACGAATCCGCTTGGTTTTTATGTTCAAGCTTCTTTTGCGAATAATCCATCCGGATGTTTGACCGTTCAATTCGTTAGCGACGGTGCAAATGAAGGAACAGGATGGGTAGCAAATGTTGCATGTGGAAATTTTCCCCAACCATTCGAACCGCACTTAGAAGCATATAAATATGGCACTGGTCCGAATATTTTGAATCCTGCTGATACGGGATTTGTTGACATTTGTCTTGAGGATTCGGTACTTCTTATCGCGAAACCATCCTTTCCATATTCATTCGAATCAACAAATAGTGGTTATTCACAAAACGTTTCGAACTGTGATTACGAATGGACAATCGCTGGACTTCCATACCCGAACAATGATTCGATCTGGTTTAAACCTACTCAGCGAGCAGGTTACTATGTAGACCTCAGAATTACAGATGATTTTCCTCAATCAGAAAGAATTACGTGTAAAATTCGGGTTTCGCAACAACCATTGTTTACAGGAACAGGTCCATTAGAAGACACTGTATGTCTTGGACAAAACACAGTACTTGTTGGAGGGGTCACAAATACGGATACCGTTGGAGTTCAAGTTCCCGGTGGGGACTTCTTAATTGGCGGCATTTTTGCTGGCCTTACCTTTTTGCCAGATGGCGCCGGACAATCCTATCAGTCTTCAGTTGGAATCTCAGGATTTGACACAAGTGCAACCATAACATCCGCTGCAGATATTGATGAATTGTGCATTGACATTGAGCACTCCTACATGGGCGACATTGAAATCGCATTAACCTGCCCCAATGGAACCACAGTGTCTCTAATGAACGCCTATAATCAAACACCATTTGGTTGGAATGAGTTAGTTCCGGGAGGCTGTGGAAATGGTATAGGAACATTTTTGGGTAACGATACAAATATGGACGGCGGGGCTCCTGGCAGTCCAGTATGGACATACTGCTTCTCACCTACCAATGCTACATTGGGAACAATGTGCGATGAAGAGAACATAAACAATACGATTCCTAACGACTATAACAGTTTAGGTCAATTTCTTCCAAACGGAACGACTGGCAATAATATTTCCATGGATACAAATGGTGTTTATTTACCTGATGGAAATTTCAACGATTTTATAGGTTGTCCTGTAAATGGTCAATGGACAATAACAGTTCAAGACAATCAAGGTATAGATGATGGTTATATCTTTCAGTGGGGAATTTATTTTAACTCCTCCCTATATCCTGAATCTGAAGGATATCAGAACACAATTGTAGATGATTTTTGGAGTAACGACCCGAGTATTATTTCGGCAATGACAGACACATTAATCGTGATTCAACCCAATGTAACGGGAAATACCTTCTATACTTATAATGTTGTAGATAATTTTGGTTGTGCCTATGATACGACTGTTTCGTTAAACGTTGTTCCAACTCCCACAATCAACGTTGACTCATTGGCATGTTTTTTTGAGACACAAATTCAAGGTACAACAGCATTTGCAGGAGGATCTTGGTTCGCACAAGATACATGCATTCATTTTTCAAACCCTAATTCCAACAATCCAGCTGTTTCTTCATCAGTAGCTGGAATATACGAAATAAGCTATGTAGATAATTTCTGTAGCGACACCCTAACGGCTTCAATTGAGTTTCAACCACTAATATTTGTTGAGCTACTAGATACAACACTTTGTCTTGGCGCAGGAGTATTATTAGAGCCTTTGATTGTAAATTCTCAACCACTTCAAGCAGGATATAATCCAGTGATTAACGCACTTTGGGACAATGGATCGAATATTCCGACAAGGGCAGTTAATGAAAATGGAAATTACGTTCTAACAATTTCAAATGCCTGTTACACGTTAAATGACACTTCAACCATTGGAGTTAAACCTTGTGACCTAGAAGTCCCGAATATATTTGTATTATCTTCAACAGCAGGAAATAATGAGTTTTTTGTTAATTACAGCGGGATTGAAAAATACAATTGTGTAATTCTAAATCGATGGGGAAATTTAATTTTCGAATACGACGACCCCGCAGGTGCATGGAATGGCAAAACAATGGATGGAAAACTTGTCGATGAAGGAACTTATTTTTACAAGATTAATACAACATTTGAAGGAGGAAAAGAAGTTGAGAAACATGGCTTCGTTGTTTTGAAGTATTAGACTTTTCTTACCTTTGCTCAAAATAAAAATCATGAGCAGTCAGGCATTTAAAGATGAAATTCTTCAAGGTGTACCAAATGAAATTCCAAACAAGAAACCTTACGATGATTCTGTAAACCACGCACCGAAAAGAAAGGAAATTTTATCTCTTGCCGAAAAAAAACTAGCTGTCCAAAACGCGCTACGATATTTTCCGAAGGAGCATCACAAAGAATTAGCAAAAGATTTTATCGAAGAATTAAAACTTTACGGTCGAATTTATATGTATCGCTATCGACCAGAATACAAAATGTTCGCGCGGCCAATTGAGGATTACCCTGGAAAATCTCAACAAGCAAAAGCAATCATGTTGATGATTCAAAATAACTTGGATTATGCTGTTGCTCAACACCCACATGAATTGATAACCTATGGTGGTAACGGTGCGGTATTCCAAAACTGGATTCAGTATCGTTTGACAATGAAATACCTAGCTGAAATGACTGATGAACAAACTTTGGTTATGTATTCTGGTCATCCGATGGGTTTATTTCCTTCTCATAAAAATGCACCGCGCGTGGTTGTTACAAACGGAATGATGATACCAAACTATTCCAAACCGGATGATTGGGAGAAATTCAATGCGCTCGGTGTAACACAATATGGTCAGATGACAGCTGGCTCCTACATGTACATCGGTCCTCAAGGAATTGTTCACGGCACAACGATTACAGTGCTAAATGCTATCAGAAGAATAGCCAAAAATCGTGACGACATCAAAGGAAAACTTTTTGTTACTGCAGGATTAGGAGGAATGTCAGGTGCTCAGCCAAAAGCAGGAAATATTGCTGGGGTTATTTCTGTAACCGCAGAAGTAAATCCGAAAGCTGCTCATACGCGCCATTCACAAGGTTGGGTTGATGAAATCATTGACAACTTAGATGAGCTTTCAGTTCGCGTCAAGAAAGCCCAAGAGCTTAAAGAAGTGGTTTCGATCGCCTACTTAGGCAACGTAGTAGATGTTTGGGAAAAATTCTTTGAAGATGGAATCAATATTGACTTGGGTTCAGATCAAACGTCTCTTCACAATCCTTGGGCAGGTGGGTATTACCCAGTAGGACTTTCATTTGATGAAGCCAATGACATGATGGCAAATGAACCTGAAAAGTTCAAATCTTTCGTTCATGAAAGTTTAAAACGTCATGCAGCAGCGGTGAATAAACACACCATAAAAGGAACTTATTTCTTTGATTATGGAAATGCTTTTCTGCTTGAGGCATCAAGAGCTGGGGCAGAGGTTATGGCAGATAACAAAATTGACTTCAAATATCCGTCTTACATTCAGGATATTTTAGGCCCGATGTGCTTCGATTTTGGTTTTGGACCATTTCGGTGGGTTTGTGCATCAGGTAAACCAGAGGATCTTCAAAAAACGGATGAAATTGCATGTCAAGTTTTAGAAGAAATGATGAAAAATAGTCCTGTTGAAATTCAACAACAAATGGCCGACAACATTCAATGGATCAAAGGAGCACAGGAAAATAAGTTAGTAGTTGGTTCTCAGGCTCGTATTCTTTATGCAGACGCCGAAGGAAGAATGAAAATAGCTGAAGCTTTTAACCAAGCAATTACAAAAGGAGAAATCGGACCGATTGTTTTGGGACGTGATCACCACGATGTTTCGGGAACGGATTCACCTTATAGAGAAACCTCGAATATTTACGATGGTTCAAGATTCACAGCAGACATGGCCATACAAAATGTAATTGGAGACAGTTTTCGCGGAGCGACATGGGTTTCGATTCACAATGGTGGCGGTGTTGGTTGGGGAGAAGTGATTAATGGTGGTTTCGGAATGTTACTAGACGGATCAGCTGATTCAGATAGAAACTTAAAGATGATGCTCCATTGGGACGTGAATAATGGAATTGCACGACGGAATTGGGCAAGAAATGATAATGCAATCTTTGCAATCAAACGCGCGATGGAAGTTGAGCCATTGTTGAAAGTAACATTACCGAATTTGGTAGATCAATCCTTAATTGATCAGTTAGATGTCTAAGTGAATAAACAGATTGCTCATTTTTATCGTTTTAATTCTTTTCGCTTTTTTGCGGCTTTACTCGTGATGGTTGGACATGCCGAATCTATTCGCGAGGCAAGTTCACAATTCAATCTGCATTCCATTTCTTTTTTTCGGAACGGACAAAATGCTGTTACTTTTTTCTTTGTATTAAGCGGGTTCTTAATAACCTATCTTTTACTTAAAGAGAAAAATACAACCAATAAAATCAACGTTAAACATTTTTATTGGAAGAGAATTGTTCGCATTTGGCCGCTCTATTTTTTACTTCTAACTATTGGATTGGTATTACAACCAATGGTGATTTTCATTTTTAAAATCCAGTATCAGTTACCTTACAATCCCTTAAGCGCCCTGCCTTATTTTTTACTTTTTATACCCGGATTGACAACTTTTTACTATGGTAATCATTTACTAGAACCATTATGGTCAATCGGTGTTGAGGAATGGTTTTATTTGATCTGGGGGCCTTTCATAAAATGGATTAAGCGCAATTTATTTTGGTGGATTTCTGGATTTCTTATTTTGAAAATCGCATTGAATCAACTTGCGATTTATGGGCATTTTCCACCCGTGGTAGTTTATTTTATTCGCATGATGCAAATGGAATCAATGAGCCTAGGAGCATTAGTTGCACTATTGTTTTTCAAGTCGATTCCATTACTAAATAACCACAACATCCTTCGTTTATTTCAATATACCTCTGGTACACTCATCCTTACAATTGTATTTCTAAATAAAGAGATTGAATCTATTTTAGCACAATTTGGAATTTATGAAAAAAGCTCGATTACACTTTTGAATGCTCTTGTTTTTGCATGCTTTATTGGTTCAATCGCACTAAGGAATAAAATGAATAAAATTTTGGATCACAAATGGCTAAATTGGTGTGGTGAAATTTCGTACGGTATTTATATGTATCATTTATTGATTGTTACCGCAGTTTGTGGGATAATTTCACAATTAGAATTAAATTTTTTCTGGAGCACTCTTTTCTTGCATGGAGGGTCTTTGTCCTTAACACTTATTATCGCAGGTCTATCAAAAAAGTATTTCGAAGATGCGATCTTAAAATTTAAGAACAGCATTAAATAGTTCTTTCGAAAAATTTAAAATTGATTATTTAAAGGGAATTAACTCTAAATTTAACAATAAGAATTAGCAATGAAAATAATCTGTTTTTTAGTCGTTTATTTCGCCGTTGGATTTTATTCAATCATTTTTGGGCAAAATTCAGATAGTTTGCCTTTGAATCAATATCGTGTCTTAGCATCTCACAACAGCTATAAAAATTTTCCGAATCAAAAAGTTCTTCGTTTTTTAAGCAAATTCAAAAAACAACTGGGAGAATCAAACGATCCCCTACAATTGGATTATGGTCATCTACCACTTCCTGAGCAATTTGACCAATTTGGAGTTCGTGGAATTGAAATTGATATCAACTATGATCCAAATGGCGGTCTCTACAAGAAACGAAAGATTAACATGTTCATCTTTGGCTTACGTCAAAAAGTGAGAGATAAAAAAATGAAAGAACCAGGATTTAAAGTGTTGCACATTGCCGACGTAGATTATGAAACCAACTATTTGACTTTTAAAGATGTATTATTAGAATTAAAATCTTGGAGTGCTAAAAACCCAAATCATTCACCTATTTTCATTAACATTGAAGCTAAAGGCTCCCAACCCGGAAATGAATCGAAGATTTTGAAAAAATTGGGATTTAAGAGGGCTATTCCCTTTTCAAAACAAGCCTATGATGAACTTGATAAAGAAATTTTTTCGATTTTATCTCCTGATAATATCTTCAAGCCAATTGATTTATTAGGGTCTGCTCAAAACATACGCGAGCGATTAACGCAGAATGGATGGCCAGCGAAAAAGGAATGTTTAGGTAAATTTATTTTCATACTTGAAGGAAATCAGGATGAACTTTATCTTTCAAATGAATTGAATCGACCAATGTTCGTTTATGGAAACCCCGGAGAAGAAAATACAGCTTTTGTTATTAAAAATGACCCCTTTGGACACGAGGAAGAAATCCAGCAAATAACCAAAACCTATATTGTTCGAACGCGCGCAGATGCTGGAACTATCGAATCTCGAAAAAACGACTACACACGTTTCAATTCTGCTTGGAAAAGTGGTGCCCAGATTATCTCGACGGATTATTACAAGCCCGATTTGAGATTTAGCACCTATCAGGTTAAGTTCTAGAAACAAATATTCTTAACGCTTGTTAAGCAATAAAATTTGCATCAATACCTTAAATGTGGTATTTTTGCAAGGAAATAAGGTGTTATTTATAATTAATCTAAATAAAAGAAAGTGATTACAATTACCGATACTGCTAAAAAACAAGCTCTTAGATTAATGGAGGATGAAGGAAAGGATGGTTATTTCATTCGTGTCGGCGTTCAGGGAGGAGGTTGTTCTGGATTGATGTATCAATTGACTTTTGATAATCAAGAAAGCGAACAAGACAAAGCCTTTGAAGACAACGGAATGAAAGTAGTAGTTGATAAAAAAAGTTATTTGTACCTCATTGGAACTACACTCGATTTCTCAGGGGGATTGAACGGTAAAGGTTTCGTTTTTAAAAACCCAAACGCTGATCGCACATGCGGATGTGGCGAATCTTTTTCGGTTTAATCTTATAAGTCGATAAATACCATGGCAAATTACACGGAAGACGATTTAGCTAAAGACCTTCAATCTCAAGAATATAAATTTGGTTTCGTCACGGACATTGAAACTGACACGGTTCCTGTTGGGCTCAATGAAGACATTATTAAATTGATTTCATCCAAGAAAAATGAGCCAGAATGGTTATTAAAGTATCGCTTGGATGCTTTTAAAATTTGGAAAGACATGATTGAGCCTGAATGGGCACACGTCAATTATCAAAAACCAGATTTTCAAGCGATTGCCTACTATTCTGCCCCAAAACAAACCAAGAAATATGAATCTTGGGATGACGTTGACCCTGAGATGAAAGAAACCATGAAAAAGCTTGGTATTTCGCTCGAAGAACAACAACGACTTACAGGTGTTGCCGTGGATTTTGTAATGGACTCTGTTTCAGTTGCAACATCTTTCAAAGAAAAACTCAAGGAACTTGGAATTATCTTCTGTTCATTTTCAGATGCCGTTCAAGAACATCCAGATTTGGTTAAAAAATACATGGGTTCGGTAGTTCCCACAACCGATAATTTCTACGCTGCTTTGAATTCTGCAGTATTTACAGATGGTTCGTTTTGTTATATTCCAAAAGGTGTACGCTGTCCGATGGAACTTTCAACGTATTTCCGAATCAATGCTGGCGGAACCGGGCAGTTCGAACGAACTTTGGTTGTGGCTGATGAAGGTTCCTACGTTTCATATTTGGAAGGTTGTACAGCACCACAACGAGATGAAAATCAATTGCACGCTGCTGTCGTTGAGTTAATCGCTTTGGAAAACGCTGAAATTAAATATTCAACCGTTCAAAATTGGTATCCAGGGGACAAAGAAGGGAAAGGTGGTGTTTTTAATTTCGTTACCAAACGAGGAATTTGTGAACGAAATGCCAAAATCTCATGGACGCAAGTGGAAACAGGTTCTGCGGTAACTTGGAAATATCCTTCTTGTATTTTAAAAGGCGAAAACTCAATTGGAGAATTCTATTCTGTTGCTGTTACGAATAACTTCCAACAAGCAGATACAGGAACCAAAATGGTTCATTTGGGCAAGAATACGAAAAGCACGATTATTTCTAAAGGAATTTCAGCAGGAAAATCTCAAAATTCTTATCGAGGTTTAGTTCAAATTCATAAGAATGCAAACAACGCTAGGAATTTTTCACAATGTGATTCGTTGTTGATGACCGATCAGTGCGGAGCGCATACCTTTCCATACATTGAATGTAAGAATCCTACGGCAAAAATTGAACACGAAGCAACGACATCAAAAATTGGTGAAGATCAGTTGTTTTATTGTATGCAACGTGGAATTAGCGAGGAAAAAGCAATTAGTTTAATTGTGAATGGTTATTGTAAAGAAGTTTTGAACCAATTGCCGATGGAGTTTGCGGTTGAAGCACAGAAATTATTAGCGATTAGTTTGGAGGGGTCGGTGGGGTAATTCATCTCCCCTTGAGGGGAGAAAGAGAGGGGTGATTGGGCGAATTTAAGTGATTATAATTTTCACCCTCCTCAATCCTCCCTCAAGGGAGGAAGTTAGATAAAATACGTATTACATATATTAAGTGATGATAAAAATTAAAAACTTACACGCAAACATCGAAGGGAAAGAAATCTTGAAGGGCTTGAATTTAGAGGTCAAAGCTGGAGAAGTTCACGCAATCATGGGTCCGAATGGTGCCGGGAAAAGTACGTTAGCAAGTATCCTTGCCGGCCGAGAAGAATATGAAATAACGGATGGATCAGTTGAATTTGACGGAAAAGATTTGTTGGAATTGTCAACGGAAGATCGCGCTCGAGAAGGTTTGTTTCTTGCTTTTCAATATCCGGTTGAAATTCCAGGCGTTTCGAACATTAATTTCTTGCGCACCGCATTGAACGAAATTCGCGAATACAAAGGCGAAGAGCCGATTTCTGCAAAAGATTTTATGAAAATGGTTCGTGAAAAATCTGCTTTAGTTGAATTGGATTCCAAACTGGCAAATCGCTCCGTGAATGAAGGTTTTTCCGGAGGTGAGAAAAAGCGTAACGAGATTTTCCAGATGGCGATGCTCGAACCCAAACTTTCCATTTTGGACGAAACAGACTCAGGATTGGATATTGATGCCTTGCGAATTGTTGCAAATGGAGTTAACAAATTGAAAACTTCCAACAACGCAAGTATCGTGATTACGCACTATCAAAGATTACTCGATTACATCGTTCCTGATTTCGTTCACGTACTTTATGACGGGAAAATCGTAAAATCTGGTCCTAAAGAATTGGCTTTGGAACTCGAAGAAAAAGGTTACGACTGGATTAAGGAAGAAATGGCATTGTAAACCCCGAGTGATGGAAGAAACTATTTCAACAACCGCTAGCAAACTAGGCGTCTTTCGATCAGGTCTGACTTTGACATCAATTGGTTTCGAAAGAGAAGCAATCAATGAAGCGCTTGAATATCTTGAAAACAAAGAATTTCCAACGACACGTGAAGAAGCTTGGAAGTATACGCGTTTGAGTAAATTGTCAAATACCTCTTTTTCAGGCAACATTCAACCCTTATTAAAGTCAATCCCATCTGTTCACAACGATTCTTTTCGCTTCGTTTTTGAAAATGGAACATTAACCGAACGAAGCTCAGAAATTGCAACTTCTATCAAAGAGGTTTCATCAGAAAAATTAATTGGTATAAAATCTGAACCACAACTTTTTGAAGCGCTTAATTTAGCTTACGCAGAAGATGGTTTGTTTATCGAAATTCCAAATAAAACAATCGTTCAAAAACCAATCGAACTAATTCAGGTTTCAAATAATAACAAGGCTACAAACCTTCGTCACATCATTCGGTTAGGGGATTTCGCTGAGGCTGAAATAACGTTGGTTTATGCGAGTGAAGAGAAATCGAATGGCTTTCTTAATGTTGTTTCGGATATCGTTTTAGGTAAAGGTTCAAAATTGACCATTCATAAATTGCAACTTGAAAATGGAACCGATTTTCATTTTTCTAGAGAAAATGCCAAACAAGACAAAGATTCAACGCTAACAATAAATACCTTAACATTAAGTGGGAATTTAGTTCGAAACGACGTGAATGTAAAGGTTGCCGGTCAAAACGCTGAAACAAATTTAAACGGAGCTTATATTTTGAAAAACAACCA
Organism: Flavobacteriales bacterium; assembly: GCA_947497485.1. GTDB lineage: Bacteria > Bacteroidota > Bacteroidia > Flavobacteriales_D > Crocinitomicaceae > UBA952. Next base: position 28,497 of record CANMHB010000002.1, read on the forward strand.
ATTAGTTGACAATCATACAGTTGTAGATCATTTGGTTGCTCATTGCCAGTCGAATGAATTATACAAAGGAGTTCTTTATGATAAATCAACTGCTGTTTTCAATGGAAAAGTCTTCGTTCGACCGGATGCTCAAAAAATAAATGCCTTTCAATCCAATGCCAATGTTCTAATGAGTGATGACGCAAATGTCAACTCAAAACCCGAACTAGAAATTTATGCCGACGATGTTAAATGTTCACACGGATCTACAACTGGGCAGTTGGATGAAAGCGCGATTTTCTACTTACGTGCACGGGGTTTGTCTGAAAAATCAGCGAAAAGCTTATTAGTCTCCGCATTTATCTCAGATGTATTAAACAAGATCAAAAATCAGGAAGTTCTAGATTTCATTCAATCCGTTCTTAACAAAGAACACGATTGGGATTTTGAAGCTTAAAGCGATTTCGTTCTCCCTCCATCTACCGGTAAATTGATCCCATTTATGTAGGAAGCATCCGGTGATGCTAAAAAGGCAATTGCAGCGGCTACCTCTTCCGGTTGAGCGATACGTTTCATAGGAGATTCCATCGCCATTTCTTCAAAAATATCAGATACAGTTTCACCCGTTTTTTCGGATTTGGCTTCAGCGATTCCTTGCAGGCGAATCGTATTTGTTGCACCTGGAAGCACATTATTTACAGTAATCCCATATTCTCCAAGTTCGTTTGCTAAGGTTTTACTCCAACTAGCAACCGCTCCTCGAATCGTATTCGAAACACCTAAATTTGGTAAGGGTTGTTTAACGGAAGTTGAAATAACATTTATAATTCTTCCGTAACCCGTTTCAATCATTCCTGGATAAAGAGCTTGCACTAAAATATGATTACAAATTAAATGTTGGTTAAACGTATTAATGAATTCATCCGTTGTTGCATCTTTAATCGGGCCTCCTTTTGGACCACCAGTATTGTTTACTAGAATATTTACTTTATTTCCTTTTGCAACGAATTCAGTAATAATTTCCTTTAGTTCATTGGGCTTTGAAAAATCGGCAACAAGGTATTGATGATTTTGGGACCCATCATTCGGTAATTCTTTTAATGCTGTCAGAAGTTTATCTTCACTTCGAGCAATCAAAATAACATTAGACCCCATTTCTGCGAGCTTAATGGCAGTTGCTTTTCCAATTCCTTGGGTACTTCCGCAGATAATCGCATTTTTATTTTTTAATGAAAACATAGTAAACAAATTAATATTTATGTGTGTTAAATGAATATCAAATACAAAAAATTAAAAATTTATCGTATTTTTGCGAAATTACTTAAAGTTTTAACTATGAAGAAAATTACCTATCTTTTAAATTTATTATTGTTTGTGCTTTTTATTTGCGGAAGCAATTATTACACTGCACAAGTTAGTGTAACTGCTACTGCTGGAACCGCAGGGCCGACAACTTATGCAACTGTTAGCGCTGCTTTTACAGCAATTAACGCTGGTACGCATCAAGGGCAAATTACAATTGCAATTACGGCAAACACAACTGAGCCTGGTTCTCCAACTGCATTATTGCAAAGTGCTAGTCCATCAAGTTATTCAAGTATTTTAATTCGGCCTTCAGGAGGAAACTTTACAATTGGAGGTACCGTGACTGCCTCCCGAGCTATTATTGAATTACGTGGTGCAGACAATGTAACTATAGATGGAGATGACCCGAACACTGCAGGAAATCGTAACTTAACAATTGGTTTTGCAAATACAGCTGCAACAATTGCTGCTTGTATTCGTGTAAGCTCGAACTCAACTTTAGGTGCTGATGGAGCAAGTAATAATATTATTAGAAATTGTATTATTACAGGTAATAGGGTTTCTGGCGGTACTACAGCGACTTATGGTATTAATTTGTCCAACTATTCAACCACTTCGCTTTCAACTGGTGGTTACAGTTCATTAAATAATTTATTTGAAAATAACCTTATTACTCGCTGTTACCATGGAATTTGGGCAGTGGGAGCAAGTACAACTTACAATAATGTTGGAACCATAATCAGAAATAATGTAATGGGTGATGGAACGACAGCTGGAAATATTGGGAATCGTGGTGTTTTGATATCTTATTCTTCGAATGCTGCGAGTCAAACTCCTGCTTTAATTCAAGGCAATGATATTCAAGTTGGGGATCCTGGAACTACTGGTTACGGCGCTACGATTGCAGGAATTGAAGTCGGAACGGTAAACTATGGTATTCAAATTATAGGAAACAACATTCATGACATTTATCAGCCTTCTACAGGTGGTTGGGGAGCTTATGGAATTGCAATAACCGGTTCTGTAACAACATCAGACCTAATAATTCGCAACAACTTTATTCATCGAATTGCAGCCTCAAACTTTACTACTACGAGTATTTCATCTTTCACAAATTATGGAGTGCGTATTTCAGCTGGGGCAACTAACATTGCTTTTGATCATAACACCATTCGGTTGAATGTAGCTAATGCTACAGGTACAACCTTAAATCCTGTTTCATATTGTGTTGCTGCTACTGCAAATGGAGTTACATTTTCTTCATTTCGGAATAATATTTTAAATAACACAAACTCTTCAACAAATGCAATGTGTTTTTACACGAACGCAACTGGAAATATTTCAGCAGGTTTGGTAGATAATAACAGTTACTTTTCATCAAATGGTACAATTGGTTATTATAATGCCGCTGTTCAAACTACCTTCTCAGATTGGAAAACAGCAACTTCAAAAGATGTTAATAGCAACAATATCAATCCTCCTTTTGTCTCAAGTACGAATCCTCATCTAGATGTTGCCGGGGCAGGAATTATCTCTTTTTATCAAACAGGTGCTGCAGGAACTGGCGTTTCTAATGACTTTGATGGTGAAACAAGAGCCGTTAATCCATGTATTGGTGCTGATGAATTTGTTTTACCTGTTTGTCAAGGCACCCCTGCATTTGCATCCTCATCGATATCACCTAGTACCGCTGTGTGTGGTAATGGAAATTTCGCAATGTCAGTAGTTCCAGTGACGGCCTCTTCTGGTTATACATTCGGTTGGCAAAAATCATCTGATAATATAAATTGGACTTCCATTCCAAACGCTACTGGTTCAAACTACTCAGAAGCGAATGTCACCGCTACGACATATTATCAGTGTATTTTGACCTGTAGTGCCTCTGGTCAGTCGGTAACTAGTTCTGTTTTAACAGCTACTATAAATCCATTACCAACTATTACAATTACTCCATCTAATAATGGCTATTTCTGTGGTGCAGCAGGTCAAACTTTAACTGCTTCAGGAGCTGCGACTTATGCATGGACTCCGTCAGCGAGTTTGGATGCAGCTTCGGGAACGACTGTTACTTCATCCGTTTCAACACCAACTACCTACACTGTAACAGGTACAGATGCTAATGGCTGTGTTAATACACAACAAATAACTGTTGGACCACCCAGTATTTCAATTACTTCTTCTGTAGTAAACTTCTGTGGAACAGGAGGAAATACAACGCTTACCGCCACTTCGGTAGTTGATCCAGATTTGTCATACACTTGGACTTCCTTAACCCCATCCGCAACTTTAAGTACAACCAATGGCTCAACTACCATTGCAACTTTAACTGAAACATCTGACTTTAAAGTTACTGCAAATGGAATAGGAAACTTTGCAGGTTGTGTGAGCGAAAAATTCATATCTGTAGGGGTTTATCCTCTACCTTCTGCTACAGTAACAACGTCAGCAAGTGGTGTTTGTCCCGGAACCCCAGCAACGATAAATTCTGGTTTAAGTGCGGGTAATTTCTCGGCAACGTGTATTACTCCAAGAAACACTTTAACAACTCCACCTGCAAATGCTACAGTTCTATGCAACAATGGAACAGCAACAACTACCCTTACTGGTGGATCCCTTGATGATGGATATTGGAATAACAGACCTATTGGTTTTGGATTCAATTATTTTGGAGTCAATCAAACACAAGTTATGATTGGTACAAATGGTACAATAATCGTTGGAGGAGGTACAAGTACAGCTTACAGTTTTGTCGGAGGCTTTCCAAATGTTGCGAATCCCGCAAATTGTATTGCTGCTGTTGCCCGTGATTTACAGCTAAGTAGCACCGGGGGTAATTTTGGTTTTGGAGCTGGTATTGTTAGACATTGGACTGAAGGTATTGCACCAAACAGACGATTTGTTGTGCAATATGAAAATTGTGCAACATGGTATTCAACCAATGGTTCTGATGGAAAAAATTCAGTTGAGGTTGTTCTTTACGAAACCTTAGGTACTGTAGAAATATATGTTATCGAGGCATCTAATCCAACTGCGACAACTGGATCATTCATTAATGATACTAGAAATAAATTTATTGGATTACAAGATGGAACAAGAACTGTTGGAGCGACTGCACCAAATTGTAGTTCTCCTTTTCAAGCCAATTATTGGAATGGAATTTCAAATTCGATTACTTCTCCTTTAGCTTGGAGATTTACTCCTCCATCAAACTATGCAACAACTTGGACCGCAACTGATGCAAATGGAACCACTACGATTGCAACTGGAAACAATATTTTCTCTCAATCTGTCTCACCTGCAATTACCACAACTTATGCGATTTCATATACAAATCAAACAACAGGATGTACTAACGCACCTGGTTCTGCACAAGTTTTGATGTCAATTTTAGGAAATACAGCACCGAATGAAGTTGTAGCTCTAACTAACACTCCTACTGTTTGTTCTGGGGGTGCAGTTAGTCTTAGCACAGATTATTTAGGTAGTCAAGATGGTTTAACATTCCAATGGCAAGTTTCAACGGATAATGGTATAAGTTTCTCTAACATTCCTAATGCAAACGCAATTACCTACACGGGTGGCACTCAAACTCAAACTTCTATTTATCAATTACAAATTACTGCTTGTGGAGGAACACCTTCATTCTCATCACCTGTTACTGTTGGCATGACTCCTTATCAGGATTGTTATTGTATTCCTACTTCTAATTGTGGATCTGGAGACGTAATTGGATCCATATCTCTAAATACATTAAACAACGTTACTGGAACTACATGTGGCGTAGGAGGATATTCGAATTATACCACAGATGCAAACTTAACAACTACATTATTACCTTCCACTACATATACATGTGTTGTTGGGGCTGCAAGTTTCGCTCAAAGCGTTGCAATTTGGATAGATTACAATGATGATGGTATTTTTGATAATAATACCGAACGAATTGGATATACCACAAACCCAATTCCAGTTAACGGAACTGCCTCATTCAATGTTGTTCTTGGATGTACACCGCCAGTTGGTCCACACAGAATGAGGGTTCGATCTTCTGATAATAGTTTTGTTACTGGTATTAATCAGACTCCATGTGCTACATACTCATGGGGAGAAACAGAAGATTATTTAATCACAATTGCTCCAGTTCCGACATGTCCGGCTCCAGGTCAATTATCAGTTGTAACAACAACGAATACAACAGCTGATCTAACTTGGAACCTTGGATGTTCTTCTGCCTCTAATTTTGACTTTGAATATGGCCCTGTTGGATTTACTCAAGGAACAGGAACTTTAGTTTCTAATGTTGCTGCCACAGTAAATGCTGGTGTTGGAACATACACATTAACAGGTTTAACACCTAATTCAACCTACGCAATCTACTATCGTGCAAATTGTGGAAATGGTGATGTTAGTCCTTGGTCTGTTGCTACAAATGGAACTACCATCTGTAATCCAATTACTTTAAATAACTCAGGAAATCAAACAGTTTGTGATTCTTATACATTACCTGCAATTACTGAAGCTACGCCATCTGGAAATGCCGGTCTTGTTTTAGAATATAGAACGCAGCCAAGTGGGGGTGGAAACGTGATTACTTCAAGTACAATTACATCATCTCAAACAGTATATATCTATGCTAGTGCAGGAAATTGTACAGCAGAACAAAGTTTCACAGTTACAGTAAATACCACACCTTTAATAGCAGGCGGAGCAAGCAATGCTACGCTATGTTTAGGTGATTCAACTAATTTTTCTTTAACTGCTGGGCAAGCTGCTACATTTACTTTTGTTGAAAATGGAAACGTGATTGGAACCTCAACGAATCCAATAAGTTTTTATGTTACACCATCTAGTTCAACGAATATTGGTGTTTATTCTACAGCTAATGGTTGTTCTTCCGATACTTTAAATATTGCGTTGACTGTAAACCTTCCGTCTTCAAGCAATGAGACACAAACTGCTTGTGATTCATACCAATGGAACGGTCAAACATACACTTCATCAGGAGTTTATACATACACCACTCAAAATGCTGTTGGTTGTGACTCAGTGGTTACATTAAATCTTACTATAAATAACTCTTCATCGTTTACTGACGTTCATACTGCTTGTGATTTATTTACATGGATTGATGGAATAACTTACACAAGCTCAACAAATAATCCAACATTTACATTAACAAATGCTGCTGGTTGTGATTCAGTTATTACATTGAACTTAACTATTAATTACAGCAATACAGGGACTGATGTTCAAGTTGCTTGTGATTCTTTCACGTGGATTGATGGAGTTACTTATACAAGTTCAACGAATACACCAACATTTACATTAACGAATGCAACAGGTTGTGATTCAACAGTAACATTAAACCTAACGATTAATAATAGTTCAACAGGTACAGATGTTCAAGTTGCATGTCAAACGTTTACTTGGATTGATGGTATAACTTATACAAGTTCCACAAATACACCAACATTTACATTAACAAATGCCGTTGGTTGTGATTCTGTTGTAACATTGAACTTGACAATTAATGATAATATTGCTGATGTTACAACTATCAGTGCTTGTTCGTCATATCAATGGAACGGTCAAACCTATACACAGAGTGGAACTTATACTTTCACTGGTTCAGGAAGTTGTTCTGTGACTGATACATTAAATCTAACTATATTGAACAATACAGGAACTGATACTCAAGTTGCATGTGATTCTTATACTTGGATTGACGGTATTACCTATACAAGTTCTACTAACACACCTACATTTACTTTGACTAATGCTGCTGGATGTGATTCATTAGTAACATTGAATCTTACAATCAACAATGCTACATCAAGCACATCTCAAGCCTCTGCTTGTGGATCATACACTTGGAATGGACAAACATATACACAAAGTGGAACTTATACATTTACAACATCTAATGCCAATGGTTGTGACTCTGTTGCTACTTTAAATCTAACAATTAACAGTATTCCAAATGCTGTTGCAACAGGTTCTGGAGCTACACTGACATCTTCAACTGGTTCATCTTATCAGTGGATTGATTGTGGTTCAAATAGCCCAATTCAAGGAGCAACCGCACAAACATATACAGCATTAGAAAATGGATCTTATGCAGTTATTGTTACGAATGCAGCAGGATGTTCAGATACATCAAATTGCGTAGTTGTTGATCAAATAGGATTAGTTGAAATATCTAAAATCGATGTGAATGTTAATCCAAATCCATCGTCTGGAATTTTCAAAATTGACTTCAATTCGCCTATTAATTGCACCCTTAATGTTTTGGATGCTTCAGGAAGAGTTGTTTACAGTTCAGAAATCAGTGATGATACAACCATCGATTTATCCTTTGCTATGACAGGTATCTATTACCTAGAAGTTAGCAATAATGAATTCAAGAAAATTATTCGAGTTGTAAAAAATTAATATAGTATCAATTCTATAAAAGAGCCATTAAACATGGCTCTTTTTTTTCCTTAAAAATTAACCATGAAAAAAGCCATAACGAGAATCGTCAATGCAAGTCAGAATTTAATTAGCGATTCACTTCGTGGCTGCTAACGCGGTCCATATGACCAATAAAAATCAATTCAATACATATGAAAAAAATAATTATCTCTTCAATTTGTCTTCTTTGGACCTACATTTTGGTTGCTCAGTCCGTTACAATTGGAACAGGAACTACCGCTAGTTACTTTTACGGTCCATATTATAGAAGTTCAGCAACATCAACTTTTAATTATTCAAAATATGCTTATATCTATACTGCAGATGAATTAACTGGAATTCCTTCTGGTTCCATAATTACAAGCATTGAATGGGAGAAATCAGCTGGAACGCTATCTGCACCTAATACTTTCCAAATTTATTTAGAAAATAATGCTGCCACAACGCTCACAGCCAACACAACTTGGGGAACACTAATTGCAGCAGGAACTAGTGTTTATAGCAATACGAATCAAGGATTCACGGCTACAGCTCCAGGATGGGAAGGGTTTACCTTAACGGCGCCTTTCATCTACACAGGTGGCACCCTACAAATCTGTACAGACCACATAAAAGCAGGAACTGCAAGCGGTGCTAATAATTACTTTTACACAAACGTTCCTGGGAAAGCAATAGGTTGGGCAGCTGGTGCAGCTGGATCTGACGCTACTAATTTAGGCGGTGCTTCTTACTCGAATAATCGCCCAAACATTCGTATTAATTATATTCCTGGAACCAACTGTTCGGGAACACCTGAAGCAGGAACGACTACTTCTTCATCGACAGCCGTTTGTCCCTCATCAACTTTCGCATTATCTCTTTCTGGGGCAACTTTGGCAAGTGGATTAACCTATCAATGGCAATCCTCAATTGATGGAATAACATACTCAGATATTCCGAATGCAACTTTATCCTCTTTTTCAACTTCACAAACAGCTAATACCTATTATCAGTGTATCGTTACTTGCACTGGCAGTGGATCACAAGATATTTCTTCGCCAGTTCTTGTAAGTACCAATTCATTTGTAAACTGTTATTGTTCTAGCAATGCGACAAGTACAGCCGACGAAGAAATTTTAAATGTATCAATTGGAACGTTAAATAATTCATCATCTTGCACCACAACCGGTGCGACAGGATCGATATTAAATCAATATTCGGACTACACATCCACGGTAACACCTCCTATTTTGGTAGCGAGTGCTAATTATACGTTGGGAATCCAAATCGGGACATGCGGTGGGAACTATGGAAATATGACAAAAGCTTTTATAGATTTTAATCAAAATGGCCAGTTTACAGACGCTGGAGAACAAATTTATGCTTCCACTGCCTCTGCAAATGGACCCAATAACATAACTGCGACAATTTTAGTTCCTTCAAATGCACTTACGGGTTTAACTCGAATGAGAATCGTTAATGTAGAAACAACCATTGCATCGAATGTTAACCCATGTGGAACATATACTTGGGGTGAAACGGAAGACTATTTAGTTAACATTGTTCCTCCTCCAACATGTCCTCAACCGACCAACCTTTCTTTAGCTACTTCTGATTTAACAAGTGCTACCATTCAATGGGCAGCTGGTGGTACAGAAACACAATGGCAGATTGAATATGGCCCTCAAGGTTTTACACCTGGAACCGGAACATTTTTGCTTACCACTACAAATCCTACTACAATTACAGGATTAACTTCGTATTCGTTCTATCAAGCCTATGTTAGAGGAATTTGCACACCTGGTGACAGTTCATATTGGGCAGGAACAGTATCTTGGAACACCTACGACCAAGGTCAATATATGGATTGGAATTCAGCTTGTCCAACTGAAGGATTTATTGATATAACATCCTCAGGAACATTAATAAATACAACAGATGACTCTGAATTTGGGATTACACTTCCATTTCCAGTATTATATCAGGGATCATTATTTACAAATTGCACAATTGGAAATAACGGAGGTATAATTTTAGGCACAACAACAGGTGGAGTTGGTTACAATATGGTCGCAGGAAATGGTCTTTATCCATTTGTTCAAGATTTAAACACTGCACTAACAGGTGGAGGTGTATACCATGCCGTTTTAGGTAATGCACCGAATAGAAAGTTCGTTGTTTCGTGGATAGATTTACCACATTTTGGAACTGGTGGAACAGATGGGTCTACTTTTCAGCTAATTATTGAGGAGGCAACGATGGAAATTTATTTTGTATATGACGACGTACAAATGTCTAATACTGCATGGAATTATGGTGCTGACGCCGAAATTGGAGTTAGAGGAACAAATCAAAATATTGATGTTTCACTAAATAATGCTAGTTACTTACAAAATAATTCATGTGTTCATTTTAGCTACACTGATTGTCCAAAACCAAAGGATTTCACGACTACATTTGTTGGACCAACAGATGTAAATTTTACTTGGACACCAAGTATTGCAAATGAAACAAGTTGGACCATTATTTACGGACCAGATGGTTTCGATCCAGCAACAGGTGGAACTACAGCAACAACGACAACGCCATCTTTATTCATTAACAATTTAACGCAGTTAACACAATACGATGTATACATCTACGCTGATTGTAGTATTGGTATTCAGAGTGAAGGATTGTTGGGTACTTTTTTAACACCACCATTTTGTTCGAACCCTGTTGGGCTGACAGCAACTTCGGCTCCAGATTCAATTTTAACGACTTGGAACTGGACATTAACATCAACTCAATATCCGATTACTGGATTTAATATTCAGTATGGCCCACTTGGCTTTGAATTATACACTGCGGGAACAACCATTCAAGTTGATAATAATTTCAATGATACACTTCAAAACTCGGCACTTTTAGCTGGAGGTGTTTATCAAGTGTATGTTCAAGCAGTTTGTGGTTCGGATACTTCTCAATTTGTAGGGCCTATAACCGTTACGATGCCTTTAACAAATGATGACATTTGTGGTGCTGAAACATTACCTGTTGACGGAACCAATTATGTATTTAACAATACAGGAGCCACAATTAATCCTAATGATGCCTCAATCGCTCCACCAGCAACAGGAGCCAATACAACTGATGGCTGGATAAATTCTACATTAAATCTTACAACTTGGTTTAAGTTTGTCGCCCCTAATTCAGGAGACATCAGAATTAATTGTAACAACATCAATTACAATGGACAAGTTGCCGTGTATAATAACACCACTTGTCAAGCTGTAAATCTTAACAATTTAATTGCTGCGAATGATAATGAAATAGGTGGAACTAGCTTAGCTCCAAACTTCACTGTCTGTGGTTTAACTCCAGGGAATACATATTTTCTTCTTTTTGATGGATTTAACTCCACAACTGGAAACTATGCAATTTCACTTTCAGAAATTGTCTTAGAAGCAGGAACTCAAGGAAGTCAATTAGATGTTTGCTACGGAGATACTGTAAATTTATTTGATGGGATTTCCGGAAACGATCAAGGTGGTGTTTGGACCCAACAAATACCAACTCTTGGATTACAGGATAGTTTGTTCGTTACCTCTGGTTTGGCAAGCATAATATTTAACTTTACTTATACTATGTCAGATGGATGTGCATCAGACGAAGTTAACGCAACAGTGAAAGTCTTTAGTCCTTCAAATGCAGGAAACGACGGTATATTAACCGTTTGTCGTAATGAGCCATTTAATTTATTATCAGGACTTTCTGGGAATGTAGATTTAGGTGGTATCTGGTATAACCCATCTAATCAAGCGTTAAGTGGAAACCTTGATACTGCAAGTAATATACCTGGTCAATTTAATTATAACTACGTTGTTGGAAATGGTATTTGCCCGGAAGACACGGCAACAGTGCTTGTAAGCGTAAGTAACCTTTGTAATTTCATTGGTATTGATGAAAATGATTTAACTAATATTAAATTGTTTCCAAATCCAACAAAAGATAAGCTGACCATTTCAGTTGATGGTGAAACTGAGCCATTAACCTTAATTGTAGAGGATTTAAATGGAAGAGTAATCGACAACTACCGAAATCTTATTTCGGGTAAGGGATCGTACGAAATTGATTTAACTAACTATGATACTGGAATATATATCATTCGGTTAGAAAATTCCAAGACTAAACAAAGTCATCGAATAATTAAACAATAATTTCAAAAAGGCGCTCAAAAGGCGCCTTTTATTTTGGCTTTAAAAAATATCATCTTTTAAGGTGTAAAATTGAAACAAAAAACGTAATTTTCTGTTTATCAAAAAAATAAAGATGAGGAATCTATTTAAAATTAGCTTTTGTTTGTTTCTATTAATTTCATTTTCTTCCTGTAAAAAGAAAAACACAAGTCCTCAGAATTCCAATCAAATTGTCAATGACACCACTTCTAGTAGCGTTTTATCGAAGTTAGTGGTAAATGTCAGCGGAATGAAAAACGCAAATGGCAAAGTGAATTTTGCGTTATACAATACAGAATCATCATTTAATCAACCAAATCAAGCTTTCAAAGAGTTATTTTTAAATGCTGTTGCAAATAATATTTCCTTTTCGATTGATAGTTTACCCGCTGGAGAATATAGCTTTGGGGTTTTTCACGATGAAAATAATAATAGCGAGATCGATCAAAATTGGTTAGGAATACCAACGGAAGGATTTGCTTTTTCTAATGATGCTATGGGTTCATTCGGCCCGCCCTCCTATTCTCAGGTTAAATTCACTATACCAGAAAAGGCAGTGGTAACTCAAACTGTTTCTCTTAACTTTTACTAGAATATTTAATCACAATTTTGCTGTATTTCAGCAATTATTTCCTCAGGAGAGAGATAATAATTCTTTTTTCTCTCTCGGTACTCTTTTGTAACCCTTCTGTTCTTGTGAAAAAAGGTTACTCCATCCAATAATTGTATGCCTAACCCATGACGAATAGTTTCTTTATCCGCTTTTCTTTCGACCTTTCTCATACGTTCCTTTGATGTCACATAATCAGCAATAAATCCAATCATTTCGAAATTATCTTTTTTCGAATAATCAAGAATATGAGCAAATTCATGTCCAATCCAACCTACCAGCGAGTTGAAAGACAAATCCCTATAATACATGCCATTTGAACTGCTATCTCGGTTTACCAAAATCTGATATCCTCGATTTTCTTTCGCTCTAAATATAAATGTCCATTTTGGTTGCGCCTGCATTGTAGTACTAATGCTTTTCAGTTTTATTTTTAACGCTGATTCTTTCAATTCTGGAAAATGTCGAAGCGCAACAAAAAATGCTAATTTGAGCTTTTCATCCTTAATTTTCACATCTTTATTTTTACCGAAAAAAGACTCGTAAAAAGCTAATGAATCTTTGTATTGCTCAAATGAAAACTTGGCAGTATCGCAATCTATATTGAGATTTAATTGACAATCTTGTGCCCAAGTATTGAAAAAAAGAATAAGGAAATAAATTGAAAAGCTAAATCTCATAATTCAATCTAAGAGTAAATCTACAAAATGATATTTTTCCGTTTAATTTCTTGAAATAATTTAACAATTAATCTTTTTGTTTCACTTCTCGATCGTTAACCAAAACAAATCTTGCGCTCAAAAAAAGTGTGTTGGAATCAAATGTACTATTATCAAACGCATAGAATGGATATAAAAAATGATAGCCCGTTTGAATGTGGAGCTGCCAAATTTTGTAACCTAAGGTAGGCGTTATACCAAAACGATAATCTTGAAAATTTGAACGCATACAAATTGTTCCACCAAATGTCATTCCTATATTATTATCACGAAACCAATAACCTAAATCATACCCTAAAATTGGATTGAATCGTGTAAAATCATATGTATAGTTTACACCAAAATGTAACGCATGGGTATTTGGACCTATTAATTTCCCTTCTTTCCACTGCCTTTCCATACCAACTTCTCCCGCATAATATCGACCACTTTGAACACCAACATATGGTCCTGTCTTTATAATTGTTTTAGGTTTCTTTTTGTTATTAGACCAAATACCCTGACTATACATAGTATTGGATATCAAGGATATACATATTGAAATCAAACACTTATTTACCATATTTCTGATGTATTTTTAATAATGTTTTAGCATCATTCGCTTGTATTCCTAAACTATCTGCAATTTCCTTGGCCTCTATAACTTCCTCTACTGTCAGCTTCGTTTCTTTTGATTTATTTTGAGTATCCATATAATCAAAGAGATGGGTATTGGTTACACCAGGAATAGAGTAAGAAACCAAACCTGTTACAAGTGGATATAGTATTGCATTTTCCTTGTGTTTGGATGTAATGAATTTTTCATTTGAATCAAGTGCTTGTATAAAAACGAAGACTCCCCCAAGCAAATAGGCCCATTTTATAATTCCAATGATTGAACCCACAATCTTGTTTAAAAGCGACATTTGAGCGATCTTCAACACTTGTTCAAGTGCTTTTCCACCAAAATATACCATTGCTCCAACAGCCAAAAACAAAAACAGAAATGAAAATGCTGGAAGATACCCTGGTTTTTCGTGTGTTTTTCCAACAATTATTTCAGTGATTTTATCTGAAAAATGAAATGCTGCATACAATCCGACTAAAAGAGCTAAAATGGTATAAAGCTCCATAATAAAACCCTTTTTGAATCCCTTCCATCCACCATAAATCAGAGGAATCAAAATGATTAAATCGATAATTTCCATAATTGAAAAGTAAGTTTAGAAAAAGAATTATTTTGAACGTTTTTAAAATCTTCTAAACAATTTCTTGTGAGTTTTTCCGAATGTTCTTAACCTTGTAATTCATGATTAGCCCATACAACGATGAGTATTTTATGCGACAGGCTCTAATTGAAGCCAGGCATGCATCTTCGTTAAATGAGGTTCCAGTTGGAGCAATTATTGTTTGTAAAAATCAAATTATCGCCCGAGGACACAATCTGACTGAAACACTCACTGATGTTACTGCTCACGCTGAAATACAAGCAATTACTGCTGCATCGCAATATCTGGGAGCAAAGTATCTTAAAAATTGTACGTTATACGTTACGCTTGAACCTTGCTGCATGTGTGCAGGGGCGCTTTATTGGTCGCAGATAGAAAAAATCGTATACGGTGCTCGAGATGAACAACGAGGTGCCGGGAAGCATGAAAAATCATTGTATCATCCCTCGACTTTAGTTGTCAATGGCATTCTACAAGAAGAATGCAGTCTATTGATAAAAGATTTTTTCGCTTCGAAGCGGAAGTAACGTTTCTTTACTTGAAACAACTTGATTTTCTTTAAAGATTTTTTATTCTAATTATAATGTTAACCAACTGACACTTCAGCGTTAATAATTCATGGTTTAAGCAAAAAATGCGTTGAGCTTAAATTTTAACTTCGTAATTGATGAAAAAGACTTTGTTGCGAATCTTGAAATGGACGGCGGGCTCTCTGTTGGTCCTGTTTTTAATCATTACCGCTTCAATCTATTTTTTCAAAGATAAAATCATTGGAATCGTGGTAACTGAGGTGAACAAAAATCTGAACGTTCCAGTATCCGTAAAAAAAGTTGATTTAGCTTTTTGGGGAAGCTTTCCTAATTTGTCGGTCGACTTTAACGAAGTCTTCATTAAGGATGCTTTTCCAAATCAAAATTCAAAAGATACACTTTTATATTCAGAACGAATCAGACTGAAATTCAATCCGATTGATCTCTGGAATAAACAATATCATGTAAAAGCAATTCAAGTTTCTCCTGGAACATTAAAAGTTAAAATTAATTCAAAAGGTCAAGGGAACTATAACATTTTAAAAAGCGATAGCACTTCCAAGAACGAAGATTTTGAACTCAAACTAAACTCCATAACGTTGGAGGATTTTCGTTTATCTTATTTCAATAATTCAAATCAGCAATGTTATTCCACCAAAATCGCTGAGTCTGAATTATCAGGTGATTTTTCTGCAACGAATTATCGATTGATTGCAAATGGAGATCTTCTCATCCTAAAAGCAAAAAGCGGAAAAATAACTTTTATAAAAAACAAACACCTCGATTATAACTTTGGTATTGATGTAAATGGAGATAAAGGCAGCGTAGCACTTAACCAAGCCGTTGTGAATTTATCTGGTTTGCCATTTGAAATCAACGGACAAGTAGATTCTGATAGCATTAATTTCAATGTTAAATCAAAGAGCATTAGCCTCGAAGACTTAGTTAACAAACTTTCACTTGGAGCAATGGAAGATGTAAAAAAATTCAATGGCGCTGGTGATGTAGCTTTTAATTTAGATATCAATGGTTCCAATACAACTGAAAATCCTATGCAAGTTAATTGTCAATTTGGTATTTCAAATGGCGAACTAACTGAACCTACTCAGAATTTACAAATTAAAAACATTCAACTCGAGGGAAATTACTCAAATGCTGGTGGTACTGAAAAAGAATTTCTGGAATTAAAAAATATGCGGTTCAAAACTGCTGGCGGACCTTTTCGTGGCGACGTTAAACTAACCAATTTCGAAAATCCAGAAATCAAAGGGAAAGCAACCGGGAACATTGATTTACAGGTAGCACATGCTGTTTTTCATTTCCCGGAAGTAGAAAAAATTAGTGGATCAACTTTAGTAAATGCAGATTTTTTCATTGGACAAGATTCCGATGGAGAAATTGATGTAAAAAAGTGTGATGGTGATGTTTTAATGAAACGCATAAGATTGAAATTGAAAGGAGACAAACGAACATTTGAAAATATTAATGGAAATATCTTTCTCAAAGGTAATCAGGCTGGTATTGATAATGCCTCATTGAAAGTCGGTTCAACTGATCTAAGAATTGATGGTATTTTCAGAAATATTTTTGATTATATCAACGCCAGAAAACCGCTTGAAACGGAAGTTGAAATTGAAAGTAATTACTTAAAAGTTGAAGACCTCGGAACTACAACGAAAAAGGAAAAAGTGGAAGGTGATCGAATTTTTGTTCTTCCAGATGATATTTTAGGGTCAATAAACCTAACGGTTGGAACGCTTCAATATGAACAGCATCGATTCGATAATATCCTGGGGAAAATGAATATCCAAAATCATCGTCTACACTTCCCTCAAATAAGCCTTGTTAACGCAGAAGCATTAATTAGCGGCGCATTGGTTATTGAGGAGAAATCTCCAGAAATTTTTAATATCACCACACAGGTTGCAACCAAAAATTTAAAGTTTAAACCCATGTTCAAAGAATGGGACAATTTCGAACAGCAAGTAATTACCTCGAATAATATTTCAGGAAGAGCCGAAGCTGATCTATACTTTTTTGCTCCTTTTGATTTGCGGAGTGGAATCATGCTAAAATCGATTGAATCGCGTCTAAATCTCAAGGTTTTCGATGGCCATTTAAAAAATGTTTCTTCCTTCAAGGATATAACCGAGAGCTTGAAAACCAATTCCGGAAAACTGGTGCTAGGAAAGAAAAACATTGATTTATTGGAACAAAAACTAAAAGATATTTCGTTTCAAACACTTGAAAATTCAATCATTATCAAAAATGGAATCGTTAATATTCCGAAAATGCAAATCGGGTCTTCTGCTTTAGATATGGATGTTTCTGGGCAACACTCCTTCAATAATGAAATCGATTATCGCTTTGTTTTTCGTTTGCGTGATTTGATCAAATCTGAAAAAGACACTGAATTTGGTGAAATCGTAGACGATGGAACTGGAATTAAAATCTTCATGCGTATGCACGGAACGCTTGATAATCCAATAATTGAGTGGGACAAAAACGCTCGAAAAGAACAAGCCAAAGAAAACCGAGAAGAAGCGAAGAAAGATGCTAAATCCATTCTCAAATCAGAATTTGGTTTGTTTAAAAACGATACAACTGTTAAAGATTTTGTTCCGGAACAAGCCCCGAAAGAAGAATTGAAAATTCATTTCGGACCTTCGACTAAGGAGGAATTCAACGATGTAAAAAAACAGAAAAAAGACTCCAAGTTGAAAAAGACACTTCAAAATTGGAAAGATCAGCAAAAAGAGGAGGAAGAAGGTTTTAAAGTTGGAAAAGGAGGAGGGAAGTAATTTCCATTAACCTTCTTTGGATTTTTGAATTATTGACGTAGTAGAAAATCCATCAACCAAGTCTATTGTTACTAATTCACCCCCATTTTGGCGAATTACATCTGAACCAACGATATACTTCTTGGAACTCGGATTTTGCTCATTGGCGTCATAATCCCCACCCTTTACCAAAACGTCTGGCATTAATTCTTTGATTAAATTGATTGGCGTGTCGTCCTCAAAAAGAACAACCAAATCCACAAATCCCAATGAAGCAATAACTTGCTCTCTGGCTTTTTCATCATTAATCGGTCGATTTGGTGCTTTGTTTAATGCTTTGACAGAGGCGTCACTATTTATTCCTACAATAAGTCGATTTCCAAGTTCAGCGGTTTTTGCAAGATATGTCACATGACCAAGGTGAAGAATATCAAAACATCCATTGGTAAAAACAACTTTTTCTTGTTTTAAATGATACATGGCAACGAGTCTTTTAGCCTCTTCCAAGGAAACGATTTTGGACAAGACAAATCCTAAACGATCAGACATTAATCAAGAAGATTTGTTTTCTCATTTGGAAAAACGAGCGAAGGCTTGAAAGATTTTGCTTCTTCAAAATCCATAAATCCGTAACCAATAATGATGATAATATCATCCACAGCAACTCGACGGGCTGCAGGACCATTCAAACAAATCATTCCAGAATTGCGATCACCTTTAATTACGTATGTTTCAAAACGCTCGCCATTATTGATATTTACGATTTGAACCCGCTCTCCTTCAATCAAATTAGCAGCTTCCATCAAATCTTGGTCAATTGTAATACTACCAATGTAATTCAAATCGGCTTGCGTAACCCGAACACGATGAATTTTAGATTTTAATACTTGAATCAACATAAAATTGATAAAATGAGCGACAAAAATAAATTAAATAAACGGATTAAAATAACAAATTATCAATCAGTCGCACTTTACCGCAATAGGCAGCTATGCAACAAACAGCTTCAAAATTCCAGTTTGAAATTTCACTTAGGCTTTCCGCATCTACTATTTCTAAGTATTCCAATTTCAATTTTCCAGAATTAAAAAAGTCTACTGCTCGATTTTTAAGTTCATCAGGTTGATAGTTCTGTTTGTTTTGTTTTACAAAATTCAATGTTTCCCAAATAATAAGCGCTTCGTCTTTTTCAACTGCGCTGAGACGCATATTTCTGCTACTCATTGCAAGTCCACTCTGTTCTCGTTTTGTTTCGCAAGCAACGATTTCAATTGAAAAATCATATCGTTTTGTCATAAAACGAATTACAGCTACTTGTTGAAAATCTTTTTGTCCGAAATATGCCCGATTCGGTCTTACTATTTTAAAAAGGTTGTGGACTACATGAACTACACCCTTGAAATGCCCTGGTCTATGCTTTCCTTCTAAGCTAGTGTCTAAGTTTCCTAAATCAATTGGGACAAAAGGGTCTTCTTTCGGATATATTTCATTGAAATCAGGATAAAAAAGTAAAATAGAATGGAATTTTTTCGACAAAAGCTCCATATCTTTTTCTAGCGTCCTTGGGTAATGTTCAAGATCCTCGAGGTTATTAAATTGTGTAGGGTTTACGAAAATACTTACCACTACAATGTCATTCTCTTTATAGGCCCGCTCAATTAATGATAGATGTCCTTCATGCAATGCGCCCATCGTCGGAACAAAACCAATCTTTTTATCTTGATTTGCCAGATCACTTAGTCTATTTCTTAACGATGAAACAGTTGTTATGAGCATCTATATTTAAATTACAGAAGGCAAAGCTAGAGCTTTTTATGAAAGTTCACGAAAAATTAGTAACTTTGCACACTATCATACTTGAATGGAAAAGAAAAAAGTCCTATTTATTTCCCAGGAAATATTCCCGTTTTTACCCAAATCAGAAATTTCTTCAACTGCTCGCCGATTACCTCAAGTTGTTCAAGAGGCGGGGAAAGAAATTCGCGTATTCACTCCTCGATTTGGCGCTATTAATGAAAGAAGGCATCAACTTCACGAAGTTATTCGATTATCAGGTCTTAATATTTGTATCGATGATCAAGATCACCCACTTATCATAAAGGTTGCATCTGTTACATCTGCAAGAATGCAGGTATATTTCATTGATAATGACGAATATTTTAAGCGTAAAACTACGCTTCAGGATGAAAGCGGTAAATTCCATCTAGATAATGATGAACGTGCAATGTTCTTTTGCAGAGGCGTTTTAGAAACAGTTAAGAAATTGGGATGGCAACCAGATGTTATTCATTGTCATGGTTGGTTTACTGGAATTATGTCATTGTACATCAAACATGTTTATAACAAAGATCCCCATTTCAAAGATACAAAGGTTGTATATTCACTTTATAACGATGCCTTTGATGTTCCTTGGGACAAACGATTTGCTGAGAAATTGAAATTCGATGGTTTTCCTGAAGAGGTAGCAAATAAATTTGAGGATACCTCTTTCTTAAATGTGACGAAATCCTTTATCGATTATTGTGATGGTCTTTCCATTTCCGTAGATAACTTAAATCCAGATTTACGTTCAATTTTTGATGCTGCTGCGCATTGCCATAAACTTGAATACGTCCAGGAGGAAAACCAAGCAAAAGAATTTTCGCTCTTTTTTGACAAAGTGGTTGAGGAAAGTGTTTTGGCTTAAATGTCAATGAAAATAAAACTTTACCATACCATTGTTCTTTTTGCGGCTTTAGCGCTGGTAAGTTCTTGTAAAAAAAAAGACTTTCTAAATGGTAAAGATGTAATAGACCAAGATGAATTACTTCAAGGAACTACCACCGACACATTTGACATTATTACCTACACAATAGCTGAAGACTCTACCATTACGAGCAATCCCGTAAACGTTGTACTTGGTAGTTATCATGATCCGAAATTCGGAACATTTGAAGCATCTTTTTATACTCAAGTTCGCTTAGCAGGATTAAATCCAAATATTGGTGATCCGACAACAATTGCAATTGATTCGTTTGTTTTGGCAATGGTCTATGTGGGTTATTATGGAGATTTCAGTCCGCAAACGTTTCAAGTTTTTGAATTAAATGAAGATTTATACTTGGATTCAACCTATTATTCCTTTACAACGAAATCGATAAAATCACCAAATCTAATTGCGAGTGGTCAAGGGACAATTACTCCTACCCCTACTGAAAATTCAATTGTTGGAACGGATACGGTAAATCCACAACTACGCATTCCATTGGATACGAATCTTGCTAGAACTCTTATTAATGAAGCAACAAGTGGTAGTGCCACATTTGGAAGTGATGAGGCATTCAAGGGCTATTTCAAAGGAATAAAAGTTCAAACTAATAATCCACCGCAAAGTTCAGGTTCGGGTGCAATTTTGTATTTTGACTTGAATAACCCAGCTTCAAAAATGACTATTTATTTCAAACAAGATGGGCTAAGTAAAACCTTGGATTTTTTAATTAATAAAGAATGTGCTGATTTTACGCACATTGATATAGAAAATTCAGGTAAACCCATACAAAATGTTCTTCAAGATAGCACAAAAGGAAACTTTGAATATTATGCACAGGCTTTTAAGCATCGAGCCATCGTTCAAATTCCTGGGCTGAATAACTTATCAGAAAAAATTGTTGTTCATCGTGCAGATTTAACCTTGCCTATTCAATATCAAACTGGATACAGATATCGACCTGGGTTCAGTGTTTCGGCTGCTACGAAATTGAAAAACACAGATAATAGCTATACAAGTCTCGGAATCCTCGGTGATTTTGATGACTCTAAAAAACAGTTTAAGTTGAACCTAAAAAATTATGTTCAAGCAATAGCAAACAAGAATATTGAGAACAACGGCATAGTAGTGTCGCCACGATTTTTTATTAATTCAGCCGAACGGATTGTGTTTAATGGTAAAAATACCAATAACAAATCTAAACCTAAATTAATCCTAACCTATACAACATATTAATTATGTGCGGAATTGTTGCATACATTGGAAAAAAAGAAGCTTACCCAATTGTATTGAAAGGCCTTAAGCGATTAGAGTATCGCGGCTATGATAGTGCAGGTGTAGCCTTGTTAAATAATGGAAATCTAAATATTTACAAAAGAGCTGGTAAAGTATCTGCCTTGGAAGAATACGCAAACCAGTTTGACGTTAAAGGAAATGCAGGGATTGGCCATACGCGTTGGGCAACCCATGGGCTTCCGAATGATGTTAATGCGCACCCTCATTATTCAATGGATGGATCAATTGCCTTGATTCATAATGGAATTATTGAAAATTATGATGTGCTTAAGAAAGAGCTAATCAGTGAAGGTTATGAATTTCGAAGCGAAACAGACACGGAGGTACTCGTTCATTTAGTTGATAACATTTCTAAGAAAGAAGGTGTTTGGTTTGGAGAAGCATTGCGCATCGCATTAAACCATGTCGTAGGAGCATATGCAATCGTAGCGATTTCAAAAAACTTCCCTACCCGATTAGTTGCTGCAAGAAAAAGCAGTCCGCTTGTGGTTGGAATAGGAACTGAAGGAGATTTCTACCTAGCTTCAGATGCGACACCAATCGTGGAATATACCAAAGAGGTAGTTTACTTAGATGATGAGGAAATTGCGGTAATTGATTTAGAAAAAGGATTCAAATTATACAATATAAAAGATCAACAAAAGACACCTTATATTCAAAAACTAGAACTCGAATTGGAGGCGCTTGAAAAAGGTGGTTACGAGCATTTTATGTTAAAAGAAATCCATGAACAACCTAGATCGATTCACGATTGTTTTAGAGGAAGACTTAATTCTACAGATGTATGGGTTTCATTAGGTGGAGTTCGTGCCTATGAACAAAAAATGATTCAAGCCAACCGACTAATTTTTGTTGCTTGCGGAACGTCATGGCATGCTGGGTTAGTAGGAGAATATTTAATTGAGGAACTAGCTCGTATCAACGTAGAGGTTGAATATGCAAGTGAGTTTAGGTATAGAAATCCAATCTTGACAGAAAATGATGTTGTTATTGCAATTTCACAGTCAGGGGAGACAGCCGATACATTAGCTGCTATTGAATTAGCGAAATCAAAAGGTGCAACGGTTCTTGGGATTTGTAATGTAGTTGGATCATCTATTTCAAGAGCAACACATGGTGGATCATACACACATGCGGGACCAGAAATCGGTGTGGCTTCTACAAAGGCTTTTACTGCACAGGTTACCATTTTGACCTTGATGGCCTTGTCTTTAGGTCGTAAAAAAGGAACCATCAGTGAATGGGATTTTCAATTACTACTTTCCGAATTGGAAAACGTTCCTAATCTGGTTAAAAAAGTGTTGGAAGCAAATGCTCACATTGAAAAAATCGCTGCAAAATATAAAGATGCTACAAACGCTTTGTATCTTGGTAGAGGGAATTTGTTTCCTGTGGCACTTGAGGGAGCTTTGAAATTAAAAGAAATATCCTACATTCATGCCGAAGGTTATCCTGCAGCTGAAATGAAACACGGTCCTATTGCCTTGATTGACGAAAACATGCCAGTATTTGTTATTGCAACGAAAGGGAATTCTTACGAAAAAGTTGTTTCCAATATTCAAGAAGTAAAAGCGCGAAAAGGAAAAATAATTGCCATTGTTACTGAAGGTGACGAGCAAGTCGAAAATATGGCTGATGATGTAATTGAAATTCCAGCAGTTAATGAGTTTTTAGCTCCTTTGATTGCAACAATTCCACTACAACTTCTATCCTATCATATTGCTGTAATGCGCGGATGTAACGTTGACCAACCAAGAAATTTAGCAAAGTCTGTAACGGTAGAATAAAGAAATTTAGTTGCTTTTTTTGAGTGTAAGCTATAAACTTTATTCTTAGAAACTTCTATACCATTGCAACATTGGAATCGGGATAGGTACTGCTTCGCCATTCGTAATTATTCCTGTTAATCCAAATTGAAAGGCATTTCCATCTTTGACATGAACACGTATACCAGGAATTAAAAATGCGACTCCGCTCTTTTTATATGTATAACTGCCATTATAACCGGGAATCGTAACAGTTTTTGGAGGGACAATGAATGAATCAAATACCAAACTTACTTTTTTACCTATTTTGGTCATTCCTGCAAAAGAAAATAAGAAACGTCCATTAACGTCACCATCAAAACCGACTGCGCCATATCCACCAGAAAATGCTAAATTATGTGTTCGATTACCAAATGAAATTGATGTAAACGGAAGAGCTAAACCACCAACAACACCAATATTTGGAAATGAAAGCCAGGATGTGGTGCCAAGAATTGCCCCAATACAACCATGAACTGATTTCCCCATTTCAAAACTATATTTGGCTGTTCCAAGAATGGGTGTGGCGAACCAAGATGTCATAACCCCAAGACCCAATCTATCCGTAACCGCGAATTGCACATCGGGACCGAACCAATTCCATTGCATATAATTTTCTCCTTTTTTCAAAGGCAAACCATTTGTTGTAATAAAATAACGTGTTGCAAATTTGTCCTCACCGATGTAATCGCCATTTGAATTAAACTCTTGAGATGATACTGCTGTCAATTTTTTTACCGCATATTGTGGGATATAAACCTCTCGTTTTTCAATGGTTAAAAGCAATATTTCACGAGAATCATTCTTGAGAATATAACCTATTAGTTCATTTCCATCCGTTGTAACGACTTTATACAAGGTAGAATCTGCCACTTGCATTGAATCTGGCTTTACTTGTGCGCAAATAGGATAAGCCAAGAAAAAAACAAAAAACAAAATACAGAAAGAAATAATCTTCATAACCACTTTTATTAATAAACACCTCAAAATTACTGTTTAAATTCTAAATATGAAATTGATAATATGACAGCCTAAAATGAGAATTAATGGCAACTTTATTAACTTTATAACGTTTAAATTTTTGAAAAAATATTTTTTGAAAAATATACTGATATTAATTGGTCTTTTGTCCTACGGGGCCCTACTTTTTGGTCAACCTGTAACCGCTAGTGATTGTCCACAAGCAGTAAACATCTGCAATAATGCAAGCTTTCAAATAGATGCCAATGGAAGTGGGGTTGAAGAATTAGATAATAGTCCGATATCAAATCCAAGCACAAATCCAGCTTCTGGTAATTCTGGTTGTCTTTTAACTGGAGAGACAAATAGCACTTGGATGATCATTAACGTAGCTAGCAGTGGCACATTAGAATTTTCATTTGGAGCAGCAAACGGTTATTCTGGATACTATGATTGGATTATGTGGCCCTATTCGGCTAATGCATGTTCTCAAATTGCTTCTAATCAACTTGCGCCAATTAGATGTAATTGGAACTTATCCTCTGCTGGATTCACTGGGATTGCCTCACCTGTTCCCGCCGGAGGCAATGCAGGAAATTTTGAACCCGAATTGGCTGTTACAGCTGGCCAGCAATTTGTTTTATGCTTGTCGAACTTCAGTAACAGCATCACAACATTGCCGTTAAATTTCTTCGGAACTGCAAACGTTAGTTGTAATACAGTCATCCCAGTAACTGTAAACAGTCAAACAATTTGCCCTGGAGAATCTGTTACACTTACGGCTTCATATTCAACAGGTAGCCTAACTACTTTCACTTGGTCACCAGGGGGAATGACAGGACAAAGTATTACCGTTAGCCCAACTTCTACAACAACATATTCTGTTACAGCTACAGGTACTACTGCAAATGGTGGTGTTGCAAGTGGTGTGGGTTCTGGAACCATCTCGGTGTTATCTTCTACAAATCCTGCATGTGGGTGCACCGTAACGGCAAGCAATACGGGTCCTGTTTGTGTTGGTAACACGTTCAATCTATCAGCATCGAATCTGACAAATGGAACCTACGACTGGACATTAAATGGGATATCAATCGGTTCAACGCAAAATGTAACAAATTTGCCCACTACGGCTCCTGGCTCTTATACAATAAATTTAACGGGAACAGATGGAGCTGGTCATGTTTGTACTTCTTCTACCACCTTGATTGTAAATCCACTCCCAAACGTGAATGCAGGATCTGATATTTCAACCTGTCGAAATCTCCCTGTAACTCTTACTGCTTCAGGAGCGAATACGTATAACTGGTCGAACAATATTCAAAATGGAGTTGCATTCACTCCTACTCTGTCTGGAACATTTTCGGTCATTGGAACTGATTTAAATGGTTGTCAGAATTCTGATGATTTGATTTTAACATTTCTAAATGCCATTCCGCCTCAAATTACTCCAAATGAAACAATTGGTTGTAATCCATTTGCTGTAACCTTCCAAAATAACTCTGGACAAGTACAAAATTGTTTTTGGAATTTTGGGAATGGAGAAACGGCTAATTCATGTTCTAACCAATCTACCACATACTCACAAGTCGGATGTTATGATGTTACTTTAAGTCACACCGATAACCAAGGGTGCGACACCAGTGTAACTTTTAACGACATCGTGTGTGTTGAAGAATCAAAAGCAGTATTCAGTGTATCTCCTGGAGTTATCGGACCAGGAAATAATAATGTTACGTTTTTCAATAGTTCCCAAGGTGCTGAAAGTTATTTATGGTTATTTGGTGATGGAAATTCATCTACACTTTACGAACCCACCCATGAATATGATATTTCCACTCAAACTGGCTATGAAGCAGCTTTAATAAGTTATTCAGCCGCGGGATGTCCTGACACAGCATTTATTTCCATTAGTTATGAGGAACAATTAATCTTTTATGTTCCAAATTCATTCACCCCGGATGCTGATGAACATAATCAATTGTTTAAACCTGTATTTACAAGCGGATTTGACCCATTCAATTTTGATATGAAAATTTATAATCGTTGGGGAGAATTAATTTTTGAAAGCAATGACCATTCAAAAGGTTGGGATGGATCATATGGCACTAAAGGAATAGACGCCCAAGCTGGAATTTATTCGTGGATAATCAATTTCAAACCGAAAAACAACGACGAAAAGATTACCGTAAATGGTTTTGTTAATGTTCTAAAATAACAATAAATATTATTTTTCGCTCGTTAAAGACGCCTTTAAAAATTCACGATTCATTCTCGCAATATTTTCGATGGAGATTCCTTTTGGACATTCTACTTCGCAAGCACCGGTGTTTGTACAGTTTCCAAAACCTTCTTCATCCATTTGACGAACCATATTTAATACGCGGTCTTTTGCTTCAACTTTTCCTTGAGGAAGAAGTGCATATTGAGAAACTTTCGCGCCAACGAAAAGCATTGCAGAACCATTTTTACAAGTTGCAACACAAGCACCACAGCCAATACAAGCAGCAGCTTCAAACGCTTTATCTGCATCTGCTTTAGGAATAGGAATTGCATTCGCATCCATTGTTCTTCCAGATGTATTAACGGAAACAAATCCTCCGGCTTGTTGAATTCGATCAAATGAACTTCTATCAACAACTAAATCCTTTACAATTGGAAACGCAACCGATCTCCATGGTTCAACATAAATAGTGTCACCATCATTAAACATTCTCATGTGTAATTGACATGTTGTTGTACCTGTATCAGGTCCGTGTGCACGACCATTGATATATAACGAACACATTCCGCAGATACCTTCTCGGCAGTCGTGATCAAAAGCCACAGGGTCTTTTTGTTCGTTAATCAATTGTTCATTTAGTTGATCTAACATTTCAAGAAACGAACTATCCGTAGAAACATTATCTAGTTTATATGTTTCTAAAGAACCCTTGGTTTTATTATTTTTCTGTCTCCAGATTTTTAATGTGATGTTTATCGTTTTTGCCGCCATATTTCATTGTATTAAGGCATTAGCCAAATAGTGCTTAGCTAATACCCATTTCTTAAATTTCTTAAATTTCTAATTTTTTTATAAATGCACTTATCATTTTAGACATCTCTGTGATTTGACCTAAAATTTCAATATACAATTCTTCATTTTTTATAAATCCTAATTTAAAAGCTAACAGTAATTGCGTTTCGACTTCATAAAGAGAACCCCTAGATATTTTAACGAATTGAATATAACTCTTTGTCGAACCTCTGCCATATCCTTCAGCTATGTTGCTAGGCACAGAAACAGTTGCCCTTCGTAATTGCGATATTAAACCAAATTTTTCGTCCTCACTAAAATCGTTGGTCAATTTGTAAACAGAAGCTGAAATCTCCATACCTTTTTTCCAAATGAGCAGATCTTTGTATGATTTTACAACTTCCATTATTTCTCTTTTAATTCTACTTATATAATTAACATTTTATTATAAATGTTTAAACTAATTACTATTAACTATTGCCTAATACTAATATTACTTATAATTCCTTGCGGCAATCTTTATGAATTCGTATTTCAACTCTTCTTTGTGTAAAGTCGCTTTAGTTGCATCTCCTCCAGCATATTCCCATGCGGCCGCATATTTAAAGTTCTCATCATCACGAAGCGTTTCACCTTCTGCATCTTGGTATTCCTCTCTGAAGTGTCCCCCACATGATTCATTTCGTTGAAGAGCGTCGATTGCCATTAATTGACCTAATTCAATGAAGTCAGCAACGCGAAGAGCCTTTTCTAATTCAGGATTCAATTCATCTGCATCTCCTGGAACAAATACGTCTTTGTAAAACTCTTCTCGTAATGCGGCAATTTCCTCAATTGCTTCTTTCAGCCCTTGCTCATTACGCGCCATTCCAACTTTATTCCACATGATTAAACCAAGACGTTTATGGAAAAAATCAACTGATTTCGTCCCCTTATTGTTTAAGAATCGATTTATTGAGTCTTTTACATCATTTTCTGCAGCATCAAATTCAGGTGAGTCCGTTGAAATTTTGCCTGTTCGAATTTCATTCGCTAAATAATCTGAAACAGTGTACGGAAGAACGAAATAACCATCAGCCAACCCTTGCATTAACGCAGAGGCTCCAAGACGATTCGCGCCGTGATCAGAGAAGTTAGCTTCTCCCGCTACAAAACATCCTTCTATTGTACTTTGAAGGTTATAATCAACCCAAACGCCGCCCATTGTATAGTGAACTGCCGGATAAATTTTCATAGGTGTTTCGTATGGATTCTCATCCGTGATTTTTTGATACATCTGGAAGAGGTTTCCATATTTCTCTTCAATCCATTTTTTACCAAGTTCTAAAATTCGTTCTTCAGAAGGACTATGTTCTCCTTTGGCATAAGCCGCTTGACGACCTTTACTTTTAATTTCAGAAGCAAAATCCAAATATACTCCTTCATTCGTATCGTTTGCTTCAATACCGAAACCGGCGTCACATCTTTCCTTTGCTGCACGAGACGCAACATCTCGAGGAACCAAGTTACCAAATGCGGGGTATCTTCTTTCAAGGAAATAATCTCTATCTTCTTCAGAAATTTGTGTTGGTTTCAATTTTCCTGCTCGAATTGCTTCAGCATCCTCTTTCTTTTTTGGAACCCAAATTCTTCCTGAGTTTCTCAAAGACTCAGACATCAATGTCAATTTTGACTGATTCGTTCCATGAACCGGAATACATGTTGGGTGAATTTGAACAAAACATGGGTTTGCAAACAACGCTCCACGTTTATGCACTTTCCAAGCTGCTGAAACATTACTTCCCATCGCGTTGGTTGACAAGAAATAAACATTTCCATAACCACCGGAAGCAATGATTACAGCGTGAGCAGAATGTCTTTCGATTTCACCTGTCACCAAATTTCTAGCAATGATTCCGCGTGCTTTACCATCTACAACCACTAAATCCATCATTTCGTGTCTGTGGTACATTTTTACACGACCTAAACCAACTTGACGCGATAAAGCAGAATAAGCTCCTAATAGTAATTGTTGTCCAGTTTGTCCCGCTGCGTAAAATGTTCTTTGAACCTGAGTTCCACCAAAAGATCTGTTATCCAATAGCCCTCCATATTCACGAGCGAAAGGAACTCCTTGTGCAACACACTGATCAATTATGTTTCCAGACACTTCAGCTAAACGATGAACATTTGCCTCACGAGCACGGTAATCACCTCCTTTAATGGTGTCGTAAAACAAACGATAAACCGAGTCACCGTCATTCTGATAATTCTTTGCTGCGTTAATTCCACCTTGTGCGGCAATGGAATGCGCACGTCTAGGTGAATCCTGAAAACAAAATGCTTTTACGTTGTAACCCATTTCACCCAACGAAGCCGCTGCAGCACCACCTGCAAGACCGGTTCCTACGACAATAACATCGATTTTAGGACGATTGTTAGGCGCAACCAACTTCATGCTGTTTTTATGGTTAGTCCATTTATCAGCAATTGGACCTTCTGGAATTCTGGAATTTAATTTTGACATATTATTTAATTTCCTATGATTTCAAATAAATTAATATCGGAATAATTGCAAAAAGCAAAGGCACGATTACCGCAAATCCTTTTCCTAAAGCCTTTATGAGTGGATTCCATTTAGCGTGATTAACACCAAGAGATTGAAAAGCCGAGGCAAATCCGTGCCATAAGTGAAACCCTAATACTATCATCGAAATTGTGTAAAAAAGAACACCAAAAAGAGCTGAGCTATTCGACTTACTGAAAAATTGGATAACCACTGTGTGTAAATCTCTGTAACCTTCACCAATTTTAATATTTGAACCTTTAATGAAAAGCTCTGTTCCCTTCTCCATAATACTATTTTCGTCTTTTGGTAATGGTTGAATAGTTGGGACATGCGTATAATAAAAAGTCTGTTGAGCTAAAGCAGGTATTTGTTGTTCTGATTCAATTTTATAGGTATGTAATGGAACATCCTCTTTAATCTTCATCTTCCACCAGAAATTCGCCATGTGGGTGGCGATGAATACCAATATCAAAGTTCCTAACACCGCCATCCATCTTGAAGGTAACGAAGAATTTGCAGATGGGTTTGAGTAAGCATAATTTACTGGTCGGGCCTTCTTATTCTGAATAGTCAACATGATTCCGTCAACAGCGTGAAAAAGAATAGAGGCGTATGTAACATAAGATAATACTTTAATAAAAATATTATGCCCCATAAAGTATGCATATTCATTAAATGCTCTTCTGCCCTCTTCTCCTGTTTTCATTATTAATTGAAGATTTCCAAGCAAGTGCCCGACAAGAAACGTGCATAAAAACAATCCGGTTAAAGCCATCCAATATTTTTTGGCAATTGATGACTTTATTAATGCTGAATTACTCATAATTACTTTTTGTTTGTAATGATTGCAAATTTAACCCTAAGAACAATTAAAATTTCATTTGGTTTTTATTTAAATTCATTTTAAATAAGGAAATTTTGACTAGAAAAAATTTTCAACCCCTAAATTGACTCAAAATTCTAATTTAGTAGTAACAAAAATTCAATTTAATGTTCTTTCTTCATGTATAAATTCTTTTTTCTTTCTTTAGTTATATGCAATCTATCATTCGGTCAAAAGTCCATTGATTCTGTAACTATTCGCTCACTTCGGAAAAATCTAACAATTATTGCTAGTGATGACATGCAAGGACGGGAAACTGGAACAAAAGGAATTGAAAAAGCTGCGAAGTATATTGAAAATGAATTCTCTAAAATTGGCTTAACTCCAATTCGACCGAATAAAAACTATCGACAATGGTATAAAATTTCTGGAATCTTTAAAGATGCGTTCAACATAATTGGCTGTATCGAAGGAAAAAATAAAAATGATGAATATATCCTAATTTCTGCCCATTACGACCATCTTGGAATAGAGGAAGGGCAAATTTATAACGGAGCGGACGACAATGGAAGTGGCACTGCCGCTTTATTATCTATTGCAGAGGCTATAATGAAAAAGAAGAAGGAAGGATTTGAAATAAATCGCAACATTGTATTTATCGCATTTAGTGGTGAAGAAAAAGGTCTTTTGGGAAGTAGATATTTTACAAATAATCCAATCATTCCATTTGAAAAAATAAGCTGTAATATAAATATTGATATGATTGGTAGAGTTGACCCGGATCGAATTTCTGCCGACTCATTAAATTATGTTCACGTTGTTGGTCAAAGTAAAATCAGTTCAGATATAACTCCAATTTTAAATGAATTAAATTCAAAAACACAGAATTTGGTTCTTGACTCAAAATATGATGTCAAAGATGAGCCAAACAGACTGTTTTACAGAAGTGACCATTATAACTTTGCGAAAAATGGTGTCCCTGTTATATTTTTCTTCGACGGAATGCTAGGAGGTGACTACCACGACTTTACGGATGATGTGGATAAAATAAACTGGGGTCTTTATCAGAAGAGAGTAAATTTCATTTTAGACTTAACCCTAAAAATTACCAACAAAAAAGAAATGCTTCGAAGAGACTTAAAAATTAGGTAAGTCCAGGACTGAAGTAATAATAAGCAGAGGGAAATTAAACGTACCCTTTGTCTTTCGCCCAGCTACTCAATTGAGCAGCGTTTGACATTTCAAGTTTCTTAAGGATATTATGGCGATGCGTTTCTACTGTTCGATGTGATATAAATAGTTTATCAGCAATTTCTTTTGAAGACATTCCACCAGCAATCAACTTAACTATTTCAATTTCTTTCATAGTAAGTTCTTTTTTGCTTTCCGATGAATCTACATTTAACAATGAAGTAAAATAGCGATCTTTAATATCTGATGCGATAAATACCTCTCCTCTATGGACTGTATGAATTGCATCAACTAACTCACTTTTAGATGTATTTTTGGTTAAATAACCTTTCGCACCGATAGATAGAAATTTTTTAACATAAGTAATATCGTCATGCAATGACAATCCAATTACGCGCGTCTTAGGAAGGCTATTGTTTATTCTTTCAGTAGCATCAAAGCCGCTCCCGGCACCTAAATTAATGTCCATCAAAACAATTTCTGGCTTGTAAATCATTGCCTTATCGTAAGCTTCATCTACATTATCTGCAGTACCAACAACTGAAATATTTGGAGCATCTTTCAATAGTGAAACCCATGCCTCACTGATTAATTTATGATCGTCAACAATTAAAACTTTGATTACACCTTCCATAAAAGATTACTTTTCAACTAAATTAAGCATTTAGTGCTTCTGCGCCACCAACTATTTCTAAAATCTCATTGGTAATTGCAGCTTGTCGAGCTTTATTGTAGCTTAATTTAAGTGATTTTTGCAATTCTTTCGCATTGTCTGTTGCTTTGTGCATTGCAGTCATCCTTGCTCCGTGCTCAGCTGCAAATGAGTCGCGAATAGCTTTATAAAGCTGTATTTTAAGTGACTTCGGTATCAAATCAGCAACGATTTCATCTTTTGATGGCTCAAAAATATAATCTCCTGTTGAGCTTTGATTTTCTTGAATTGTTGGAATGATGGGTAAAAATTGTTCCGTTTCTACTACTTGTGAAGCGGCATTAACAAAACGGTTGTAAACAACAACAACTTTGTCATATTCCTTTGCTGTGAATCCCCTCATCAATTCATTTGCTACTTCCGCAACATGTTCGAAACTTAAATTGGAGAATACATCTTCTAAAGGTTCCAAAGTTGAGTTAATGTAATAATTAGGAGTTCTTTTGTAAACGTCTTTGATTTTCTTTCCTAAACAAAGCAAATGAACATTTTGTCCAGCATATTCTTCATTTATCAAATTAGAAACACGTTTAATAATGTTGTTGTTAAATCCTCCACACAAACCACGATTAGAGGTAATTCCGACAACTAAAATTTTCTTGACATCACGTTGCTCAGAGTAAACATTTTCAGAAAGATCTAAAGTAGCACTCAAATTACCTAGAATTTCCTTGATTTTTGCTGCATAAGGGCGCATTTGTGTAATTGCATCCTGTGCTCGTTTCAATTTTGCAGCCGATACCATTTTCATGGCCGATGTAATCTGCATTGTTGAACCAACCGAGGTAATTCTATTTCGTATTTCCTTTAAATTTGGCATCTTTTTATTAATTTAGAAATCAAAATTTAGAATTTAGAATTACTTTTTTCTTGAGTTATATCGCGTTAAAAAGTTTAATTAATTCTGCATTCTCAATTCTACATTCTTAATTCTCTCTAATATTTATCAGCTATTTCTTTAGCAACTTTCGATAAAACAGCTTCAATTTCATCTGTATATTTTCCAGCTTTCAAAGCAACCAATGTATCTGCGTGCTTAGCCTCTAAAACTGTCAAGAATTCTTTTTCAAATGCTTTAACTTGGTTAACAGGAACTCGTTGAATTAAACCTTTTGTTCCTACGTAGATGATTGCAATTTGCTTTTCTACTGGATATGGGTCTCCTTCTTTTTGTTTAAGGATTTCAACGTTTCTTGCTCCTTTGTCCAAAACTGATTTAGTTGCAGCATCAAGGTCCGATCCAAATTTAGCAAACGCTTCAAGTTCTCGGTATTGCGCTTGGTCTAACTTCAATGTTCCAGCTACTTTCTTCATAGACTTAATTTGAGCAGAACCTCCAACACGTGAAACCGAAATACCTACGTTAATCGCCGGACGAATTCCTGAGTTGAATAAGTCAGACTCCAAAAAGATCTGTCCGTCTGTAATCGAAATTACGTTTGTTGGAATATATGCAGAAACGTCACCTGCTTGTGTTTCAATAATCGGCAATGCGGTCAATGAACCTCCTCCTTTAACAATTCCTTTTAAGGATTCAGGTAGGTCATTCATTTGTTTTGCAATTGTATCGTCAGCAATAACTTTTGCTGCTCTTTCCAATAAACGAGAGTGTAAGTAGAATACATCTCCTGGGTAAGCCTCACGACCTGGAGGACGACGAAGTAATAGAGAAACTTCACGATATGCAACCGCTTGTTTCGATAGATCATCATAAACAATTAATGCAGGCTTTCCTGAATCTCTAAAAAACTCACCAATTGCGGCTCCTGTCATTGGAGCATAAAACTGCATTGGAGCAGGATCAGATGCATTTGCAGCAACCACCGTTGTATAGGCCATTGCTCCGGCATCTTCTAATTTTTTTACAATCCCCGCAACAGTTGAACCTTTTTGTCCTATGGCAACATAAATACAATAAACAGGCTCACCTCTATCAAAAAATTCTCTTTGATTTATGATTGTATCAATTGCAACCGTTGTTTTACCAGTTTGACGGTCACCAATGATTAACTCACGTTGTCCACGACCGATTGGAATCATGGCATCAACTGCTTTAATTCCAGTTTGAAGCGGTTCATTTACCGGTTGTCGGAAGATAACTCCTGGTGCCTTACGTTCGATTGGCATTTCATATAATTCACCTTGAATTGGCCCTTTACCATCAATTGGTTGACCTAATGTATCAACAACACGACCAACCATTCCATCTCCAACTTTAACAGATGCAATCTTTCCTAGTCGACGAGCAGTGTCACCTTCTTTTACACTTGAAGATCTTCCAAGTAATACGGCTCCAACATTGTCTTCTTCTAAGTTTAACGCAATTCCTTGCATTCCACCTTCGAATTCAATTAATTCACCGTATTGAACACCATTCATTCCATAGATACGTGCAATTCCGTCTCCTACTTGAAGAACGGTTCCAACTTCTTGCAATTCAGCCTCAGAACGAAATCCTGATAGTTGCTCTCTTAAAATTGCGGAAACTTCTGCTGGTTTGATATCTGCCATTTTTAAACTAGTTTAATTTATTTAGTTAATTCTTGTTTCATTCTATTTAATTGACTTGCCACAGACGCGTCAATTTGTTTGTCACCCATTCGAACGATAAATCCTCCGATAAGTGTGTTATCAATCAATTCCTCCAATTCAATAGTTCCATTTACTGAGGACTTGATTTTTGATAAAATTGTTTCTCTTGTTTTAGAATCAAGCGCAGTGGCACTTGTAATTGAAACGGGAACAATTCCTTTTAATTCTTTCAATTGTGCTATAAAAGATCGAGCGATTTCGATGATTAGTCTTTCTCGACCATTTTTAGTGATTAAAGCGATGAATGAAAGACTCAAAGAGTCGAAGTTCGAAAACAATTCATTCAATACAGCGATTTTCTTATCAACCTTGATAATCGGCGAATTCAAAAATACTTGAAAATCATGTGTCTCGCTTGCAGCTTTCAAAACACCCGACATGTTAGATTCAATTATATCCAACTTGTTTTGTTCTTGAGCCAACTCAAGAAGAGCCTTTGCGTAACGAGCTGCTGATTTAGATGATTTCATAATCAATTCAAATTAATATCACCTGCTAATTTGTCTGCCAATGCCTTTTGTTTGTCATCAGAAGTTAGTTCACCACGAACAACTTTTTCAGCAATTTCCAATGAAAGAACAGCCACATGATTTTTCAACTCGGCCATTGCAGCCGCTTTTTCACTATTAATTGATTGACGCGCAGCTTCAACAATTTTTTCTGCCTCAACTTTCGATTTTGATTTTGCATCTTCAATCATCTGATTGGACAATTCTTTGGCTTCTTTTAAAATACTATCTCTTTCAGCTCTGGCTTCCTTGAGGATTTTTTCGTTTTCAGCCTGTAAAGATTGCATTTCCGCTTTTGTCTTTTCAGCTAATTCTAAGGCTTCAGTAATCTTTTGTTCACGTGTGTTAACTGCCGAAAGTATTGGCTTCCATGCGAATTTTGCTAACAAGAATAAAAGACAGCAGAAAACCAATCCTGTCCAAAACAACAAACCAAAATCAGGTAATACTAAATCCATTTTATATTGTTTTAATTTAATTCAAAAAATATCCTGTCGCCACCAACCGTTTTGACAGGATATAAAATTACTTATTCGCTCCTAGTAGACCAACTACTACTCCGAAAAGTGCAACACCTTCGATAAGTGCCGCAGCAATGATCATCGCTGTTTGAATTTTTCCAGATGCTTCTGGATTACGAGCGATACCTTCTACTGCCGAACCACCGATTCTTCCAATTCCAAGACCAGCACCCA
This sequence comes from Flavobacteriales bacterium, assembly GCA_947497485.1. GTDB lineage: Bacteria > Bacteroidota > Bacteroidia > Flavobacteriales_D > Crocinitomicaceae > UBA952. The sequence goes on from CANMHB010000002.1 coordinate 65,167, forward strand.
AAACTGCGATGCCTGCTCCAATTGCTGCTATACTACCCCACATAACTATATATATTTAAAGGTTACAAACTATTAATGGTGCGCTTCCTCAACTGCAGCTCCGATAAACAATGCCGATAACATTGAGAAAAGGAACGCTTGTAGAAAAGCAACCAACAATTCCAAAATCGATATAAACAAAGCCATTGGAACAGATAAACCGCCCCAAGCTACATTTTTATTTATAAAGATGATGGAAATAAGTGCTAAAACGATAATGTGACCCGCAGTAATGTTCGCAAACAAACGAATCATCAATGCAAATGGCTTTGTCAAAACACCTATTAGTTCAATTGGCATCATGAAAAATTTCATTGGAACGGGAACACCTGGCATCCAGAAAATATGACCCCAATAATTTTTATTTCCTGAGAAAACAGTAACTAACAGAGTACAAACAGCTAAAAATAGAGTCACAGAAATATTACCTGTCAAATTCGCTCCACCGGGAAGAAATGGCACTAGCCCCAACATGTTATTCAACCAAATAAAGAAGAATACAGTTAGTAAGTAAGGAACGTATTTTTGATACTTATGGTGGTCAATATTTGCTTTCGCAATGTCATCTCGAACCATTACAATAATTGGCTCTAAAAATTTAGCAATCCCCTTTGGTGCAACAGCGCCATTCTTTTTGTAAAATCGAGCAACGCTCAACATTATTAACAAAATTAAAATTGCGCCCATTAATAATGATAGAACGTTTTTGGTAATTGAAAAATCCAATGCTTTTGCATTTGTAAGGTGCCCATTGTGCATGTGCAATTTACCATTTTTCATTTTGTAGATTTTCTCATGGAAAAGCGCATAACCTGTTGCTGGACCGGTACCTTTCATGATGTGGTGAGTAGAACTATCCTTAATTAAAGTAACCTCCTCGCCGTGGTAAAAATGCTTAGAACTAAATGTTTTTAAACCATTATCTAACAAAATAACAGGAAGATAAATTGAAGTACCACCATGCTCGGGTCCAAACAAATGCCATTCGTGAGCGTCTTTAATGTGGTGCATAATCATTTCACTCACGTTAAATTTTTCTTCTGGCTCATTGCCTAAAACAGTAAAGTTGACGGCTCCTAAAAAAACAAATAATAAGGTCAAATTTTGAACGAAGAAACGGAACTTATTTGCTTTCTGCATTGAGATAAATTTTGTAGTCTCTGAAAATTTTTTGCAAATGTAGGCAAACTTTCTAAAGTGACAATTTAATTTTTAAAAATCATCTCTTTTGGCGAAGTGATTTATATAATTTGATTCCTAGCATCAATAAAACTCCAGTGGCAAAAAAGCCAATTGTTCCATAAATCCAATTCATTGTGCTTTTTAAAACAACAATGAAAACAATTGCAACTAAAAACAAAGTTGCCAATTCATTCCAAAGCCTCAGTTTTCCTGAAGTCCAATTATAAACTCCATTTTTAAACTGATTCATTATTCGCTGACAAAGAAAATGGTAGATTAGAAGGAGAAAAACAAAACCCAATTTCAGATGCATCCAAGGCGAAGAAAGGTAATATTCTGAATTTAAATAAATCATCCAAAAGCCAAAGATCAATGAAAGTACCATTGCAGGAGTTGTAATAATCCACCAAAGTCTACTTTGCATTATTTTGAACTGATTTTGTAAAATCGATTTTTCAGGTTCGTCCTTTAAATTTGCTTCTGAGTCATAAATAAACAATCGAACAATATAGAAAAGGCCTGCAAACCAACTAACTACGAAAATAATATGCAAAGCTTTAATAACATCAAAAGACATAGTGCAAAAATAACGGAAACAATCGTTAAATTTAATGTTGGTTTTGTTCAAATGAAAAAATGACGTTAATATTGTCGAAGTGAGATGAAAATACTTTTTCCCATTTTTTTAATTTTAACTACTTCCGTGGTAAGATCTCAAGCAAAATATTTGTCGCTTGAAGGGTATTACCAAGGTAAAAACATCATTGTTTCAAATCCTCCTTTAGCAGATGGTTATGGATTTTGTGTTTACAAGGTAACAGTAAATGGAGATATTCTTCCGGCAACAATTCAAACTTCCAATTTTGAAATAGATTTCTCTATTTTTCGATTAAAAAAAGGAGAAAAAGTTTTTGTTGTTTTAGAACACTCCGAAAGTTGTGTGCCTCGTTTTATGAATCCACAAGTTTTACTACCAAAAAGCACATTTCAGTGTGTTTCAATAAAATCTGACAAAAATGGGATGCTCACTTGGACTACAAAAGAGGAAGATGGGGTACTTGATTTTCTCATTGAACAATTTCGCTGGGGACGCTGGGTAGAAATCGGACAGGTAAAAGGAACTGGAATTACAGATCCTCAAAATTATTCGTTTCAAGTAACTCCTCACTCCGGAAAAAACACAGTTCGAGTTGCTCAAATTGACAATTCAGGAGAAAAAAGAGCGTCGAAACAAACAAGTTTTACATCGAGCGTAACGAAAGTAAAAAAAACACCCTCTAAAGTAGTTGATTTCATCTATTTTCGGGCAAATGGAAAAAGTGTGAAAACGAAATATGAAATCTACGATGCATATGGCAACCTTCTGAAAACTGGGTTCTCGGACAATGTCGATTGTAAAAACCTAGTAAATGGTGTTTACTTTATTAACTATGATAACTCCTCTGAAAAATTCATAAAATCTGAATAATGATTAAAAAAATTGAACATCTCGGTATTGCCGTAAAAGATTTTGAAAAATCGATAGCTATTTATGAAAAACTATTTCAAACACCTTGTTACAAAATTGAAAAAGTTGAAAGTGAAGGCGTAAACACTGCGTTTTTTCAGATTGGAGAATCAAAAATTGAGCTTTTAGAGGCAACCAAGCCAGAATCTCCTATTGCGAAATTTTTAGAAAAAAAAGGAAATGGCTTTCACCATGTGGCATTTGAAACCGATAACATTGAGGGCGAAATCAATCGATTAATTAAGGATGGATTTGAATTGATTCATCAAACGCCCAAAGATGGAGCCGATAACAAACGAATTGCCTTTCTCCATCCCAAATCAGCGGATGGTTTACTTGTTGAACTTTGTCAGGAGAAAAGCGAATAAAACTCTTCGGAATTCTGATAGTAATACGTCAATAATCCGACCTTTTTTGCGCCAGCAATGTGCTGTGGACTATCATCAATAAATAAGGTTTTTTTGGGTGTTAAATTATTTTGATTACAAACCCAATTAAAGACTTCCTCATCTGGCTTACGCATTCCTATCTCAAAGGAAAGATATACTTTTTCAAAATAACAATTCATGTCTCTTTGTTCTACCCTATTCCATGCTGAAATTACCGGAGGTAAATGAAGTGAATTCGTATTACTCAGCATGAAAACACGATGTGTTAACCCAACTTTTTTTATTAAATCTATTTTCTTTGTGGGGAAGTTTCCTAACATGGCATTCCAGGCGTGAACGATTTCATTCGGAGTTACGCCCCTTGGAACAATTTCCATGATTTTATTTATAAAATGTTGGCTTGAAATAACACCTTTTTCAAAATCATCGAAAAGGGAATTTTGATTCAGTTGGGAGTAGCGCTGTTCAAAATCCCGAACGCCAAGTTGATGAAAAGCATTCGTTGTTGCCTGATAATCAATATCAATTAGAACTCCTCCTAAATCAAAAATGATGTTTTCTACTTCTTGTAAATTCACCTTGGAACAAATTTAAGGATCAAAACTTTATTTAAACCCAATCTAAATTAGATAATTTGACAATTCTATGACAATCAATTCTAGTTTGGAAGCGAAATTTGTAAAAAGTATAGAAAGAACGTGGAGTTTGGGTTGAACATACTGGCATTTACACATCGTAATTTGGATGTGAATAAAATTGGGTTTCTTCATATTAATAAAGAAGACCAGTCAACGCGTTTAAATCATCTTAAATCTGAACTAGGGCTTAGTGAACTTTGTTTTCTCAGCACATGCAACCGTGTAGAATTTACGCTTGTGACCACATACAATTGGGAAGACCAGCATACTGAAAAACTTTTAAAAACGCTCTATCCAAATTTTACCAAAGAACAAGTTGTTGAATTTAAAGATAAGGTTGAGCACTATTCGGAATTTAACGCTGTTGATCACGCATTAGCAGTAGCTTCCTCTATTGATTCGATGATTGTTGGTGAACGAGAAATTATTACTCAAGTTCGAACAGCATATGAATTATGCAGAGATGCCGGATTAACCGATGATTTTATTCGATTACTTACAAAACAAGTTATTCAAACAGCAAAACGTGTTTATACGGAAACAAGTATTTCATCCAAACCTGTTTCTGTCGTCTCTCTTGCTTATCACCAACTTAAAAAATACAATATTCCATTAGATGCGAGGATTTTGTTCATTGGCGCTGGAGTAACCAATACCACAATGGCAAGGTTTCTCAAAAAACATGGGTTTAAGAATTTTGTTGTTTTCAATCGAACCTACGAAAAGGCCCTTACGCTTTCCGAAGAAATTCGCGGAATTCCAATTGCTCTAGCCGATTTGAAGCATTATCAAAATGGATTTGACGTTATTATAACCTGCACTGGCGCGGACAACCATATTATTACCAAGGAAATTTATACAAGCTTATTGATTGGAGAAAAGGATAAAAAAATCGTTATTGATTTGGCTATCCCACAAGATTTAGATTCTGATATTTTAGAAAATTATTCCTTGGATTATATTTCTATAGCTCATCTTCAATCTATCTCCAACCAAAACCTAAAGGAACGAACAAAGGAAATTCAACATGTTGAAGAGATTCTTCGAATAGGTAATTCAGAATTCTTTGCTCTTTTGAGAGAAAGAAATGTCGAATTAGCCATGCGTGAAGTCCCGAAGCAAATCAAATCGATCAAATCTGCTGCAATGAACGAAGTGTTTCGTCAAGATATTGAAAGTTTGGACCCGCAATCAAGGGAAGTGCTTGAAAAAGTTATCGGATACATGGAAAAGAAATACATCAGCGGTCCAATGAAACTTGCTAAAAAAATTATTTTAAATAATGCCTGAAAAAAGGATCATTCGTATAGGAACAAGAGGAAGTGACCTTGCTCTTTGGCAAGCAAATTTTGTCAAATCTTCTCTTGAACATTTAGGTCAACATGTTGAGATTATCATTATCCATACGCAAGGAGATAAAATTCAGGATTTAAGTTTTGATAAACTTGAAGGCAAAGGTTTTTTCACCAAAGAAATTGAACAAGCACTATTGCAAAATGAAATTGATTTGGCTGTTCATTCGCACAAAGATTTAGAGACAACCTCACCCGAAGGATTGATTATCGCGGCAGTCTCTGACCGAGAAGATCCTTCCGAATTATTATTAGTTCGAAATGAATGCATTGATAAATCGCAGAAATGGCAATTGAAAAATTCGGCTACTATTGGAACTTCTTCAGCAAGAAGAAAATCACAAATTCTCACACATCGACCTGATTTAATAATCAAAGATTTAAGGGGAAATGTTCCTACGCGCATACAAAAATTACGTGACGGTCATTACGACGCAATCCTTTTAGCCAAGGCTGGAGTTAATCGATTACAACTTGACTTATCAGATTTGGTTTGTGTTACATTAGACCCTGCCGAATTTGTTCCGGCGCCCGCTCAAGGGGTTTTAGGTTTACAGATACGTTCAAATGATTCTACATTACAAGAAATATTTGGTGAATTAAATCACGCTGAAACAAAAGAAAAAATCGATATCGAACGTGGCGTTCTCAAAAAAATGGATGGGGGATGTCAATTGCCTTTAGGGGTTCTTTCTACTGTTTCAAAAACCTATGTTTCTTATTCCAAGAACGCAAATGAGTCTGCACATTATTATTCATTTGACAACGATGAATTTGTTGTAGATAAAATTGTCGGGCATTTAAAATCAATTTAATTGATTAATCGCATTTTTATATCAAGAAACCAAGAAGACTGCGGTCAACTTGTGACTTTTTGTAATAATCATAATCTTATTTTAACTGCAAAATCACTAATTGAATTTTCAGCAATTGATTTTAAAATTGAGGATTCATACGACGTAATTTTTTTTGGGAGTATTCGTGCAGCTGATTTCTTTTTCAAAAAAAGTGTCATAAATTCACATTCCGAAATTGCCTGCATTGGTTCCGAAACTGCCACAAAACTTTCAGAAAGAGGATTCAAAGTTAACTTTATTGGTTCCTATTCTGGAAGCCCTAAAATTGTTGCTGCAGAATTTAAACATTGGCTTAATGACCGTATGGTACTGATTCCACATTCCTCAGCTAGTTTGCTTTCAATTACTGAGTTTTTGAACCCTGAACAATACAAAACGATTGAGGTTTATAAAACAGTATTAAAATCGATTTCAATTTCTGATTGTGACTGTTATGTTTTTACAAGTCCAAGTAATGTTCAATCATTTCTTTTATCAAATGAAGCGACTAAATTGAACAACGTAATAGCTTGGGGTAAAAGCACGGAAAACGAACTTGTTAAAAACAAAATTCCCGTCATGAAAACACTTCAGACGGGAACTATGATTGAATTAGAAAATTTTCTAGTATCGGTTATTTGATTTTAAAAAATCCTTTCGCTTGCGCGTCAGCAGGATCTAAATCTAATACAATTTGCCAATATTGTTTCGCTTTGTCTGGGTTTTTAGCAGTTGAACTAACATAATAATCACCGCAATATTTTGCAGATTCCATTACCATTTTTTTGTTGGCATTAGAACCTCTCTCTTCGGGTTTAACTAATTCCAATACTTTCTCATAGGAAGGTTGCGCTAACCATTTTTCATTATTTAAATCTTGCTGTAATAAAGTTCGTGCTCTCCACCAGTAGCCTGGGGCATAAGATGGGGACAGTTTATTAACATGTAAGAAAGCCGTATCAGCCAAAACATAATTTTTCGGACCAAAATAGTAAGCTTTACCTAATTCAAATTCTTCAGCAGGAGAAAGCTTGGTAGATTGACTTTTAAAAGTGTAATATTCAATTGCTTTATCATATTTTTTCGCTTTAAAATACATTTTAGCGATATCTCCTGAAAGTTCTTTAGCCAATTCCGGATTCAATTTTGAAGCTTTTTCAAATTCTAAAATTGCCAGTGAGTCAGAACCCGTTTTAGAGTAAAGAATTCCTTTGTTTTTGATGTCAAGCCATTGAATTTTATCCGCTGGTGCATTCGCAAAGAATTGATCCATTGCTACTAATCCTTTCTTATAACCATCTGGATCTGTTGTACATTCAACATACGAATACCCTAACATACGATCCGTATAGAAATTCTTGAATCCATTCGCATTCAAATTATTAATTTCATCAATTACCTCACAATATTGCTTCCCAAGAAACATGGCTGAGGCATAACGATATCTCGCTTCGATTGAATTGTTTAGTTTCAGATACTTCTTCCAATTTTCAATTGCCTTTTTAGGTTGATTAAATTTCATATTCAACTCTGCATTTTCACGATAAGCAGGAGCATATGTTGAATCTACTAATTTAGCTTCATTGTATTTTTTTTGAGCTTCATCTGGACTCTGGGCACGTTGATAAATAATGGCAACACGAACAATACCACGTGGCGATTTAGGATTAATTTCTAAAACCTTATTGTAACTCTTAATTGCATTGGAAGCATTGTTTGGTGTTTTCTCATATTGCGCATCACCTAAAAGAAGATAATTTTCCTCGTTATTCGGTTCTTTCAAAATTGCTTCGTTCAACAATGTTATGGCCTCGTCTAAGTTTTTCTTTTCTGATTTAATATAAATGGTAGCGATACCTCGTCGAACTTCTGCATTTTTTAGATTGTCTTTCTTGGATTTTGTAGCCAATAATGCTTTTTCAAACTCTAGTTTTGCTCCATCAGCATTTCCATTCAAATAAATAGCACATCCATTTCCTACCAAAGAAAGAGGGCTCAAATTATCCATCTGAAATCCCTTTGCCCAAATCATTTTTGCTGAGTCAATTTCTCCTTTAACCATGTAGTATTGTCCAAAGTAAAAATAATTGTCTCCAATATTGGGTTCTCTCGCGATTAATGCATTAAAGTCATTCAAGGCATCGGAGTATCGTTCATTGTCCGTTTTTCGAATAGCATCTTTTAAGGTTTGTCCAAAAGTTATAAATGCTGTAAGAATAAATAAGGTCGTTAATTTCATTTTATATGTTTTTAAATCTCTTTACAATTCGCTTGCCAAAATTATAACATCAATCCGTTTTGACAATAAAATCGACTTTTTATTTTCTATTCAGTTGAAATTTGGATAAGTCGAATTGGTGATCTAGCTGGAACAAGTTCAGATTTTTGAATCAATAATTGACCTTTTTCACCTATCATAAAATTGACAAATCCAGAATTTATTCCCGATCGTGGGGCCCAATTGATCATCCAGATTTCCCTTGTCAACGGATACTCGAACGTGTATATTACACCAGGATAAGGTTGAAAATAATCCGACTTTTCGTTTTTAGCAACATGCATCACCTTGATGCTATCTAAAAAATTCATGACTTCAAAATCATCTTCATCTGAAACCCAATTAAGTCCGATTACACCAATTGCTGACTTATTCTTCTTAACAAAATCAATGACTTCCTTATTTGAATTTACGGCAAAGACATTTTTGGATAACTTTTCAGCTTTAGTTAATTCAAGCATATAATTGAAATTGGCGGAATTTTGTTTGTCGAAAACGACTTTAATTTCTTGTTTCGATGTATTCCAAGCATTCTTTTTTCCAATAAGGATTTGTTTTAAAGTCTCAACAGTTATAGTTGTATCCTTGTTTTCAGGGTTAATTATTAATGCAACTCCATCGATAGCAATTTTATCACTTCGAACTTCTATTTGGCGACTTTTTAGGATCTTTTTTTCCTTCTCGTTTAAATCTCGCGAAATACAAATTGTTTTAATTTTCCCCTCATAAAATTTTTGAATGATATCACCTTCTGCCATGTATTCTGGCTGTATATCGGCGGCAGGTGCAAAACTCTCGAATGTTTCACACGAGGTTTCAAAAAGAGGCTTAAATGATTCTTCGACCATTATTTTTGCGATCCCACTTTTGCATGTGTCTTTCTGTTTTGTTGAACCTCCGTCACCACAAGCTGTAAGAATAGAAATTAAAACTGAAACAAGGAAAATCTTTTTATTCTTCATCGTTTTGAATTTTAAATTGCTTGTATGCTCGGTAAATTCGAAATAGCGCATACAATATAAATATAACGCTTAAAATTATTCTTTTATTGCCGTAAAGAACTTCCTCTTTGACATTTGTAAAAATTAAAAAATAAGCGAAAACAAGGCAAGTAATTATTGAAACAGAAGCGATTGATAAATTAACGTATTTCATTTTTTTCTTTTTAAAAAAATCCCCGAGAGAAAAAAATTCAATCGGGGACTAATATTCTTTAATAACTAAAAAGTATTACTCAAGCGCAAAACTTATTGGTAAGGTGTTCCATTGACGTACCTGCTTACCAGCATTTTTAGCTGATTTCCAGTTTGGCATATTACTAACAACCTTCACTGCTTCTTTGTCACATTCGGCGCATCCAGGGATACCTCTAACCACTGAAACATTACTTACTTGTCCGTTCTTTTCAACAACGAATTTCAATGTAACTTTTCCTTGTATTCCTAATTCAATTGCTGAAGGAGGATAATTTAAGTGGTCTTGAATATACTTCATCATTGCTGGGTAACCACCAGGATATTCTGCATCTTCCTCAACAAATGTCAATACCTCTTCAGGTTTTTCTTCTACAACCTGTGGTTTAACCTCTTCTTCAACTGGGGCTTCGAAAGAATCCTCACTTCCTTCAACATCTTGTTTTCCTACTTTAATGTTTTCATCTGGAATTACAACCTCATCAGTAACCTCTTCATCAACAACTACTGGAGCAACGAATTTTACAATTTTTTCCGTTGGTGGAGCTGGTGGTGGTGGTGGCGGAGGAGGTGTATCATCTTTCGGCGGCGGAGCAACCGTAAATGTAGAATCTACTTTTGGTGCATCAATAACCTTATCTTTTGGAAGATTTTTTACAAAAACATATGATGCGAAAGCAGCACCCAAAAGAAGAATAAAACCAAAAAGAATAATAACTAACCTTTTGTCATAGTCTCTCCTAAGAACATAAGCTCCGTATGCACGATTTCGTTGTTCAAAAACGATTTCGTTTCTTACGTTTGAAGTAACTTGTTGCCAACGTCTAGCGGTGAAATAATCATACAACGAAAGAGATGCAACTAGGGCAATAATAACGAATGGAACTATCATGGCTATATTATTTAAGTTTTTCCTTCAACAGCTCGAGCTCGCCTCCCATCATTTCAACTGGAGCAATTACTCCAATTTCGGCTATTTTAAGTTCGTCAATTAAATCGATGAAGTTTTTACAAGTAGCTTTATCATCTGTTTTGATCAATACTTTCAATGCCTGGTCTTTCTTTTTGAGCTCTGTCAGCATATTTACGTAAACGCTATCTTGTATCTGTTTATTGTCTAGTTTTTTCTTAAGCTCTTGTTTTCCACTTAAAACATATGCATTTCCTTCAGCTAGAAGTTTCCTTACACCGTCAGGCCCGAAGTTTGTCTCCTCCAATTTAGTTGGACCCTTCGGTCCAGGTGCACTTTTTGGATAGTATTCACCTGAATAATAAAATAGTTTATCTTCCGAAACAAGGAAAGTAATTGCATTATTGATTTTAGGTCCATCAACGATATCGTTGTCTTCAACTTTTGCTGGATAAACCAAACTCATTACTTTGGGCTTACTGAACGTAGAGGTCAATACGAAGAAGGTTAGTAACAAGAAAGCTAAGTCCACCATCGGCGTCATGTCGACGCGTGTAGAACCTTTTTTCGCTCGTTTTTTCCCTTTTGCGTGGCCACCGCCACCACTATCTGCTATTTCTGCCATTTCAAATTAGTTTTTAGGTGGCATCTCCATGGATGTCACGAAATTTAAATTATTCAAATTCAGATCTCTAAAAACATCGATTACCTTTTGAGCGTTGACATACAATGTTTGGCTATCAACACGTAAGATAAATTTTGGTTTAAAGTCGTTGGCATCAGGGTTGTCACCTTTCAATTTTGCTTCTTCAAAAAGTGTTTTACCTGTGTTCAACGCAGCCAAATTTCCAAAATTAATCCAGTCTTTCAATTCATTGTTTGTAGAGTCGTATGGAATTCCTAATGTTCTTGCTCTTCCTCTTTCTTCAGAAGACAAACTGATATATCCAGGGAGTTCCTTCATTGTGCACCCAAAGCTTTCCATGAAACCAAATTCTTCCATTTGTTCTTTGTTGAACCCAATCTGATATTTTCCCGACATATTTGTCAGCATTTCTTTTCGTGCTTCTGCGTTAGACATGTTAAAAAATACACGCCCACCCTTGTCAACAGTTACCATGATTAAATTCGAAGGAATGATTTTATCACTGACACTGCTAGGGGTTGTAACCTGAACTGGTTCAGACGAACGAAACGAAGCCGCCAACATGAAGAATGTTACAAGCAAGAATGCCAAGTCCACCATAGGCGTCATGTCTATGGACGGCGAACTTTTGGGCATTTTTATCTTCGGCATTGCTTATTTTTTAAAGTAAAAACTCGTTTCTTTCTTATTTATTTGAAGCTGAAAAATCTTGTACGATTGTAAAGCTTGCTTCATCAATGCTATAAGTCATCGCGTCAATTTTTGTTGAGAAAAAGTTGAACATGATGATAGCAATTGTTGAACCAGTAATCCCAAGTGCTGTATTAATCAAGGCCTCAGAGATACCAGTAGAAAGAGCTGCTGTATCGGGAGAACCCTGTGACATCGCCGCGAATGAACGGATCATACCAAGCACCGTTCCGATTAGACCGATTAATGTCGCAATTGACGCACAAGTAGAAAGAACAACTAAGTTTTTAGACAACATTGGTAATTCTAAAGCTGTAGCCTCTTCAAGTTCTTTTTTCAATGATTCAACTTTTTGTTCTTTGTCCATAGAATTGTCGTTAACAACATGCTCATATTTAACCAAACCAGCACGAACAACATTTGCCAAAGATCCTTTTTGCTTATCGCACTCAGCTACAGCAGTTTCTAAATCTTTAGATCCTAAAAGGCCTTTCACTTTTGTTACGAACGCATCAACGTTACCTTTTCCTCTTGCAATTGAAAGCGTAATTAACCTTTCGACAGAGAAAACAATAATAATTACGTTGATTGCAACAAGAATAGGCACAATGAAACCTCCTTTGTGAATCAATCCAAAATAGTGGGCTACACCTTCTTCAACTGGCTCATTTGCCGGATCACCTCCAACGAAATTACCTTTGTCTCCGAAAACATACATGTAAATTAAAATCCCGATTGCAAGTGAAACTGCAATTGCAATTGATGCCATTAACGATGAAAAACCACCGGCTGTTTTTTGATTTTTGCTCATAACTTTCGATTTTATTATTCCTTTTTTAATTTTTAGTTAACGCGTCAAATATATAAAAAATGTTTGAAAAGCTATATTAATTCATTATTAAGACAATTTTTGTTCCTAATAATATTTTCATATCAATACTGATTTCTATCTAATACACCTCTAATTAGAGAAGGTTCAAAAAAACTAGAAAATTTTTAGTTGATGGAATAGCTTTTTTAAAATAACCAGCGCAACAGGTCGTTTCCATTGGCATAAATCATAAGGCCAAGCAAAAGGACAATTCCAACATATTGCGCATATTCTAGGATTTTCTGAGGAGCTTCCTTGCCTGTAATCATTTCATATAATAGAAAGACAACATGTCCACCATCCAATGCTGGAATTGGTAAAATATTCATAAAAGCCAATACGATTGAAAGCAATGCTGTATTCATCCAAAAGGATTGCCAGTCCCAAATCGGAGGAAACATATTTCCAATGGATGCAAAACCTCCGATGGATGTAGCGCCTTTTTTAGTGAAAACAAATTTAAATTGCGAAACATAATCAGAAAGCGTATTGGACCCAAACTGAACACCAATAGCTATACTCTCTCCAAAACCATAATTTTTTGTCTGAATTGCGGTTGAATCAATAATAACTTTCGCATTCGTTTGAAATCCAATTGTTCCATCGGGTTTTACCGTAGATTTTAATTTTAGACTATCCTTTCCTCTCAATATAATCAACTCTGCTGATTTCCCCTTGCAATTATATAGTTCACTTTGTAAATCGTCAAAATAAACGATTGACTTATTATTTACTGACAATAGCTTATCGTCTTTTTTGAGCCCAGCTTTTTCAGCTGGAGTGCCAGATAAAACATCAGCAACAATATTTGCTTTTGAGCGCAATCCAAAGGCAGGAAGAGCTCCGGCTTGAAAAAGTTCTTGATCAATTTCTTTCGGAAGCAAAATATTTTCGATGGAACCATCTTCGTGCTGAATTTTTAATTTGCGAGAATCGCGTAAAAGAATTCCTTTATTTAAATCATCAAGGTTTAATACTTTTTGTCCTTCAAGTTCTAGAACAATGTCCCCGGATTGAATATTATATTTTTTTAAATAGGGATGAATACTCAATCCTTTTTGAAGTTTCTCTTGTTTTAATTCAGTTAAACCCCAAGTAAATACAACTCCTATGTAAATGATGTATCCCAAAATTAAATTTACAGTAACACCCCCTATCATAATGATTAAACGCTGCCATGCCTTTTTTGAGCGGAACTCCCAAGGTTGGGCCGGTTGTTTCATTTGCTCAGTATCCATCGATTCATCGATCATACCAGCAATTTTAACGTAACCTCCAAGGGGTAACCACCCAAGTCCCCACTCAGTTGAATGTTGATCTTCACTCCATTCTTTCGGTGTATCTTTAGTAAACCAAGCTGTCTTTTTTACACCATTTACTTTTTTATAACGAAATAAAGATAACCAAGGGTTAAAGAATAAATAGAACTTTTCGATTCTCGTTTTGAATAATTTGGCCGGTAAAAAATGGCCCAATTCATGAAGGGTAACCAAAATTGCAAGTGATAAAAATAATTGTGCAGCTTTAATCCAGAAATCCATTTGTAAAATTTTGAAAGACAAATATAAGGTTTATCAATTAGTTGGGATTATGAATTGCCCGATCCGAGTTGTATATTGAGAATTATTAACTAATGCGCCTCCAACCAATTCTTTGCTAATTTCAATTCAACCTCCATTGGAACTGCAAGTTGAATTGCATTTTCCATTGCTTCTTTAACCAAAACTTGCATAAGCATTTCCTCCGAAACATGCACATCAAAAACCAATTCATCGTGTACTTGCAAAATCATTTTGGATTTGATCTTTTCCTTTTGCATGGCTTTGTGAACAGCCACCATTGCCATTTTAATGATGTCAGCAGCAGAACCTTGAATCGGAGCATTAATCGCATTTCGCTCCGCATAACCACGAACAACAGCATTAGCAGAATTGATGTCGGGCAAATAGCGTCTTCGTTTCATAATTGTTTCGACATAGCCTGATTCACGCGCTTGACCAATCGTTTTTTCCATGTAGGATTTAATAGTTGGATATTGCTCAAAATAACTATCTATGATGGATTTTGCTTCTGTTCTTGAAATGTTCAGGTTTTGTGCCAAACCAAAGGCAGATTGACCGTAAATAATCCCAAAATTTACAGCTTTCGCAGCACCTCGCTGTTCTCGTGTAACTTTATCAATTGTTGTATGGAAAACCTTTGCTGCTGTTGCCGCGTGAATATCCTGTCCTTCACGGAAAGCATTTATCATATTTTTGTCGCCACTTAAGGCTGCAATGATGCGCAATTCGATTTGGGAATAGTCGACAGCCATCAATTTGTATTCGCTGCTTCTTGAAACAAAGGCCTTTCGAACTTCTCGTCCTTTTTCAGACTTTATCGGAATATTTTGAAGGTTTGGATTATTTGAACTCAATCGACCTGTTGCAGTAACCGTTTGCATAAAATTCGTATGGATTCGTCCGTCCGTTTTATCACACATGGTCGGCAATGTATCGACATAGGTACTTTTCAATTTTCGCAACTGACGGTATTCCAAAATCAAAGGAATGATCGGGTGATCGTGTTCGTGTTTTTGCAAAATATCCTCAGAAGTAGCATACTGTCCTGTTTTGGTCTTTTTCGCCTTACTTGAAATCTTTAATACTTCAAACAAAATGTCACCTAGTTGCTTTGGTGAATCGATATTGAAGTCCATTCCGGCTTTTTCTTTGATGTCCTTTTCAAGGTTAATCAAGGTCTTTTCCAGGTCTTTTGAATAATCCTCCAGAGCTTTCACGTCAATGGCAATTCCCTCGTGCTCCATGTCTTTCAAGACTTCAACCAATGGCATTTCCATTTTATAGAACAAGTCAAAAAGATGCGGTTTGTTGATTTCGTCGTCGAACAATTGTTTTAATTGGAAAGTAATATCAGCATCTTCGCAGGCATAATCTGAAATTTCTTCAGGTTTTAAATCACCCATATTTCCTTGTCCTTTTCCTTTTTTTCCAATCAATGTTTCAATTGAAATGGGTTGATACCCCAAGTAATAGGTTGCTAGAAAACCCATGCTTTGCTTCGCTTCCGGATTAATCAGGTAATGGGCAATCATCGTATCAAATGTCGGTGCCGAAACATGAATGTCGTAACGTTGCAAAACTTTTAAATCATACTTTATGTTATGTGCGATTTTCTCAATGGATGGGTCTTCGAAAAATGGAAGAAATTCCTGAACGATTTTTTTTGCTGCCTCAAATTCTTTTGGAACGGCTACGTAAAATGCTTCCCTCGCTTTGTATGAAAAAGAAAAACCAACTAAATCGGCATACATTGCATCAATATCTGTTGTTTCTGTATCAAAACAAACTTGCGATTGTTTCAAAAGCAACTCAAGCAACTCTTTTCGCTCTTCCGGAGTTGTAATTAGATGGTAGCTTGGGCGCTCGGTAACAATTGTTTTGTAATTTACGGTTTCAATCGGTTCTTGGTGTTCAACCATGCTTTGCATTCCAAATAAATCCAACTGACCTGTTTCTTGACTTGCGGCTGGCGCTGAAACAACAATTTCTTCACCGATGACTCTTTTCGCTAAATTTCGGAATTCCAATTCTGTGAAAATTTCTTTGACTTTTTCAGAATCGACATCGCACATTACTAATTTATCTTCATCGAATTCAACTTCGAGATCTGTAATTATCGTAGCAAGCATTTTTGAAACAAGTCCTTGCTCCTTGAAATTGATGACATTTTCTTGTTGTTTCCCCTTCAATTCATGGGAATGTTCAAACAAGTTTTCCATCGAACCATATTTTGCAATTAACGTTTTGGCCGTCTTTTCGCCTATACCTGGAATTCCTGGAATATTGTCGGACGCATCTCCCCATAAACCTAAAATATCAATGACTTGCTCCGGACGCTCCACTTCAAACTTCTCACAAACTTCTTTTACTCCAAGGATTTCCGGTGGATTTCCGCCTCTTCCTGGTTTAAAAATGAATGATTTTTCAGAAACCAACTGCCCATAATCCTTATCCGGCGTCATCATGTAAGTGATGTATCCTTTTGATTCAGCCATTTTTGCAAGTGTTCCGATAACATCATCCGCTTCATAACCGGGAACTTCCATGATTGGAATGTTGAATGCTTCCACAATCTGTTTAATAGGATGAATCATGGAGCGAATGTCTTCCGGCATTTCTTCACGATGCGCTTTGTAAGCTTCAAATCCATCAATGCGATGTGTGGAACCTCCGGGAGGATCGAAAACTACCGCTAAATGTGATGGCTTTTCATTTTTTATGACATCTATCAACACGTTGGTGAAACCAAACGCTGCTGAGGTATTTTGTCCTTTTGAATTGACACGTGGGTTTTTAGCAAAGGCAAAGTAAGCACGATAAATCAATGCATAAGCATCAAGTAAAAAGAGTTTTTTTGGGACGTTAGCTGAAAGCATTGAATTAGTTTCGTTTGAATGGGTTTAAATCTTTTGGTGATATACTTCTGGAAAAATCCATTGGAATCTTTTTGGTTAAGAAAAAAATACCACCTCGGACATCGCCTTTGAGATTGAGTTTAACCGAATCTTTTAAGCTAAATGCCATCATTTTCATTAAAATTCCTTTTTCCAAATCAACATGCATTGGCGCTGCGATAAGTGTTTCTTTTCTTCCTTTCATCTTTATTTTTTCGTCCAGATGAAGCTTTCCAAGCTTTCCATCTGAAGTGCTGATTTCTAATGAAGAAGGTTTAACTTTCAAGGCATACCAATTCGGGTTGTAGATTTTCGCTTTAATGGTAAACGCTACTTTTGACGCGTCCATTTTTCCCATTTCAACACCTTCATAACTTTTAAAGGTTGGTTGCTGAAATCCACAAGCACTGCTTAATCCAAGGACTAGAATGAATAAAATATTTTTTTTCATTTTAAGCGTTTAGTTCTGTAAAATAATGGTAGAAATATGGGATCGTTTCAATACCCTTGTAGTAATTAAAAAGTCCATAATGTTCATTTGGTGAATGAATCGCGTCGCTGTTCAGACCAAAACCCATCAAAATAGTCTTTAATCCAAGTTCTTTTTCAAACATGGCAACAATTGGAATACTTCCTCCACTACGAACCGGAATTGGTTTTTTACCAAAAGCTTTCTCGTAAGCCAAACTTGCCGCTTTGTAACCAATGGAATCAATTGGAGTGACAGCCGCTTCGCCACCATGATGAGGTTTGACAACAACTTTCACGCTATTTGGGGCAATTGCTTCAAAATGCGTTTTGAATAATTGTGTAATTTCTTCTGGATCTTGATCAGGAACCAAACGCATAGATATCTTTGCAAATGCTTTTGACGCAATAACTGTTTTAGCACCTTCACCGGTGTATCCTCCCCAGATTCCATTTACATCCAACGTTGGTCGAATAGATCCTCGTTCAGGTGTAGAATACCCAGCCTCTCCCATTACATCATTAAGATCTAATGCGTTGCAATATTCTTCATGTGAAAAAGGTGCTTTTGCCATTTCGGCTCGCTCTTCTTCAGATAATTCAACCACTTTGTCATAAAAACCAGGGATGGTAATTTTACCGTTTTCATCGTGCAGAGAAGCAATCATTTGAGCAAGAACGTTGATTGGATTAGCAACACATCCGCCATACAATCCAGAATGCAAATCGCGGTTTGGACCAGTAACTTCGACTTCCACGTAACTTAATCCCCTTAATCCAGTTGTTACTGAAGGTGTATCATTGGCTAACATTCCCGTATCAGAAACAAGAATGATGTCCGCTTTTAATTTTTCTTTATTATTTTTAACGAAAATGGCTAGATTTTCACTTCCAACTTCTTCTTCACCTTCAATCATAAATTTAACGTTGCAAGGAAGTTCGTTGTGTGCGAGCATTGCTTCAACGGCCTTGACATGCATGAACATTTGGCCTTTGTCGTCACACGATCCTCTCGCAAAAATGGCGCCTTCGGGATGTATTTCTGTTATTTTGATTACTGGTTCGAATGGCGGTGACGTCCATAATTCAAGGGGATCTGCTGGTTGAACATCGTAATGCCCATAAACAAGAACAGTTGGTAACGTTGAATCAATAATCTTTTCTCCGTATACAATGGGATTTCCGGCAGTTTGACAGATTTCAACTTTTTCTACTCCAATTTCAGATAAATTATCTGCTAATTTTTCAGCGCATTTCAGCACATCATTTTTATAGACAGGGTCAGCTGAAATTGAGGGTATTTTTAAGATTCCAAAAAGTTCTTGAACAAATCGTTCCTTGTTTTCATGAATATATTTTTGAGTATTTTCCATTTTAAAATCAATTTATGTCCAAAATTGCAAAAAACGATTGGTATAACAATTATTACTTGATATTTTTGATATGCAACTTTTCTAATTGATTTTTAGTCACTAATTTTACATATTCTAAATACGTCTCTTTTGAAAAAGCTTGCATTTTTATTTCTTTCTATTTTGGGAATGGTCGGAACACTTGTTTTTGGTCAAATTACGATTAACCCACCACTAACTCCTCTTCAATATGTTCAAAATATTGTTGGTCCAGGAATAGCTGTTTCAAATGTCACATTCACAGGAAATTCAAGTCAGATTGGCGCATTCAGTGGCACCTCAAATATTGGCTACAATAGCGGTGTCGTTTTATCCTCTGGTGCAGTAAGTGAATTAGTGGGCCCAGCAAGTAGTTCAAGTGCAGGAACGATAAACGTCAGCGGGCTTTCAGATCCAGATTTATTAAATATTGCTAGCACTACTGCACAATCTTTGGGGATTGGTAATATTAGCTCAACCTCGGATTTAGTAGCCTTGGAATTTGACTTTGTCGCAGAATCAAATTTGGTAAGTTTCAACTTTGTGTTTGCCTCCGATGAATATCTGACATATGTGAATACCGCATTCAATGATATTTTTGGTTTTTTTGTTGCAGGGCCTGGAATTACTGGGCCGTATGCAGCTCCAACTGCTTTTCCGAACGGATCTCAGAATTTAGCCGTGGTGCCTGGAACAAGCACGCCTATTACAATTAGTACAATTCATCCGAATTTAAATTCCCAGTATTTTGTAAATAATGCAGGAGGTACCACGCATACTATGAATGGTTTGACGATTCCTATTCCAATTACGTTCAATGTAATATGCGGTGAAACATACCATTTTAAATTTGCTGTAGCAGATTGCCAAGATAACTTTCTGAGTACGGCCGTTTTCTTACAAGACGACTCATTTACATCTCCGCCAGTTGATTTGAGTTTATTGACTGCTAATGGAACGGACACGATACCTGAAGCTTGTATTGGAGCTGAAGTATTATTCATCAGAAGTGAGTGCCAATCTTCTGATAGTCTCGAGGTTAATTTTACTGTATCAGGGACTGCGATTGATAGTGTAGATTATGAATTAGCAGCAAGTCCAATAATTATGCTCCCAGGACAAGATTCGGCAGCAATTAGCATTGTTCCAATAATTGATAACATTGCAGAAGGTACAGAATCAATCACTGTTTCCATTTCATTTTTGAATTCTGTTGGAGATACCGTGGTTATTTCCGGAACTGTTTACTTAACTGATATAGAGCCTGTTACAATAGATGAATCGGATTTGCAATTCCAATGTTTTAATGATTCCATCGAATTGACGGCAATTGCATCTGGAGGATCAGGATCTTTCACCTATGATTGGGCTTCAAGTGCTTCCGATTCAATACATGATTATGTTTCGATTAATGAAAATGGGACCTTCGATTACATTGTCAATGTAACAGATGCCTGTTTAGGGACTTTTACAGATACCGCGACTGTAATAATGAATCAAACCATAGCTATTGACACGATGTATTCTTTCCCGTCAAGTTGTGAACCGACAGGAGCTGTATCAGGTATTGTTGTTGGAACTACAGGTGTTGCAAATTACAACTGGACAGGACCAGGACCAAATAATTCTAATTTTATCAATGCATCTGTTTGGGAAGATTTATCATCAGGGTGGTATTATTTTAGTGTTACTGACCTAGTATGTAGCGCAAATGATAGTGTGTTTGTAGATATTCTTAATCCTCCAGTTGCAGCATTTACTGTAGATCCATTATTTGGATGTGATCCGCTAACCGTTACTTTGACTAACGAAAGTGAAAATGCCGATACGTATATTTGGAATTTTGGAGATGGTCAAACTTCTACTCTCACTAATTTAGCGCCCTTTACTCATTTGTATTCCAATTCGACAATATCACCAATTAACTATGTTATTCAATTAATTGTTAAACAAGGTCAAAACTGTGCTGATACAATAACACAATCAATCGTTAGTAATATTTGTGGTTGCACGGATCCGGAGGCTACGAATTACAATCCACTAGCGACAGTTGACGATGGATCTTGTATTCTGCCTAATCCTGAAATTGAGGCGCCGAATATTTTCACTCCAAATAGCGATGGTGCGAACGATGTTTTCTTTTTGAGCTCAAAAAATTTAAAATCTCTTCGTTTAATTATAGTGAATAGATGGGGCAATACTGTTTTCGATGAAACTAGTACTGATTTGATTACAAAAAATCCTACTTGGGATGGTTTAAAGGCCGAGGAAGGTGTATATTTTTACCGGTATGAAGGTACAGGATTTACAGGTAATGAATTAACTGGACATGGTTTTATTCATTTAGTTAGAACGGAAAATTAATTTCGTTGAAATCATTTAACTTTATAAAATGATTTCCCATTTTCGAGCCCTTATTTTTCTAGTTGTACTGTCACTATTTTCATGTAGGGAAAATTTAGAGGAAAAAAATGCTCAAGGAGGGAAAAAATATGGTGGAACATTTACTTTTTTCTCACCTGAAAACACTACTATTTTTATACCTTATTATTCCCCATCAGTCTATAATCAGCGTGTTTTATCGCAAATATTTGAACCCCTTTTTCAAATTGATGACAAAGGAAGAATAAAAAGCAATCTAGCTAAAAAGTTTGATCTAAATCGCGATGGTAAAATAATTTCAATTACACTTAGGTCAAATGTTTTTTTTCAGGATGATGATTGTTTTTCTGACGATCGCAGAATGACGGCTGAAGATGTTAAATTTTCATTGGAATTTGCATGTTCTGGGAATAAATGGAACTCATTAGCTGGACTGCTTCGAGATAAAATAGTTGGAGGAAAAGAACATTACCTGGCAACCAAAAATAAAACTTATAGAAATGGGATTTCTGGAATAAAAATTATCAATGACACAATAATTCAATTAAATCTCACAGATAATTTTACAAATTTTCAGAAATTATTAGCCCATCCAAGCTTAGGTATTTTATCTAAAAAAGCATTTGAATATTATCAGCATAACTTGGTTAACCATCCAGTAGGAACAGGACCATTTCGTTTAAAAGCAAAAAGAAAAGATGGATTTGTTTTAAGTCGTAATCCAGAATATTGGAAAAAAGACAATTTTGGCAATCAGTTACCTTTTTTAAGTGAAATTCATGTCTGTAATCTTAACGGAATCAATCAAGAGTATTCCTCTTTCTCAAAAAAAGAAGCTGACATAATCTTCGAACTCCCGGTTGGGCAGCTAGATTTTGCTTTTGGATCCTTACGTGATGCCCAAAATGGTAAAAATCTTTTGCATCGGGTTGTTCTCAAAAAAGGATCTAAGATAAATTATCTATCTTTTGACTGTACAAGTCCTCCATTTAATAATGCTCTGGTTCGCAAAGCAATTGGGATGGCTATCGATCGAAAAAGAATATGCCTTGATGCAATGAATGGTGAAGGAAATTATGAAATTAATGGATTCGTTCCGAGAAGTTCCTATTATAACCCAAATATCGGTCAATTGTTAGAATTCAATCCGATTATGGCAAAAGAACTATTAACCAAAGCTGGATATAATGAACTAAAACCATTTCCAAAATTAACCATATTTGTAAATGCCCAGCGAGGTGGGGTTGCTGACAAATGGTCAAAAGACTTGGTTTATCAACTTAAAAAAAACCTTGGGATTTCACTACAAATTAAATATTGTTCTCTTAACGAAAAACATCAGGCTATATTAAATCGCAGGGCAAAAATATGGAAGTCTGCCTGGATACCCGATTATCCTGATGCTGAAGCTTATTTCAGAGTTTTTTACGGTAGCACATCCAAAATTGCAAACGAAGAATCAAATTATAATAACTACAACAACTTTAAATTTGATTCCATATATGGTTTGGCTGAGCGAACTAAAAATCACAAAAAAAGAATGATTTTACATAATTTATTGGATCAAATTCTCATACAGGAAAGCGCTGTTGTTCCAATCTTTAGTGAAGATTTATTCGTCATCGTTAATATCCGTGTTCGTGACTTCAATATCAGCAATTCCGGAATAATCGATTTTTCAAGAATATTTATCAAAGAGGTTACTTAAACCCTTTAAATGTATCTTCAACCCATCCTCTGCCCCAATTTTCAATTTCCTCATTTGACCACAATTGTGGGTAGAAAATCCTTTTCTGGAATCTAGGAGGTAAGTACTTTTGCCAATTCGTTCCACCAGTAGCCGCAATGTCACTATTTTCTCTCGCTAAATAGCGAACTGCTGATTTATAATGGGCTAGAGGCCAATTCACATTGACATTGGTGTCGTTGGTCCTCAATACATCTCTAACTTTCTGATCTTGTTGATCCTCCGGACTTAATTTCAAATAAACCTGCCAAAGATTTTTCTCACGACATTTTTCTCCGAGTGAGATAAACGATTCTTTGTACTTGTCTTCAAATTGCGTCAAGGTTAACGTCTTTTTACCAGTTTCAATTTCAGTTGCACCATCTTTCCAATAAATCTGTTCAAACATTGATCTAATTGTTGCTGAAGGGTCTATGTTATTTCGATGATCTTTGGCAACCAAATTAATAAAGTCGGTGCTATAAATCTCTATTTCTCGATATTGTGCTGATTGAAATCCACTTGCAGGAAGTAACGACATTCTGAATTTAAGAAATTGTTCGCGTTCCATTCCTTCAATCATAATTTCAAAACTTTTAATTAAGGCTTCGAAATAGCGATTAATCCTTGTGACTCTCGATATAAAAAACGATTTATCAATATTTTCTTTTTCACCTAATTGTTCAAACTCTCGCAATGATAATTTGAAGTATAATTCTGTAATTTGGTGATACATAATGAAGACAACCTCATCTGGAAATTTTGTCTTAGGTTTTTGTAAACTTAACAAGGTGTCAAGTTCAATATAATCCCAATAGGTAGTTACATCTGCATAAAGTAAGCCATCTAAATATGAAAGTAAATCTTGACCTAAAGCACTGTATTTTTGTTGTAATAATTCTAGTTTTTTTGCAATTTCAGGAGTGATTTCCATAACAACGATTGATTTTATAAATCGAAGTTAATTAAAATTCAAAGAAGAACTTTAGCTTTGTTCTAATTTAGAATCAATAAAATGATTAGCTACAATCCAAAAAACTGGATAAATTTAATTTTCTCTTTTTCGAAAAGTGATACGGTAAGAATGCTTTGGAAACAAATTATTTATATCGGAATATTTTCAACTATCGTAACATTTGCCGAGATACATTTATTCCCCAAAGCAGAATTTTTAAAGCATCTTATTGCAGTTTATTCCTTATTAGGATTTGTTATTTCCCTTTTACTCGTATTTCGAACCAATACCGCATACGACCGATGGTGGGAGGGGAGAAAACTATGGGGAGCTATTGTAAATGATTCACGAAATTTAGCCTTAAAGATACATTCTATAACTGCTGTAAAAAGCGATCAAGATTTTTTTAAAAATACCATTTCAAACTTTTGTTTTAGTTCAAAAAATCATTTGAGAGACAGACAAATTGAGTCAGAACTTGTATTTAATAATGACTCAGAAAAAAAAGAATATTTAGCAGCTGACCACAAACCCCTTTATTTTGCAAAACTGATAAATGCTAAATTATATTCTCTTAAAAATGAAGGACTAATTTCTGATAATGAATGGTTAATGATCGACAAAAATATGAATTCACTCGTAGATTCTCTTGGTGGATGTGAGCGTATAAAAAACACCCCGATTCCATATTCATATAGTTTGTTTATTAAGAAGTTCATTTTTATATATGTCATTACTTTACCATTGGCATTTGTAAACCAATTTAGTTACTTTTCATCTCTCATTGCAACTTTTGTATTCTATGCGCTCGTTAGCATGGAAGTGCTTGCAGAAGAAATCGAAGATCCATTTGGCGAGGATGACAATGATTTACCGACTGATCAAATTTGCGAAAGAATTAAACAAAACGTGAACGAGATTTTTCTAAATTGATTCAGCATATTTTTTGAAATTATTCAGTATTGCTTGCCAACCTGCTTTTTGGAGCTCAATCAGATTCTCATTTTCAGCATCAAAGGTTGTTATAATCTTTGTCGATTGACCCATTATGTCAAAAATTGTTTTACAACAGCGATCATCAATCATAGTATAGGTTAATTCTCGATTTTCTTCAACCCGATCGTAGACCGCTTGAAAATCAAAGCCAAAACTTTTGTCTTTTGCTTCCATTCGGTAGAAAAATCTTCCCCCAACTCTTAATTCATTCTCTGCCCGAACGGTATGCCAATCATCGCTAGCATGATTCCAATTCACAATATGATCAGGTGAATTCCAGAGCTCCCAGACTTTTTCAACTGCTCTGTCAATTATTACCTCTACGGTTATTTTCTGATTAGTCATACGCTTAGTTTGACTCTAAAGTAGAGAATATTTACATTCAAGAACTTTGTAAGATAGCAAAATGTTACTTTTGTTATATGTCAGATAAAAAAGGAATTGCTATACTCGGGTCAACCGGTTCAATCGGAACACAAGCATTGGAAGTAATTGCTGCTTACCCAAATTATTTTGATTTACAAGTAATTACGGCTGGAAAAAATGCAGATCTCTTAATTGAACAAGCCTTAAAATTTCACCCCAATTCAGTTGTGATTGGCGATGAAATGCAATACACAAAAGTTAAAGAAGCTTTGTGGGACCATGACATTCATGTTTACTGCGGCGAAGAAGCACTCTGTCAAGTAGTTGAATCTACAGAAGTTCATACTGTTTTGACCGCTTTAGTAGGATATGCGGGATTGAAACCAACTATTCACGCAATCAATGCAGGAAAAACAATTGCCTTAGCAAACAAAGAAACCTTGGTTGTAGCAGGAGAATTAATAACGCGTTTAGCCAAGGAGAAAGGAGTCAATATTTATCCTGTAGACTCAGAACATTCAGCAATTTTTCAATGTATTGTAGGAGAATTCCACAACCCGATCGAAAAAATCTATTTGACAGCATCTGGTGGCCCCTTCCGCGGATATTCAGCTGAGCAACTACAGGGTGTTTCACTGGAACAAGCACTAAAACATCCGAACTGGTCGATGGGTGCAAAAATTACAATTGATTCTGCTAGTTTGATGAACAAAGGTCTTGAGGTTATTGAGGCTAAATGGTTATTCGGGTTAAAAGCAGAACAAATTGATGTAATAGTACACCCGCAATCAATTGTTCACTCATTGGTTCAATTTGAAGACGGAAGTATGAAAGCGCAAATGGGCTTGCCCGATATGAAGTTGCCTATCCAGTTTGCTTTAACCTACCCTAATCGATTTAAAACTGATTTCCAGCGATTTAACTTCATGGATTATCCGCAATTAACCTTTGAATCACCAGACCGTAAAGTGTTTAAAAATTTAGACTTAGCTTACCGCGCCATGCATGAAAACGGAATAATTGCTTGTTCACTAAATGCGGCTAATGAGGTTGCGGTTGATGCATTTTTGAATAAAAAAATCAGCTTTATCGAGATTGCTCAGTTAAATGAAACCGTAGTTAATTCATTTACCAATATTTTGAATCCAAATTACGAAGATTACGTTATTTCCGACTTCAATGCACGAAAAAAAGCAATTGAATTAATTGGCAATTAATTTTGGCAAGATTTTAGTTCTAAACAACCAAAAATTACTTGAATATGAAATTATTTAATCTTCTTTTTCTCGTTTTATTAACCTCTTGTACAGCGCAGAAAGTAGCTGTTCATGTAGAAGTCTTCAAACCATATTGCGGTGGGGCCAAACCGACTCCGGAAATGGCTCGAGGAGAAAGAACGCCTTATTCCAATCAAAAAATTGCCGTTTTCAGAAGAAGCATTGATAAAGCCTCTGCCCCTATTCTTGTTAAATGGATCGATTTGGATTCACTTGGGAAATGGATTGGACCTTTGAAGCCAGGAACATATGACTTATATCGTTCTGATAAGATTCTTTCAATAGAAGAAATAGAGCAGAAATATAGAAAACAAGACAATGAAATGTACGCCTTTGTGGGAGAAGAAAAGCTTAGAATTTGGAAATCTACGCCCGACTTCACAATGGAAGTGAAAGAAAAATCAACGGTTAAAATTGAGCTAACAGAAAAATGTTTCGTTGGATTAAATCCATGTATGGAATATATTGGTCCGAAGCCAAGATAATTCTAGAAAAAGGCTCTTACTTCCATATTGCCGCTGTGAATCATCCTTGAATCCTCCGATTTTCTTCCTAAATATTGAATAGTCAACTGAAGATTTTTGGATACATTGCGCTGATAACCAAAATTCCAGGTGTAGTTTGTTCCCGGTCTCAAAGACTCCAACAATTCAAACCCAACTGCAGAATTACTATTTCCAGTAAAATCCATTTGTACCATTTTAAATTCTCCCTGTAAACTTCCCCGGTCCGTTTGGTTATATTTCAGCGTACTGCCAATCTCAATTAAATCACATTTTTCACTTCCCAAATCGATCGCATTTTGTTTTTTGGAAATTCGTCCATCAAGTGAAATTCGAAAATTTGTAGAGGGTTGAAAAATCAGACTCGGTTGACCTGTTTTGTAATCGTATCGATAATTTCTGCCAATTGTATAGTCGGCAAATGATTCTTTTGTTCCTATTTGACCTTTAATTTCAATGGAAAAAGCAGTTCGAATGTTCCAACGAAGAGAAAATTCCTGCGAGGCATTTCTTTTCGAATCGAAACCTGTTGCTAAAAGCGTCTTACTTTTTACATCCTGAATGCTATATTCAGCTGAAATCACACTCGATGTTCGGTTAAAAAAAAGTGAGTTTTTAATCGTTGAACTAGTACTTACAAGAGATTGATCATTGATTTCGGTTGCTAGCGGATTGAACGCAGCATTTGGATCAAACTCATTCAACTTTCGATTGATTCTAAGGCGAGCTTGATCTGAAAAACGGGAGAGAAACTGCTTTAATCCTTTTTTGTTACTCCATATTCGTTCGGGTCTCCAAAAAACACTCTGATTAAACTCATTTGAATAGGTATTTATGTAGGTATTACTCGGTATAAATATTCGAATATAACTCGCTTGATCGACATATTGGGCAATTTCAAATTCATTCAAATCTTTGATTCCATCTCCATTGTAATCAACCCAAGTGTAAATTCCTTGTCCATCATTTACCTTCAAGTATTGAAATTCTCTTTTTTGCTCGAGCCCAGATCCAACCTCATAAAAGGTATTCCAAGTTAAAGCATTTTTCCACCATTTCGCCTCATATTCTATTCTGCCAACCATTGAATTTTCAGGAGTCTGTGATAAAAGAACAGTATCAGAAACCAGTAAAGATCTGTAGGCTCCAATCAAATTTAATCGTTGATTTTTTAAATTCGCTAATTTTAACTCTCCACCTGCTGTAATTGCCTTTGCCACTGGTTTTAGTTGAATACTATCTGCTCTTTGATCATAACGTTCGCGGTAAAACAATTTAAAATATGTTTTTGATGAATCCCCACTTGAAAAATAAAATTGATAATCAAAAAACTGATAACTGTTGGCCCGAATTTTATTAGAGGAATCCCTAAAATCATTTCGTTCGTGGTCGTCTATATATCCGATTTTGAAATACTTAAAATCTTTTGAAATATCTGCTCGATGACGAAAAAATGAATTTTTTTCATTTCCAATAATCGTATTGGCATTTTCACTTCTAGAAGTCAACGCACTTCCATCCCATTTCGCGCTCCAGCCATCTTGCTTCCAGTTTCCTTCTGTTGCCAATCGATTTCCACTAAATTGTTTTCCGATTGCGAAATGCTGTCCTTCCAAGTTAATAAAACCATTTCTCTTATTTTGAATCGTCGTTCCAATATTTGCCGCCGTTTGTGATCCCAAAAAACCTTTATTTCGTGTGTTCCAATCACGATCAAATTCTACTTTTCTATATTGTTCGATGGGACTGAAATTGCTACTCAAAAGTTCAACTTCTGCTTTGCTTTCCATTTTCCAACCAATTGTTGAGTCTTTTCCAAATGGCACTAAATACTTGATTTTTGTCCGATTAGCATATCCCTGGTCGTCTTCACCATTAATTTTGGAGAATGTATTTATATCATTCGTAGATAGAGCGGCCTCCGATTCAAATATGAGTTTTGGGGTAATTTCCACCTGAATTCCAGAACTTAAAAGTTGTTTTTTCTTTGGGGTGATAATCAGTCGGCTTGGGGCGTAATCTCCTTGGGGGATACCACTTATTGGTTCAACCCATTTGAATAATTTGCCTAGCGCATTATAATTACTTAAAACATAATCCCCTTTATTTGAGCCAACGAATTGAAAAGATGCTCGGTATTTCGAAGAGTCGGGGTTTACTGTAAATACCAAAACTGAATCATATCCAAGCGAGTCAATCATTTTATATAATATCTGATTGTCAATAAACCCAACAGAATCAATGCTGCTAATACGCGCTTGACTTAAATCATCTCCTATTTGAGATAAATAAAGCTTTTGTTCTCCTGAAAGTTCTTGTTGCAGCGATTGATTCTTAGCATCCTGTTCCGAATAAGCATTAAACCAAAAGTTCACTTTTTTTCCTGTGAAAGAAGTTGAATTTTGGACGAGCGAACGCGCATAATTTTGGTCGGAATACTGAAATTCGGCAACAATTCGGGAATCCTTTGTGATTAAATTTCTGGATGTAAACGTCAATTCGGAAGAGTTGTAATCAATCACATAATCAAATTCTTGTCCGCGCTGTAAAAGTTTCCCGTCGATGTATATTCGTTCTGTTCCTGCAAGAATTAAAATAAAAGGTTCGTTCTCTGCTCCAACTAATCGATATGGCCCTTGATTGGATTCGATTCCTTGAATAATTTGACGGTTAAATTTTCCTTTTGACAAAGCGGCGCTGACTTGCGTTTGCCATTTATTTTGTTTGGGGGTGAGCCATGAATATTCAGAAGTCAATCCTTGTCCACGCTTCTTGTAGGTTAAAAAATAACCTGTTGGCTTGTTGATCCAAAAATCTCCTGCTACAAGTTTCAAATTGTCATTATAAACTTGAATAAAAACTTGATCGAATTCCTGCAATTTGTTCGTGTTTCCTTCTGGTTGAATCGGTAAATTGGCATCCGATACCGAGGCTAGCACTTTTAAATTCGGTGCCAGATTTCCTGAAAGCTCCAGATTTAAAGACGAATTGATACCTAAATCTTGGTTGTTTCCGAAAGAAACGCCTCTTGAAATACTCCCATTTTTATTTAATTCATTGCCACCAAAAATATCATTCACGCTTACTTTATTTTCGATTTTAAACAGATCTTGATTGCCTTTATTATGATTGTAAATGATTGTTGTATCTCGTTTTTTATATGATTTTGTAAGATCAAACGGAAAAACTTGATATCTAAAAAACAAGGAATCATTCATCGGTGTTTTCAATTGAAATAAACCGGTGGCAAAATCGAAACTATACTGCTCCTTTTTCAAGGTGTCTTTCCTATGAACCACGATAAGTGAGTTTGGATAAATACTCGATGTATCCAAATGAATGAACTCTTTTGAAACAAATCGCTTGTATTCACGCCAACTGCTTTCCTGCGCTTGCGATAGCAAGGGTAAAAAACAGAGCAACAGCAGTATGAAACTTTTTCGAATTGGCATTCCTTACGAAGATAAGTCGTTGTAATAAATAAACGAATGAAATGCCGTGAGATTGCCTAATTTTTAAGATAGCTTCTATGGACTTCAGCTAAATCTTTTGTTAAAATTACTAAAATCGAATTGAATTCAATTTTTCTCAAAAGTCGTTCATAAATACTAAAAAAAATACTTGAATGATATTATAAAGTCTGAACTATCAAAATTGATTGAACAGATTTACGTTCAGGAATAAGCTTCAATGATTTAAATAAATTCGATTTTACTTGACAACTGGCATGTTGATGTTGTATATTTGCACCCCTTTCTTTAAAAAAGGTTAAAAAATATTCTATGAGTAAAATGAAATTATCGGAGTTTAGCTTCGATTTACCCGAAGAGCTTATTGCAAATTACCCCAGCGACAACCGTGATGAGTCAAGATTAATGGTCTTACATCGTGATTCGGGAAAGATTGAACACAAATTGTTCAAAGATATCATTAATTACTTCGACGAAGGAGATGTGATGATTATGAACAACACACGTGTTTTCCCTGCAAGAATGTATGGTAATAAGGAAAAAACTGGTGCAAAAATTGAGGTTTTCCTTCTTAGAGAATTAAACCGCGAAAGTTTGCTATGGGATGTATTAGTTGACCCAGCTAGAAAAATTCGAATTGGTAACAAATTGTATTTCGGAGATGACGACTCGCTCGTAGCTGAAGTAATTGATAATACAACATCACGTGGAAGAACCCTTCGTTTTCTATTTGACGGCCCTTACGAAGATTTTAAGGCAAAAATTACAGAATTAGGTGAAACACCTCTTCCGAAATATATTAAACGAGAGGTTGAACCAGAGGATGAAGATCGTTACCAAACGATTTTTGCTAAAGTAGAAGGAGCTGTGGCTGCGCCTACGGCAGGATTGCACTTCTCACGTGAATTATTGAAGCGATTAGAACTTAAGGGGATTAATTTTGCAGAATTAACATTGCATGTTGGCTTAGGTACTTTTAGAACTGTTGAAGTGGAAGACTTAACCAAGCATAAAATGGATTCCGAGCAAGTAATCATTCCTGAAAAAGCAGCAGAAATTGTGAATGCAGCAAAAGCTAATAAACATAGGGTTTGTGCTGTTGGGACAACATGTATGCGAGCGGTTGAAACATCTGTTTCAACGGAAGGGTATTTAAAACCATTCGATGGGTGGACAAACAAATTTATTTTTCCTCCTTATGATTTCAGTGTAGCTGATTGTTTAATTACAAACTTTCATACACCTCTTTCAACCCTTTTAATGATGATATCAGCCTTTGCTGGTCATGAACTTATGATGAAAGCATACCAAGAGGCGATAAAAGAAAAATATCGATTCTACTCCTATGGTGATGCGATGTTGATTTTGTAAAACTTCTATAAAATAGAACGAATTAAAATTAAAAAGCTCTGAAAAGTCTCAGAGCTTTTTTACTTTACGAAAAATTACTGTTTGCTTGATAATTCATTTTTTAATCCACTCCATTCAACAAGGTGCATTTTAACAATTCCCACAGGAATTTTTGCTCGAACTAAAACCGGGATTTTATTTTTATCACTCGTTACCCAAAAGTTCACATCCTCCTCACTTTTAAAATATCGACCCGTTTGAACCACTGGAACAAACTTATGACACTTGAACTTTCCTTTTCGAATTTTTATTTCCTCGTCGCCAACGTATTTGATTTTCAATTTGTATAACTCATCATCCATAAAGCAAGGGAACTCAAAAATTTTACCTTTTTTAGCTCCATTCATTTTTAATGTGCGGGCATAGTAAAAAGAAGAAATCATGTCTTGCACGCCCACTGGAACTTTAAAGGTCTTACCAGAACCATTATCTACTTTTAATTTATCATGATTGAAATAGTAGTCTTGTTTAATTTTATATCCGCCTTCG
Source organism: Flavobacteriales bacterium (assembly GCA_947497485.1). Taxonomy (GTDB): domain Bacteria; phylum Bacteroidota; class Bacteroidia; order Flavobacteriales_D; family Crocinitomicaceae; genus UBA952. The sequence goes on from CANMHB010000002.1 coordinate 97,587, forward strand.
TCAACGCGCCGAACGAAAAACCAAGGAAAAATACCTTTTTTATCTAAATATGTTTCATATCGATCTTCCACTTTGTAAAATGAATTAAAGCCTCCTAACGTTCTTCCAATTCCAACAGCATGAATTAATTCACGACCATTTCCTTTTTTGGAGGTGCTTTTTAATTCCAAGATTGCTTCGCCTGCATCCATAAATCCATAGGTGATTCGATAACGAAGCTTCTCTCCAACTTGAAATGCGTCGTTCTCAACTAGCGGGAGATTTTGCGGAGTTGAACTAATAAAGAGAAACAGTCCAGCAAGCATAGAGCATGTAAAAAGAAGTTTTGTTTTCATGACTTAAATTTTAAACCAATTAGCAAACAACATGCCAACGAATATTTTGTCTTAAGGTAAGAATTTTAAATATAAATTTGATTATGAATTCTTTTCTAATCGGTTTTAGTGCCCTATTTAAAGGTATTTCCTTTTCTCTAAAGCATTTTCGGATTTGGTTTTTGGTTCCTATTACACTTTGGTTAGTATTAACACTTGGGATTTCTTTTCAACTCAGTAAATGGCTAGTTCCTTATTTTTTAGAATTAATTGAATCAACTACAGGTATGAAACTTGCAAATGAAAGCATTGCGGATTCATGGACTAAATTTCTAAAAATTGGCATATCTTGGGGAGTAATAATTGTCATTAAAATATTGATTTGGTATGTTCTGAGTCGTTATTTGAAATACCTGATTCTCGTTTTGTTATCTCCTTTATTTGCATTTCTTTCAGAAAAAACCGAAGAAAAAATCAGTGGAAAAACATATTCATTTAGTTTTCGTCAATTTTTTAAAGACGTAATTCGCGGAATAGGAATCACTTGTCGTAATCTCATGATTGAAACTGGATTAATTGTGATTGGCAGTATAATTAGCTTTTTTTTACCAATCTTAGCTCCGGTAATTATTATCTTACTCTTTTTAATAAACTGCTACTTTATGGCATTTAATTTCTTTGATTATGTTGCCGAACGAAAAAGAATGTCAATTTCTGAAAGTGTGAAATTCATGCGTTCCAACAAGGTTTTGCTTATTGGGTTTGGGGTTGCTTATAATATCGTTGCATGGATTCCCTTACTTGACTGGGTGCTGGCACCAATTAGTGCAGCAAGTGGAGCTGTAATCGCTGAATTAGAGGTGGCAAAAAAAGAAATTCAATAAAATATTATATCAAATATCTTTATTCATTCATAACAGATAAAATATCATCGATATCAAAATCATTGGTTGAAGGATCTTCTGCTGTCTGGTTATCTGTTGTGTTCTCTTGTAAGGAAAGAATAAATGAGATACTTGGATTTTGAATAAATGAAGCTAAGGGAACAAACACCCCTTTCATATTTAATTCATTTGCAAGCGATAATAATTCAATACTATTCCAACCAAAAGTAATCAAAGAGTCATCTGCTGACCCAAATAATTTTCCTCGTGCCTCTATGCATGTAAAAAGAATTTTTTCCAACTGATTTTCAGTTGGTTTCCAAATAACCCTATTTCTGCGCTGTTCTTTGAATCTTTCTGTTAGTTCTTTTCGATCTACCTTTCCGTTTTGATTAATAGGCCAATTATTGCAAAAGAAATATACATCAGGTAATTGATATTTCGTAAATGTTTCCGCCAACCTGTTCTTAACTTCGTACTCAGTTATTTTACCTTTAATAAAAACAACTGCCGCATTTTCGATTTCCAAACAGATACAATTTTGCACATCATTCAATTCGGAAATTTTAGATTCTATCAAACTTGCTGGAATTCTTCGCCCGTTAACTTTAATGAAATCGTCATTAATTCTTCCTCCAACTAAAAGTCCGTCTGAAGGAACAATCATTCCCATATCTCCTGTTGCTAGGTAATTGGTTTCAATTGTTTCTGAAATATTCATTCCAACACAAGTACCTTCGATACAAATTTCACCCCAAGTTCCCATTGGTTTTAAATCCCCATCTTTTCCCTTAATACAAATAGACTGATCACCAACCGCATTTCCCGAAGGAAAAAAACCGTCATTGTTTATTTTTAATTTTGAAACAGCAGAATCAATAGTACTTTCAGTTAGTCCATAACTATTAAAAAAATCTATATGCTGAAACTCCTGTTTTTGTGTTAATCGATAGAATCCATAATTAACTTGCTCCGAGCCACAAATGATGACTTTCAAAGAATTTAGAGTTCGAATATTTGGCAATAAATAATTTAAAAAGGATGGGGTTGACTCAAAGTGAGTAATTTGGTGATTTTGAATGAGTAAATCAATTTTGCTTGCATCTAATCGCTCTTCTTCACTCGCTAAAACAAGCGTTTCGCCACTTAAGATACTTCTTAATAAGTCGCCAAAAAAAACATCGAAGCCCTGGTCTGCAAGACTCAAATGAACGCTGTTTTTTGTCTTGTAAATCCTTTTCCAATCTGGAATAAGAGATTTCAGAGCATCAAATGAAATTAAAATTGTTTTTTCCTTTCCAGATGTTCCACTTGTTTTTGCTAAATAGGCAATTTTACCAAATTGTTGCTTAATATTAGGGTCAAAATCGTGATAACTTATGGCGTAGCCTTTTTTCCAAGCAGCAAGTAATTGAATGATATTTTCAATTTCTCTATCCTTTTTTAACTTCAAAATACCGTTTATTGGCTCGATTTGAGCCTCTTCTATTTTTCGTCTTAATTCAAAAAACGTTAGGTTTTGTTCACCACAAATAATCGCAAATTCATTACCATTTACTTGATCGAAATAGTGCCAAAATTCATTGTATTCTTGAGAAAACGAGATTAGTTTTGAGGACTTGTAAATAATTCGACGATCTTCTTTTGAAAGAACAAAAGCAATAACTTTTCTCGTTATCGACCGAACAAAGGATTGCCAATAATATTCGGATGCGATGTCGGTTCTAAAATCAAAATGAACGACAAAACTATTATCACCATACTCTAATAGGTGAATACTTATAATGTTATCATCTGCGGTACTTGATTCGAATTTAAAATTCAATTCAAGATCCTCTCCAAAATTATAAGACTCTTTTTGATAGGAAAACAATACGTTGAATGCAACACTTATTTGCTTATCTGTCAAAAGATCAATTAGAGGATAACCTTGAATTCTGAACAGATTCATAATGCGCTTTTGCATTGGATTATTATCCTCAGGTAATGGTAAAAAATTTACAAATGTCGAGAACGAATTTTTTTGATGATTATTTCGTCTATTTCTCAGTGCTATTCCCGTCCTTAAGGCTATTCCAAGATGATTCTCACAAATTTTAAGTTCTGTTTCTAATTTTTCGAGAAGAAAAGCCATTAAAGAACCGGATTCGCCAACCGCCTTTGAGTTCAAATGGTTCCAAACACGACTACTGAATTTGTAGGTCATTCTTTTTACTTTCCCTACACCCAAATTATTCGGTAAATCCTTCTTTAAATTCAGATCAGGATTTTTGATGTGGTTCAGCTCATCAGTGAAAAAAGGTTCTTGGAACGAACCTTTTTTATAAAACTCATAAACCGCATTCCAAAATAAGTTGAATGAATGCGCATCACCTAAACAATGATGTAAAAAAAGCCCTAATTTAATTTTATTTGCATCTATTTTCTCTAAACAAACAGACCAAAGTTGGCCATCAATTGAAATTTCTGTTTCAAAAAAATAATTTTCAAATCTACCGTTCCAATTGTTTTCTTTTGTCCATGATTTTTGATTTTTATCAATTCTAAAATAGGTCCACTCAGAAGTTTTTAATACCTGATAAACAGCATTTTTAAAACGTTCATAATCCCCTCCTAAAATTTCCACACTGCCTTTTAAAACATTGGACTTCGGGTTTCCAAAATTTATTTCGCGATTAAAAAAAAGCAGTTGGTATGGATTTAAAGGATACCTTGTCATTATTCCAAATCAATTTCCTTTGTAAATTATTATTCTTGCTCAATGACGGCAATAAATTGGTCAATTGATGGATCATCAAATGTTTCTGTAATTTTCCACCCTGTTCCCTCTAAAATTTCGCACAATTCACTCTTAGAAACAAAAAAAAAGTCATTCCATGGTGTCACAAAATGTCGATATCTTACTCTAACCCTAATCTGCCCCCCCATTCTACCGTTCAATCGATTTTCAGCAATATACTTTTTATCATCCTCCATAAAAAATGCTTTACCATCTGGATTTAAAGTTTCGATAAGTATCTTAGCGTCTTTGTTGCACATCCTAAGACATTTCTGAAAAAACCTTTTAGCAACAATTGCATTTTGTAGTAACCCAAAATTATTTCCCCACATGTAAATTGTATCCAAATGGTTAATAACTGTTTCGTCGAGTCTCAATACATCACAAAGCAAAGCGTTTTTAAGTCCCCTTTCTATACATATTTGAAGCGCTAAAGGGGAATTGTCCATTCCCGTAACTTCTAGTCCCTTTTGTTGAAAATGAATTGCATGTTTGCCTCCACCACAGCCAATATCAAGAACCCTGCCTTTGACATATCGACTGGCTTCTTTCTGAATTGATGACCACAAATCAAATGCTTCTGTATAAGCATCACTATCTCCGTTCACAGTAAAATGACCATCCTCCCTTTCAATGATGTCATACCCACCACCTCTACCATAAAAGGTGTCTGCAATATTATTGCCATAAGCATCCTCTTCTATGGTAAGTCCAATTATTTCAGAATAATTTGTTTTCATAATTTGTTTTAAATTTCTGTTTTTAGCTTAACAAACGATCAGTAAATTTAATTTTTTACCAATATAATGGTTTTGTTTGTACTCAAAACACATGTATCATCAAAAATCAAAGTTCAACTTATTCCAAATCTTCGGAATTTCATAGTGCCCGCAATTTGCAATTTCTGAAGTATAAATTTGATTTTTGCAAAAGCGCTGCCATTTTAAAAAGTCTGATACCGGAAATCCATTTGCGCAATAGTGAATTTGAATGTTGCAATTTAACTCCCCTGTCTGTTGATACGCCTCAATCATTTGCTCGTGTTTTACAAGATATTTTTTAATTCGTTCTAAATCTTGATCATCTATGGCAACCTGTTTAGCGATATCTAGAAGTTCTTCTTTCAAATCTATCTTTTGGAAATTTTTACCAGATTCAGGCTGGGCAATTTTATCCAATACGATCAATCTCTTTACGGAAAAACCATTTTCTTCAAGCCATTTTGCCATTTCGAAAGCTGTTAATGCGCCCATCGAATAACCAATTAGTGTTATTTCTTCAGATAATCCCCCTTGATTTAGTCTTTCTCGAATTAACAATTGAGCTATTTCTTCAATGCTTTCACAACTTGTTAGTCCCATTGACGCCGGATAGTTAAACGAGAGGATTTTATAATCGTTGGGTAGTTTCAAACTGTTAAATATAAAACCAAATCCCATAATCGGAGGAAGTAACCAAATTTCCTGTTGTCCTTCTCCCTGATTAAACTCCCAAACAAGGTTGTTCTTTGCAGGTCTATTTAGAGTTGCGTTTAAATAACTTAATTTAGGCTGCTTAAAGAACTCTGACGCGGAAAATTTAAATCCTAATTTAGTCTCGATTTCCTTTAACATCAATAAAGCCTTGATACTATTTCCGCCAGCTTCAAAAAAATGATTGAATTGAGTATCTCTTTCTCCCGTATATTTCTTCCAGATTTGCATTAATTCAAATAATATTTCATCGCCCAACGATACATTCTTTTGCGAATTAAATTCGGGGTTATAGGAAATTATTTTTTTATCTTGAGCAAGAAGTTCCTTTGCTGAATTGAAGAAATTAGCATGCACTTCCCTGATTTTTTTCATAGTGATTTGTCCATTGTCAAATTCCCATCTAAAGATTAGTTGTTCATTTATCTCCTCAACATAAAGACTCAATGGTAATCTAGGACGTGAATACTCAATTCGTTCGTCTTGCTTTTCATTAATGTTCAAATTAAAGGGATGTTGAATGATAAGTCCAACCTGATGATAAACTTCATATGTTGTAGCTTCTGGGTAAATTACTGTCTGATCAGATGAGGCAAATAGTTGACTTAAAGCCCACTTTTGTTTTGCTATCGTGAGATCAGGATCACCATATTCTTCATATCCAGGGAAAGGGTAAGCTCGCATATGCATTCCAACACAATCATGTGTTCTGTGATCTACTGCTAAGGATATCCAATTAACGTTTATTTTAGCATCATGAAGTGCTTTGCAAAGCAAGTATGAAATAATAGATGTTTTGGTTGTCTGATATGCTATGGTTAGTTGGTGTAAATGACTTAATTCAATTTCAGAACACGGAAGAATTAGTGCAGGTTGAACAGAGGTATTCGGTTTGTGAAAATAAAATTCAGGTTTTGAATTTAACTGAAAATAGTTTTGCCAATTAACATCAAAACTATTATTATCCAGCGAATTTTCTACATTTTCCCTAAATACATTCTCGTAAAAATCCCTAAACAATTTACTTAGGTGTATGTCTGAACCTCCATCGTAAACTAAATGATGAGGATTGAAATAGATATAAAATTGATTCTTACATTCTATCAAAGCTGACTCAAAACAGGGTCCGTTGGAGAAATTTATTTCTTTTAAACTAGCTTTTTCCTTGAAGTCATCTAAATTTTCAATGGTTAGTTTTGGTAAAATGTAATTTTGAGATTCGACAGATAATTGATGTACATCCCCCAAATCTGTTTCATAGAATCTTACAAAAAGGGCTTTGCACTGTTTCAATGTTTGTTCAAATGCTATTCTGACTTTTTCTGGATTAAAATCACTCGAAATCGGAATGAAATGTGGCAGATTATAAAGTGTCGAATTACCATTTTTAATTTCAAACCAAATAGCCTCTTGTGCTTTGGAAATTTTTTCAGATTCTTGAGCGGTTACTTTAGTTGGTTTATTATATGAAATTAATTTTCCCAACTGAATAAAATTCTCGGATGAAAATAACTGATGAACCGCCATTTTATGATCTGATAGTTTATTCCAACTCCGAACAAAGAACATGGCATCAAAACTATTTTTTCCGTTCTGGAAAAAATTATCTTCAAGTTTAATAACTTCATTGAAGCATTGAGAATAAACTTCCTGCAAAAGACTTGTTATTTCTACATTATTGCCGAATTTTTCACTGTATACTAATTTCGAAATGGCAATTTTCCGAAGTATATTGAGATCAATCTTTCCATTTACATTTAATGGTAGGTTGTCAATATTAATAAATAACGAAGGAAGGAAATATGACGGGTATTTTAATGAAATCTCCTTCTTTATCTGATTTATTTCTTCTTTCGAATAATTCCCAACATAAAAAGCAGCCATTTCGGTTGAGAGATCATGATTAAAATCTACTATACTCCACATTTTTCCAGAAGAAAAGATAGATAAAATCTTCTCTATTTCCTCTAATTCAACTCGCTGACCTCTAATCTTTACTTGCCTGTCTGATCTTCCAAGAAAATGGTAATTCCCCCACTCATCGATTACTCCTCGATCAGCCGAGAGCCATTCCGTCCTTGTTTTATTCGTCCATTTTCCATCAACAAAATAGCCGAATCCTACTGCTGGTCCTGTTACAGAAATGAACCCATTCATTCCTTCCAGAACAATTTCGGAACGGTCATTCTTAATAATCAAATCACAATGACTCATCGATTTTCCAATTGGAACAATCATTTCATCTGGGTATTCAGGATGATCATCCAAAACCGGGTCGAAGAAACTATTGTCGATAGTGGTTTCCGAAAGACCATATGAGCTAATTATTCGCTGTCTTGAACCTTTATGTTGAAGTAATGCGCGTATTTCATTCATTTTCCAACTATCTGAACCGACAATCAATAAACGCAAGGAAGAATAATCTTTTAATGCGATCCCATCCGAAAGCCACCACCTAACAATGAGAGGGGTAGTTTCAAAAATTGTTACACCATTTTGATCTATTTTTTGAAGCATAAAAGCAGGGTCTTTTCGTTCGATACCAGACAATAAAACCATTGATGCACCATTAAAAAAACACCTTCCAATATCTCCCAAAGAAACATCGAACGAGAATGAAGCCGCTTGCAAACAGCAATCCGTTGAATTGATTTCATAATCTTTAGTCCATGCCTCAACAGCCGACTCATAACCAGCCTTACTTACCCCTACTAATTTTGGAATGCCAGTGGTTCCTGATGTCGCAATGACATATTGTAGATTGATGTAATCATCTGAATTAGGATTTATCTCTTTTGCTCGAGTCCGTATGTGGTTAATTCTTTCTTCAGCAGTTTCTGCATCAACAGGTATAAATGGTATTCCTTCCGTTATATGGTAAAGTAGTTTAGCAATGGACAGTTCATTTCTCTCCAAAATCAAAACATCCAATTCCTCGGTTTCAATTTTATATCCAGAATGATATTCGTCCATCAGTTTTTGAAGTTCAGAATATGTGAGAATTTTATTTTCAAGAATCAATGCCGTTTTTGAAGAAAAGCTTCTTAAAACCTCTTCCCATTTCGATTTTAACTTTCTTACTGCAGGATATGTCTTTGATTGGACAATTTGGGCATCCTTAAACAATTTTTCTTGAAATTTTTGGATAGCCTTTTCTGTAAAAAGATCGTTTCTATATTCCCAAGAAAAAATGAAGTCTTTTTCATCTTCGATAAAGTCAAGCGAGATAAGATAATCCGTTTGAGCTCTATTAAAATCCATTGTTTTGAATCCCTTAGAGCCTTCCTTTTGTGAATGATATAAATAGGTGCAATTAAAAAACGGAAGACCATTTTTTTGATTTTTATCCAATCGTGCTATTTCAGAGAATGGAGTTTTTCGTTTTTGGAAAACCAATCGCCAGTCTTCGAGAATTTGAGCGGATTTTTCAGATGCTATTTTAAACGGGAGAATATTTACTGACATGGCAGAAAGGAAATTACCATCTTCAAATTCACCTATGTTAACAGGTATGCCAATTGCAAAATCCTTCGAATTGAAATAATTAAACCAAAATCTACTAAATAGTACTAAACCCGCCTCAAATAAACTACAACTATTACCTATGCAAATTGATTTTAACACTTCTTTTTGCTGATCATTCAATTTGAAATTTATCCTAGATCCACCGCGATTTTTTCTCTTAGCTCGCTCAAAAGGAAGATTTTTGATTTCGATGCCATTTAAATAATTTTGCCAGAAATCACTATCAATTACATCTTCATTTGGAATGGTCAAAGTCAATTCATTCATTTGATTATTCATCAAATCATGATGGAGCTTTTGCCACAAATTCTCTACACCAAGTCCATCTAGTAGAGCATGATGGACTTTAATTGCCAGAAAATTATCGTTTTCAGTTTTTCCAAAAAATGCCATAAAAAGCGACGTGTCCAAAGACGAAAAAGCACGCTCAACCTTATTCACAAATTCAGATTCTGAGATTACACCAAAATCAATTATTTGAGGAACCGCTTTCGTCCAAAAATACTTGCTATCCTTGGAGGAAACCGAAAGATGAAGAAAGTTTTGATTTAGAAGCCAATTTCGAATTTCATTTTCGTTAAACTCATTCTTATAAAGAATTCCACTTGTTATCCAATAACTTTCAAAAAACTGTTCGTCAGATTCGGATAGAAAAAGAATCCTCGACGCCGTTGAATAAACCTCATCACCTATTTGAATTTTTTTTGTAGGACTTTCACTCTTGTCGATGGATTTAATTTTATTAAGGTCAAATAAATTTTGCAAACTTAACAAGTGGTTCAACTCGATATATAATTTGAGTTTTGTTTTCAAAATACCGCTGAATTTGAGTGCATCTATCGAATTCAATCCATTCGCATACCACCCTATAGAAAAATCTATTTCTTTTGTTGGAAAAAGTTCTTTTAAGATTGCTTCAAACTCACCATCTATTATTCCATTCTTTTGAATCTCTGAGATAGCGCCAATAGCCGATTCCAATAAAGTTTTAGTATCAACCTTCCCGTTTTTATTCAGAGGGAATTCGGGAAAATACTCAATAAATGAAGGAATTGCATAGAATGGCAGCCATTTCTGGAGTATTGTTCTATCAAGCTCCTTTTCGGGTTTAACAGATTTTGCAAATGCAAAAAGTCTATTACCATCTGAAATTGTAATCCAATGCTTTATACCTGACCATTCCGAAAGAGCGGATTCAATTCTAGATAGCTCTATCCGTTGTCCATTAATTTTAATTTGATTATCCTTTCTTCCTCTAAAAAAGAAATTTTCCTCTATGTCAGCAAATCCTAAATCCCCAGTTCTGTATGCCCTTTCCCCTTTAAAATCAAAGAACTTATCTGAATTGTCTGAATTTGCATACCCCAATCCCACAGCCGGACCACGAACAACTATTTCTCCCTCTTGAAATGGGGGCGCAAGTTTTTCGCGACTAGAAAAAATGAGCATTTCAGCATGATCAAAGGGTGTTCCTAATGGTAGGAAGTGATTTTCAAACTGACCATTATTTTCAAAGCCCGATGACAATACGGAACATTCGGATGGCCCATAAAACTGAAAAAGTCTCGCTTTAGGGAACTTTATCTTAAGTTTCGATTGAAGATGTGGTGGCACTTTATCGCCTCCAGTCATAACTATTCTTGATTTCGTATCACCCTCTGAATTGTCGATCCAACTTTCTAGAAGCGAAGGAACCATATGAAAAGCTGTAACATCCGACATTATTTCATTCAGAGCTAATTGGTTTGACAAGGTTTCTTTGTCAATAATTTTTATTTGATAATTCTTCCATAAAGGGAAAATTAACTCGGCAATTCCAATATCAAAGGCAGGATGCGCAATTACTGCAAAAATCTCGTTCTCTTTCCATGGTAATTTGTTATTCCATGACTCAAAAAATGCAACAAGATTTTCGATACTTAGCTGCACGACCTTGGGCATACCTGTTGTTCCGGATGTACAAATCAATAATGCTGCTTTTGATTTATTCTTTACTTTCAAAAAAATATCTTTCGGCAACTTGAAAAGATTATCCATTAAGATTGCTTCAGGAAAAAGAGGTAGTAGAACACTCGAAAAAATTAAATCTGCAGGATGATTTTCTGCTAGATTTTGCATAAAATCAGTTGACTCTTTTTCGTTCAGACTCAATACTTCAACACTATTTCTCCAAGCTGCGACAATGAGCAAATCACTATAAATATGTTTATCTCCAACTAACCAAATCCTTCTGACATCCTTTTCTAGAATATAATCTGATAGTTCCTTATAAAGATCAAACCGATCCTTATTCTTTATATTTTTCTCCAATTGAGTAAGGAAAGATTCAACATGCTCTTTCAAATTGTGTTGGTGTAAATGACTAGGTGGCCAAAAGTCAATATCATCGAGTCTTGTATCTAAAAATTGTGAGAGATTTTCAAGGCAATTTATAAAATGGTATGAAACTGCCTCAATCTGTTCTCGAGTATGATATTTTTCATTAAAATGCCAATCAAAAATTAGATTACCTTCTTTTGGGGTTACTGCAAGACTTAATGGAAATTCTGAATAGTCATAATTCTTTAGAAGCTTAAACTCATCATTAAATGCATGCAAGGACGAATCAATTGGATAATTCTCAAATGCAAGGATAAAATCATATGAAATCCGATTGAAAACTTCTTGAGTAGTATCAACATATGGAAAAGGACTTACCGAACGTTCTCTATTTTTAAAACGCGTAAGTAGTTCACTAACTTTCTCATTAAAATCTAATTGAAGTTGAAACGGAAGCGTTTGAATTCCAAGTCCAAATCCATCGCGACAAGTCTCAATAAGTCCATTCTGTTTTACTTGTCCAAGTTGCACATTTTCTGAGTCAGTCCATTTTGATATAAAACAAGCCCATGAAAAAAGTACAAATTCAGCCTGTGTTAGTCCTAAAGACCTTGCAGAGTTTGATATTTTTTCATTCGAAACAATATCCGAAAATGTAGCATTTTTACTCAGCCCTTTTCCAATAAACGTTAGTTTAGCGATATTCTCAAAATCCAAAAGATATTTCTGATATGCCTGTACGGCAGATGCTTGGTCAAGTTTTTTCCAAGACTCATACCAACTTTTATTGAATTTTTTAGGGATTTGAGACTGCGGGAATTTTAATGTAAAAAGAAAATCACTTAAAATCTTTTGTCTTCCCCAACCATCGAATAATAAATGATGGTAAGTTATCAAAAGAAATGAATTTTGTTCAGTTTCGATCCAATCGAGACGCATAGCAACCTCTTTATCGAATTGAAATCCTTTGTTAAGCCTTTCGTCGCAGAACCCATCAAGATGATCATGCGCAATTTGTTGGAAATTGAATTCAGGATGCATGTTTTTCAAACTTACCCAAACCGCTTGTTTTAAACCTTCGTGAAGAATTATGGATTGAAGACACTCATAGCTTAACGTCAGCTTATTCAATGCGGATTGAAGTGCATTACCATCAAAATTTCTAACTTCAAAAAATAGCTGTTGAACATAGGTTTGTTGACCATCCCTAAGAGATGCAGTAAGTATGAACTGCTGTGCAGGCAAGAGCGGAACAATTGATAGAATATCCTCCTTTTTCATAAATCCAATATGTCGAGCATATCCGAAATTCTATTTATGTCGTCTTTATCAATGCTTTCATCACTGTAAAATGAGGAATCTTGATTCATCAGTATTTTCTTGGCAGTTGATTCCCACTCTTCAACTATCTTATCAATTGGAATTTCAGGATGACTTCTGAACATCCATTTAATTTTTCCTTCCATGATAATTCCGTTTACCTCAAAAAAAGCTAACATTGGATTTAGTGGATCAACCTGATTACTTTGATCATGGAAAACAGGTCTTGCCATGGAGTTCCAATTTTCATCGAAACTACCCAAAAAATTGAGTAAAACAGGAAACGGAGGTTTCTGCCAAGAACCTATACCCATATATCCTAGTCCCTGATTTGGGAGATTAGAAAAACTTTGTTTAACGTAATCGAAAATTTCAGCCTCATTTCTCGGATAATCAATTTCACTCAACGGATAAAATTGCGTGAACCAACCTATAGTCTCAGCTATTTCAGGGATTCCGCTATATTGCCTTCCGTGAGTTTCAAGATAAATCGCCGTTTGCTCTTGATTTGCTCCTAGCCAACTATGAAGAAAAAAGTTAACAAATTTCTCATTCATACTTAATCCAGTATTCCAAACTCTTTGGAATACTTGACTGCGTTCAATATCCCATTCAATGCTTCTAAATTTGGAGTCTTGATAAGAAGAAACCTTCAAGTGATTAAATGGATTAAATGCTTTTTTGGCGTAATACGAACTTTTTTCATCTTCATTTCCAAGCTCTGTGCATGCTGTTAAAACTCGACCATATATATTGGTATCTGTATTATTTGTTTCAGTGCCACTAAGAGAATCTTGTAAATGATCCATCAAAATTCGCCAAGTTACGCCATCGCAATAAAAATGATGTATGCTGATGAATAAGAACAACGAATCCAAACTTTTGAATATAACAACAGCTGAAACTGGTCCCTCAGATAGATTGAATGATCTCTGAAATTTTTCACAATGCGCTGTAATTTCTTCGTTACTATTAATTTCAATAAACTCAAAAATAGGTGCTTTACCCAGCTTCCAATTGCCATCAAAAACCTTTTGCAATATGTCTATCGAATTAAAGCAATGACTAACTTTTTCATAAATTTCAGATTCGGACATTGGTAGAAAAAGTTCAAGTAAAACACTTTGATTGAAATGATTTCGGTTACCTGTGTATTCCTTTAAAAACCATTTTTGAACAGGGCTTAAATGCATTGTATTTTCTGAAACTTCCTTAGTAAAATTTTGAGTCGACTTAATCTTATCAAAACACTCATTTAGCGTTGGAGCATTGAGTAAATCTGAAATCTCAATTTGGTAACCCATTTTCTTCATTTTACCAACCAACCTCAGTCCTAGAATAGAATCACCACCTTGAGATGTAAAACTCTGATTCCCTTTTAATCCTTTGAAGATAAGTTCTTTCTTTTTAAAAATAGAAAGCAGCTCGTTATCGAAGTCCTGACCGTCAAATCCATGCTTTACTAATTCAAGCATTCGTTGGAGATCCATTTTTCCATTATTGTTTTCTGGAAAACCTGGCATTAAAATAATTACATCTGGAAGCATATATGCTGGGAAATGGAGCCCAAGCGTTATTCTTAGCTCTTCTTCGGATATTTTATTTGATTCAACAAAAAGAATAAACTGCTCAATGTCACTTTTATGATAGTAAACTCTGTTTACAGCAATTAAATTATCTGAAATCCATTGTTCTATTTCCGATAATTCAAATCGTTGACCCAATCGTTTAACTTGGCGATCATCTCTTCCTAATAAATTAATCAATCCATCTTGGATGTATCCGCGATCACCTGTTCGATAAAATTTCAGGTTAGAACTAGTTAAAAACTTTTGGCTTTCATTTTCTAAATATGCACCTACTCCTGATCCCCCAATTATTATTTCTCCGGGTAATCCATCTAATTGGTTCAACCCGATTTCGTCAGCAACAAAAACAATCTCGTTCTTAAGAGCATTACCAATCGAAGCCTGAAAAGATTTACTTAAATCAATGCAGGTAGAATAGGTTGTAGTCTCAGTAGGGCCATACCAGTTGAAAATTTTTATTTCGGGATTTGAGTCTTTCAAAAGCTTCCATCCGGACAGTCGAAAAGGTTCTCCTGCTGAATGAACTACAGATACATTTCTAATTTCAGACGCACTTAGCTTATCAATCACAGAAGGGACTGTATTTAGCAATACCCTGTCATATTTTTGTAATTCATCCCACAACTGATCGGGTTTATTTATAACGTGAATAGGCTTATCAATGTAAAAACCAAATAGATTTTCAAATATGGAAAGATCAAAACCAATATTGGTAAAGCTAAATATCAGATTGAAGTTTTCCGGATTACAATATTCTTTGCATGCATCAAGAAAGGAAGACAGATTTGCATGACTTAAACTAACTCCTTTCGGAACACCACTTGTTCCTGAGGTAAAAAGCAAATACGCCTCATCTTTCAAAGCTGGACGATAATTAGAATTACAAAGTTTGTTTAATTTAAATACATCCGAATGAACTAAAATTTTGGTCGGCAAATCTTCAATCAAACTATCATCTGTTAAAATTAGATTTTCACATTCAGCCATTTCTAGCGTTTGAATAATTCTTTCGGATGGCCATGCATTGTTGATTGGCACATAGACAAACCCATTTCGCATAATGGAATAGGTCAATAATGGCACTTTTTCATTCTTATTTCCGAAAACGGCAATTCGGCTTCCCTTTTGTAAATCACCGAAGTAATTTTCGAATTTACCTGCAAGTGATTCAAGTTGGTTAAAAGGAATGTGATCAATACTATCTGAAGAACTTATTACATTTGAAGAAGATGAGGTTTTACTGATAATTTCATCGAACCAAAACGGGAAATTTTCTGATTCAAAAGAAATGCTTTCAACCGTTTTTTGCAATTGAAATACGTTGCTGTTTAATTTGTCCTTAAAACAATCAAGAATTTGGCTGAATTTCCTAAATAAATTCGATATAAAATTAGAACTATACTTTCCACTATCATAAATTATTTTAATGTTGAGGTCAGTAAATGATGGCATAATTAGAAAACTAATTGGATAACCCGTCAACTCATGATTTGATATTAAATTGCCTTTGATTTTATTGCCTTTGATAGATTCATATGGGTAATTTTCAAAGACAAAAAGTACATCTGGTCGCTGCTCTTGGTAAGTATTTACAAGCATTGGATCCGAAAACTCCATTTCTAATGTTTTCAAAAAGTCACGGTGTACATTTTGCAGTAATTGAAGCATTGTATCTGATTCCTTGAGTTCAAATCCTGGAATGATATTTCTGATAAATAATCCAATAGCATCTTCTGCAAATTCGGGAATCAAAGATCTTCCTGATGAAATACTGTGTAGATAAGTGTTGTTTTTTCCTGTAATACTAAAAATCGTTAGAAAAAAATGAGTCAAAAAGTAACTTTGTAAACTAACCTCAGCTGAGTCGGATTGAGCTTTAAAACTTCCTAAATCATTCAATTGAGCTGAAAAAATTTGAAATTCTCCAAATTCTGAATTCTGTTTGGGAATTGATAATGCATTTTTTTCTTTAAAAAATTGCTCCCAATAACTCGAATCATTTGCCGAAAATCGTACTTTTTCCCTTTGTGTTGTAATATATTGATGATTAGGAGAAGTGCTCATGTCTGGTAAATCTCGCTCTATTAATTCAATAAATTCAGAAATCAATTTTCCCACGCTCCATCCATCCAATAATACATGATGATGTGACCAAAGTAAGTACTTTTCATCTCGAACCTCTATGTATGTGCATCGCATTAAGCAATCAGAAAAGGCTTCCAAAAGATCGGATTTCAAAACGTGATCCAAGCTATCTACATTTTTTATTCTGAAATCTGCTTCTGTATTTTGAATTGTTTGAGTATAAACATTCTCTTCCTTTTGTATTGCAATTCTTAACTGAGGGTATTTATTCCATATTTTTTTGAAGGCTCCTCTTAGTGTTTCTGTTGGCGGACATTTATCAAGTTTAAAGAGGAACTGTTCATGGTAAATGTTTTGATGCTGAACAGCTGACCAATCCTCCCAAATGACTTGTTGCATTGAACTTAATGGATAACTTGATTTCGTTTCCAATTCTGACTTTTCTTCAATTCCTCTGAATTCAATTTTCCAAGCAGACATTCTTGGGGCTTCAAAAAGACTAGTTAAATCAGCAAAATAACCTTCTCGATTTAGCCGCGATAAAAAGCGAATTGCCTGAATCGAATCACCTCCATTTTCGATATAACTTTTGTCTAGGTTTAATGAAAATTGATGTATTTCAGGCCAAATTAGTTGAACTATTTCTGGAAGATTATTTCTCTTTAAACATTTATACTCATCTGATAAAATCTGTGAGTTTTTGAAATCGTGATCTTTGCCTATAGTTTCCAACAAGGCAAATGCATCAAAACAAAGCTGTTCGGTGAATTTCTGAAAATTTGATGGAAAGATTGCCTTTAACTCGATAATTGAGTCATCAATTTTAAAATTTAAAAGGGATTTTCGATTTGGTTCTGTTTGATAAAAATTTACAAGACACGGACTAAAGTCAATTGCAGGTAATTTCGTTAAATGCTCACGAAATTTTGTAAGGACGGATTTTGCTGCTTCACCTAAAGCTTGCTTGCTGCAATTTGGTAGGGGGATAAAGTTGTTTGCCAACTCCATTGAAACCCCTTCAGGAATAAGACTATCGCTAAATATTTTCGAGATTGAAACAGAAAGAAGCAATCCGGCATTGTGAACATTCATTTTAGAGAGGGCCCTAAGACTCTCTGGTAATTCAATATTTATTTTAATTTGACTAGCAGTTTCAAAAGAATCATTCGAGATTTCTGAAATCGATTTTTTGTATTCATTCCAATATTGGTAGTTAGTTTCTTCAATATTTAATTCCATTGCAAAGGGGTAAAGTCAGCCGAACAGAGGTAATCAGGTCGGATAGTTGGAATTTTAGGTTGATTGCTACAAACATTGAAAGTCAAAATTAGTAATTTCCTGCTAAAATCTTGACTAGAAAATGATGATCCGTGAACGACATCCGGATTGAAAATTAATACCGATCCTTTTGATCCAGTACAAATTTCCTTTCCAAATTTCTTACTAAAAAAATCTATCTCGTCGTCGGTAAAATCGAAAAGAAGATTACTTGAAGCGGAGCCCTCGAGGGTGAATTCTTGTTTTGAAAAATCTTTTTCTCGATCCAGGAAATAATTATGGCTTTTCGGAATAAAGCTCAATGCACCATTGTGTTCATTAACATCATCTAAAAAAATCACAAGATTTAAAAGTCGATTTTCTTTGATTTGGTCAAAGATATTCCAAAAAGGGAAATCACGATGAAAAGGCCATACTGAACTATCCGCTTTGTTTTTAATATTTAACTTAGATTGATGGACGTAAATCTCTTGATCATTATATATTTTGCTGCATATTGACTTCATGATTGGTTCATTTTGCAACCAGTTTTTTATATATTGATCTCTGTGAAAACCATAATAAGACCTTACTGTTTCCTCGTCTGATTCAAAAAATTTAACTGATAGTTCAGACTTAAAAATTTTGTCCTCGATTGCAGGAGGTAGAATTACTTTATACTCGTCAAATAGCAAGTAGCCTTTATTTTTAAATTGAATTAAATTTTCATCATTCATAATGAGTCTAAAGAAAGTTGGCTTGAGCTTATGAAATTAGTGGGCTTGAATTGTGAAATTATTAATGTAAAGATAAAAACATTACCCTTATTTTCAAAAAATTTAACAAAGGAATTTTCCGCTAATTGAGACAATTTTATGGCAGATGGTTCAAGTGTAAAGCCTGTTCCCAAAATTTTAGCATAACATTCTTTTAAGGAGAAGTATTGATAGATTAATTTCGAATTATCACTGACAAAATCCCAGTCCTTGCTATCGAATGCAATTTTCAAATCTTCACTTTTATCTAACTCCACTTTTTCGAAATCAATGCCAATCGGTGAACTTGAGACTGCAACCCATGCATATCCATGGCTATGAGTAATCGAAACATTTAATTCTGGATATTCTTCAAAATAAGGCTTACCAAATTCATTTTTTTTGAAACCACATTCAAAAATTGTCTTTTGAAATTGTTTAATGCATAGCTTGTTTAAAAGGAATCTTGCTAATAAGCTTTCTTTTTTTCGCGATTTATCTGCTATTTTTTCACACCAACTATCAGAATAGATCTTTAAATCATTTAAACTGAAATTCGTTATGTGTTGATACTCGATGAAAAAAAATTGATTCATTTCTTTAATTGTGGGATTTATGATGACATCGTTAGATTAGTTCGTCAACTTTCATCTTTATATAATTTTGAGTTAAATTATATAAATACCAATCATTTTCATCTAATACAATTAACTTAAACATACTTAAACGCATCTATTTCTTTAAAAAAGAGATGGTAACTTATTGCTTGGATCTAAATGGGCTTTAATTGATAAATAAAGCAATTTATAATTGTTGTCAATAAATTTTTTAAATCGACTTTTATGTATTCTACCGATCCCATGTTCCCCGCTGATATGACCGCCATGTTTAAATAGAATATCATCAAACCCAGTAATTAATTCCTCATTTAGTGGGGTCTGCTCATCATAAAATACATGAATATGCCAATTTCCATCTCCAGCATGACCGAAAAAAACTGATTCCCTCCCTAAATTAGATAAATACTTTTTAAGGTTCACTAACAATTCGGTGCTTTGCTTTAATGGAAAACTAATATCTAAGTCAATAAACTTTTTGTATTCTTGAAGATTGAAACCGATATCAAACCGCTCCTTTATGCATTCTTTATTTTGTTTTGTTATACATAAGTCTAAATGGTTTTCTGGATTAAAAACGGTCCCCTCTTCTACACCTAACCAGATAACAGATTCATCTGCTTTAGAACTGAATCGAAGCGCATCAGGCTCTGCCATTTCAAGGTACACGGGATTATATCGCAAAAACACAGATATTGAACTTAATAAATAACTAAAAGAAGGATGAGATATGCGATACAATTTAATTTCAGGAAGTTTAACACAACTCAACGTTGCTTTTGAAATAAAGCCAAGAGTACCCTCCGATCCCATAAATAGCTTAGAAAAATCTGGCCCTTCTGATATTTTTTTACAAACTGAACCAAAATTTAAAATTTCTCCATTCACTCCTACCACCTCTATCTCTCGTACTAAATTTCCGATTTTTCCATATTTTAGGGAATAAGGTCCTCCTCCATTGCATGCGATCATTCCACCTAAAGTGGCTTTATTCATGCTTCCTGGTAACACCGGAAAATTCCATCCTTCTGATTCAACAAAATTTTTAATTTCCAACATTGTATTTCCTGCTGAAGCAGAAAAAACACCTTCTTCTTTATCAATCCAGACTATTGACTTGAATTTTGAAAAATCTATAAATACCTCTTCGTTTGTAGGAACAGCTGCGCCACTTACTCCGGTCAAACCAGCTCCAATTCGAAATTTGAAATCTTTATTTTTCAATAAATATTCTGAAAGTTCCTCAACATTTTTAGGAGAGAAAAATCCAATAGGGATCCCAATTAAACTTGAATGATCCTTTATCTCAATCATTGGTTAAATGAACTTCTAAGGATTTAAAGAGTTGCTTTACATTCGTTGCACCAAACCCTTTATAGTCGTTGATTCGTTGAACAAATTCATAGAAGAGCGTTGGCCGGTCTCCAATTGGCTCTGTAAAAACCTGTAAAAGTATTTTATCATCTTCTTGCTCACATAAAATATTTGCTTTTTGGAGCAAATCAACTGGTAGTTCAGGTGATTTAATTTTTAACTCTTCGTAATATTTTTCTGGAACATGGGTAAAATTAACACCATTTCTCTTTAAATACTCGACAGATGAGATTAAATCATCAACCTCAAATGCAAGATGTTGGATCCCATTTCCTAAATGATGATTTAAAAAAATGTCGACCTGAGATTTTTTTACTTTTTCTGGCAATGGTTCAACAAGCACTTTATTGAATGAATTTTTGGGAGAGCTTAAAACAAACATTTTCATACCGGAAAGTAGATTTGCAAAAAACTCTTCACCAATGGTTTGAATCAGATTTAATTCAAGTATCTGACACAAGTATTTATTCCAAAAAGCTGCCTCATTGATTCTTACTACTGAGGCTAAATGATCAATTTTTCGAATGTAAGGTTTCGATTGATTTTTATTTATTTTTTTAAATCCTGCAAAAGGAGACGCACAGTTTTTACGCTCAACAAAAGTAATCTCATTGTCATCAAATAATTTAATGCTAATTGATGAACTCATTTCGACTTCATACTTCTCTTCTATTTTTTTGCAGGATATTATCGCATTATTTTTTTGCAGGAGGCTTATTGTTTCATCAATGGAGTCAACTTCTATTCCAAATCTTTTGATTGAATTTCCATGACGGTCAACAAACGAGACAATATCATGCGCTTGTGGTTCCAGCGCTGAAGTTATTAAAATATTAGCCTCTCCGTGCTGAAGCCAGTAGGTGATTTCTTGACCATATTCTCCCTTTTTTTCTTTAACGCCCTTTAAATTGAAGCCAAGAGCCATTTCATGCCACCAAGCAACCATTTTGGCCATTCCCACATAAATTTCTACAAATAAAACTCCGTTAACATTCATTATTTAAGGTTCAAATTTTCTAATTTCATTCAAAACAAATTCTAAATCATTCTCATCAATATTAGCCACACAAATTCTTGCCTGATTTAAATATTTTGGATCGTCAGAAAACAAAATCATTGGAATTATAGCAATTTTTTTTCTAATTAACAAGGTCTCGCAAAAATAATAATCGACAACCCTATCTAATTTAAGTAAACAGAAAAAACCTCCAAAATAGTCTATTCCATGACTTTTCAGGATTCTTTTATTTCTATTTAATCGTTCTTTGATCAAGTATAATTGCTTATCTAGGCTAAACTTTTGATGATTCAGCCATTCCTTAATAATCTTTTGTGTGATTCCGGAATTATTTAAACTCAAATTCGATTTATGTCCCACGAAGGAAGATTTCAAACTATCGGGTAAATATACAAACGCCGTTCGTAATCCAGGCGCTAGTATTTTTGAGAATGAAATCGCGTGAATTACGCGCTCCTTATTTAGGGAAATAAGCGAAGGTTTAGCATCTTCTAAGTTGAAAGGGCGATATGTTGCGTCATCGAAAATGTAAAACTTCTTACTTTCAGCTATTTTCAGCAATCTTAATCTTTCTTCGAAAGTTAAACTTTTACCGGTAGGGTTTGAGAAATCAGCCGACAAATATAAAAGTGCATTTTCTGGTAATTTTTCAATTTCATTTAGCCAATTCTCAGCGCTTAATTTGATTGGTTTACAGCCAAAGGATAAAGCAGCATCCTCAAACCCAGGGTATGAGGGTTCAATGCAAGCAAATTGTTCATTTTTAAAACAAGCAATCGCCAAGGAAATTGCTTCCTGAACACCATTCGTTATTATAATATTATTGATTTCAAAATCAATATTTTCAGTTACTTCTATAAAATTCTGAGCAGTAGAGGTTATATAGCCTCCCGTTTCATGATAATTTATTGTTTTATCGTTCGATTCAACCGAAAACAGACCTACTAACTCTGATAGATTTAAGGGTGGATATAAATTTAAAGGCGGCACCCCGGCACCTAGATTATAATCAATTGGCACAGCTGCCATACTATTCAAAAAATGAGTTCTATTTCTCAACTTTTATTAATTCTTTATTAAAAATATATTTTCATTTTCTAGATTGCCGAAAAACATAACTATTTGAAATAAAAAAAGGGCAGACTAAATGATCCATTCTCAAAGTTAATTTTTTTTGAGATATGAGGTGAGTCTAAGAATGCTAGAATCTATTTATATTACAGGTAATATTATATTCGCCTCAAATCCCCTATTGGGTTCTGAGTTAATTAAAATTGAACCATTCAATGTAGACAAGCGCTCTTGTATACTATTCATCCCCACACCTGTTTTAAATGTATTCAAGTTAATTCCCTTTCCATTATCCCTATATCGCAACTTTAGCATCAACCCCTCTTGTTCTATTTCTAAAACCACATTCTTTGCGTCGGCATATTTTATTGTATTGTTTGTCAATTCCTGGCAGACGCGATAAATATGCAAGGAAATTGTATCTCCAAGATCGGTGTCAAAATCAGACATGTCAAAATCAAATTCTACCTCTGGATTAGCAATTTGTAATGTTTCAAATAAATTAACCAAAGCTGCTTTTAAACCACTTATTTTGAGTACGGATGGATATAAATCCCTTGAGATTCTTCGGGTATCATCTATGGCAATCTGCAACAAATCTTCAATTTTCTCGGCATTTGGGTTATCTATATATTGGCTGACCATAAGTTTCGACATAGATAAGGTTCCACCTAATGAGTCATGCAACTCTCTAGAAAAGCGGTATTTTTCCTTCTCCACCGCATCAAGAATTGCGCTTCGCTTTTCTTTTTCTGCTTTTTGCTGAAGTTGCGTTTTCCTTTTTCGATAATACCAATAACCAAAAATACTAAGTATTGCGATAAGAAATAAGCTCGTAATAAATAGTGATTGAGCCTTAAAATATGCAGCATCTAATCGCTTTTGTTCTAGTTCTGACTCTTGATTCCGAATTTTCAATTCGGCAATTTCTTTCTTCTTTTCAACCGTATTGAACTGTTCTTGTAAAAAGAGTATTTTTTTATTCTTCTGGTTATTAATGCGCTCATCATAAAGTGTATGGTACAATTTGAAGTAATCGCGGCTTAGTTCAAAATTACCTTGTTTATATTCTAAATCACTTAAAGAAAGATATAACGATTCCCCATTAGATTGTTTTATTTTGTTGCTTTTAATAAGCGCTTCGGCTTTCTTAAAATAGTTGCTAGCTTGAATTAAATTATTGGTTCGAAGATAGATATTTCCTAAATTCACAAGACACGAATAAAGCAATTCAGTATCTTCAAATTCGGTCGCTGTTAATTCAGCTGCTGAGAGGTAATTTTTTGCGGTTGACATTTCACCACGCTCTATTAGTGCGCCAGCAATATTAAGCTGATAATTAGCCTTGTTTAAAGGTCTTGACAGAGGCGTCAAGATAATCGCTTTCTTAAATAAAAATATTGCTTTGGATAATTTTCTGTGTGATTGAAAGTAAATCAATCCTAATCCATTTTGTGCTGTGGACATACTCAAGGAGTCATTACACAATTTGCCGAATTTCAAAGCTTTCTTATAGCCATCTTCAGCATAGTTGTAATTACCCAAACTCCAATGTGAATTTGATACCAACACCAGGGCCTTTGATCGCTCTTCAGAAGATAGTTTTTGCCTAAGATAAGTCTGTCCAAAATAAATTGTGCTGTCCAAATTCCCAATTAAATAATGATTGATCATTATTTGTTTCAAGGGCTCTTTTTTGGAATTAGAACTAGCTAAACTTAACCCTTTACGGGCAAGCAAAAGAGCCCTTTCAAAGTTGCCAATATTTTGATTGTAACGTGATTCTAAAACACAGATTTGAGCTGTATTTCCTTCTTTTTTTTGAAGTTGACGAATCGTGTTTAGTGCATCTGGATCAAATGTATTTAACTGCTCCTCTGCCTTTTGAAACAAATTTTGGGAATAGGAAGTCCCTATTAAAAGTAAATATGTAACCGTTAGTAAAACCCTCATCAATAAGGGAATCCTGTTCTCATAACAATTGCACCTTTGGAACCGCCACCGCTATCACGAAACTGAATTTCAACGTAATCAATCGTCTCTCCAGTTCGGAACCCTAGTCTAGATACATCTATGGACATAGACTTGTAAGCAGATGATCCACCGCTAGTTGTTAAAAGAGTACAAGTAATTAAAACACCTGGAACTTGACTTCCTCCGCAAGTTGTAATTCGCTGAACTGTTTGATTAGTTGTTAAATAGGCTGTCGTGTCATCCACCAAACCATAAGTCAGCTCTAATTTCTTGGATATATAATTAATATCTACCCGAATTGCATTTTGTTTCATTCTATTTTTTTGCGCAAAAGTAACCTCAATTTATCGAATATTAGATGAAAAAAATCATAGAAATCAACTATTTAATGTGGAAAATACCTTCCACTCTAAAATTGAATTTTATTGAACTTCTTTTTCAACTAAAATTCATAAAATACATCCCATAGGAATAATCCATGAGCGGGAACTGAAATAGATGCCTCTTGGCGATTTTTTGATGCTAAAATGCTAATGAGGTCTTGTTGGTTTAATTTATTTAATCCGATATCTATTAGTGTTCCAACAATTGCTCGCACCATGTTTCTTAAAAAACGATTGGCGCTAATTTCGAAATAAATGGAATCATTATTAGTGACCCAACCTGCATCATAAACTTCGCAAATATTGGTTTTGACATCCGTGTGTAATTTTGAAAATGCCCCAAAGTCATGTGTGCCCAATAATAATTTTGCCGCATCATTCATTACTTTTAGGTTAAGTTCTTGAGGGAAATATAGGCTCAATGAATCTTTGAATGGGTCCTTCTGTTGATGCAAGAAATAGCGATAGGTTCTTTTTTTTGCATCAAAACGAGCGTGTAATTCATCACTTACCTTGAGAATATTAAATACAGCAATATCCTTTGGAAACATTCGGTTCAACTTAAAAATTAGGTGTTCAATGTTGTCAATTTCAGGTAGTTCAATATGAAAAAAGTACTTCTTTGCATGAACACCCGCGTCTGTTCTACCGCAACCAACAATTGAAATCTCTTGATTTGAGTGAAGTTTTGAGAAGGTCTCTTCAATAACTTGTTGCACACTGATTGCATTCGGCTGCCTTTGCCAACCATGAAAAGAATTGCCATTGTAAGCTATTTCAAAAAAATACCTAGGCATCTTTCAAAAATTGTTGTTTATCGACCCTGCGGCTAATAATTTAAAAATGGATATTCAAGGCCACTCAAATCTACCTCAAAAATGTTGTAATTAAATACCCCATCATTTTCGCTTATTCCAGCCATGACGGCTTTTTTCAGTTCTGGATAAATCTGAAAGTGTGTATCATCATTGACTGTATTGAAAGCAGCTCCCAAATTTGTTGGTTGACTCCAATTTCCACCAATGTTTTCAGAATAATAAATGTCATAACCTCCCATACCAGGAAGTGCATCGGAACTAAAAAACAAAAATCGTCCATCACCTGTAATAAAGGGTGTGGTCTCTCTTCCTGTTGTATTTATAACATCAGGTAGAACCTTTATTTCCTCAGAAAAAATGCCATTCTTTTTTTCAACATAAAAGATATCGGTCAATTTTTTTGTGGCATTTCGATCTGAAACAAAATATAAGGTTTGAATGTAATTATCCTCGTCAATGAATAGGCTATCTGTAATGCACGCTGCTCCATCAAAAAATGTTGAATTAATCAATTTATTTTTCAATAATTCCATTCCTGCAAATACACCTGGCTCATCAGCAGTCATCTCATACAAATCTGAGCTTTCAGTTGTTTTCTCCTTTGAAGCGGATGTATTCACAGTCCCCAAAGCATATAGCCCATTTCGAGATACAAAATTAAGCGCATCAAAACCCTCTGTATTTATCCCTTCCATGACTTCTGGGACCAACGCAAATTCGCTTGTGGTTGAATCAATTTCAGCGTAATAAATATCTTCAAAGAAAAGTTGATCCTCTGGGTTTAAGTTTCCCCCTGTAGTTTCAGATTGCCGAGCAGTAAAAAACAATTTTTTGCCTTTCGCAATTAAAATAGGGCCGTACTCATCATATTTTGTGTTGATTGAAAATGGTTTTCTTAAGTTTTTAACACCATTTTTTTCTTCATTTAAAGCAAATTCACATTGGGCAATAAATGAGGGTATTTCAAATTCTTTTGAACCACGTTCTCCCAACTGTTCTTTGGATTTTTTGTAAAATTCCAACGCATTCTCAATTAAATTCAAGTTTTGATAGATTTTCGCAGCAAGAAAATGCATTTCTCCGTCGGCTTTCGTCTTTGCTAAACTTAAAGCAGTATCTATATCTACCTTTGCATCATTAAAATTATTGAGGTCAAATTCTGTTGTAGCAAGTAAATAGTATGCCTTCCACGAATAAGGATCAGCTGTTAAAGCCTGTTTATATAACATAAAGGCATCGTAGGTTCTACCGATATTATACCTTTCATTACCATCACTTATGTATTTGGAACATTTTAATTTGTTGAAAAAACTCGTTTTATTATTTTGACCGATCGCAAAATAACAAGTCATAATGACTAATAATGAAAGAATATTTTTATTCATATGTATTTAATTGTTTTTTAATGGTCATATGGAATCGCCATGTAATATATTCATCCGTGTTTGTGAGCATTTTGGTCATGGCTTATTTCATAATTTAAATTTATGATTTAACAAATTAACGAATAGTAATGTTACTCCAAACAATTCTTTTTTGTGATCTTCCAATATTTATTTGTTAAAAACTTAAATGAAATTCAATTAATTTTTGGAAAATGTCTATCAGTCCCATCGAATCTCGGACTTTGAACGGATATAACTTTTAAAGACTTTCTCCCTCTGACTTGAACAGAATGAATAGTGTTTTTTGGGATTGTAACCTGCACGCCAGGAACTAGTTCGATTTCTTGACTACCCATAAGCATTACAGCTCGTCCTGAAAGGACAATAATTGTTTCTGTATGTTCCTTGTGAAAATGTTCCAAAACATTTTTTTTAACAGCTATGAAAAATGAACTTTGTAATGAATCTTCTGATATTTTTTCTACATAAACATTTTCATATTCTGGTAGCACCTTTTCCTTCCAATTTATTTGAGATTCCCCTAAAAAAGGAATTATAAGAAACAAGAGAAAACGCATTATGCCGCTCGCTTTTTTACTTTTACTTGAAATAACTTAGGCCAGAATTTACCCGTCATATAGAGCTTGCTGCTTAAGTTATCTTTGGCAATTCCATTTAATACTTCACCGTTGCCCTTGCCCTCTTTCACAAGATTCGTTGCATCAATCAATGCAAGTACCTTCCCATTTTCAGGATCAATAACGGCAATGTTATTAGATGTCCAAATATTCGCATAAATTTTTCCGTCAACATATTCAAGTTCATTCAAATAATTCAAGGGTCCTTGATTGGTATAAACTTCAATCGTTTTAACGACCTCAAATGTTTTAGGGTCTCTGAAGAACAAACGTTCAGATCCATCTGACATTATTAGATGATTTTTATCATGGCAAAGGCCCCAGCCTTCACCTGTATACGAAAGCTCACGGGTTACCTGAAAGGTTGTTTTATCATAAACAACGCATTTGCCGTTTTTCCATGTTAACTGATAAAGTTCTTCGCCAAAAATTGTTATCCCTTCACCAAAATATGAGGCATCGAGGGATGACTTTCTTTTTATTTCACCCGTTTTTAGATCTACTTCAGCGACTAGGGTTTGACCATTTTGATTTGGATCTCCCGTTCCTTCAAATAAATTCCCTTTATCAAATTCGAGCCCTTGAGTAAAACTACTTTCTTGGTGAGGGTATTCAGCAATAATCTCAGTTGACCAACTTTCCGGGATAATATCAGATAGGACTTGCAATACTCGTTGTTCCTCTTGAATCATACCGTCATTCAATGTCGCCTTTAAGGTGACTGTGTATGTTCCAACATGTTGATTGATTGTGTTAAAATCAAAGGTTATTTGTCCACTTGGTGACATCCATTCTTTAATTTTTTGCCCATTTATTTCTAGCGAAACATCCTTCACATCTTCAATAACTTCAAATTTTATAGGGATAATTTGACCAATTTTAACTGCCACATTATCTTTTAAGTTAAAAACAAACGCTTCTTCACTTTCACTGCTATTTCCTCGAATAATGGGAACAACCAAAGCTGCCGCAAAACCAATAATTATCAGAACGACTAAGAACTTTTTCATTTTTAAATTGAATCTAGTTTGGATTGAACTTCAATTCCAGCTATTCGTTCGTGAGTTGCAGAATAGATAGGGGAATTTTTAAATAGAAGAATTGCCTGAGGTGATTGATGAGTAATTCCTGTTTTTTCTGAAATTTCATTGGATATTTCTCTAAAACTTAAAAGGTCTAAAAGAAAAAAATCAGCCTTTTGAGAATTCAAAACCCCTGATTTTTCAAAATCATTCAGCGCCATTTTCGAGATAATACATCGCGCACTATGTTTGAAAAATAATTGCGGTTTTACATCACTATTTTGAATTGCTTGACGAAGCTGCTCTATTGAAGTTAATTGTATCCAAGCCATTAAATTCCAGATTTAAATTGTTTTAAAAATCGAATATCATTTTCCGAATACAATCTCAGGTCTGTTACACGATATTTCAATTGTGCTATTCGTTCAATTCCCATTCCGAAGGCAAACCCCGTATATTCACTTGAATCGATTCCACAGGAATCCAGAACATTCGGATCAACCATGCCGCATCCAAGAATTTCAAGCCAACCTGAGTATTTACAGACGTTACAGCCTTTACCATTGCATAGCGTACACGAAACATCAACTTCTGCACTCGGTTCTGTAAAAGGAAAATAAGAGGGTCTTAATCGAATTTGCGTTTTTTCTCCGAACATTTCTTGTGCAAAATATAACAGCGTTTGTTTTAAATCTGCAAATGACACGCCTTTGTCAATATACAATCCTTCAACTTGGTGAAAAAAACAATGAGCTCTCGCTGATATAGCCTCATTTCGGTAAACCCTTCCCGGAGAAATTGTTCGAATTGGTGGTTTAGAAGTTTCCATAACCCGAACCTGAACAGAACTTGTATGTGTTCGAAGAGCTATTTCTTTTTCCCCTTTCTCAATAAAAAAAGTGTCTTGCATATCCCGAGCGGGGTGTTCAGGTGGAAAATTCAAGGCGGAGAAATTATGCCAATCATCCTCTATTTCTGGGCCTTCGGAAACGATATATCCAATTTTAGAAAAAATAGAAATAATTTCCCGCTTCACTAACGAAAGAGGATGATGACTGCCTATTTCAAAGCTTTCACCCGGTCTTGATAAGTCGAGGTCATTAGCTGTTTTTTGAGATTGAATAAGCGTTTTTTTTGAATCCTCGTATTTCAATTCAGCATCCGTTCGGAGTTGATTTAGTAATTGGCCTATTTCCTTTTTTTCTTCATTTGGAACATTTTTCAATTCAGAAAACAACTCCTTCGTCAATCCTTTTGAGCCTAGAAATTTAATTCTGAATGCTTCCAATTGATCGATTGAATTTATTTCAAACGAACCTATGGAATTTTTTATGTCGTTTATTTTTGATTTCATTCGGTTTAACCTGTAACTTTTTGTGTTACTTTAATGTTTAATCAATATCTATGCTTATTTTAGTATTGCAAATTTATAAGAAAAAACTGGCTAAACATCGACTTCAATCTGTATTCGTTATTTTATTGTTTATTGGTTTTTTGATGTCCATTTCGGGCTGTTACAAAAAACAAGATACAATTCTTCAAGTATACGTAAGAGATTCTAGCGGAGTAGTTGTTGAGGGTGCAAAAGTGGATGTTTTTGCCGAACCTACCACCACAAGTAATAATGCCTTGCAAATTAATATGACCGAACTCACTGATGAATCAGGTACGGCAACTTTTAATTTTAATGAAATTTACAAATCAGGGCAAACTGGAACTGCCATTGTTAAGGCAAAGGCTACTTACTACAGTAAAACCGGGCAGCAGGTGGTTCAGGTAATTGAGGAAACTAATAATGAGTGCTTTATAGAAATACAGTAACTTTAAATAAAATTAATCGTATTCTCTGTTTTAGAGAAAAAATGTAACTTTGGGAACTGATAAATTATGAAAAAACGACATTTTTTTACTTTCGCCATTTTGTTGGGCCTTATTTTCACAAGTTGTGAGCCCAAAGACCCTGCTGTTTTGAAGGTTTTCGTTAGGTCTTCGACGAACCAACTAATAAATGGTGCAAAAGTTATTGTTATTGGGGATCAGCAATCAAATCCACCAACACTAGAATTCGTTGATACATCATACACGAATAGTTCTGGTTTTTCAGTTGTGGATATGGATCAGTATTTCGCAACTTCAGGAGAAGATAATACAACCGGTTATTTTGATATAATTGTGAAATACAACAACAAAGTGGCCAATGGCTACACGCGTTGCAGAGTTCACACTACATCTGTTGAAACAATTTATTTACCGAATTAAAAATTATGAATTAAGCCATAGCGGGAATCGTTTCAAATAAGTTAGAATTTCATTGGCGATTCATTATGACTATAAAAAAATAAAACACATATGAAAAAGATATTTATAATTATTCTTGCACTGTCAGCAGTTTCTACTTTTACTTCTTGTCGAAAGAAAAAAGATACGATCGCAAATATTTACGTACGTGATGAAAACGACGATATCGTAAACGGCGCAATGGTTGTTTTATACGGAACAAATACAGCTGGAACACCTCAGCAAGTTGCTGTTTTTGACACAGCCTACACAAATTCATCTGGTTTAGCTTCATTCAATTATAATGATTTGTATCAATTAGGTCAAGCAGGAGTGGCCGTGTTAGATATTAAAGCTCAAAAACAAAATCGCGTTGGTCAAGGGATAATTAAAATTGAAGCAGAAAAAGTAAACGAAGAAACCGTTTTCATTAATCCGTGATTAAGCCCGGATTTGTTTGCTTAATTTTCCGGTATTGAAATAAAGGATTTCTTCTCTATCGATTTTGCTGTCATTAAGCGCTGAAAAGTAAAGCTTGTATTCTACATAATCTTCAAGATCTAGAGATTCCAAGTAATCATTGATGTCTTTATCAGGATTATTCTTTTGTAAAATGCTTAATAATCGATTAATCTCTGAGACAGGAATAAAAAAAGTTGTTTCGTATGAAAGCGAATCCTTTTTGATTTCGGCAACTAATTTTGCTGATTCATTAAATGAATTAAATGTCATTGATGTTAAAATTATTTGTTCCATTGTTCTAATTTTATAAGACAAAGTTCGGTGAGTAGGTCGTAAACAATTTACGGCCTATATTTCTTTTTTGTATTAATTAATATTAAGCTTGATTCACTAACTTTGCGGAGAATGTCTGAAGGCACAAACATGTCGTTTCTTCAACACCTTGAAGAACTCCGTTGGAGATTGGTTCGCGCAGCCATAGCCGTTGTTGTTGCCGCAATTGTAATTTGGATTTATCAGGTTGAAATTATCGAAAATGTCTTCTTGGCTATGGCTGAAGATGACTTTATCACATTTAAATACCTCTGTAAATATTTCGGAATTTGTTCAGAAAAGCTGAATGTTAATTTTCAAAGCATGACTGTTTCCGGACAGTTCTCATACGCATTAATGATGAGTATTGTCGGTGGGGCGATCGTTGCTTTTCCATTTATTTTCTATCAATTATGGGCATTTGTAAAGCCAGGGTTAAAATTCAAGGAAAAGAAAATGGCAAAAGGAATTGTCTTTTATGTTAGTCTTTTATTTTTTTCTGGTATTTTATTCGGTTATTTCGTTGTAGCACCAATGAGTATTCAGTTTTTCGGAACATTTCAAATGAGCAAACGAATTGAAAATATCTACACCATTGATTCATACATGAGTACCATTATTTCGACAGTTTTCTACACAGGACTGTTCTTTCTATTGCCCATTGTAACGTATTTTCTCACCAAAGTTGGTCTGTTTGATTCAGCTTTTCTTAAAAAATACAGGCGTCATGCAGTGGTTATCATCTTAATCTTATCTGCAATTATCACACCTCCTGACTGGATAACGCAAATTATCGTCTCTGTTCCGTTACTTATCCTTTATGAAATCGGGATTTTGGTTGCTATTCGAGTTGAAAAAAATGAATTAAAATCAAAAAGTTAGATGAAACCCAAGTTACTCGTCGCTTTGTTTATCTTTTGCTTTGGGAGCATTTCTCTAGCCCAACAAACAACCGTTTATGGTCGCGTGATAGATGCTGAATCGGGTTTTGGATTTCAATTTGTGAAGGTTCAGTTTATGAATTCCAAAATTGGAACCATAACAGACTCACTCGGTAATTACTCCATAAAAACATATTATGCTACTGATTCTTTGATGTTTATGTTTCCGGGATATAAAGTGAAAACTGTTAAAGTAAACAAAGATCAATCTCAAGAAATAAACATCACACTTGAAATTCGCGCAAACGCGCATCAGGAAGTTGTAATTCGTCCACCTGATGAACCATTTGCAATCAAGTTGCACAAACGTATTATTGCTAATAAACCAATTAACAATAAAGAGAAACTAGATGCCTACGAATACGAGGCCTACAACAAAATCCAGTTGGATCTGAACAACATTGGGGACAAGTTTACAAAAAACGGTATCGTAAAACGCTTGGATTTAATAATGGACTACCTCGACTCAACTGATGAGGGACGAGCATTTCTTCCTGTAATTCTTAGTGAAAATGTTTCCGATTTTTATTTCAAAAATAAACCGAAATTAAAGAAAGAAGTTGTAAAAGCGACACAGATTTCAGGAATTGAGAATTTACAAATGAATCAATATTTAGGGGATATGTATTTAGATATCAATGTTTATGATAATATCTATGACATGTTCTTTAAATCGTTCATTAGTCCAGTCTCAAATTATGCGCGCAACTATTATCATTTTTACGTTGAGGATTCAACTTATATTGGGAGTAATTGGTGTTATAAAATGCGTTTCAAGCCGAAAAGAACTGGAGACTTGACCTTTTCTGGTGAAATGTGGATTCATGACACAACCTATGCCATTAAGCGATTTAGCGGTAATATTTCACCTGATGCCAACTTAAACTACATTCAAGATTTTTATTTCGAACAGGAATTTGAGCAGGTAGAAAAAGAGGTTTGGATGATGACCAAAGAAAAACTAATCGCTGATATTCGATTAACTGAAAAAACAAAAGTATATGGTCTTTTTGGGCGAAAAACGAGTTCAAGACGTTATTTTAAAATTAATGAGAAAAGACAACCGGAATTCTACAAAGGCGACAATACCGTTGAAATCCTCGATAGTGCAAAACTAAGAAGTGAAAATTACTGGAACGAAATTCGGCATCAACCCCTTACAAAACAAGAACAGCAAATTAATCAAATGATCGATTCTTTGGAAAACAATCGTTTTTTTAATACAATGAAAAATGTCACTTATTTGGCATCGACAGGATATTATCCCGTAGGAAAAATTGAAATTGGAAGCATCGCATCTTTCATAGCCTATAACCCTGTCGAAAAACTAAGAATGGCTTTTGCACTTAGAACGTCCAATGCTTTTTCTAAAAGGGTTGAATTCGGTGGCCGAATTGCTTATGGATTTGGAGATGAAAAAATTAAATATGGAGCTTCTATTCGCTACAATATTACCCCTAAAAAAAGAGGCCTACTCACAACGTATTACAGTTATGACATAGAACAGATTGGGGTTTCAAGTAGTGCCTTGTCTATGGGAAATACTTTCACTACCGTTTTAAGTACAGCCCCATTTGATAAATTAACCTTTGTAACCAAAGCCGGACTGAGTTTTGAAAAAGACATCAAAAAAGACTTTGTGTCTTTTGTTGGTTGTGAACTCAAGGAGCTTACTCCTTTGGGATTAGCGAACTATAAACGTGTTGTTGGAATAGACACTTCATTGATTTCAAAAATTCGAACTGCCGAAATTACTGCTCGTATACGTTGGGCAAAGGACGAAGAATTTCTATCAGGAAATTTCGATCGAACAGCTGTAACATGCACAAACCCCATCTTATCTCTTCAAGGAATTTTTGGTGTGAAAGGTTTATTTGGGAGCCAATATTCATATCAAAAACTAGAATTTCAAATCGAACATTACCATCAATTAGGAGTTTTGGGAAGATTATATTACGGCGGTTCTGTTGGTTACATTTTCGGAACAACTGCATACCCTTTTCTGAAAGCGATTCCTGGAAATCAATCTTTGTATTTAATGTCAAGTGCCTTTAATAAATTAAATTTCTTAGAATTTGTAACAGATAAATATGCTAGCGCGTTTATCCAAAATCAATGGGAGGGACTCTTTTTTGATCGCATACCACTTGTCAAAAAACTAAAATTACGACTTGTAACGACTGGAAAAATTGCAATTGGAGCTATAAGTTCTAGGCATCAGAGCGAAATGCTTTTACCTTCCTTTGTTAAACAATTCAATGGAATACCTTATGCTGAAACTAGTATCGGTATAGAAAACATCCTTAAGGTTATCCGAGTAGATTTGGTTTGGAGAATGACCCATCTCGATCCAGGGATGAGTCCGCTAGGTGTTCGAGCAAAATTTGCGTTTAATTTTTAGTAACTTCGATAAATCAAATGAAGCTTTACACAGAAAATATTCGAAAAACCTACCGAGGAAGAGCAGTTGTAAATGGGGTTTCTGTGGAGGTTAATCAAGGTGAAATCGTAGGTTTACTTGGTCCAAATGGCGCTGGAAAAACAACTTCATTTTATATGATCGTTGGTCTCGTAAGACCAGACGAGGGGAAAGTTTTTCTAGATGACGTGGAAATAACGAAAGCTCCAATGTATAAACGAGCTCAAATGGGCATTGGCTACCTACCGCAAGAAGTTTCTGTTTTCAGAAAATTAAGCGTTGAAGACAATATCATGGCCATTTTGGAGATGACAGATCTCAATAAAACGCAGCGCCAGGAAAAACTCGAGCGACTATTGGAAGAATTTCATTTGACACATGTTCGGAAAAATTTAGGCAATCGTCTTTCGGGAGGAGAAAAACGTAGAACTGAAATTGCTCGGGCGCTTGCTACAGATCCTAAATTTGTGCTTTTAGATGAGCCATTTGCTGGGGTTGACCCAATTGCCGTGGAAGACATTCAAGCTATCGTGTCGGAACTTAAAAAGCGAAACATAGGTATTTTAATTACCGATCACAATGTTCAAGAAACCCTTTCTATTACAGATCGTGCTTATTTACTTTTCGAAGGAAGTATTTTAAAATCAGGAACGGCCGAAGAACTTGCATCAGATGAACAAGTGCGTAGGGTTTATTTGGGACAGAATTTTGTTTTAAGAAAATAGCTATTCTTGTCTTAAATAATATCAAACATATCCTTAACACCAAAAAGTCGATCAATAGTAAAACCTTCAGCATATTTCATGCCTGCAGGGCGACCAAAATTCAACATTCTTCCTTTCACGAAGTCAAAAAACTCTTCACCTGAAATAGGTGTTTCAGGCTCAGAACTGTTTGGATCGAAAAATTGTGTTTTGTAGGCTTTTATTACCTCTATTTTCTTTTCGGCAAAGGGAGTAACATCAATTACAAAATTGGGCGTTATAAAATAATCTTGGATATAATGCAATACCAATCTCGGTCGAAATGAATTTTGTTCTGCCCCATCCCAAGATGTTTCAATTTTCCGAAGACCAGATAGATAACATGCGTCAGCAACGAGCTTTGCTGCTCTACCATGATCGGGGTGCCGATCAATAATGCTATTCGCCAAAACGATTTGAGGCTGAAATCTTCTTATCTGTTGAATGATTAATCGTTTATTTTCCTCACTCGGCTCGAAAAATCCATCCTTCATTCGAAGATTTTCACGAATTTTTAACCCAAGCAATTTAGCAGATTCCTCGGCCTCCTCATAGCGAGACTGAACAGTCCCCCTGGTGCCAAGCTCCCCCTCAGTTAAGTCAATTATACCAACAGCCTTTCCTTCGCTTGAATACTTCAAAAGCGTCCCACCTGCAGAAATTTCTGCATCATCCGGATGAACTGAAAAAGCGAGGATGTCTAGTTTCATTTTTAATAATTGCGAACGGCTAGTTGCTAATTATTAGCTCGCAACTAGCTGTTCTTCGTTTTCAATTCTCCACTCTGGCGTAGCTTTCAACACTAGGGCAAGAGCAAATCAAATTCCGGTCACCAAAGGCGTTGTCAACACGTCGAACAGGAACCCAATACTTAAAATTCTTTAGATAAGAGACTGGATAAGCGGCTTCTTGGGGAGAATATGGATAGTTCCAATTCTTATTTATAATGCAATCGGCAGTATGAGGAGCGTTTTTTAATAAATTATTGACTTTGTCAGCATGACCATTTTCAATTTCTCGTATTTCATTTCGAATGCTTATCATTGCCTCAACAAATCGATCAAGTTCTTCTTTATCTTCAGATTCGGTTGGCTCAATCATCAATGTTCCTGCTACTGGAAAAGAAACTGTTGGTGCATGGAATCCATAGTCAATCAATCGTTTTGCTATATCAGCCACCTCAACATCTGCTGTTCTTTTAAAATCACGGCAATCTAAAATCATTTCATGAGCAACGGTTCCATTTTTACCACTATACAAAATATCATAATGACCTTTTAGCGACGCAGCAATGTAATTGGCATTCAAAATTGCATTTTGGGTAGACTCTCTCAAACCTTTCGCACCAAGCATTTTGATATATCCATAAGAAATTAATAGAATCAATGCACTACCATATGGCGCTGCAGATATTGCATGAATCGCGTTTTCATTGCCCATTTTAACAACAGCACTTCCCGGTAAAAAGGGCGCTAGATGAGCCGCGACACCAATTGGTCCCATTCCCGGACCGCCGCCACCATGTGGAATTGCGAAAGTTTTATGTAAATTTAAGTGACATACATCTGCGCCAATGTTTCCTGGATTTGTTAAGCCAACTTGCGCATTCATATTCGCACCGTCCATGTAAACTTGACCGCCATTCTCGTGTATGATCGAGGTAATCTCTTGAATACCTTCTTCATAAACACCATGCGTTGAAGGATAGGTCACCATCAATCCACCAAGCGAATCTTTTAATTCAGTCGCAACTTTTCTCAATTCTGCAATATCAATGTTTCCATTCTCATCACAACCTGTTACAACCACTTCGAAACCAGCCATAACTGCTGAAGCTGGATTAGTTCCGTGTGCAGAGGAAGGTATAATCATTTTATTTCGATGAAAATCACCGCGAGATTCATGGTATGCTTTAATTACCATTAAGCCAGCATATTCTCCCTGAGCACCTGAATTTGGCTGAAGAGACATCGCTGCAAAACCTGTGCATTCGCAAAGATCTTTTTCTAGCTGCTCAAACATTTCGTAATAACCAATTGCCTGTTCTTTTGGAGCAAATGGGTGCATATTTGCAAATTGCGGATTTGTTATTGGCATCAACTCGCTTGCAGCATTCAATTTCATGGTGCATGAACCTAGCGGAATCATACTATGCACTAACGATAAATCTTTGTTTTCAAGGCTTTTCAAATAACGCATCATTTTTGATTCTGAATGATATTTATTGAAAACAGGATGAGTCAATATTGGGTCAACTCTAAGATAGTCGGCGGACAAAGAAGCATTATCTAAATTTTCTAGAGCCTGAACATCAAAAACAGAAAGAATTGCATTTAAATCTTCAATTGAATGAGGTTCACCAAAACTAATTGTCAATTCACGGTCATTGAGGTAGTTAAAATTCAGACCTAATTTTTCAGCTTTTTGTCGAATATTGGCTGAATCAACACCTTTTATCCAAATTGTATCAAAATAATTTTCAGAGCCGATTTCTATGCCTTTTGATTTCAAGGCATTTGCCGTTGTTGAAGCTAATTCATGCACCCGCTCTGCTATCTCGCGAATTCCTAATGGACCGTGATAAACTGCATACATACTGGCCATTACAGCTAAAAGCGCTTGGGCTGTACAAATATTTGAAGTTGCTTTATCGCGTTTGATGTGTTGCTCTCTCGTTTGTAAAGCCATTCTTAGCGCTAGGTTGTCATCAGCATCTTTCGAAACACCGATGATCCTGCCTGGCATATTTCGTTTATAGTCTTCCTTCGCGGCAAAAAAAGCAGCATGAGGACCACCAAATCCCATCGGAACACCAAATCGCTGAGAAGAACCCAAAACGACATCCGCACCCAGAGAACCAGGTGATTTTAATAATACTAATGAAAGAATATCCGCTGCAACGGCAACTTGAATATTCGATTCTTTCATTTTTGAAATGAATGAACCTATGTTTTTTACTACACCTTTCGAATCAGGGTATTGAATGATCGCACCAAAAAATTGATTATCAGGATTGAAGTCACTTTCATTTCCAACAACTAAATCGATGCCAAGGTTTTTTGCTCTCCCTTGAACAACATCGATGGTTTGTGCAAAACACGATTCTGAAATAAAAAATTTATTCTTCCCTTCCTTGATGTCATTTCTGGAGCGCGAATTATAAAACATAATCATTGCCTCTGCAGCTGCCGTAGCCTCGTCGAGTAACGATGCATTTGCTAATTCCATACCTGTCAGCTCAAGAATCATCGTTTGAAAATTCAATAAAGCCTCGAGTCTTCCTTGAGAAATTTCTGCCTGATAAGGGGTGTAAGCGGTATACCACCCTGGATTTTCTAGAACATTCCGCAAGATAACAGAAGGGACAATCG
The DNA here is from genome assembly GCA_947497485.1 of Flavobacteriales bacterium. GTDB lineage: Bacteria > Bacteroidota > Bacteroidia > Flavobacteriales_D > Crocinitomicaceae > UBA952. Next base: position 136,711 of record CANMHB010000002.1, read on the forward strand.
TTTCATTGTATCCCATCCCAATGAATGACTTAAAAACCTTATTTTTCAAGCCTAATTCAGTAATGTGTTTAAGATAATCTTGTTCAGAAAGCGCATCCAAAACTTTCAATTCTCCATTCAAGCGAATATGAGCTGGAATCGTTTTTTCAACTAATTCTGAAATGGAAGAAATACCGATTTTTTGAAGCATCTCAGACTGCTCCGAAGAATTCGAGCCAATATGGCGATTAGCAAAAGCGTTCATGAATTGATTTTAGGTCACAAATATACGTGTTCAAAAGAGAAATATAAACACATCAAATGAATATTAGTTCGAATTAATTCCTTTTATAAAACCAAATCTTTCCTTATCCGTATCTTTGCATAAATATTACGATTGATGCGTTTTGAGCTAACAAAAGAGTTTTTGGAAATTCTGCAACATAAAATTGCAGAGCAAGACGCATTTTGGATCCAAGAAAACGTATTGGAACTGCATTATGCAGATATCGCTGAAATACTTGATAAATTATCCAATGATGAGGCAAAATTTATCTATTTCTTAGTCGATGAAGATACCCAGGCTGATATTTTAATGGAGTTAGAGGAAGAAGTTCGTGACCGATTCTTAGCCTCTCTTTCTACAAAAGAATTTGCCGACCAGTTGGAAAATCTCGATTCAGATGATGCTGCAGATATTTTAGGTGATTTACCAGATGAGAAAATCCAGGAAGTAATTTCTCAAATGGAGGATGATGGCGCAGCGGAAGATATTGTTGACCTCCTGAATTATGATGAAGATACAGCCGGTGGATTAATGCAAAAAGAGTTTTTCCAAGCACAAATGGATTGGCCTGTAAACCGCGCATTAATTGAACTTCGTAAGCAAGCAGAAGATGTTGAAAAGGTATACAACATTTTCGTTGTAAATGACTCCAATCAACTTGTGGGAGTTCTTTCACTTAAAAGAGTTTTGTTTGCGAATACGAAAACGAAAATTCAAGATTTATATCAATCCAAAAATATTATATCCGTAAAAACTAGTGACTCAGCTGAAGAAGTAGCCAAAGTAATGGAAAAGTATGACCTAGTTTCTGTTCCAGTTGTTGATTATCAAAATAAATTAGTTGGCCGAATTACGTTGGATGATGTTGTTGATTACATCAAAGAAGAAGCTGACAAAGATTTCCAGTTAGCTACAGGTATTTCAGAGCCGTTGGATTCAAGCGCAAGCATTTGGAAAATATCTGCAGCAAGATTACCATGGCTAATTGTTGGAATGTTAGGTGGGATTCTGGGTGCAAAAGTAATTTCAAGTTTTGAAGGTAATATCACTCAAATTCCTGCATTAGCGTTCTTCATCCCTTTAATTACCGCTACGGGTGGAAATGTTGGGGTGCAATCTTCAGCGATTGTGGTTCAATCTCTTGCACGGGGAGACAAACATTTTGGGAAAATCTTTCCAAAACTTTTAAAAGAAACAGCCGTTGGTCTTGTGAATGGTTTACTCTTAGCGACAATCATATTTGGAATTGCATATGTGTTTGAAAGCGCTGAATTTGGATTAGTAGTAAGTATTTCATTATTCACTGTCATTATCTTCGCTGCAACACTTGGGACATTGATTCCTTTATTACTGAACAAATACAACATTGACCCTGCATTAGCAACCGGACCTTTTATAACAACATTAAACGACGTTACCGGTCTGTTTATTTATTTCACAATAGGGATGTTGCTTTTAGGTCATTAATTTAAGTTTAATAAAATCATTACATTTGCAATCCAAGAAAACGGAGAGGTGTCCGAGTGGTTGAAGGAGCACGCCTGGAAAGTGTGTATAGGTCAAAAGCTTATCGAGGGTTCGAATCCCTCTCTCTCCGCAAAAATTGTTCAATATCTAAATATTTAAGGGATGAGAACACTCGGGTTCGTGCCGAAGCGAAGCGAAGACCAGCGAAGCTAATCCCTCTCTCTCCGCAAAAATTATTCAATATCCAAATATTTAAGGGATGAGAACACTCGGGTTCGTGCCGAAGCGAAGCGTAGACTAGCGAAGCTAATCCCTCTCTCTCCGCAAAAGCAATCAAAAGCTAGCCCAAAGGCTGATTTTTTTTACCTTAATTTCAAATAGTAACACCGCCGCAAGAAATATTCATCGAAAAGCCACAAATATTCATTCGGATGATTTACCTCAAAAACGCTGTTTATATTTAATCTAGAAATAAGGAGAAAACAGGTCGCTTCTTATGTAAAAGTCGACGTTCTGCTTGGAGAGGCAGTTTTTAGTTTGATAAGAGTTTTATAGTTTTTTAGTCGACATTTCTAAAGAATTTACATAAGAAGTCCCTGTTTTACTTGCACCACTCAAACTTCTTAATCTACTACCTTAATAAAGGATCCTTGCAGGTCCTTTATTTTTTTTCTATCTTATATAAAACTGGTCGACTTGGGGATGCATCATTTTCAAAAGGTGCAATCTGAAGTTCAAGAATATACTCCCCGTCTTCAATGCAATCTTCAACATAGATTAACTCTGTAATCGTTTTAGATAAATTTGGTTGATTTGGGACATTCCAAAAAGCATGATGAAAGGCTAAAGCTCCACCATCCGATTCGCGATCAACTGATGGTAAGTCAATCAAAAGATGTTGAACACTCAATTGTTGAATTACATCCATTACAGATAAGTCGAGATACGCAGGATTTGAATCCGAATAGTTTTTAGACTTTTTGTCTTCTTGATTACCTAAAGTTCTGATTACTAAAGCTTCTGAAAAGTCCGTTTTGGTTAAACTACTAAAGTGGTGGGAAAAAATGACGTGGTCACCATTTTCAAGAACATCTGGAAGAATGGAAATTAGAGTTGCCTTAAAAAAATACTTCGTTAACGTCTTGTTAACTGAAAAAACTTCTGGTGTAATATGACCACAACATTCTGTATGAGTTCCATGGCCATGAGGATTAAAATACACATCGCGAAAATTCACAGATCCTCCTTCTTGAACGCTTCCTAAAAATCCGTTTGCTCGAACAGGTTCGAATCTTGGCGGATCTACGTACCAAGCTCTTGGATTATCGTTTCCAGCTCGAAGTCCTATGGAAATATCCAGCGGCTTATTTGTTTCGATATAATGGTGCTCGTCTATGAATAACCTCATAAATCAAAAGTAACAAAGATTTCCTATTCATAGTTTCTTGTTGAAATTCTTTATGGCCAAAATGATTTATCGCTTTGTTAGCTAGTATATTTGCATTATGGAACAAAATCAAGACAAACTAAAAGACATTATTTCACACTCAAAAGAGTACGGATTTATTTTTCCATCTTCCGAAATTTACGACGGTCTAGCTGCTACTTATGACTATGGCCAATTGGGTTCAGAGTTGAAAAACAACATAAAAACCTATTGGTGGAAAGCAATGGTTCAAATGCACGAAAACATCGTAGGTATTGATGCAGCGATTTTTATGCACCCAACCACTTGGAAAGCTTCCGGTCACGTAGATGCCTTCAATGATCCGTTAATCGATAATAAAGATTCCAAAAAACGATACCGAGCTGATGTCCTAATCGAAGAGCATATCGAAAAGATCAGGCAAAAAATCCAGAAGGAAGTTGATAAAGGCAGGAATCGTTTCGGAGCAGAATTCGATGAAAATCAATTTAAAGCCACAAATCCAAATGTTCTCAGAAATGCCGAGAAAATAGCGAGTATTGAAGAGCGAATGAAGAGTGCATTGGATAATAATGATTTAGAAGCTGTGCGAAATCTAATTTTAGATTTAGAAATTGTTTGTCCTATCTCTGGTTCCAAAAATTGGACTGAAGTTCGGCAATTCAACCTTATGTTCTCGACCGAGTTGGGTTCTGTAGCCGGAGATGCTGCAACAATCTATTTAAGACCAGAAACAGCACAAGGAATTTTTGTGAACTTCTTGAATGTTCAGAAATCTGGGAGAATGAAAATACCATTTGGAATCGCTCAAATCGGAAAGGCTTTTCGAAATGAAATCGTTGCTCGTCAATTTATTTTTAGAATGCGTGAGTTTGAACAAATGGAAATGCAATTCTTTGTTCGTCCTGGAGAGGAAATGAGGTGGTATGAATATTGGAAAGAAGCCCGCGAAAAATGGCATAAAAATTTGGGCTTGGGGAATCACAATTATCGTTTTCATGATCACATTAAATTGGCACATTACGCTAATGCAGCTTGTGATATCGAATTTAATTTCCCAATGGGATTCAAGGAACTAGAAGGAATTCATTCTCGAACCGATTTTGACTTAAAGCAACACGAGCAATTTTCAGGTAAAAAACTGCAATTCTTTGACCCTGAAATGAATGAAAGTTACGTGCCTTACGTCGTAGAAACTTCCGTTGGTCTGGATCGATTATTTTTAGCCGTTTTGTCATCTTCCTATCAAAATGAAAAACTAGAAGATGATTCCGAACGCATTGTGTTAAAAATCCCAGCTGTTCTTGCGCCCTACAAAGCTGCCGTTCTTCCGCTGATCAAAAAAGATGGGTTACCAGAAAAAGCCAGAGAAATTCAAAAAGCGCTGCAATTCGAATACAATGTCCAATATGATGAAAAAGATGCAATTGGAAGGAGGTATCGTCGACAAGATGCGATTGGAACACCGATTTGTATAACAATTGACCATCAAACATTAGAAGATAATACCATAACCATTCGTGATCGTGACACAATGATTCAAGAAAGAATTTCAATTGACAAACTCGAACAAAAAATCGCTGAAAAAGCGAGCTGGAAAAAAATACTAACCGATTTAGATAAAAACTAATTTATTGCAACCATTCATTCGTCCATTTTTATTGCTTTTCTTCATTCTGAGTTTCTTTTTCAGTTATGGACAAATGATCAATAATCTGAATGGCGATGCTTTTACAAATAAACCTTTTTTCGACCGCGATTTTATTAAGAAAAATAGAATTAAATCGATGGAGGGACAATATTCCCGTAAAAAAGATGGTGAAGTTGTAAAAAACACGAATGATTTTTTCAAATATAATTTTGATACTACCGGAAACTTAGTATCAACTATCCAGGTTCGTTCTGATTTGGGCAAAAAGGATACTTCCTATAATTTTTATGTCTACAACAATTCTAATCAATTATTAATTCATCGAAAAACGGAGAACGGCGGTTTGACTGCAATCCATTATTCCTATGATAGCTTAAAACGAATCAGCTCAATTGAACAAAAAAGAGACGTAATCAGCCCTGAAGGAAACGTATTGAGCAGTATTTCCATTAATAAAGAAACGATGAAATACTTTAAAAATGATTATGGTATGAAAAAAGTGACATACAATAATTATGGTTTACCTTATATGGATGAATTTGAAAAATGGAACGAAGACGGTTATAAATTAGAGGAAACACAAAAATTACGAATGGGTTCAACAGAATACGCCAAGCGATTCAAATACAATGAAAAGGGGTTGCTTGCATCGACCGCTATTTATTATAACAATTATGAAAGCCCTGTAGAAGAAACAACCTTTTTATATGACGGATTTGGTAATGTAATCGAAAGAAAAACTTACAAAGAGGGTGTTTTTATGGGAGAACTTCAAATTATTTATGATAACAAAACCCAACTTTTAGGCTCTACAATTGAGAAGTTAGCCGGAAGCAATACATTAATAATTCTACGAATTAAAGAAACACAGTTCTATAAATAAGTTTACTCCAAATTAAACAGCAAGAATAAAATTACTTGGCGTAATTAACTGATCTTTTCTCGCGAATAACAGTAACCTTCACTTGTCCTGGATAAGTCATTTCCGTTTGAATGCGCTGTGAAATTGTAAAAGAAAGTTCCTCAGAACGTTGATCTGAAACTTTTTCGGCTTCGACCAATACGCGCAGTTCACGGCCAGCCTGAATCGCATAGGCACTTTGAACGCCATCATACGACAAGGCAAGGTTTTCAAGTTCTTTGATTCGCTTTATATATGCTTCAACGATTTCACGTCGAGCACCTGGACGGGCACCTGAAATAGCATCACAAACCTGAACAATTGGAGAAATCAAGGATGTCATTTCGATTTCATCATGGTGAGCGCCAATGGCATTTAAAACTTCGCCTTTTTCGCCAAATTTCTCAGCGATTTTCATCCCAAGAATTGCGTGAGGTAATTCTGGCTCTTCATCTGGAACCTTACCAATATCATGAAGCAATCCTGCGCGTTTCGCCAACTTGACATTCAATCCTAATTCTGCAGCCATAATCGCACAGAGATTTGCAACCTCGCGGGAGTGTTGGAGCAAGTTTTGACCATAGGAAGAACGATATTTCATGCGTCCAACCATTCGCATTAATTCTGGGTGTAAACCATGAATTCCCAAATCGATGCAGGTTCTACGTCCCGTTTCCGCAATTTCCTCGTCCAATTGCTTTTTAGTTTTAGAGACAACTTCTTCAATTCTAGCAGGGTGAATACGGCCATCAGAAACTAATTGATGTAAGGATAAACGGGCAATTTCTCTTCTGATAGGATCAAAACAAGAAAGAATAATCGCTTCGGGTGTATCATCCACGATAATTTCAACACCTGTTGCTGCTTCAAGAGCTCGAATATTTCGGCCCTCTCGACCAATAATTCGACCTTTTACCTCATCAGATTCAATATTGAAGACAGAAACAGCATTTTCAATTGCTTGCTCGGTTGCAACTCGTTGAATCGATTGGATAACTATTTTTCGAGCCTCTTTGTTCGCATTTAGTTTGGCTTCCTCTGTTATTTCTTTGATTGATGCCATTGCAGCTGTTCTTGCCTCATCTTTTAAGGCTTCCATCAACATATTTTTTGCGTCCTCAACGCTCATGTTGCTGATTTTGGATAGTTCTGCAACTCGTTTTTGTTGAATTTTATCTACATCTTGAAGTCGCACTTCCAAGGCTTGAAATTTTGCATCGAATTCCGTTTGAATTTTCTCGATTTCCTTTTCTTTTCTACCGAGATGCTCTAATTTATCTGTGTAAGATTTTTCCTTGGAACGGACCCGATCTTCATTTGCCTGAAGTTTTCTTTCGCGATCTTTAATAAGCGTTTCGTGTTCTTCTTTTAGTTTAAGAAACTTTTCTTTCGCCTGTAAAACCCTTTCCTTCTTAGTGTTTTCGGCCTCTATTTCGGCCTCTTTAATTAATTTTTGACTTTTCGCCTTCAACGCAGTTTGTTGCAGAACAAAAGAACCTGCTCCTCCTGCAACCAACCCTACAATAATCCATAATACAACCATAACCCATCTAATTAAATAAGTAACTCGTTGTTATGAAATCGAAAAAGATTATTTCAAATCATCGATTTGCTTGGATAAATTCTCCAACGCAAGTTCGACATCACCATAGTCTGCAGGGGTATTTACAACTTCTGTTTTAGCAGCAGATTGACCTTTTGAAACTATTTGTAATGCTGTCATAGCTAGTAAATCCTGTGGGTCTTTCACGCCATAATTTTGGCGTAAAAGCTCAATTCCTTTGTTTATGTCTTCAGCGGCTTTTAAAACCTTCTCCTTTTCATTTTCTGAAACGGTCAAAGGATATGTTCTTCCACCAACTAAAACCTTTATAGAAATTTTTCCCATTACTATTTTTTCAGCTGTTCTATACAGTATTCTATTTCTTTAACGAGTTCATCGATTTCCTCTTCGCGTTTTCCAACGATTGGAACAGGAACCTCAACAACTTTATTTTCGGCCAATTGCAATGCTGATTTTAACGTTTCGATTTCTGTATTCAACATAAATTCACGTTCATTTGACGTAAAAAGTTCGGCTTTCATTTTATCGATTTCTCCCAACAAAGCATTGTTTCTTGACTTTTCATTTTTTAAATCATGATGAAGTGCCTGCACTTTATTCAAAATCTGCTCTATACTTTTTTCAATCTGTTCAGTCATTGCTTTTGACTTTCTACAAAGTTAACATTGAATTAGTATTAGACAATATTTTTTGGAATGTATTTTGTGTTTTTTTTGAAAGCTTAACTTTGTGCATGCGTTACATATTTATTTCTCTTATTTTAGTGTTTATTTCCATTTCTGCGGAAAGTCAAAATGTAAAAGTTGACCCAAAATATCATTCTCCGCTTGGAATCCCCCTTCAATTGAGTGCAATATTCGGTGATATTCGGCCAAATCATTTTCACATGGGGCTGGATTTTAAAACCAATCAAAGAGAAGGAATTCCAATACATGCAATCAATGATGGATACATTTCTAGAATTCGAATTGCGCCAACTGGATATGGGAAAGTGCTTTACATTAACCATCCAAATGGAATTACAAGTGTATATGCCCATTGCTCCTCTTTTTCGAAAGAAATTTTAGATTACCTCTTGCCAATTCAAACCAAAGCATTTTCGAACAACATCGATATTAAACTGACCAACAATGACTTTCCGATTAAAAAAGGTCAATTAATCGCTTTATCAGGTAACAGTGGTTCCTCAACAGGACCCCATCTGCATTTTGAAATTCGCGATACTGAAACAGAACATGGTTTAAACCCATTACTTCATGGGTTTAGTATTTCTGACAATTTTTCACCAACAATTAATGCAATTAAACTTTATGCTGTCGACGAAAAGGGATATCAAATCCCTGGGAAATCGATGAATATTAAAGTGCAAAAAACGAATGGAGGATATTCTATTGCTGGAAACAAAGTTGTTATTCCTAAGGATTTTATTCCAAATTATGGATTACTGGCCTTTGCCGTTTCTGGCTTTGATCAAATCGGGACCGCTGGAAGTAATTATGGTTTGTTCGAGAACATTTGTGTGATTAACAAGGATACGTTATTTCATTCAAAATACGATCGCATTTCTTTCGATGACTCACGTTATGTAAATAGTCATCAAGATTTAGAAGAATACAAAAAAAATAAAACCAGATTTCACAAACTCTTCAGAACAGCACACAATCCTTTACAGATTTATCAATTTGAAGAACTAGGCACTTTCAAAATTAAACCAAAGGATTCCCTGAATGTTCAAGTTATTTTAAAGGATGTTTCAAAAAATTATTCAAAAATCAACTTTGCTGTGATAACCCCAGAAGGATCTCCAGTTAAATCCGAGAAATTCTATTCATCTAAAACGCATTTGGTTCCTGATTCGAGTTATCGATTCATAGGACAGGAAATGGAAATTGATTTGGAACCGTATACATTTTATGAGCCTATTAAGAAATTTGGCGATATTCAAAATAATCGTTTTGGTGCGGGCGAAATAACCATTCAGAAATCTTTCAAAGTAAAAATGACTCCGCTAAAAAATGTGGATGGAAATAAACAATACATCCAAGTTATTTCGAACGGGAAATTTAATGCATTGATCACAACTTTTAATGAAAACAAATTAAATGCAGAATCCAAGCTTTTTGGACAATACGTTGTTAAGGTTGATACAATCGCTCCGAAAATAAGCCCACTAAATTTTAAAGAAACTGATACGATTATCGGTAGTAACATTTTGTCTTGGAAGGTTTCAGATGGACAAACTGACATCAACAATTATAACCTTTTAATCGATGGGGAATGGTATCCGTTAGATTATGATTTGAAATCAAATCGCTTGGTTTTTAATCGGCAAACATCACTCAAAAAAACGCATACAATAGAGGTTCTTGTTTCAGATAATTGCGGCAACGTTCGCGCTTGGAAGAAGAAAATCTATTTTAATTGATTTGTTGATTGAAAATCTTTTAGATATTCGGGAACAAATTCGGCGACATCGACAAAATCTTGATTTTTGAACTTTTTGTAAGCTAAATTTACTTGTCCCGCTGCGGTTGGAAAAATTGAATCATCGTATTGGATTGAATTTGAATTCCAAACTGTTTTCATTTTTTCACTTCCATCTCCAACGCAAACAAATGGCAAAAATTCTCGATAGGAATTTTCATCTAGAACATCTGCGCTTAAAGACTTGATTATTATTCCTTTTTGATCCCAAATCTTACTATACACCTCCATTCTTCTTGCATCCAGCATAACACAAATGGTTTTTTCCGGGTGTTTTAAAATACTGATTGCATGAAGAACATCTAAGGTCGGAATTTGAATTAAAGGAATCCCCAAAGCATAACAAAATCCTTTAACTGTGGAAACCCCTATACGCAATCCGGTATAAGATCCCGGTCCGGATGATACAGAAACCGCACATAAATCAAGCGGATTAATTCGAGCCTCTTGAAGTATTTCTTGAATAAATAAATTCAGAACCTCACCGTGAATATACTGTTCCGACTGGGTTTCTTTAACGGCAAGAAGTTCTCCATTTAATGAGATCGCAACAGAACAAACTTTGGTTGCTGTTTCAACATGAAGAATATAATCACTCATTCTTTGATCTCGAATTTAAAGCCAACACCATGTATATTAGAGATGTGAATTTTTGGTTCCTCCTTTAAGTACTTTCGTAACTTTGTAATGAAAACGTCCAAACTTCTTCCAACAAAGTAATCATCTTGGCCCCAAACTGCATTCAAGATTACTTCGCGCGGGATAACTTGATTTTTAAACTTATAAAGAATCTTTAGTATTTGAGCTTCTTTTTTCGTTAAATGTTTTGTTTCATTAGCAGAACTGAGTATATAATTCTCAACATCGAAAGACAAACAACCTAGTGAAATTAATTTCTCTTCGGGTTTATCAAGTTTTAGATTTACGCGTTTCAGTAATGCACGAACCCTTAATTGGAGCTCCTCAACACTAAATGGTTTAGTTAAATAATCATCTGCGCCCGCATTAAAACCAGCCACCTTATCCTCTGTCATAGATTTGGCGGTTAGCAGAAGAATGGGGATTTCTGAATTCTGTTGGCGAATATCCTTTACTAATGTAAAACCGTCTTTCTTTGGCATCATTACATCACAAATACACATATGATACTCTTCCTCATTGAATCGCTGAAGCGCCTCTACTCCGTCGCAACAAAGAGAAACTGAATAGCCATCTGAATTCAATTGATCGGAAATTACCAAGCCAAGACTGACATCATCTTCTGCGAGTAATATTTTTATTTTCATTCTTAATAATTACTCAAATATACAAAAAAACCAAGGGCTTCAGATTTACATCCAAAGCCCCTGATATCAACCTAACCTACTACTACTTCGCGAAGATACGTATTTTTTGCTTCTATCGTTATTTTTATGTAAAAATTTTAGTAATTAATTTACATCATTTCTTTAATGATGGTATAATTTTAATTAAGTTTTTGGTTATTAAACATTTATTGTTTTTATAATAAGCGTAATTGAACTACATCTTATATTTGTATAAAAAAGAATATGGCAAAAATTTTCGTTGTTGATGATGATGAAGACATTCGGGAATTATTAAAATATAATTTGGAAAAGAATGGTCATGATGTTGTAACCTGCGAAAATGGAATTGATTGCTTGGATAAAATCCTACTTAGCAAACCCGATCTAATCCTTTTAGATGTAATGATGCCAGGACTCGATGGAATTGAAGTTTGTGAACGACTAAAATCCAATTCTGAGAACCAAGATATATTAATTTGTTTTTTGACTGCACGAAATGAGGATTATAGTCAAATAGCGGGATTGGAAGCTGGAGGTGACGACTATGTTGCGAAGCCTGTTAAACCCAAAGTTTTGATTAGTCGCGTGAATGCACTTCTGAGAAGAAAAGAAATTACAAAACCTATTGATCCGGAAGTTATTGATTTAGAGATAAACAGGGAAAAATATATCATTATAAAAGAAGGAAAAGAAATTCATTTACCACGCAAAGAGTTCGAATTGTTAGCCCTACTCTCTTCAAGGCCAAATTTTGTTTTCAAACGAGATTTGATTTTGGAAACCGTCTGGGGAACCGATATTATTGTTGGAGACCGAACGATTGATGTGCATATTCGTAAACTTCGAGAAAAAATAGGGGATAAATATATTACCACGATTAAAGGAATTGGATACAAATTCAATGAGTAAAGTGGAATGATTATTGTTCATTAAAACTTAAAAATAAAAATGAAAAAGTTCTATGCACTATTTCTATTCGGTCTTTTCATAACTTCCACATACAGCCAGGTATCTTTTGAAACCGAATTCGCAGCAATTAAAAAGGAATTGTCTAATTGGGATGCAGTGCGCGGCGAGTGGTTAGCGAATTCAATTATTGCACTTGCTGATAAAAAGCCTATTCCAGATAGAACCTTTCCGGAGGATTACACGCCCTATCAGATGTTAACAATGGTTCCTCTTGAACAAAGAAGAGGTGTTTCACAGGTCATTGAACAATCAAGAAATTCTAGAAGCGAACTTTTTGCTAATCATTGGAATATGGTAGACCTTATTTTTAACCATAGTTTTTGTTCTACAATTATTGGTAGAAGTTATGGTGATCCACACCTTAGGTCTTTTGATCAAGCTACCTATTCCTTTCAAACCGTTGGCGAATTTGTGGTTTCAAAATCAAACAACAATCACTTTGAAATTCAAGCGAGACAAAGCCCACAAAACAAAAATTTCTCTTTAAATACAGCTATTGCAATGAATGTTGCTGGAGATAGACTTTGTTATTACAGTGGTGACAAACCCGATAATAATTTCAGCCCCTGGCGCCTAAATGGTCAGCCTATTTCTTTGAATGGACGAGCATACTTTTTACCGAATGGCGGCACGTTAAGTTTAAATGGGCGATACTATACCATATCTTGGCCAACCGGAGAGAATGTTGTTTTAGAAAGCCGATCAGGCGAAATAGGTTTCATTAATATTACAGTAGAAGTATTCGAATGCGATCGGGGTCAACTAGAAGGTCTTCTCGGAAATGCAAATGGAAATATGGATGATGATTTCAATGGTCGATCATTGAACAGACAAAGACCTGTATATGCGTCTTTTTCATCTTTTGGAAATCCACTTTTACAACAAGCAAGTGTTGCAGCGGAACGAGAATATCTAAATTTTCTTTCAAGAGATTTCGCAGAGGACTATAGGGTTTCAGATATGACAACCTTATTTGATTACGCAATTGGCACTTCGACTGCAAGTTTTACTGATCGTTCGTTTCCCATGGAGCATTATACGGTCTCAGACCTTCCAACCGATCGGCGTGATCAAGCAAGAAAAAGATGTCAAGAATTGGGTGTAGCAGCAGATGAAATGTCAGGTTGTATTTATGATAATGGTTTTCTTAATATCAATCCGAATCCAGTTCCAATCATTCAAAATCCAACGAGGGGTGTTACTTTAAAGAAATTAGACAAAGCTGCCATGAATAATAATTTTGGAACCTATTACGAAAATTTAAACCTAAATCCTACTCCATTGCCAATTGGAACGAATAATAACAATTTGGAAAAAGACCCCATCAATAAACAACCGGATTTAAAAACAGATGAAGAAAAGCCAAACACTATTTTTTCTCCAAAAATTAATCAAGAAATTAAGTCTCCAAAAATTGAAAGCCCTTCTAATAAGCCCAATCAAAATATTAATACTCCGAATCAAAATGGACCTGTTCAGAAACCAAACCTTAATGGAGGGGGTGTAAAAGTTAAAAAAGGGTAATTCAATTATGGTTTCTTGAAAAGAATTGGGTTATTTATCCATTCTTCTATGGCTTTCAATACAATCGGAGAAAATGTTTCCTCTAGTTCGCCATATTCCATTATATCACACTTTTTACAAGTTTGAAACAAGTGATTCAGGGCTGGAATTAAAATGATTTTAGATTTATTTAAACTTTGACTTTGAACTGAGAATCCTTCTCGAAATCCTTCTTGATTCTTTGTGGGTGGAACCTGAATGTCTTCTGCCCCATTAATTACTAAAACTGGGCAATAAATTTTCTTTAGATATTGTTTCGAATCAAAAGCCATAAATTGACGTCCCCAGTCGTTATTCAAAAAATTTATGAAACTCGCCGCAAACTCCTCAGCAGTTCCTTCTTTTTTGTATTCTTCAGGAAACAAATCATATTCTTTTTTAATCAATTCTTTGACTTTATCAGGAAATTCCTCGCTATTGCATTGAATTAGTAATTTAGTCACATCGTCATAAAGCAGTTTATTTGCTTTCGCATAAGCTTCAGATTTTCCTGTTTTAAGAGGAATTAAATATTGCTGTTCAACCAAGACATCTCTTCCATTTGTGCCAACTGCAGCCAATTGAATTAAAAAATCAAGCTTTGGATTTCTAGATGCTACAATCAATGTGTGCATTCCACCTTCCGAATGACCGGCTAAACCAATCTTATGACCCTTGTAGTTTTTTCTGACATAATTGAAACAAGCTTCAACATCGGATGCAAAATCGAGTAAAGACGCATTGGAAAACACGCCAGTGCTTTTCCCTACACCTCGGTCGTCAAACCGAAGGACACCGATTCCTCGATTCGTAAGGTAATCAGCAATAACCCAAAAAGGTTTATGTCCCATGATTTCGCAATCGCGATTTTGAGGACCAGATCCAGATGCCAAAATAAGAATTGGGAAATTATCTTTATCCCCAGGTAAAGTTAATGTAGCGCCAATAATGTTTTTCCCATTTTTTATTTCGAGTTCTTTGATTTCATATGAAAATTTTGGTTTAGGTTCTTGGGGACGATTGACTTTTTTAATTTCTTGATTTTCTCTTTTAAAACTAACTTTCCACGCTAAGCCCGATTGCTTCATCGTTCCATAAATCGAATCACCTTTGGAGTAATAATTTCCAAAAAAAGAAAGGCTTATACTTTGCCAGGAAAATGACAACGAATCCTTGAAAATAGCACTTTCATCCGCAACTTTTGGTTCAAACCCTGGGACATCAGGTAGTCCAATTTTCACGATTCCATCGCGTCCAATCCGATCTATATTGAGATCAATACGATTGTTTTTACCAGCTATAACAAAAGAAGTATGCCAATCTCCCGTTATTTGACCCAACGAACTGAAACAAATTAAAAGTGAAAGAAAAAAGATCTTATGCATATTCTGGAAATAACGATAAAATTCCTTTCTCACTTGCTTTACACACTCCTCTTTCTGTAATTAATGCCGTTACCAGTCTCGCTGGAGTTACATCAAATCCATAGTTGCTCGCTTTCGTTGTTTCTGGACATATCAAAACTGAATCTATTTGTCCATCAGAAAGTCTTTTTCCTTGAAAATAACGAACTTCATTTTGATCACGTTCTTCGATTGGTATTTCTTTTAAACCATCCCGAATGCTCATATCGAGTGTCGTGGAAGGCAAAGCAACATAGAAAGGTATATTATTATCTTTTGCTGAAAGGGCCTTTAGATAGGTTCCGATTTTGTTTGCAACATCTCCGTTTCGAGTTGTACGATCGGTACCTACGATGACCATATCAACCATCTTGTGCTGCATCAAATGTCCCCCTGTATTATCTACAATCAATGTATGGTCGATACCATGACGTGTTAATTCATAGGCAGTTAGATTCGAGCCTTGATTTCGCGGTCTTGTTTCATCTACCCAAACATGAACCTTAATTCCTTTTTGATGCGCTTGATAAATTGGAGAGGTAATAGTTCCCCACTCAATACAACCAAGCATGCCTGCGTTGCAGTGTGTTAAAATGTTCACGACTTCTCCTTTCTTTCTTTTAGAAATTTCCTCAATAATTGGTAATCCATGAACACCTATCATGCGACAGGTTTCGACATCTTCCTCTACAATTTTCCCTGCTTCAGACCAAGCTGTTTCTAAGAAATCGTCACAATCTTCCAGCGCCTGGTTCATACGATCCAATGCCCAAAAAAGATTAATGGCTGTTGGTCGTGAATTTCTCAAATCAATAAAAGCGGTGTCGAGAAAAGAGCCATCTAATTGTTTTTCAATCATTTCGCGAACTGCAAGGTATATACCATATGCTGCTGTTGCTCCAATCAAAGGTGCGCCACGAACCGTCATGTTTTTTATAGCAATTTCAGCATCCTTGTATGTAAGGAGTTTAACTGATTCAAACTGATGGGGTAATTTCCTTTGGTCAATTACCTCAACATAGTTATCAGAAGTTTGCCAGATGGTTCTGAATGCGGGTTCCGTTTTATTTTTCATTAAGGTATTCATTTAAAACAATCACTAACTTACAAAAGTAAAAAAGGCTGCGAAAGTTCGCAGCCTTTAAAAGTCGGTTTGAAAAAAATTATTCTCCTGTTACTACAGTTGTATATGTAGTCGAGAAAACACCACCCGTCACTTTCCAATCAACGGTTGCAATTTTCTTTAATCCACCGTTTTTAGCAGCCGTTATTGCGCCAAGATCTGTTTGGCCTAACGTAATATTTAAAAATATCTTACGACTTGCTTCGCCCCTTTTGGAGCCGATTTCATGATTTGTTACCATTACTGGTCCTGATACTGAACACGATGCCAAAAAGCCTCCTAGCAATGCAGCAATCATAATTTTATTTAGATTTTTCATTTTCTTAGTTTTAAATTATTCTCCTGCAACAATAAATTCTTTTTTCACGAAAAACACATAAGATGTTACCTTATAGTCTACGGCGCCAATTTTTGATATACCCGCTTTTTCAGCAGCTTCAACAATACCGAAATTTTTATTTAGCATAAAGCCGTGAAATATTGTTTTTCCTCCTGTTGGAGCCATCATTGCAGAATTTTGAGTAGCACCACTAAATAAACAAATTGTTGAAGATGTTCCAACCTTATCTCCTAACTCATTATTTGTTACAATAAAAGGAGTCGTAACTCCGCATGAATTTAAAGCAAATACAAAACCAATTGCAGATGCTATGTAGGTTAATTTTTTCATATTTCTTATTCTATTTAAATAATTATTCACCTGTTACAACTGTTTTTACAAAAGGGATAATGAAATAAGTTGTTCTTACCTCAACTGTTCCAATTTTTGTAATTCCTCCATTTTTACAGGCCGCTTCCAAACTAATATCCTTATCTACTCCAAAAAGTGCTAGTTTAGCGACACCCTTTTTTGTGCCAACAGGGTTGTCTGTAACCATATAGGTGCTAGTCACACATGATGTGAAAAAAATGCTGCCTCCCAAGACGGTTAGTAATTTTAATTTTCTCATATTTCAATTATTTTTATTTTTCTAAAGGTAATAAAATAATACCCTCATTGTTAAAATATCAAAAAAAAATCCCGATTCAACGAACCGGGATCGATATTTAATAATTTGATGATTATTATAGTCCAAAAGCCGCTTTCACTTTATCTACATGGTCTAATTTCTCCCAAGTAAATAATTCAACTTCTTTGGTAATTTTAGATCCGTCTGGACCAGTAAATGTTTTTGTTACCACTTCATTTTTACGACCCATGTGTCCGTAAGCAGCTGTTTCCTGATAAATTGGGTTTCTAAGTTTTAAACGTTGCTCGATAAAATAAGGGCGCATATCGAAAATTTCACTCAGTTTATTCGCGATTTCACCATCCGTCAATCCTACTTTTGATGTTCCATAAGTATTTACGTACAAACCACATGGTTTTGCAACACCAATCGCATAGGAAACCTGCACTAGAATCTCGTCACATAGACCAGCAGCAACAACATTTTTCGCGATATGTCTTGTTGCATAAGCAGCAGAACGATCAACTTTAGAAGGATCTTTTCCAGAGAAAGCACCTCCTCCGTGTGCACCTTTCCCTCCATATGTATCAACAATGATTTTTCTACCTGTTAAGCCTGTGTCACCATGCGGGCCTCCAATCACAAATTTTCCAGTTGGGTTAATGTGATAAGTAATGTTATCATTGAACAGCGCTTGTAATTCAGGCTTTAATTTTGCTTTAACACGTGGAATTACAATTTCCACAACATCTTTTTTGATTTTTGCAAGCATATTAGACTCTGTCTCAAAATCATCGTGCTGTGTGGAAACGACAATCGTATCAATTCGCTGAGGGACATTGTCGTCAGAGTATTCGATCGTTACTTGAGATTTAGCGTCAGGACGTAAATATGGAATCAAACTAGACTCGTTGTTGCGAATGTGAGATAACTCCTGTAGAATTTTATGTGCCAAATCCAACGCAAGCGGCATGTAATTATCGGTTTCTTTCGTTGCATAACCAAACATCATTCCTTGGTCACCAGCACCTTGATCTTCAGGGTTAGTTCGCTCAACACCTTGATTAATATCAGAAGATTGTTCGTGCAAGGCAGAAAAAATACCACATGAATTTGCATCAAACATATACTCTGATTTCGTATAACCGATTTTTCTAATCGTATCCCTTGCGATTGATTGCACATCCAAATAGGAAGTTGATTTTACCTCACCAGCTAAAACTACTTGTCCAGTCGTAACAAGCGTTTCACATGCTACTTTTGATGTTGGGTCAAAAGCCATGAAATGATCAATCAATGCATCCGAAATCTGATCAGATACTTTGTCAGGGTGCCCTTCAGAAACAGATTCAGAAGTAAATAAGTATGCCATTATTATTAATTTTTAGATTGCAAATTTAGTAAGAAAGAATGTAAGATTCTCAAATATTTTCTAAGACTTTTGCTGAAACTTAATTAAAAAATATTTCATTTTCTTTTACCATTCTTTTTAAGAGTGGATTTGGTCTGTAACGATCTTCTCCGTATTCCAAAAATAGTCGTTCTAAATCTCCCAAAACGTTCTTTAATCCTAATTGGTCAGCCCATAAAAGCAACCCCTTGGGGTAATTTACCCCTTTGGTCATTGCTAAATCAATATCTTCTTTTGAGGCTACATTCATGAACACGGCATCAATTGCCTCATTAATCAACATTACCAAGATGCGATTAAAGATTTGTTTTCCAAGATCTTCATCTTCTGTTGGGGACGGAATTACTGACCCTTCGGAATAATCATAGTAACCTCTACCACTTTTTCTTCCTAAAAATCCTGCTTCGCGATGTCTTTTCTGAGTGAATGATGGTTTAAATCTTGGATCATAATAAAATGCTTGAAAAACAGATTCGGTAACAGCATAGTTAACATCGTTTCCAATGTAATCCATCAAGGTAAATGGCCCCATTTTAAATCCACCGAAATGCGTCATTGCCCAATCAATTGTTGCGAAATCTGCAATTCCTTCTTCGTAAATGCGCAAGGCTTCTCCATAGAAAGGACGTGCAACTCGATTAACGATGAATCCCGGGGTATCTTTACAGACGACTACAGTTTTCCCCCAACTTTTTATTAATTCAACAGACGACTTCAACGTTTCCGAACTGGTTTGTACAGCGGGAATGACCTCAACCAAAGGCATAAGTGGCGCAGGATTGAAAAAATGGATCCCAATTACGCGATTTGGCCGTTTTAAAACTGAACCAATTGAAGCAATGGACAGCGAAGAAGTATTGCTTGCCAAAATACACGATTCAGAAATCACTTTTTCCATTGACTCAAAAACCTTATGTTTGATTGACAAATCCTCAACAATTGCCTCAATAATCAAATCACAGTTTGAAAAATCATTTATTTCCGAAGAATATTGAATTCGATTTTCAATGGAAGTTTTTTCATCAGCATCAATTTTTTGTTTTTCAATAAGTTTTATAAGGGTTTTTTCCAAATTGATTTTGGCTCGATCGAGTTGGTCAGAATTTAAATCGACCAAAACTACGATGTGTCCGCTTTGAGCAGCAACTTGTGCTATTCCGGCTCCCATGGTTCCGGCTCCTAATACGCCTATCGTTTCTTTCATACTTTATTAGTTGCGAATGTTCGAATTGCTAGTTGCGAACCTTTTAATTGCGAGTTACTAAATCTAATTCTGCATTCGCAATTTTTCCGTTCGCAATTCGTTTCTATTTCCCTTTAAATATCGGTGCTCTTTTCTGTAAAAATGCATTTACTCCTTCTGCAAAATCATCTGTTTCACCAGCCTCTGTTTGCAAGCGCTCCTCAACATCAAGTTGATCTTCCAACGAATTAAAAAGCCCAAGATTTACCGCTTTTTTTGTTAAACCAAGACCTCGAGTAGGCATCTTCGCTAGATTTTCGGCAAATTTTGTGATTTCTTCTTCAAAAACTTCATCATCCACTACTTTGTAAATCATGTTCAGTTTTTCTGCTTCTTCAGCAGAAACTTTGTCTCCGGTCATCATGAGAGCTAGCGCTTTTTGCATTCCTATCAAACGTGGAAGAAAAAATGTTCCGCCTGAATCTGGAATCAAACCTATTTTTGAAAATGCCTGAATAAAAGATGCTGATTTTTTTGCAATTACAATATCACAAGCCAAAGCAATGTTAGCGCCTGCACCCGCAGCAACACCATTTACTCCAGCAATGACTGGTTTTTCCAATTCTCTGATTTTTAATATAATCGGATTATAATGTTCCCGAACAATTGATTGTAATTCGGGTCCTTCCGGGTCAGTAGCCTCAGCTAAATCTTGTCCGGCACAAAATGCTTTACCTTCACCTTTAATAAGAACTACTCGAATAGATTCATCAATGGCACATGCATCCAAAACCTCTTGTAATTGAAACGCCATAGATTGATTAAATGAATTGAAAACGGTTGGTCTATTTAAAGTAATTGTACAGACACCATTTTCAATATTTTGCAAGATTTCCATAATTCAGATTTGTCTTACAAAAATAGAAAGTGAAATGAATAAAATCTATTTCTTTGAATAAATCTCAGCCATTTGTTGAACCCGATCGGAAATAGTCTTTCTTAATTCTAATGGATCCAATACCTCTATTTCCCCACCATATCCAAGTATTATACGAATAAATTCTTCTGAAATAAGAATAAATAGTTCAAATACAGCTTCCTCTTTATTTTCTGAAACTAACTTTTGAGAACTATGAAATGGTTGTGAGGAAATATATTTTGCTGCAATTTTATTTGCTTTAATTCTGATTTTAAGAGGCTTTCCTTTGTAAGAAGTGATTCCGATTGCATCTTGAAAGTAAGCCTCTGGATCAAAATCAGGAGGTAGCGTTGAATCTTCTTCGAGAACCATTGGATCTTGAATACGATCAAGTGCATAGGTGATGATGTCGTTTTTCGAATTATCAAATGAAATCAAATACCAGCGATTTCGGTATTCTTTTAGAAACAAAGGCGATACTTTTCTTGGTTTTTCAACTCCTTTAATAAAACTAGCGTAAGTGAAAAACAACTTCTTCTTTGAGCGAATTGCACCCAAAATCAGTGGTAAAAACTCATTTCCTCCAACTGAAATTGCCGACTCAAATTGCACAAAACGATTTATGTCATCTCCTTGATCACCACCAATTGCTACACGATCAACTATTTTATCAATTGCATTTCCGAATTGCTGAAAGAAAGGAACTTCCCGAAATTGTTGGAGTGTATTAACGGCAAAACGAATGGAACTCAACTCATCTTCTGAAAGCGGAATATCATTGATGCTGAAATCAGAATCTTCATAGTAATAACCGCCATTTCTTTTGCTATATTTTATGGGGGCATCATGTTCCATTTTCATGGCAAACATATCCTTTTCGATTGTTGAATCACAAATATTTGACCCCTGTGAACCAAACAATTCATCTTCGCATGCTTCCCTTAATTGTTGCTTACTAGGAAATGGCATGTATTTGTTTCGCAACATGCGATCGATAATTCGATAGCGAATCAGGGCATGCTTTATATGCGGCATCTTTTAATTGCTTAACACTTTATTTTGATAACCAAACAATTCAAAGAATTTGATTGCCTGAGCTACCTCATATGGAACATCATCCTCCCAACTACTTGCACCAGCTTTAATTTTACTTAGCACGTCATCAGACATAATATGAAGAAGTTGATTGTCGTATTCTTTTATAGGCGCAATTTTGTCATTATCCTTCATAAATTGAAGTAATCCGTTCAAATTCTTTGGAATGCTAATATTATTCAAATCATATAATGATCCGTCTTCGACATTAATTGCTGGATAAACAAAAAGTTTTACGTTGTGTCCAAAACCTCGGCCAAAAGCCTCCAAAAGACCGCCTGGTAAATTATCATAATACCGCTCGTCGAAAATGGTGTTTAGGTTATAAACTCCTAAAATAACACCCATTAAATTTCCTTTGGCAATCGCAGCCAGGTATTCAACCATTTTGTAATGCTTCAGATAATTCGAAATCATTACGGTATAACCCAATGAACTTAATAACTCTGCCCGGTCCACAAAGTCTTTATCCGAAATTTTACCGTCGGCCGTTAAATCTTTTAGCGTTAGTTCAAAGACAACTTCCAAATTTTGTTCTTTAACTTTTTTCTCTTTGAGGAAAGCCAAACGACCTTTTTCGATCATATCGATATGGACTTTGGTAACTGGTCTGAATCTTCCGCGCATGAGCAAAATGTTCTTTTTATATAGCGCTGTAGCAGGTTGCAAAACATTTTTAACCAAATCAAACATGGTTGCATCGGTGATTCCCCTTTTTACCAAATTTAAAGCAATGATTCGGTTGTCAACGTTTTCAAAATCTGGTCCCGCAACGCGAAGCATATCAATTTCCATACGATCCCTTGGAATTCGATGAACCAAAGCGTCCAAAAAGTCATCAAGGTTATCTGTATGAAAAAAGGCTGCATGAATCAAATTTACCCCCAAGATTCCTAGTGCTTCTTGTTGAGCCTTATGGCTGTTATCATGCATCTTAATATGCAAAATAATATCATTTGTCGGACCATTCAAATGCAATTGAAACCGCAAACCAACCCATCCTTGACCTTGATTTGTTTTGTGATAGTTGAGTGACTCAACCGTATTGCAAAAGGCAAAAAATCGCGATTCTTCATGTTTATTAGGCAAGGTT
Source organism: Flavobacteriales bacterium (assembly GCA_947497485.1). GTDB lineage: Bacteria > Bacteroidota > Bacteroidia > Flavobacteriales_D > Crocinitomicaceae > UBA952. The sequence goes on from CANMHB010000002.1 coordinate 159,464, forward strand.
TCAGCAATGTGGTTGTATTCTGTTTCCAACATGGTAACAAGTCGTTCTTCACAAACATAGCGAGAGGCAACCCCATAAAGCGAGTCGGAAACCTTCATGTCGTAGGCTGACTGCGTAAATGCAATTGTTCCAGAGCTTCCTCCTGCTTTAAAAAAATTAGCTGCGACCTCCTGTCCTGCACCAATCTCAGCAAAACAACCATAAATGTCTGGAGTCAAGTTAATTTTTAGCGCTTTTTCTTCTGTTGTTAACCTGAAATTTTCACTCATTCTAATTTGGGTCTTTAAATTTTGGGTTATTGATAAAATTATAGTCCGTAAGCGTATTTAAAAACTTTTTTAATAAATATTTTTCTTGAGAATCGAGTTGCACGCCACCTTGACTAGCGAATTCAATTAATGGGTCAATCGTTGAACTATGATTAATTCCGCTCGAATAATGTTCAATTACCTCATCGAGTGTAGCAAAACGACCATCGTGCATGTATGGCGCGGTTAAGGCAATATTGCGTAAGGTTGGCACTTTAAATTTTCCATTATCATTTACATTCCCGGTAACAGCTCCTCTTCCCAAGTCTGAGAACGTAGCATCAAGACCATTGTTACTAAATTTCTTTACTTGCATCAATGGCCCGTTGTGACAATGAAAGCAATCAGCACCATTTAAGCTTTTAAATAAATCATATCCAGCCCACTCTTCGTTGTCGATAGCCTGCAAAACGCTTTGTTCGGAGGAAGTTAATGGCATGTTATTTTCAAACTTATACATTACATCGTACTTTGATTCAGCACTAATCATGGTTCGCAGGAATTGTGCTATCGCTTTTGCAACTTTGATTGAATCGATTCCCTCCTCCTTGAATGCTCTGAAAAATCGATTTCGGTATTTCACATCCGCATTCAATTTTGCAACTGCATCTTTCCAACTTTGATGCATCTCAATTGGGTTTGGAACAGGCTCCAAAATTTGGCCTTCAAGTGTTGTTTTACGACCATCCCAAAAGAAAAAATTCTCCCAACCTAAATTAACCAATGCCATCGATTGTCTATTTCCTTGAATACCATCAATACCGGTTGAAAACTGATTGTTATCAGAAAAACCATTTTCTGGCATATGACAAGAAGCACAACTCATCGAATTGTCTCCACTCAAACGCTTTTCATAAAACAAAAAACGTCCAAGTTCCACCCCTTCGGCTGTTAACGGATTGTCGGCAGGAATTAACATATCTGGAAAATGAGAAGGGATTTCAAGGGCATATGGACTTGGTTCATAACCGACCTTGTCTTTTCGGCAAGAGATAAGCGTTATACAAACCAAAAAATAAAATAGCCATTTCATTATTGGGCTGATAGCGCTTGTTTAAAATTTTGGACCACTTTCAATGCCAACGCTTCCTGTCCGGACCCAGAATGAGATAAAAACTCATTCTTAAGGTTAATTGGTTGATTCGGATTTTGAAGAAAGGAAAGCATATCTAAATTCAAATGAAAAACTTTTTCTGTTGGCGTAAGTGTTTGCCAATTAATATTCGAAAATTCAAAGGAATCGATGAATGCATCTGTTCCAACGTGAAAACTAAAACTATGATTTAAATTAAGCGTTGCATCGGGAATTGTGTCCGTTTTTCCTTCAATACTGATAAAAATATAACCCGTATTCCACCCCCAGTGCATTGTGCCGGCATTGCTTATATTCAAAGGGCTATCATTTGGGAAAGCCGATGGGTCGAGGTGATTAAGTGACTGAACAACGCCAATATTTCCTTGTAGTGAACCAAACTTTAAATAGTCACCCTTTACTCGTGTTAATAAATTACCAGTCGAAGAAAAATCAAATAATGCAGCCTTTGTAAATGTATCCGACCCGTTTCTTATTATTGATTTGTAAAATTTTAAATCTGTAAACTTAACTTTATAGCCTTCTTGCGTTGTATATACAGAATCTAAATAAAAAGGTTGGTTGCCAAAACTAGGATTAACCCTAATTGAGAGATAATTTTCAGCCGTTGGTTCTATTTTCGGATCTTCTTTTTTACATGAAAAAAGCAACAGAAAAAAGAATAGGACAAATAAAATTTTATTCATTTGACAAAATTAAGCGAAAAAAAGTGTAAATTCCTATAAAATTACTTAAAACAGATTTTCTTAACTATGAACAATACAACCCCATTGAAAGTTCTCAATGCATCAGCAGGAAGTGGAAAAACACACCAACTCGTATTGGAGTATTTAACTATTTTACTTGGAGCTGATTATTCTTCGCCAAAATACAAATCAATTGTTGCAATGACATTTACCAATAAGGCGGCATTGGAAATGAAAAATCGGATAATAAACACGCTCGATGGTATTGTAAATTATAATGGTGCAAACTCGAAAATCACACACATGTTGAATGGCCTCGTTCAAAACACGGGTTGTGATCAAAAAACCATTGAAAAAAGGGCTCAAAAAGCCTTAGGAGAAATTCTGCATGGATATGAAGATTTTCACGTTTCTACCATCGATAAATTCAATTTAAGACTGATTCGGTCATTTAGCAAAGACTTAGATATTCCTGGCGATTTTGAAGTTGTTTTGAATGAAGACCAAATAATTGAGGAGGTTGTTGACATTTTGATGAGTAAAATCGGCCAAGATGGAAATGAGGAATTAACAAAATTAGTTACGCTTTACGCTCGAACGAATTTGGAAGAAGGGCAAAGCTGGAATTTCCGAAGACAGTTGGTTGAGTTTGCATCCGTTTTGTCGAAGGAAAGGTATCAAGACATCGTTGATAAGCTAATGGAGCTTTCTCTTACAGACAATGACTATGTTCAACTGAAAACTGATATCAAAGAAATCGAGACCAACTTTATTGAAAGAGCAAACGAATTCGGGAAATTTATCCTCCTTCAAGGTTTAAACCCAGATAATACTCCTGGAGCTGGAACCGTTGTAAATACGTTGGAAAATTTTATGATTTTAGAAGACTTTCCATCACCCAAAGACAATGGACAGCTGTTTACAAATACTGTAATTAATAACAGTAAATTAAGGGAGGGTAAAAAAAAGTTTTCCGAAGAAGTTGCCAGTCGAATTCTCGAATTAAATGAATGCTTTTTACAATCATATCATAATTGGTTTTTACTGGTAAAATTTAAAAAGAACTTTTTTAATATGTCTTTGCTTCAATTTATAGCAAAGACGCTTAATGAAACCAAAGAAAACGAGCAAATTCTACGGATTTCCGAATTCAATAAATTAATTAGTAGTTTGGTTGGAGATGAAGACGCTCCCTATATTTATGAACGCTTAGGTACACATCTTGAGCATTTTTTATTGGATGAATTTCAAGATACTTCAAGATTGCAATGGTTAAATTTAATACCTCTCGTATATGAATCACTTGGATATAAAAGAAGAAACCTCATTGTTGGTGATGCCAAACAATCTATTTATCGTTTCAATAATGGATTAGCAGAGCAATTTGTGAGCCTCCCAAAAATTTATAATCCAGAAGGCGACGCAAAAATAAAACAGATGTCAGCGTTTTTTGATGGCTTAGGATTAAAAGAAAACTTAGGGCAAAATTTCCGATCAGCAGGCGAAATCGTAAAATTCAACAACAAACTTTTTGAAGTTTTAAAAATCCTATTGAATGATGATCATGCCGAATTTTATGATTCAATTTCTCAAGAAGTTGTTTCAGATTTAGAAGGATTTGTGAAAGTAATTTCAATGGAGGCGGATCCAGATATTGATACTTTGACTGAACCAATCATTGCTTGTATTGAAAAGTGTTTGGGAGATGGTTTTTCAATGGGTGATATTTGCATTCTAACCCCAACTAATGCACTCGGAAATGGGATAGCGAATAAATTAACCGAGCAAAAGATTGCCGTTGTCTCACAGGACTCACTTTTAATTGCTTACGACGCCAAAATTCAATTGATTCTTTCCTATTTGAAGCGTCGCGAACGACCAACGAATGAAACTGAAACGAAACGATTTGCTGAACTTTATTTCAGATTAACTGGAGGAACTACTGATCAATATTTGTCTTATTTCGAATCGAAGATTTTACCAAACGGCTCTAAAAAAAGGTATTTCAATGACGAGCGATTCATTTCGGATTTCTTTCAGTCTAAGACTAATTTCTTTTCAAGTTATGAAAGTCTATATGATTTGGTAATCATGTTTTTATCGTTTATGGGATGGGAAGAAACCAAGGATCCATATGTTCACCATTTTGTAGATATTGTTTTCAATTATCAATCAAACCGTCAGGCAGACATTAAATTTTTCTTGGAATACTTTGAAGAAAACAAGAACAAAATTGCACTATTAATGCCGGAGACTGAAAGCGCGGTGAAAATAATGACGATACACAAGTCAAAGGGACTAGAGTTCCCTGTTGTTATCCTGCCGCAATTAGATCTGAGCATTAAAATAAACAATTGGTCTAAATTTTTAATAGAGGCGGGAGACAAAATCATTTACAGCACGGCAAGTAAAAAGAGCAGCTTAAGAGAAATTGCACAATTTACCGAAAAGGAGTTAAGTTTAATTTTCTTGGACAAATTAAACCTCTGTTATGTTGCGCTTACGCGACCAATCCAACGGCTTTATGCGTTCAATTACTATAAAAAAGGTAGGCTTGGTGAATTAATTCACAATGAAATCCAAGAGCACTTTGACTGTGAAATAACTCCAGTTGGAGAATTACTTCTTGAATTAGGTTCTGAAAATCATGTGAATAGAGAAAAAAATCAAAAAGATGAATCATTCTATACTCCTGTAGAGCTTGGAGAGCGACTATGGTATCCAGATGTTGTGTTTCGTAAAATCTCGAATGAAAATCGCTTTTTATTGCTAAAAGAACAACGATTTGGAAATTATTTCCACGCTTTAATGTCAGAATGTAATTCCTTAAACGATATTGATAAAAAACTAAATGAATTAATTCAAGTTGGAACTATTGATTCTGAATTCAGGCTAATTCTTTCTGAAAAAGCTAAAACTTTTTTTAGTAATTGTGAAAGTCTTTTCACAGATGCAATAGAAATAATTAATGAGGAATTAATTCTCATTCCGAACGATCGAGATAAACGACCAGACAAAATTATTGTAAAGAAAAATGAGTTGATTGTATTCGAGTTTAAAACCGGGAAGCAAAGCAATGATCATCAAACACAACTTATTGGTTATCAGAATGTACTGTCTGAAATGTTTGAAAAACCAATTGAGATTTACTTATATTATACAGAAACAGATACGCTTCTAAGGATTTAACACCCTCATTTCTTCCGCAGCTTTTAAAAAGGTATAAACTACGGGATGGGGAATATCTCTGGTGGATGAAATTTGAGGGCAAAATGCGCAGGCTACAAAAAAATCGTGGTCGATTAAACTAATGATTTCTGGGTCATCAAATTGATTGGTTGCCTCAATGTCAATGAACTTACTTTTGAGCTGTTCGATTAGTTGAGGGTATAGGCTAAATCGTGAGGAAGTTAACTCAATAGTACTGAAATTATCATATAGTTTTTCGAAAGTTTTAGTTAATGGATTAATTGTAACTCGCTCAAAACTATTCCCAGCAACTAAATTCTCTGAAATCAATTTCTCAGAATATGGATTGAGTTGGTTTAGAGCAATTAAAAACTCAATAAACATTTTAAAAGCCTCTCCAGTAATTAAAACGGGTGTTTTTGGATCAATTAAAAGCTTAAAAATTCCATTAAGATAAAATGGGTTTTGATAAGGGCCAGGAGCAATCCAAATTCCATCAAATTGATCAAAATAGATTGGTTTGTGTTGGATGGCCTCATTAACTTTAATCCAATAGTAATTAATCTCTAATTCAAGAAAATCGCTAGCATGATCTAACGAAAGATTGGTCGCATGATGAGAATTGTAAGTAAAATTATAATCCCCTATGATTGCTATTTTCAGCGACCCACTCATATTTGTGGTGGTTAATTTTGTTACTTTTTAAACCAAGCTCTCACAACAGCATTGTTAATGTCGATGGATTTATCTTGCGCGAGCTGAACGTCATAAGTCCAAACTTTACAACTAAATGAACATTCGAACAAAGAGTAGTCACCTGTATTGTCACTTGCTTGTTTTAAAACTGTAAATGTTGCACTTTGGTTAGGATCAGACTCCTTGGATTTCCAAATCACTCCATACTTATCAGTATATTCAACTTGAATACCATCAACACTATTATTTACCAACGTGCTGTAATCTTTAAAAGGAATGGCAACTTGCGAGTTCGAAGAATGGTAATCATTGAACATTGTAAGCGTTGGGTCTGAATTTGCAGAAGCATCCCAATCCAATGCGCCAAAGCTAATTTTTAAGGCTTGCGAAGAATACGGCGAAGCAATAGTTGATGAATAAATCACCTTGGATAAAACGGGAGAAGCGTAAATATATACATCTTTTCCTGCAATTCCCTTGTATCCATTAACGTTTTGAGTAAACTCTACTTGGGTACCATTAACATAACTATTCAAAGACGCATTGAGATCAACTGTATTTACAGGCGCAGGAATAACCTCATGCTTTATACAAGAACTCAAGCCTAATAAAGTTCCAATTGTCAAGAAAAAGAAAAAACTTTTACGCATTTTATTACTATTAATTGCTAACAAATTTAACCTAAATACGTGAAAAAACAAAAAAAGATGCTTTTTCAGTTCAAATAAGCCATTTATTAAGTCGGGAGATTTGAAAGACTTCTTATTTTTGTTCGAGTAAATTCATTTTTAATTGGAAGATTCATTCGACTATCGGGAAGAAGCTAAAAATAGTAGTGAGCAAGACTATGATAAAGTCTTACGTCCAAAATATTTGGTCGATTTTTCCGGTCAAGCTCCCGTAGTAGAAAATCTTCACATTTTCGTTCAAGCCGCCAAATTTCGTAATGAACCGCTGGATCACGTTCTACTGCACGGTCCACCAGGTTTAGGAAAAACAACCTTAGCAAATATCATTGCCAACGAACTTGGGGTCGGATTCAAAGTGACGAGCGGACCCGTTCTAGACAAACCTGGTGACTTAGCAGGTTTGCTTACAAATCTCGGTGAGGGTGACGTTTTATTCATTGATGAAATTCATCGATTGAGCCCCGTGGTTGAAGAATATCTTTATTCAGCAATGGAGGATTATGTAATCGATATATTGATTGATTCAGGACCTAACGCAAGGAGCATTCAAATTAATCTTAATCCTTTCACTCTAATTGGAGCAACGACTCGTTCTGGGTTATTGACGTCTCCGCTAAGGGCTCGATTTGGCATAAATTCTCGATTGGAATATTATGACTCTAAAATCCTCACTTTAATTGTGGAACGAAGTGCAAGTTTGCTGGGAATTGAAATAGATGAGGATGCTGCATACAAAATAGCTAGTCGGAGTCGAGGAACACCGAGAATTGCAAATGCATTACTTCGTAGAGTTCGTGATTTCGCCCAAATAAAAGGTTCTGGAAGGATTGACGATGAAATTACCGAGTTTGCACTCAATGCTTTAAATGTTGATGCGAATGGGTTAGACGAAATGGACATCCGAATCCTCAAAGTTATCATTGATAAATTTCAAGGTGGCCCCGTGGGATTAACAACCATTGCCACTGCAATTGGCGAAAATGCAGGAACATTGGAAGAAGTTTACGAGCCATTTCTAATTCAAGAAGGGTTTTTAATGCGAACTCCAAGAGGGAGAAAAGCCACAGAGAAAGCATACAAACACCTCGGAAAAGATATGGGGTGGGTGCAAGGAGGTTTGTTTTAAACTCCAACTAATGCGGCAAGTGCAAATCAAATCTTTAATCAAATCAAAAGCCTATGAATTGGGCTTTTTTTATTGTGGGTTTTCTAAAGCAGATTTCCTCGAAGAAGAAGCTCCCAGATTGGAATCTTGGTTAAAAAAGAACTACCATGGAAAAATGGCTTATATGGAAAACCATTTTGATAAGCGTTTAGATCCGAGATTATTAGTTGATGATGCAAAATCTGTCATCTCTTTATTGTTAAATTATTTTCCTGAAAATTCACAATCAGATTCAGACGCGCCTAAATTATCGAAATACGCTTATGGTGAAGATTATCACTTTGTAATTAAATCGAAGCTAAAAGAATTAATCCAATTCATGAAAGATGAAATTGGTGAAATAAACGCTAGAGCATTTGTCGACTCTGCGCCGGTAATGGATAAAGTGTGGGCGAAAAAATCGGGACTAGGTTGGGTAGGTAAAAACACCAATCTCATTCATCCAAAAGAAGGAAGTTTTTTCTTTATTGCTGAAATTATCACCGATTTAAAAATTGAACCAGATGGACCTATTAAAGATTATTGCGGTACTTGCACGCGCTGCATTGATGCATGTCCAACTGAAGCTATTGTTGAACCATATGTAGTCGACGGTTCAAAATGCATTTCCTATCTTACAATTGAATTAAAGGATGAAATTCTACCCTCAGAATTCAAAGGAAAAATCGATAACTGGATGTTTGGCTGCGATGTTTGTCAAGATGTTTGTCCTTGGAATCGTTTTTCTAAGGCAACGAATGAACCAAGATTTAAACCTGCATTTTCATTATTGAACCTGACAAAAGCAGATTGGAAAAATCTCGAAGAGGATACATTCCAAAAATTATTCAAGAATAGCGCCGTAAAACGCACTAAATTCAAAGGATTAAAACGTAATATATCGTTTCTCCTTGATTAACAACCTTTGGAATATTGAAAAAAAAACTATATTTCAGAGTAAAAGTTGTTGATTTAAAATAATTTTGATTTTATAAATGCAAAAACGTTATTCTAAGGAGGATATAGACTCGGTTTTTAAAACCCATTTCGGGGAGCAAAGTCTAATTGTAATGGAATTAGATAAAAACAATTATTCCTATTATGTCGAAACGGCATTAATCAAAATTCAAGATAGGAAAATAACCGAAAATGAATTAAGCGATTGGATTTCAACTATTCCTAGATTTCGCGAAGTTTTTATCTATGAAAAAATTGAACAGCCGTTGCGCGTTCGTTTAAAAAAAATTGAGCCCTCAATTCAGATTATTAATTCAAAAAACTGGAACGAATCAGAAATTTTTAATTGGTTGGAGTCACAAGACATTCGTTTTAACATTCAACAAGGTCCTTTATTTCAATTCTATATTTTTGAAAACAGCGATTGTCAATTCCTGTCTTGTTGTTATCATCATCTGTTGTTTGATGCTATTTCAATACAACAAGTTTTTGCATCTCTACTTGGAAACTTTAAAATAAGTGAAAAAGAGTGGATTCCCAGAATTGATTCAAATACGCATAATAAAGTCAGTCTGCCCACTTTTCATTTGCAAAATTATGTCCCTGAGCCAAAAAACAATGATAAGGGCTTTTTGTATGAACCTCTTGAATTTAAAGGGGTTGAATACAACGATTTTATGACGAAGTGGATTGAATTCTTGTTTCTTGCCACCGGTCAAAAAAATATTTGTGTTGGAGAAGTTTTTAGCGCGAGAGGCATTGAACCGACGGCACAAAGCGCACTCGGTTATTTTGTCCAAACATGGCCACTTGTTTTTAAAAAAGAAAAGAATGACATTTCAAATCAACTCGATCAACAAAGATCTTTAATTATTTCACGATGTGACAAACCCGTTCAAAATTACTTTCATCACGGGGCGTTTGATCATTGCTGGGTGGTAGAACCAAAAGTGAATTCAGATATTAGAGCGGTATTTCGTTCGAAACCACATTATGTTCTTTCCATTGTCATTCAGCCAAATGAAAACGGTACATCGATTTGTTTTGTTTGGAACTTAAGTAAAATCGCTAAACCTGCAGCAGAAGAAATTAGTGGGTCATTTATGAAATACATTTCGGGTGAAACTCAAAAAATGGTTTCATGTCCTACAAGTTATAAAAATAAACCCATTTCGGAAAATTGGTTAGAAAAAGTAAGTTTGAGCCCTGAAAAAATTGCTGTTAAGGACTCACAAGGGAATAAATACACTTACAAAGAACTCGATGACCTAGCCGAAAATCTAGCATCAAAAATGAACGTTGAAATTCAGGAACCCGTTGGAATCAGAACCTCAAATTCAGCTTCATTGATTATAGCGATACTTGCTGTTTTGAAAAAAAGAGCTATATACGTACCTCTTGATCCTGATATTTCCAAAGAGCGCCTAAATTTCATTCTTAATGATGCTGGGATTCAAACCATCGTATCAGATTTGGAACCAATTGAAAATATAGAAACCATTCACCCGCTTCAAGACATTAATTCATCGGACTCAATTGTAAATTTAACGGCCGATTTAAACGATATTTGTTACTTAATCTATACATCGGGAACAACAGGTAAACCGAAGGGCTGTTCAATTACCCACGCCAATTTAAGTAACCTATTTAAAGGGACATCTGTCAATTTTGATTTTTTGCCGAGCGACAGCTGGGTTCTAGCGCACAGTTATGGTTTTGACTTTTCAACTTGGGAAATTTGGGGAGCACTGTTGAATGGTTCTTCACTTTATATCCCTGATAGAATGGAAGTTAAAGATACTTTCAAGTTTTATGATTTGTTGCTCCGAGAGAAAATCACTGTTGTTAATCAAACTCCAAAATCATTTGAAAATTTAATGCTCGTTGGGGAATCCAAAGAGAAGTTGTCTAGTGTTAGGTATTTGATTTTTGGCGGAGACAAATTGAACTTTCAAAAAATTTCTAGCTGGAAAGAGGAAAACCCTTCTGTATCAATGGTGAACATGTATGGAATTACGGAAACAACTGTGCATGTTACATTCAAAGAAGTTTCATTTGATAAATACAGTAACATCGGAAAGCCTCTTCCAGGGTATTCTTTGGGTATTTTTAACAGCAATGGAGAGTTAGTTCCAGATGGTTTTTTAGGGGAACTTATCGTTGGAGGCGACGGAGTCTGTAACGGATATTTCAAAAATGAAAGCTTAACAATGGAAAAATTCTCGTTTTCATCTGTTCCAACATACAAAAGTGGAGACATTGGTTGGAAAATGAAAGGGGATTTTTTCTATCTAGGAAGAAATGATCGCCAAATAAAAATTAGAGGGCACCGCATTGAATTAGGTGAAATCGAATTTTTATTACAAGCTAAATTTGGAAGTCTTTTTAGAGTGCTTTTCATGAACGATACGATGCTTGTGGCTTTTCATACTTGTTCAACTGATTTAGACAGAACAATCAGTAAAGATATTTTACCTGATTATGCGAATCCGTCCATTTTTGTTCGCTTAGACGAAATCCCGCTCAATGTTAACGGAAAAACGGATGAAAAAAGGCTCGAAGCCATTTTTAAATCGGAAGTTAATAAGAAGAAGGACAAGGAAAAGATAGAAATATTGCCTTACCTTTCCAAAATTCTAGGAAATGATTTTTCAACTGATAAAAGTTTCATCGAAAACGGAGGTGATAGCATCAGTGCAATTCGACTCGTTAATGCCCTTCGAAAAGAAGGCCTAAATCTTTCTGTTCAGGACTTATTTGCCGCTGCCAGTTTAAAAGAAATAAAATTAAGTAGGCTAACTATTCCGAAAGAAAATCAAAGTTGGAGGGATAATAAGGAAATTGAAACATTCAATCAAGCCAATGACGAATCAATTATTGGATTATTTCCGCTGACAGATGCACAACAAGGAATTTTATTCGATAGTTTGTCTGGTGATGATAGTGTTTACATGGTTCAACTAACTTACCATGTGGGGCCTGAAATATCTACAGACAAATTAGAAAAGGCTTATCAAGCCGTTATGGCAAGTCTTCCCGCTCTGCATCTTCAACTAAGAAGACACAACGAAGAATATGTTTGGGTTTTACCTAAAAACGCTAATGTGGAAGTTAATAAGACTTGTAAAAATGGAACGTTAGAGGATGTTTTAAACGAAGATTTTAAAAGGTCATTTGACTTTTCCAAAAACCTGATTAGGTTGACCATTTTGGAAGAAAAAAATGGTGACAAACTACTTATTTGGACACACCATCACCTATTGATGGATGGTTGGTCGCTAGGTATTTTTAGTAAGTTATTATTTGAAGCTATTAAAGGTTATCAAATTGAAAAAAAAGAATCCTATCTATACTTCCTATACCAACTAAAAAACCAACACGAATCGAATCAGATCTATTGGAAAAACCGACTGAAAAATTTCAGTAAAGACGCCTTTATACCATTTTTAACAATTGGGAGCGATTCTACAGATGATTATTCCGAGATAAAATATGAAATTCAAGGTATGAAACTCTGGGATAATCTTAAAAGCAAGGGTTTTACGCAAAACCACTTCGTTTTTTCAGCTTGGCTAGCATTCATTTCTGTCGTTTTTGAGAAAAATAATATCTCTTGTGGACGAATTAACTCATTAAGAGAAGGTGCGCTCGATGACGAAATAGGAATGTTAATACAGACGTTACCATTTCCAATCCGAACTGATCTTGATAATACATTTTTGGATTTTGCTGAAAGGGTAAAATCCCAACTTATTTCAGATAATCAACATCGAGATATAGCATTAACTCAGTTGGAAGATGTTCATCTAAATTTAGATCATATTTTCGTTTTTGAAAACTATCCGATTGATAAAAGTCTTACCCAAAATTCAATTATTAAAATAGGTGCATTCAAAGAAAAAACCGCAGCGAAATTCACCTTTATTTGCTATCCAAAAGAGGACGGGATTGATTTGAGAATTTTGTTCCAGCGTAATTTTTATCCTCCTGAATATGTATTAGAAATTCTAAATAGATTTTCCGAATTTATTAAAGCCATCTCTTGGGAAAGCACGATTGATCAAACACTGAAATCACTTTCAATGCAAAATGTGCTTTCGGGAATTGAAAAACGACTCGAAAACGACTCCAATTTATTTAATCATTTCACCAAGCATAAATCCATTCAGCTTGTTCGAGAGCAATCAATTATTAATTATCAACAGATTTTAGCTGAAGTTAAAAATGTTTGCAAGACACTCCGTGAATTTGGATTGGAGCAAAATGAAGCTGTTGGGATTGACTTGACTTCAAGTAGCCTTTTTATTCAAGCCGTCCTTAGTATCTGGAAACTTGGAGCAGTGCCTTGTTCAGTAGATAATAAATACCCCGAACAACGAAAAAGTTTCATTTGGCAAAATGCTTCCTGTCGTTTTATTTTAACCGAGAAAAACAAGCAATTATCGGTTGAACGACTAAATCACACCATTACAAAACACCCTGAAAACGCTTCGTTTATTCTTCACACATCTGGTTCAACCGGTGTTCCAAAAGGTGTGATTCAAACGAAGGATTGTTTGGTACATCTCGCTGATTGGACTGGAAATGAACTTTCACTCGATTCAAATGAACGAATATTGGCTCTCTCTTCTTTTGGATTTGATGCCTCGTACCATGAATTAATTCTATGGTTAAATCTAGGTGCCACAATCGTTGAAATGCCTTTTGAAAAACGTCAGGATATTCAAGAAATTAGAGATGTTATTTTGAATCAAAAAATCAGTCTAGCTTGGATCCCAGCAAGATTATTGAACTCAATTTTAGATGTCAACCCGAATTATTTTGATGAATGCGAATCATTAAAACAAATTGTGACAACGGGAGAAGCACTAATTGTCGGTAATGGACTCAAAAGTTGGGTGGAGCGCAAAAACATTCGTCTTTTTAATTTCTACGGGCCAACAGAAACACATGTTGTTACAGCTAAAATTGTAGATCTAACTAACATTTATAAAGCCCCTGATATCGGAAAACCAATTACCAATGCAAAAATTGGGTTGTTTACACCCGTTGGTAATTCAGTACCTAAAGGAACGACCGGTGAAATTTGGATTTCAGGACCTTATTTAGCATATGGTTATCTAAACGATCCAGATTTGACGGAACAGAAATTTATTACAAAGGATGGTGTAAAATGGTATAAAAGTGGTGATTTGGGCTGGTTTGGTTCTGATGGACAAATTGAATATCTTGGTAGACTTGATAATCAAATAAAAATTAGAGGGTTTAGGGTCGAGCCTTTTGAGGTAGAAATGTTACTTCACAACGTTGAAGGGATTGATCAAGCTGCTGTAAACATATTCAAAGGTGAGGAACTAAAACTTATTGCTTTTTGGACTGGGAACAAATTATCAGACGGAGAATTCCGAAAAGCCTGCGCAAAAATATTACCCGATTTCATGATCCCTGAAATACAGGTCAATATGGATTCGCTACCACGAAATATCAATGGCAAAATTGATCGCAAATTACTTTTACAAAATTACCTCACCAATATAGATAGTGTCGTAAAAAGTATGCCTGTTACCAAGGCCTCAAAGTGCTGGGAGGCAGTGCTTGAACACAAAAATTTCAAGTCAAATTCCAACTTTCAGGCAGTTGGTGGAAATTCCATAAAAATTATGAGAATGCAGGCTTGGCTCGATAAAAACTATAATATTTCAGTTTCAGTAAGTGAATTAATAAATCATACAAGTATTTCAGAGCTTGACTTACTAATTTCAGAAAAAGAGAAAGAAATTAAAAACGTTCTTCCAACGGATTTTCCTTTGAGTCCTGTTCAAAATGACATATTAAATGCGGAAATAGGTAATTATGCTTTAAACGAATCTCCTTTTCTACTCTCATTTTCTTGCCAATTACCCGATACATATTCTGAAAAAGACATACAAAAAGCAATCGACCACATTTTTATTGTTTATCCCCATCTCGGATATGCTATTTCTGATGTCAATCAACAAAAAAAAATATGGAAATACCTGTCAAATTTTCGAACATTTGTAAATAAACCTCTCAATAATAAAAGTATTCTTAATTCAGAACCTCTGCTTAGAGTACATTTTGAAAATAATAATTTGTTTGTTGAATGGCATCATATACTTCTTGATGCGGTTGGTATAAGTATGGTAATGCAAGAATTTTATCAATCACTCTTTCTCGAAAAGCCAGCTGAAGTAAGAAATTATGGACTATTTCTGCAACATTTTGAAACGAAAAATAACGCCAAGACAGAGAGCTCAAATAAATCAGCCGAAGTTTATAAACGTGTTTTAATAAACGATGATAGAATTGGGCTAGAGCAAATTTCAACAACTTTGAATGCTAGTCTTCAAGATCTTTTTCTTATGCTAGCTCATTCCATTTTCGACTCAAAATCCACCATTGGTTACACAGATAATAGTCAACAAATTGGCATTCCAGGAATGTTTACTTTTTTGAATCAATCGAACATTTTTCCAAGTAAGCCTCTAGGTGAAATGCTTCTGAAGGATACTAGTTCAGACAAAACCGTTTCGATGGTGATGAATTTTATGTATTCTCCAGAATTGCCAATTGAGGATATCGAGCTTGAAAATTCGACAATTATTAATTGTAAATACCCATATGAATTGCAGGTTGAAGTTGAAAAGCAAATGATCAACCTTATGTTTATATGTGAAAAAGAAAATCCAATTGGAAAGGAAAAAGCTCATTTACTTTTCGAAAATTTAGATAAATTACTTATCGAAAAATCATTTTCTCGAATTTTCAATGAAACTTCGAAAAAAATTGAATTTGAAGATTTTGACTTTTAATGGAATCTGAATTAAAAAAAATCGTGGAGCAACTGGCTGTTAAAGGGCTTCGAACTGCCGGTGGGAATCGTTGGGAAGAAACAATGTCCTTGATGCAAAACCTAATTACTAACTACGCTAGTGAACCACAAATTCATGCTTGGATTGATGAAAAAGGATCTGAATATCGAAATTTTTCTTTGCGTTTTCAAGGGGAGTCCAAACGAAAAATCGTGATTGGAGCCCACTATGATACTTTTGAGGACACGCCAGGAGCAGATGACAACGCTTCAGCCGTTGCAGTTTTATTGGGTTTAGCAGAACTCTTAAATGCCCATAAGGAAAATTTTCCTTATGAAATCGAATTGGTTTTTTACGCTTGTGAAGAACCACCATTTTTTGGCACGGAGGGTATGGGAAGTTTCCATCATGCAAAAAAATGTACTAGGGAAAATACCTCATTAATGATTTGCTTGGAAATGGTTGGTTATTTCTCAGATGAAAAGGGGAGTCAAGAATATCCCATTGCTCCTTTAAAATTCCTATTTGGAACAAAAGGAAACTATTTAATGCTCGTATCCAATTTTAAATCAGTAACTGCCCTTAGTAAATTATGGCGGATTTTTAAAAAATCAGATTTGTCGTATAAACGATTTGTGTCTCCTATTAAGTCTTTTGGATTAGACTGGTCTGATCATCGCAACTATTGGCTAAAAAAAATTCCAGCTATAATGATTACTGATACCTCGGTGTTTAGAAATGATAATTATCATAAACTTACCGATACTCCGGACACACTTGATTATAAAAAAATGAATGTTTTAATTGAAGATCTTTTCCTCCTACTAAAAAAAATAAAGGTTTAACTTTATCTAAAATATTCACCTCCTATTAACAAAAAAATAACTTTTGATAACATTCACAATATCAATTTGTTATGTAATCTTAAAATAAAGATCTACCAGATACATTATTATTTAAGAATTTTTAAGAATTTTGGCATAATATTCGTTATCGAGTTTTCAAATCATATATTATGAAAAATATTTACATCGTTTTATTCTTACTTTTCAGCTCTTTTATAAACGCTCAGAAAGTAGATTATGATCAATCTTCAAAATGGTTTTGGGGTTTAAATTTAGGTGGTACTTGGCAAACAACAGATGTTTCTAACAAAACTGGTGCTGGTTGGGGAATCATAATCGGAAAATCATACAATTATAATTATGGCAAGCCATTTTCCTTTGACATTCGTGCACGGTATTTAAATGGAAACTGGTATGGTCAAGATTCTGATTCATCAAAATTATCTGGATTAGAAAAGGGTAGTGCACTTTATGGATATCAGAATGGTTTGGGTTACACTTATCATAATTATAAATCAAATGTTCATCGATTGGCACTTGAACTTGCTATTCACCTTAATGCACTTACTCAACGAACCGGTTTGGATCCATATGTTTTTGGAGGCGTTGGTATAACTTGGAATAGAACTTATGGGAATTTGACTGATTCAAGCAACCTCCTAACAAGCCCAACTTTATATAATTATACCCAAAATGGGATCAGTAACATTTCTTTTGACAATTCATATGAAACCGCATTGGATGGTTATTCAAATTATCGCGCTAATTTTATGCCTAGCCTTGGTTTCGGACTTGGTTATCACATTCGTAAGCGCACAACAATTGGTTTTGAGCACAAAACGACTTTTACATTAAAGGATAATTTTGATGCTGTAAACTCAACTTTACCGCGTTCCAAAAACGACTTATATCACTACACTTCACTCTATTTGAAATTTAGATTGCGTGCACGCGGAAGCGTTGGCGGTTCGTCAACAAATAACAATACAAATTTAAATACCTCTTGTCCTCTTCCGATAATTAATATTATTTCTCAAAACAACCAAACAACAAATCAAGGAGTATTTAAAATTCAAGCTACTATTTCGAATGTAAGTTCAAGTAATTTCATAAAACTTACTGGCGCAAATAATTTACAGCTTCCTTTTATTTATAATTCAGCAACTAAAAATTTCGAGGCTACAATAAATTTAACTCAAGGAGCAAACACATTCTATATTAAAGCCGACAACAATTGTGGAAACGATAACAAATCAATAACAATTAATTATAATAACTGTAGTTTACCTTCTGGTAGTTTTACCAATCCAATAAATGGCCAGGTATCAGTTCAAAGTCCGAACTATGTAATAAGCGCTTTGCTAAATGGTATTCAAAACGCTTCGAATATTGCTATTTATCAAAATGGAACGAAACTTATCACCCAAAGCTTCAATGTAAACTCTGGAGTTGTTCAAGCAAACGTCATCTTACAGGCGGGCGTTAATAATTTCCGAATTGACCTTACAAACGCTTGCGGGACTTCTAGTTTAACAACTACCGTTAATTATAATAACTGCATCGCTCCGAACATTCAAGTTACTTCACCAAGTTCATCTGGTTCGACAGTTGGGTCCTCTAATTACTACTTAACTGCTCAAATATCTAACTTTGGAAGTGGAAACACACAAGTTACTTTGAACGGGGTAAATTTGACGAATTATACCAACAACAATGGTCAACTTCAAGTTCCTTTAAACCTATCTATCGGTAATAATACAATTACAATTAGAACAACAAATAATTGTGGTACTGATAGTGAAACGACGACTATTAATTATCAGAATTGCAGCGCTCCGATTATAACTATTAATCAGCCCTCTATGAATGCAATTTCAAATGTGGCGTTGGCCACGCTCAAAGCTAAGGTTGAAAATGCAGCAAACAAACAAAGTATTCAGGTTTTATTAAATAACATTAATGTTCCTGTATTCAGCTATAATGCTAACACCAAAATGGTCGAAGCAAACTTAACGTTAATTCCTGGTAGCAACACAATTACAATTTCGTCAACTAATTCTTGTGGCTCTGATATTGAGACAATTACGCTTAACTATGATAATTGTAAGGCGCCTATTGTGGATATTACCAATACTACAAATCAGACTCAAAATACGAATGCTTATGTTTTGAACGCAACAGTTCAAAATATGCCCTCAACAGATGGTTTAGTTTTGACTCAAAACGGAACAGTCGTAAATTATTCTTATGTCAACGGTGTTTTAAGCAGTGCTGTTTCGCTTTTACCGGGCGTTAATACATTTAAATTATCCGCTACGAGAAGTTGTGGGAATTCCTCTGAAACAATAGTTGTCAACTATAATGATTGCATTGCGCCATCGGTTTCTATTTTAAATCCTGCAGGTGCTGGTTTAACGGTAAACAACTCGAATTTTATTTTCAAAGCAATTGCTATTAACATTACCAACAATCAGCAGATTGATTTCAAATTTAACGGGCAAACGTTACCAGTTACTCTTAACAATGGACAAATCGAAGCGAATGTTACGTTGATAAATGGCAATAATTCTTTTTCAATCAAAGTTTCAAATACTTGTGGTAATGATTCAAAAACCTCTTCAGTAAATCTTGTTAATTGTGTTCCGCCTCAAATATCTGTAAACAATCCGATAAGTAATAATACAACTGTCACAAATTCTGTGTTTACCTACCAAGCGACTATTTCTGGAATAAACTCAGCAAGTGGAATTTCATTTAAACAGAACGGTCAAACAAAACCATTTAATTTTTCAAATGGCATTTTATCCGCCTCAATAACACTGGTTGCTGGGAATAATAACATTTCTATTTCTGCTACCAATGATTGTGGTGTTGATATTGAAACAAGCGCTATTATTTATGATAACTGCGTTCCGCCTGTTATAACGTTCACGAATCCAAACCAATTAAATATCACGACAACCAATAGTCAATTTAACATTCAAGCACAAATTACAAATTCAACTTCTCAGGGCATTACACTAACACAAAACGGTATTTCGAAGACTTTTAATTTCTCGAATAATGTATTTACATCTTTATTAACACTTATTCCTGGAAATAACACCATTGCTGTTTCTACAACTAATTCGTGTGGAAATGACATTCAATTTATCAACGTGACTTACAATAATTGTATTGCTCCTGTTTTGTCAATCACACATCCAAGTATTGCAGGAAATACGGTAAACAATGCATCCTACAATTTTGAAGCTGTTGTAGAGAACATTTCGGCTATTTCGGGAATAACGCTTACCCATAATGGCAATGTTGTGTCTGGGGCCTCACTTAATAATGGTCAAATTTCTGCAAATATTAATCTTGTTCCTGGATTAAATTCTTTCTCTGTGGCTGCAATTAATGCATGTGGAAATGCTGTGAAAACAACAACTGTTAACTACAACAACTGTTCAGCACCTGTTTTGAATATTTTAACCCCATCAACTAATGCTACAACAGTTACGAGCGCCAATTACACGTTGAGTTTGTCAGCTTCTAACATAGAAAATGTTAGTCAAGTTTCTTTAACTCAGAATGGCACTCTGTTGCAAAATGTTTCACTTACTAATGGACAAATCACATCTGCAATTACACTTGTTCCGGGCGTTAATAATTTTTATGCTAGCATTAACAACAGCTGTGGTAATGACTCAAAAAATTTCTCTATTAATTACGACAACTGCATAGCTCCTTCAGTTACGATTAACAATGTTTCCACTTCAAGACCTACTTACAACTCAAATTATCTTTTCTCAGCTAATTTGCAGAACATCAATTCATCTCAAGGGATTTCATTAACACTTAATGGGACAAGTATTCAAAATTTTAATTTCGTAAATGGATTGTTGACTGCCAATGTTGTGCTTAGTCAAGGGTCAAACATTTTTGTAGTTACAGTTCAAAACAGTTGTGGAACCAATAATGCCAGTCTAACAGTTAATTATGAGAATTGCAATACACCAATTATTCATGTTAATACAAATCCAGTTTCGGGATCAACTACAAGTTCAAGCCAAATTAGTTTTTCTGCTCAGATATTGAACTTTAATTCCAATACTGTTATCGATTTAACTATGAATGGTAATTCAGTGAATAATTTCACCAACAATAATGGCGTTGTAAACTACACTGCGAATCTGCCGATTGGACAGACTTCCATCTTGCTTTCTGCCACTAATGGGTGTGGTTCTGATATGAGCACTTATACAATAAATCGTTGTGAAAATGCTACAGCTTCATTGATAAACCCTTCTGCTGAGTCCACGTTATCGTCAGTTTCAAACCAAACCATTTCGTTCAATATTTCAAATGCGAATCCAAATTCAATTTCCATTTCTCAAAACGGAACTGTTCTCTCCAATTTCAACCTGATTTCAAATTCGTTTTCTGGGAATGTTAACCTTGTTGAAGGCCTGAATACATTTGTGCTTTCAATCAATACCCCTTGTAATCAAATTACAAAAACCATAACCATTACTTATCAACCTGTTTCAAATCAATCAGGAAATAACACGCCAACGAACTTAGGGGGCTCGGGAGCCGATACAACTGGAACACATAACAATAATGGCCATGGTAATAACGAAGATGGTGTAGATTCTTCAAACCCTGGTCAGGGATCTGGCGGTCCAAATGGGCAAACAGATACAAATGGAGGAGTTGACGATGAAAATGGAAATGGTGGTAACACCAATTCAAATCAATCAGGAAGCAACGCACCAACGAATGTGGGTGGTTCAGGGGCTGACACAACAGGAACGCATAACAATAATGGCCATGGGAACAACACAGATGGTATAGACTCTTCAAATCCTGGTCAAGGATCTGGCGGTCCAAATGGGCAAACAGATACGAATGGCGGAGTAGACGATGAAAATGGAAATGGAGGAAGCACTACGCCTACAAATAATGGTGGCTCGACAAATCAAGGAGGAAGTAATACCCCTACAAACAACGGTGGCTCGACAAATCAAGGAGGAAGTAATACCCCTACAAACAACGGTGGTTCAACAAATTCCTCAGGAACGAATTCAAATTCGGGAAATCAAAACAATGGTGGAGGGAAAAACTCAAATAGTAACGGATCTGAAAATAATTCTCCTAATTCAAATAAACAAAACCCTCAGAACAAATCAAATCAAAATAAACCTGTTCCAGTCGTAAAAGACGGAAAAAAGGATATACCTAAAACCGACCCTAAGAAAAATGAAACGGATACGTCCAAAACAAACAAAAAAGAAACGCCAAAAGAGCCTATAAATCCAGTGAAAAAAACAAATGTTAAAGGAGGGGGTAGATAAGCCCCCTTTTTCATTCAATTAGACTTTCATTTTTGCAGTTTTCTTACTATCTTCGCGGTCTTAAAAAAACAAAATGGCAATTATTGGTAAAATTCGAAATAACTCTGCGATAATAATCATAGCATTTGTAATCGTTGGTATTGCAATGTTATATGAATCATTTAAAACCGCTAACCCGAACTTTTCTCTCTTCGGTGATAATACAGAATATGGAATAGGAACAGTATACGGAGAAAAAGTTGATGCAAATAAATACAGCCAAATTAGTGCTCGTGTTCAAGACCAAGATAGAATACAGGCACAACAACAACAAAAAGAGTTTGGAGATAAGGAAATCGAGTCCTCGAATGACAAATCATGGAACTTTATGGTAGACTCGCTTATTCTTAGTCAAGAATACAACGAACTCGGAATAAGCGTTTCAGATCGTGAATTCAATTCGTATTTGATGGCAATGGACGGGTTTACTGTTTTACAGGATTTAGCGCAATTTTTCACTGATTCTTTAACGGGAACAATCACTGAACAATCTACTATTAAAGGAAGACAAAAGTTACAGGCAACTTTAACTCAATTAAAAACCAATAAAGACCCACAAGCTGTTCAACAATGGAATAGTACGAAGCAATATTATACTGATCGCAGAAAACAAGAAAAATATTTTAACTTATTGTCTCAAGGCGTTTATGTAACAAAATTAGAGGCTGAACATGAATATCATTCTAACAACGAAAAGAAAAACATCTCATTTGTCTTTCGTCGCTATTCAGAAATTAACGACGCTGACGTGAAGATTAAAGATTCAGAGTTGAGAGCCTTTTATGATGAACATAAATCCGATTCAAAATATGCTATTAGATCTGCAAGTCGTGAAGTTAGAATGTTTGATGTTGTTATAGCTCCGTCTAAAAAAGACTCTTTAACTAGCAAGCGTT
This sequence comes from Flavobacteriales bacterium, assembly GCA_947497485.1. Classification (GTDB taxonomy): domain Bacteria; phylum Bacteroidota; class Bacteroidia; order Flavobacteriales_D; family Crocinitomicaceae; genus UBA952. The sequence goes on from CANMHB010000002.1 coordinate 182,178, forward strand.
TTATGGTTAACATTAAATCACAATTTCAGAAATCGACAAACGACTCTATTTTTGTAATGAAAAACAGCTACAATAAAATGTATGTTGGTGATAAGCGTGCTACAGCAGTTCCAGAAGGCAACGAAAAGGCAAATCGTTTTCAAACTTACCCTAAAACACTTGACACCATTTTCAAGGTTGCCAAAGTTGGACAAGTAGTAGGTCCTTATTTTTCGGGTGAAAATATTTTCGTTTCTAAAGTAATAGGTTTTACTCCTTCCAAACTTTCAGCTAGACATATTTTGATTGCAGCAGACAAGTCCAAGGATGCTAAATTTATTGAGGGGAAGAAAAAAATGGCTGACAGTCTATTGAAACTGATTAACAAGGACAACTTTACATCGTTTGTAGAAAAATTCTCAGAGGATCCAGGTTCTAAAACCAATGGCGGTAAGTATGAGAACTTCTTAGAAGGAGAAATGGTTAAAGAATTTAGTGATTTTTGTGCAACTCAAGCTATTGGAAAAATTGGTGTTGTTAAAACAGATTTTGGTTTTCATATCATCGAAGTATTAGATAGATCAACCGATAAGTTGCCTCTTTTAGTTTCTGTTTCACAACCTTTTAAGGCTTCCGAAGCCACGATCTCAAATAAGGAAAGTGAAGTAACTGAAATACTTTACAAACTAGATCGGCAAATTTCCAAAGAATCTGATCCCTTGAAAAAAATTGCGCTTTTTGACACGATTGTTACAAGAGCAAAGAAATTTCCGAGACCAATTCAGATAGAGGATAATAGTGCTAAAGTTTATGGCTTTACAACTTCGTTAGCAGCTGATAAAATTCTTGAATTAGCCTATGGGCCTAATGCTGAGGTAGGAACTTTAACCTCTTACCCTATTAAAGACAAAGATAAATATGTAATTGCAATGGTTTCATCCATTAAAGAAAAAGGAGAACCAAAGTTTGAGGATGTAAAAGCACAAATGGAACGCGATTTAATTGAAGAGAAAAAAGCAAAGCGATTAATTAATCAAATGTCTAAACTAAAAAGTCTGGATAAGCTAGCAAAAGCAGGTAACACAACTGTTATGCAAGCTGAGGTAACATTTGGAGCTCCACAAATCAATAATGCTGGATATGAACCAGAAATAGTTGGAGCATTATTTTCTGCTATTAAAGATAAAAAGCGAACCTTACCATTAAAAGGAAAAAACGGTGTTTATGTTATCGTTGTTAATAAAACAACGAAAGCGCCGTCCACCGCAAACTATAATGTCGAAAGAGATCAACTATTAAACGCTGTAAAAGGGTCCATTCAGTCTCAGGCGTTGGCGGCACTTAGAAAAAAAGCCGACGTAGTTGATAATCGGAAACTTTTTGATCTGCGCGTAAGATTGTAATTTGCTTTTTACAAGATGCTAAAAGCAGAAATCCGAAAAACAATTAAAGAACGAAGAAAGTTTGTTGCGCCGTTTGAGCTCAATAAAATTTCTGAAGCTTGTACTAAAATTGTTTTGGAGCGCTTTGATTTCCAAGGTAAAATAGTTAGTATTTTTCTCCCTATTGAAAAACAAAAGGAAATCAATACCTATGAATTAATGGAAGAAATTGTATCTCGTGGTGGAACAATTGCCTTATCTAAATCTGACTTTAACAACCATACACTTGTTCACTACAAATACGAAAAAACGTCTCAATTGGAAGTTAATTCTTTTGGGATTCCCGAACCTAAGTTCGGGGAAGAAATTCCAGAAGTTAAACTAGATTTTGTGTTTGTCCCTCTCCTTGCAATTAATAATCGGGGACATCGCGTTGGCTATGGAAAAGGATTTTACGATAAGTTATTGGCAAAATGTAAACCTACTTGTGTATTCATTGGTCTCAATATTTTCGATGAATTTGTTGTCATCGATGATATTAATTCTTTAGATATAGCTATTCATTATTGCATTACACCTGGTGGTTTCTATGATTTCCGATAAAAACAGTCAAGGAAACCGAAACCTTAATTACGGATAATTACCTTTCGAGTGAATGATTTTTTTCCAGGGACATCAAAAACAAGGAAGTAAATTCCTCCATTGAAATCTGAAACATTCAATTTTTTCGATGAACCGATATTCTCTTTAAGAACGGTTGCCCCAAAAACATCAACCATTCTCAAAGAAGCAGACTCTATCCCTGTCATTGTAATTTGAATGTAATCGGTTGCTGGGTTTGGAACGATGGAAACGTTAATATCTTCCTTAACTGGTTTTAAAGACGCTGTAAAATCAACCTGAACATCAACGGAGTCTTGAAAACTTACACCATCTGATGAAACGTAATAACGATATAAGGCTTGGCCACTTGTGAGGTCATCAGGATTAATTTCTGCTTTCAATTTTCCATATTCACCAACGGCAACATCGAAAATATCAGCAATTGGAGAGTTCCAAGGGTTTAAATTACTTGCGCCATAACAACCACCAGCCAATGTGTTTGTTGAATGACCCCAGCAAAGCTGGTCGGACCATCCTGCAGGAACGTTAAGTCGTTTACGTGTAACAATCCATTGCTGAGTTTGATTTGTATTGTTTATAAAATTAAGATTGATGTCAAATAAATCAGGGACGGGAGCTGCAACTTGATATACAGAGCCAGAAAGATCAGTGGTTGTTCCATTTAAAACTACAGAAATTCCATTTGGACTCTGAGCAAATAATTTTATGCCTGACACAAGGAAAATCGACAAAAAAATCAAATTTTTCATTTAGACAGTTTTAGTTTAGATAACAAATATATAAAAATAAAGGAACAAAACAAATTTTAAGTGTGATTAATGAAAACAACACTTTTTTTTTACCTTTGATTTTCGGCAGGGTTTTTGAAAATCACCGAACTAAAAATTTTATGACTATGAAAAAATCTGTTTTTCTGAGCTTGTTTTTAGCCATTGCTTTATTTTCGATAGCTCAAAATGAAGCCGACCACGCATTAGAAACAAAAAAAATTCCTTCTGTTAAACTAAAAGACATGAAGGGTAAGGTTGTTAATACGGCTGAATTAGGTTTAGAGGGCCCTGTTGTCTTTAGCTTTTGGGCAACTTGGTGTGCCCCATGCAAGAAAGAATTAAATACCATTCATGATTTATATGGAGATTGGCAAGAAGAAACAGGTGTTACTCTTGTCGCCGTTTCAATCGATGACGAAAAAACTAAAAGTCAAGTCCCTGTATATGTGAATGGTAAAGCATGGGATTATATGGTTTTGATGGATCCGAACGGAGACTTCAAGAGAGCGATGGGCGTAAACAATGTCCCTCATACATTTTTAGTTGATAAAGAAGGTAATATTGTTTATTCGCACAATAATTATGCACCAGGTGATGAAGAAAAACTTTACCAGGAAATTAAAAAATTAACCGGTAAATAAAACGAATGCCAAAACAACTATTCCGAATTCTACTTTTTTTACTTTCGGTCCATGCATTTGGACAAGGAAACTTAACCGGAAATATTGAGTCAACATTTCAATATTTGAATGAAGACTCGATTATTGGAGCAAATCAACCAGCAGAAAAAGGGTTGATTAATTCGTACATGAATGTGTTTTACACTTATGGTAATTTTAAGGCAGGGATGCGCCTTGAATCATATTTACCTCGTATTCAAGGTTATCCTAATCGCTTTGATGGTACGGGAATCGGGATGCGTTATGTTGGATATGCTAATGATTTCGTAGATGTTACTCTTGGGTCTTTCTATGAACAATTCGGAACAGGATTATCGCTGCGAGCATATGAAGACCGCGCATTGGGATACGACAACTTACTTGATGGTGCTCGATTGATTGTTCGTCCGGCGAAAGGGGTTGTTTTGAAAGGGGTTTATGGTTACCAACGTTTATCCTTTCAACAAGGAAAGATTGTTCATGGCGCAGGAATAGTTCGTGGAATCGATGCTGAAATTCATTTAAACGAGACGTTCCAAAAACTGGATTCAATGCCGCTTGACATTGTAATCGGAGGTTCTTTTGTTAGCAAATATCAGAAAGATGATGACGAACAATATATTTTACCAGAAAATGTCGCGACATATGGCGGTCGTGCCAAAATAAGATACAAGGACGTCTTTTTTGATGCGGAGTATGTTATCAAAGAACAAGATCCTTCATCTGACAATAACAAAATATTCAACTATGGTCATGCCGCTGTTTTTAATCTTGGATACACCACAAAAGGACTTGGCGTCTTATTTTCTGGAAAGTCAGTTGATAATATGAGTTATCGCTCGGATCGCAACAAAGATTTGCAGGATTTATTTATTAATTATTTGCCTTCTCTTAATAAAACGCACACATACAATTTGGTGGCTACATTATATCCATACGCTACTCAACCGTTAGGGGAGGTGGCTTATCAAGCGGATATATTATATACCTTCAAAAAAGGATCACTTCTTGGTGGAAAATACGGGTTGACCATTGGCGCAAATTACTCCACAACGTTTCGTCCTGTTCAACATACGAGTGGGGTCAATCTGTTAGATTCTACTCGTGTAACTTATCAAACAAATCCATTTGATAAAAGCGATTCGTTGTACTGGGAAGATATCAATTTCAATATTACCAAGAAGTTTTCGAAGAAGTTCAGCATGATCGCAAGCTATTACAGCATAAAAATTAACAACGATGTTGCGAAAATCTCAAATGATGCAGTTGGTATAATTCATGCAAATATTGGTGTATTAGAGTTGGCCTACAAAGTAAATACCAAACATTCTTTGAGAATGGAGTTACAAGGTTTATTTGTTCAAAAGGAAAATGGAGCAATTAAAGATAAAGGAAATTGGGCAACAGCACTCATTGAATATTCTATATCACCAAACTATTTCTTTAGTTTCATGAATCAATACAATTATGGAAATCCAGATACGGGCAAACGCGTTAATTATCCTATTTTTACTTGTGGATATATTCGCGATGCAACAAGATTTATGATTTCTTATGGTAGACAGCGTGCGGGATTGTTCTGTGTGGGCGGTGTTTGTCGTTTTGTTCCAGCTTCAAATGGTTTGACCTTAAGTTTTACGCAAAGTTTTTAAATATGAGGTATTTAGTTCTTTTTATCGTTGCTTTGTTTTTTGCGCTTGAGTTTACTTCATGTGATCATATTGAAAACCCGTATCCAAAAAAACAAGATTTTGACACTACTTTATATCCTGGTAATTGGGCTGATTACGTTGCAAATGAATGGCCCGTTTTTCAAGCAAACACCAATACCAATCGCAATGTATTGATTGAGGATTTTACAGGTCACAAGTGCATCGTTTGTCCCGCTGCGGCAGACTTAGCTCATCAGTTACATGAAAGTAATCCCGAACGCGTTTTTATAGCTTCAATCCATTCTAGCCCAACCGGAATAAGTGACTTTCAATCTGTTTCTCCACCTGAATATCCAACTGATTTTACAAATGCGCAAGGTCTTGAAATAGGAACTTATTTTGGCCAAAACGATGGTGGGTTTGTTGGAAACCCGAGGGGAACAATTAACAGGATTAATACAGGAACTATTTTCTTAGGTCCGTTGGCTTGGACAAATCTTACGAATACAACCTTAAGCAATAACAACTTACGTGTAAATATGCAATCCGCTTTAAATTACTATGCTCAAACGAAAGGTGCATTTTTACATGTTGAGGTTGAAAAGCTCGACCAAACAATAACAAATGAATTAGCTGTTGTTACTTACCTCATCGAAGATTCGTTGGTGGGTGACCAAAAAATGGGAGACAACACACATAACTCATCCTATATCCATCGCGATATCCATCGCGGTAATATTGACGGAAAGGCTTTTGGGCGAGTTTTAAAATCAACAGATTTGAAAAATGGAAAGTATTATGTCGATTACAGTTTTGTTGTTCCAAATCAATTGGATGGGAGCTTCAACCCCGAAAATATGCATGTTTTGATTTATGTCTATGATAAAGTTACTTGGGAAATTTATCAGGTAATTAAACAAAAAATTGTCAATTGATTCCATGGCATTAAAACAACAACTTACTCAAAAACTTGAACAGCGACTTTCTCCGCAACAAATTCAATTAATGAAGTTATTGCAGGTTCCGACAATGGAATTAGACCAACGCATAAAACAAGAAATTGAGGAGAATCCGGCGCTAGAAGAGGGAACAGATGAACAAGATGATGAATTCGACAATTCAGATGAATTTGAGGATGATAACGATGGAGAAGATGAATTTGATTTGTCAGATTACCTCGATGACGATGTAGCAGACTATAAAACGCAAGCCAACAATAGTTCTAAAGATGATGAAGAACGAGTAATTCCTTTGTCTGGTGAGCAATCCTTTCAAGAAAAACTAACCGAACAGCTCCATTTATTAGATTTAGACGATAATGAATTTACCATTGCAGATATTCTTATTGGAAACCTTGACGAATCTGGTTATTTGAATCGCGATTTAGAGGCAATCGTCGATGACCTGGCTTTTGCAATGAATATCGAAACGAATGAAAAAGAAGTTGAGGAAATTTTGATGTTAATTCAAGAATTAGATCCGGCTGGTGTTGGAGCAAGGAATCTTCAGGAATGCCTCCTTCTTCAAATTAATCGAAAGCAAGACGGTGATATCGTGCGATTTACAGCGAAAAAAATTTTAGAAAATCATTTTGAGGAATTTACCAAAAAGCATTACGATAAGATTGCCAAGAAACTGGAAATCGAAGATGAAGATTTGAAGGAAGCGATTGATGAAATCTTGAAACTCAATCCAAAACCGGGAGGTTCAATGCGCGAATCGGCGAAGAATTATCAGCAAATTATTCCTGATTTTATGCTTTTTGAAAATGACGGACGACTTGAGTTATCAATCAATGGTAGAAATGCTCCCGAATTAAAAGTAAGTAAAGAATATGAAAGTATGTTGCGTTCCTATGCAGAGGGAGCAAAAAGTTCAAAAGCAGATAAGGAAGCGCTGACATTTGTTCGTCAGAAACTCGATGGAGCAAAATGGTTTATTGATGCAATCAAACAGCGGCAGCAAACCTTGCTATTAACAATGGATGCCATTCGTCATTATCAGGAAGCGTATTTTTTAACAGGAGATGAAACCAAGTTGAAACCAATGATATTGAAAGATATCGCCGACATGGTTGGTTTGGATATTTCTACGATTTCTCGGGTAGCAAATAGTAAGTATGTGCAGACGAATTTTGGCATCTATCCACTAAAATATTTCTTTTCAGAATCCCTTTCTACTGAAAGCGGCGAAGAGGTTTCAACGCGCGAAGTGAAAAAAATACTTTCTGATGCCATTGATGGCGAGGATAAAAGAAATCCATTGACCGATGAGAAGCTAATGGAATTGTTAAATGAAAAAGGCTACAATATCGCACGCCGGACGGTTGCAAAATATCGTGAACAATTAAATTTGCCTGTTGCGCGAATGCGAAAAGAACTATAACATGATAAGAGCACTCTCTCACTTTTTCTCCTGGATCTTTTTACCGCTGTTGATGCCAACTTATGGCTTATTACTGACGTTATATATTCCTTCTGAGCAAATAAATTTAGATAAAGACGCGCTGTTTTTGTTAAACCCAGATTTAAAAAAGACCTTACTTTATTTGTTTTTTACGTTTAGTGCTTTGGCGCCAGGAATATCATTTTATGCCTTACACAAACGACAGATAATTTCCACCATTGATATGGAAAATCAAAAGGAACGAAACATTCCTTTAGTAATTATGTTCGCCTATTGCCTTATCTTGTATTTGATGTTTGTTTTTAAAGCTCCAGGCAACATTTTACCAAGATTTTTTTATGCGCTGCCACTTTCTGGCGCAATTGTAACAGGATCTTTTATGTTTATCAATCGCTGGATTAAAATCTCTATGCATGCAGGAGGGGCAGGTATTTTGGTTGGATACCTTTTGGCTTTTTACAGAGATCAGGCTCAATTCGAATTTTGGATATTAATTGCGGCAGTTCTTGCTTCAGGAGTAACAATCGCTTCTCGTTTATACTTGAATAAGCACCGCCCGATTGAAGTTTATACCGGATGGTCGCTTGCGGTTCTGATTACGTTCCTTTGTAATGCGTATTATCCGTTTATCGCGAAATAACTTCTACGCGCTGCGCCCTTCAACTTTCGAATTGATTTTCCCAACTGCTGTCTGGGTTTGAATCAAATCACCTTTTTCAGGAAGATTTCCCTCCTTAATTATTTTACCACCAAAAGTCGTCAAGCTAAATCCGCGTTTCAACACATTCATCGGGTCGAGCATTTGCACTTTGTTATCAAGAACGGTTAATTGATTAGCCGAACGTTCTGTCGTCTGACGAATTTGTTGTTGCAAATTATTGTTTAATTCGTGGAGCTTTAACTCTTGTCTTTGGTGATTGTTTTTTGCCAAATAACCAAACGTAACACGAAACTGATTCAGGGTGTTTTCATGTTTTTTAATGTTGTATTGAACGCTTCGCTCAAAGCGATTTTGTTCGTTTGACAACTGTGCTAAATTCTGCTCAATTGTTGAAGATAAAATAGATTTAAACAAACGAATCAAAGCTGTAAAATTGTTTCGGGTAATTTGTAGGTTATTTTTGGCTATGCTGAACAGTTTTGTTTGCAAATCCTTGACTTGAATGTCAAATTCTCGGTAAGTCTGAATCAGAAATTCGGCGAGTTTGGTAGGCGTAATGGCATTTCGGAAGCTAATCATTTCTACAACCGTTAAATTCGTAGAGTGACCGATTCCAGTTAAAATAGGAAGTGGAAATTCAGCAATCGCTTTACAAAGTTCAAAATGATTGTAACATGTCATACTCACTTCAGCGCCACCACCTCGCACAATCACCACAATGTCAAAATGATGTTTTAAGCGCTCAATTTTATGAAGTGTTTGAATGATTGAATCTACCGCAGCATCACCTTGCAAATAGGCCGGAAAAAGGTAGGTGAAAAATTTGTATCCGTTTTCGTTGGTGTCCAAAACTTCCATAAAATCTGAAAGTCCTTTGCTTGAGTCAGCGGAAATAACAGCAATTCTTTTTGGAATCAACGGGAAATCACGCAATTGGTTTTGGTTTAAAATCCCTAAAGCTGCCAATTTCTTGAGGGTTTCATCACGTTGTCTTTGAAGTTCACCAAGTGAAAAAGAAGGATCAATATCCAAAATCTGAAGACTAAGTCCATAGGTTTCGCTGAAATTAATTTTCACAAAAAGCAACAGCGACATGCCGTCCTTGATTGGTTCCTTCACAACTGAAATGAATCGCTGATTAATGCGCTCCAATTGCTGCTTCCAAATGGTTCCGCTCAATTGAGCAATGATTTTATCTCCTTCCTTTTGAACCAGTTCTGGAAACGCGTGCCCACTAGGAAAACGATTTAATTTGTGCATTTCCGCCTTTACCCAATAGGTTTGGTTATAACGTTGCTCGATGGTTTTCCGAATCGAACTCGCTACTTGCTGTAAAGTGAAAATTTGTTTTTCAGACATTTGTGTTTTGCTTGCTCTAAGATAAAAAAAAGGGCAGAAGTTCAATGTTGTTCTTCCACCCTAATTGGTTTTTTTGACAAATTACTTAATCTCAGAAATTTGTCTTCCTCAATATGTACTATGTTTTGTCACCTCCCTTTATCCCTCCTCGAGGAGGGAAGTATGTTTCTCCCCTTGAGGGGAGACCAAGAGGGGTGAGAACTACTGCAACACAATCTTCCTAACCGTCACCGTATTATTTTGTGGATCGATGAGGTGAACAAAATACAAACCGTTTCCAGACCAGGTGCTTAAATCAATGTAGAATTGAGGTTGATTGACGGCACTTTGAAAAACCTGTTGACCGGCATTGTTTTCAATTTTAATGGTGTAACCTGCCATTGCAAAATAATTGCCATTATCAATCGTGATGTGATCACTTGCCGGATTTGGATAAATCAAAATGGTGTTTTCATTATTTGGTGCTGGAAGACTCAAGGTTGTATTAATGATTAACGTATCTGTTACAGTAGTTAGAAGGGTGTCGTAAATTGTAACATTTGTAATACATGTATCAGCGATTTGAATGGAAGCAACGTTGGAGGTGTCTCCACAAGCCAAAACTCGAAATGGTTGATTGTGATTGGATAATTGAAGGTTAGAAACCACTAACGTGTCATTTGTAACACCGTTGTATTGCGTATTGTTTGCAAGGTTAACCCAACCCACATTTGAAGGATTACTTTGCCATTGTATGTTAGAAACTGAAGAATTAACTGTTAAAATAGCATTTGAACCAATTACAGCGTTTGTTGGATTTACTGTAACTGCTGTATTGGAAAAAGAACCCAATTGGGCATTGTATAAATCTTGAATTTCGCATTCAGTTAAGGCTCGATTCCAAATACCTATGTCGTCTAGTTTTCCGTTAAACCATTGTAAATCTTGATCCCACCAAGGACCGCCCAACCTTAAAGATGAATTAATAGATGAACAAAAGTTATAACCTAAATTCGAGATCGAACTATCTTTTAATACGTTATCAACGAAAATATATGTGTTCCCTAAATTATTGATAACACAAACCAAATTAACCCATCGACCAACTAAATTCATAGTATCTACACTTGATTCAGTTAATAAATCCACTCCAGGATTAGAACAATTTACAGCGTTGTGAGAAAAATTTATTCTTTGATTATAACCAAAATGACTTCCAAAATTTACATTTGTGCAATTTGAATTGTTATTTTGAATAATCATTTGTCCGCCGCCGTTACTTTCAACGAATACCCAAGATGAAATTGTAATTTCTTGAGCATTATTAATAGGTGAATATATTATATTGTCCGCATTCCCATCAAAACTATAAGCCTTATTAGCATTTCCAAACCTATCCGTTGTCAGCGTCGCCCCATTCACTGTTCCATTATTTCCATTTCCACTTTCATCATTCGCATTTCCATTAAATGGCCACCAACCAACTAATCCGTTTGTTGGTACATAATTCGGCACAGTTTGCGCCGTTGTTGCAGCAGTCAATCCTAGCGTTGCTACTGCGGTTAAAAGTAAACTTTTTCTTTTCATTTGTAAGTTTTTAGTTTCTACTCTGCCCCGCAGTAGAGTTCATATAAAAAATCAGCGTGGGACACCTAGAGAATCCGCCGCTGAGGTACTGGAATACCTGACAAACGAAATAAACTAAAGCCCACGCCTTGGCGCAAGCGTTAAAGCTTATTATTCGTTTGTCTTTTCAAAATTTCCAGTTTTCAGCGACGCGAATAAACTAACGCTAATATGTTATGTCAGTCATCTAGACTGTGTTTGTTTTATTTCATTTGTTTCAATTTTGTGTTTTCAAAATTCTTTTTCAATTGTATTTCAATTAAGAAATTACTCCATTCTCAATCTCTGCATCCAAGTAATCTTGCACGATATCAATTGCATTGTCAATTACATCACTTAATGCGGTAATGAATGTTCCTTCTTCTGCAATTGAAATGGCGTGCTTGATGGCTTCTGTCTCGAGTGTAACAACTTCATAAGTAACATTCGTATTCGACTCGTTGATTCCTTCCAAAATCAAATCAATGATCTCCTGTTCGGTTCTACCTCTGAGGTGTTTTTCTTGTCTAATAACAATGTGATCAAACATTCTGGCTGCAATGCGCGCACATTCCTTGATGTCTTCGTCTCTGCGATCTCCAACCCCGGAAATGATTCCAATCTTTCTTGTTGCTTCAACAGACTTCAAGAAATCTTCAATTCCACGGTAACCATTCGGGTTGTGTGCAAAATCGATCATCACCTTGAATTTCGAGAATTCAAAAATGTTCATTCTACCCGGCGTTTGAGCCGCTCCAGGAAGGAAAGTCGCTAATGAAAGTTTGATGTCTTCCGTTTTAAATCCGTACAAGTATGAAGCAAGGGTTGCGGCAAGAACATTGTAGATCATAAACTTAGCCTTTCCGTTCATTGTAAGCGGAATATGCGTAGCGCGTTCAACTCGGAATTTCCAGTCACCTTTTTTGATGGTGATGAATCCGTTTTCATAGATTGCAGCAATTCCACCTTTTTTGCAGTGTGCGATTATTGCCGGGCAATTTTCATCCATACTGAAAAGAGCAACATTGCATCTCAAATTTTCAGCTATTTCGAGGCAGTTTTCGTCTTCGCCATTCAACACAGCCCAACCGTCTTTTTTGATGCTGTCTACAACAACTGATTTAACGCGAGATAAATCTTTCAAATTATGAATATCACTTATCCCAAGGTGATCTTCTTGAATGTTAGTAATTACACCGATATCACAACGACTAAAGCCTAAGCCTGATCTTAGAATTCCACCACGGGCTGTTTCTAGAACTGCAAATTCAACATTTGGATCTTTCAATATATATTCTGCACTCATAGGTCCAGTGGTATCACCTTTTTCCATCATGTGATTTTGGATGTAGATACCATCCGAAGTCGTGAATCCAACTCGGTAACCATTGTTTTTAACGATGTGTGAAATTAAGCGAGTAGTGGTAGTTTTTCCGTTTGTGCCTGTAATAGCAATAATTGGAATGCGTGACGGTTTCCCTGGAGGATAAAGCATATCAATTACTGGAGCAGCCACGTTACGCGGTAAACCTTCCGAAGGAGCCAAGTGCATTCTAAATCCAGGTGCAGCATTCACTTCCAAAATAACACCACCATTTTCTTTCAATGATTCGGTAAGATTCGCAGCCATGATGTCAATTCCACAAATGTCCAAACCGATTACGCGAGAAATACGCTCGGCCATGAACACATTTTCAGGGTGCATTAAATCTGTAACATCGATGGAAGTACCTCCTGTGCTGAGGTTTGCAGTCGACTTCAGATAAACAATTTCTCCATGAGGGGGAACCGTTTCAAGTGTGTAATTCTTCTTTTCCAGTAGTTCCATTGTATCGCGATCAACCGTGATTTCAGTCAATACGTTTTCGTGTCCGTAACCGCGTCTTGGATCTTTATTCGTTTCATCGATCAATGTTTGAATACTGTCTTTTCCATTTCCAACTATATGAGCAGGAACGCGCTGAGCGGCTGCAATTACTTTATTGTCAATCACCAAAACGCGGAAATCGAATCCCGTAATGAAACGCTCAACGATCACTCTGCGAGAATATTTTTTAGCGTATGCAAGTCCTTCGACAGCATCTTCCCAGTTTGTCACATTGATTGAAGCTCCTTTTCCATGGTTTCCATCTAGTGGTTTGATTACAATCGGATATCCAATCGATTTGATTGTGTCTTCCAAATCTTCTTCATCGACACAAATGGATCCTTTCGCAACAGGAATTGAGGCGGCATCTAACATTTTTTTGGTTTGCTCCTTGTTACAAGCGATGTCAACGGCAATGTTACTCGTTTTACAAGTTATCGTTGCTTGAAAACGCATTTGATGAACACCATAGCCCAACTGAATCAAGGAATTTGTTCCAAGTCGGATCCAAGGGATATTTCTTGCAACAGCTTCGTCTACAATGCTTCCGGTACTTGGGCCAAGTCGAACATCCTCGCGGATTTCTTTCATTTTTTGAATGTCGCGTTGTAAGTCATATTCGTCCCCTGCAATTAATGCCTCGGCAATTCGAACAGAGGCTTCCGCGGCATACAATCCAACTTTTTCCTCCAAGTAGTTAAAAACAACGTTGTAAACACCCGGTGTTTTTGTCTCGCGCGTTCGACCGAATCCAACATCCATTCCAGCAAGTGTTTGAATCTCTAAAGCAATATGTTCGATTACATGCCCCATCCATGTTCCGCGTTCGATGCGTTGAAAGAAACCTCCGCGACATCCTTCTGAACAACGGTGTTCAATAAGACTAGGAATCAATTGTTCAATTCGCTCTCTGAAACCAGCTATTTTGTTTGTCGGTTTTTCTTCCAGATCCTCTAGATCCAAGCGCATTTGAATTAATTTTTTTCTGGTAATACTCCAAATGTTTGGACCTCGTAAAGCTTGAATTTTAAGAATTTTCATAGGTAATTATTGTATGATTTAGTTTTGGAAAGAATAAAAATATAAAAAAGAATTTAGATTTTACAAATTTAGGGGGTTGTGAACGGATTAATTGCGAATTGCGAACGTTGGTAGTTGCGAATGGAATAGTTTCGAGTTGCGAACGTTGGTAGTTGCGAATGGAATAGTTGCGAGTTTCGAACAGTGGTAATTGCGAATGGAGTAGTTTCGAGTTGCGAACAGTGGTAATTGCGAATGGAGTAGTTGCGAGTTGCGAACGTTGGGAGTTGCGAACGAGGCGTTCTGCATTAGCAATTTTAAGTTCGCAATTCAAGTACAGCAATTCATCTCGATTTGGCATTAATATAGGCTCTTTATTTGCATTTCTTCATCTTTTTCATTATCTTTAATTAAAACCTTACAAATGAATTCTAATAGCATCGTACAAACAAAAAGTTTTAATTTTTCCATTCAGATCATAAAAACCTATCAATATTTGGTTGAATCCAAAAGGGAATTTACGTTATCAAAACAATTACTTCGTTCCGGAACTTCTATTGGTGCGAATGTCACTGAAGCAGAACATGGTCAATCAACAAAAGATTTCATTCATAAATTATCCATTTCAAGAAAAGAGGCAAATGAAACGATTTATTGGTTGCGACTTTTGGGCGCTACTGGTTACTTGGAGGAGGATAATTCTCAAAAACTTATTAAAAATTGTGACGAACTGATGAAACTACTTACAAGTATTATTAAGACTACTAAGTCGAGAAATAACCTTTTGTAAACAGGCGTAAATAGTGGTAGAGGGATTAATTGCGAGTTGTGAACTTTTGGGAGTTGCGAATGGAGTAGTTGCGAGTTGCGAACGTTGGTAGTTGCGAATGAATTAGTTGCGAGTTGCGAACCATTGGAGTTGCGAATGGAATAGTTGCGAGTTGCGAACGAATCGTTCTGCGTTAGCAATTCTAAGTTCGCAATTCAGATACAACAATTCTAAATTCTTAATTATTTCAACGGGATTCCTCTTGAACTCACCGGACCGGAAATTTTGCTTTTTTCTAGGCTAAAACTGAATGTGCTTCCAACACCAATTGTACTTCGAACGTTTATCGCTTGACCATGTGAGTCTAGAATATGCTTCACTATTGACAATCCTAGTCCGGAACCTCCTTCATTGCGATTTCTACTTTTTTCTACGCGGTAAAATCGTTCAAAAAGACGCGGTAAATGTTTCGCTTCGATACCAGGTCCGTTGTCTGAAATTTCGATTGTCACTAAGTTTTCATATTGATTTAGAGAAATTTCAGTTTTCCCTCCTTCATTTCCGTAAGAAATAGAGTTATTAATCAAATTAGTTAATACTTGTCCAATTTTTGTTCGATCTGCACCTACCGAAATCTGATTATAATCTTTTGTCATTGAAACATTTATATTGCGTTGTTTCGAAGCGATTTCTAATGAGTCAATGATTTCTTTAATTAATTCGACAAGATCAAAGGAGCGAATTTCCAAGTTCAATTCATCTACCTCCAGTTTGGCGATTTGGTCAAGGTCTTCCAGAATATTCACCATTCGATCAGTTGCCTTGTTTGCTCGCTCTAAAAAAGAACGATTAACGGATTCATCTTCTAGTCCGCCATCCAAAAGCGTTAATAGGTATCCTTGAATTGAAAAAATAGGGGTTTTGAGCTCATGCGCAAGGTTTCCTAAGAACTCTCGTCGAAATTGCTCTTGTTCTTTGAGTTTTGAAATTTCAAGATTTCGATCTTCTTTCCAAACTTCTACATCGCTTTCGGCGATTTCTATCATTTTATCTATGCCGGGAGATTTGTTTTTCATCTCATCTTCATTAACTTGGATTGACCGATAGATTAAAAAAAGCCGATTATGAATGAATTTTTTTAAAAGAAAATAGAATATTATGTATGCAATTAAACCAGAGACAATCGGAATTGAAAATAACAGTGTGTTTGAGAAAGGAAGAATAAACAAATCAACTATCAAGGCAAGTATGAACCCCGTAACAGAGAAAATCAAACTTCCATATAAGATTAAAATGCTTGGTCTGGTGTTCTTCACTTATCGTTGAATGTATATCCGATTCCTTTTATGGTACGAATATAATCATCTCCTAGTTTTTCTCGTAACTTTCTAATGTGAACATCAATGGTTCGTTCCCCGACAATTGTTTCATTTCCCCAAACGATTGTTAGAATTTGCTCTCGATTATAAACTTTTCCCGGTCTGCTCGCCAAAAGTTCGAGCAATTCAAATTCTTTTTTGGGAAGAAGCATTTCTTTGCCTTCGATTTCTACTGTGAATTTCTCACGGTCGATTTTAATTGCTTTTGCACCCTCTAATACTTCAAATCCACCTGATTTTTCTAGCCTTCTAAGCAATGACTCTATTTTGCTTAAAAGAAGTCGTGGTCGAATGGGTTTTGAAATGTAGTCATCTGCCCCTGCTTCAAATCCGGCAATTTGCGCATAATCTTCTGCGCGGGCGGTAAGAAAGGCAATGATTGGTTGTGTTAAATTTAGATCCTTTCTAATCACTTGACATGTTTCGATACCATCCATTTTTGGCATCATGACATCAAGTAAAATTAAAGATGGGTTTAGTTGCTGTGTCATTCGAACGGCTTCTTCGCCATTCGTAGCAGTAAAGACTTTATATCCTTCTTTTCGGATATTGTATGACAAAAACTCGAGGATATCCGGTTCATCATCGACAAGAAGTATGGTATGTCCTTTTAAGTTTTGCATTTGCGTTTAGAATAAAAAGGGCCGAAACTAAGTCCGGCCCCTTTGGTTAGTTTAATTTATTATTTTTTTACAATGATTCGTTTTGTAATGGTATTATTCATCGAGTGAACAAGTACTGAATACATTCCATCTGAAACGTTAGCAAGATTCAATTCGATAGTGTTAAAACCTGTTGAGTTAAATTCATCACTTGCATATATTACACGACCTAATTGATCCACTAATTCAATTGATATCGCGTTCCCATTTTGATTTTCGAAGTTAACGAAAACCTCATCGCTTGTTGGGTTAGGATATACAATAAGATTTGAAATTCCCATCAATTCTTCAACGCTTGCAGTAATTGCAACATTGAATGTTGTTGTATCTGTACAGTTACCGTTTATAGCTGTTAATACAACTTGGTAAGTTCCATTTACTGCGTAAGCATGCACTGGAGCTGAAGCTGAAGAGTTTGTGAAGTCTCCGAAATCCCATGAATAAGAAGTTGCACCGGTAGAACTATTTGAGAAGGTAACAACATTTCCATTTGTTGAGAACGAACCCGCAGCAGTTGGTGTAGCTGTAAATGTAACGTTAACTGAGTTTGATGTTCCCACACCCGCACAAGCATCAGCATTCGTTGTGATAACTGTGTAGTTTCCAGAAGCTGTAACATTAATTGACTGAGTTGTTGCACCATTTGACCAAGTATACGAATCAGCAGCAGTAGATGTCAAAGTTACAACCTCACCCGAACAAGCTTGAGTAGCAGACGAAGTAACTGTCGGAGTTACAGTGTTGAAAGTTACAGTAACTGGATTTGATATACCTACACCGTTACAAGCATCAGTATTTGCAGTTGTAACAGTATAAGAACCGCTAGCATTAACTGTAATTGATTGAGTTGTTGCACCATTCGACCAAGTGTATGAATCTGCTGTTGTAGAAGTTAAAGTGATAGTTTCTCCTGTGCATGCAGTTAAAGATGAAGCTGAAACAGAAGGAGCTGGAGCATTAGTAACGTTTACAGTAACTGGATCTGAAACATCAGAACAACCATTTGCATTTGTTACAGTAACGGTATAATTTCCTGATGCATTTACGGTTATTGTTTGAGCTGATGAATTATTCGACCAAACATTACCAGATGCTGCAGACGACGTAAGATCAACACTTCCTCCTTGACAGAAATTCAAAGCTCCAGTGTATGAAATAGTTGCAGTTGGATTTTGATTAACGGTAATTGTTAAATCAGTTGTAGTGGCACATTGACCAGTACTTGGTGTAAATGTATAAGTCGTTGTCTGTGTATTATCCAATGCAGGAGTCCAAGATCCAGTAATGTTATTCAATGAACTTGTTGGTAAAGCAGTTAAGTTAGCTCCTGAACAAATCGCCGAAACTTGAGAAAAGAATGGTGTTGCATTTGGCTGAGCCGTTACATTTGATGGAGCAGAAGTTGAAGAACAGTTGTTGTTGTCAGTAATTGTTACGGTATAGTTTCCTCCAGTTGTTACAATAATAGATTGTGTAGTTGCACCATTTGACCATGCATAACTTGCTGCTGATGGAGCTGAAAGCGTAACACCTGAACCTTCACAAAAAGTTAATGGACCATTAGCTGAAACCGTAGGTGTAGCAGGTGAAGGATTTACTAAAACTGTTATAGCAACCTTCGGACTTTCGTCTCCTGTTGCATTTTTTTGGCTAACATAATAGGTAAATGTGCCAGCTGTTGCTGTACTTGGTGATGGAGCACCAGATAGCGCTGTTCCTGTTGGAGAAGTGTACCAAAATAATGTATTTCCTGTTGATGCAGTTGCAGTTAACGTAGACGCGGTTTCTCCTTGACAATAGGTGTAAGAAGTGGTTGCTACTGAAGGAGCAGCTACACTGAAGAACTTTGAATCAATAAAGTTAGCTCCTGTTGCAGCCACAGAACCATTAGCTAATCGAGCATCTGGAGCCGTAGCCATGGCTGTGAAAATATTCACCCAGTTAACTTGTGCTAACGTTGATGTTGAATCGTTGTTATCAGCTCCCCACCATGATTGGTACCAAGAAGTTGTTGCTGGAGAAAGAACTTGTGTATTAGTATTCGTTGAGGACCATGAAGGTGTTGCAAAATTTGTTAGAATATTATTAGCAAATACCAAGGTATCCCCGTTTAAGTTGTTTACGCTTGCTGCTCCTTCAACATAAAGTCCTCTTTCAAAACCAGTAGCAATTGAATTAAAGACACTTGTTGCAGTATTTCTTCTTAAACGAAATGCACGTTCGTGTTTTTCACCTGCAGGAAGCGATACAGTGCCATTACCTTTGGCTCCAACTAACGTAATATTTGAAAATATTGGTCTTGTTTTAGGCTGAGCTGTTGTACCATTAGCATCATTATCCGATTCAAAGCCATTAGAATCACCAATAGCATCTGAAAGGTCTTTGTCTCTAATGATTAAACCAAACTGAACTTTTCCTCTATATCCGAAATCGGTATCAAAATCGTCATCAACAGTTCTGTAAGCGATAAGGTGTTTACAATTCACAGTACCACCAAACCATTCGAAAGCATCATCACCACTTAAGGTAACTTGAACATAATCAACCGTAGTTCCTGAACCAACTGAACCAAAAGTAATTCCGTTAATTTCTTTGTTTGGCTCAAGTGCAATACCAGCAAATTCAATACGCACATATTTAATGGTACCAGAGTTGTCTGTATCAAAGCTACCTCCATATTGTGTATCAGTTGTAGGAACAATACCTTCAATGTTTGCAACACCGCCTGGTTGGTTATTTTTTGCTAAACCTAATAAAACAACACCACCCCAATCACCTGGAGCTCTTAATCCTACTGCCTGATTTGAGGTAAACACAATCGGTTGAGAAACCGTTCCAATTGCATTTAATTTAGCACCTCTTGTAACGATTAGTGAACCTTGAGTTACTTTATCACCTAAAATTACTGTCCCTGGCTGGATTGTAAGTGTCGCGTTGTTTTTTACATACACTTTGTTTTGTAAAAATACCACACCAGACCAAGTTGTACTTGTTGTAATATCCGTTGAAACGGTTATTGTGGGTGTTGTAGGATAAGCCGTATTTTGTGGATCAAAATTTGACCATCCAGCTGTCCAATCTGTTGCCGGTGTATTATCCGTAACAGGAAACGCTCCTTTGTAGGTAGTAGGAGTCCAAAAAGCATCTTGTGCATTGAGTCCAACCCCAAAGCATATAGAAGCAATTAACGTGTAAATCTTTTTCATTTTTTTATTTAATTTTAGTTGGCACAAATTTCCGTTGTTAAAGATTAATGAGCGTTACATCCTTCTTAAGTCTTCGTTAATTGTTTGTTAAATAGAGAAAACAATTTGTTAATATTGGAACTTAAATACTTTTAGAAGTTATATTTCAAAGAAAGTGAAACAGTTTGTCCGAAGGTTATTTCTTGCCAAGCACTATCAACACCAAGATCATATTTCTTATTCTTATTAATGTCTTGGAAATAAACCAAATCTTGAGCAAGGATATCCTTGACATTTAATTTAATTTCAAGTTTTTTCTTAATTATTTTAGAAACTTGAAAGTCAATTACATTTCTACCATTTTCCCAAACGCTCGGTTCTTGAACGCTCCCTGCAATTGCAATACGTTGTCCAACAAGGTTGTATGAAAGATTGATATTGAAATCTTTCGGTCCAGCATAGAAGATTCCGGCATTAATCAAATAAGGTGATTGACCTTGTAACGGTCTTCTAGCATCTGGATATTCCGCCTGCCCTGCAATTGCACTTAAATCCATAACTGATCGAATCAAGGCACCATTAAAATAAAGTGTAATATCCTTTAGGAAGGAAGAAGTATCTTTTTTATTTAAGGCACCAAGATTCATTCTATATTCGAATTCCGCCCCATAGTTTACAACATCTCCAACATTTTCGAAATACAATTCTGGGGTTCCTGATGTACCTGTTCTCAAGATTAACTCAATTGGATTAAAAAATTCTTTATAGAATCCAGATAAGCTGATAATTTGTCCTGACCCTGGGAAAAACTCAAAACGTAAATCATAGTTATTGATTTTTGCCCTTTTTAAATAAGGGTCACCAGATGTAAGGTTGTCGTTCACGAAATTGTAGAAAATAAACGGTGCTAATTCTCTGAATTCCGGTCTTGAAACAGTTTTGGAATAGCTTGCTCGAATATTGATTTTTTGAATGGGTGAGTAAATTAAATTTACGGAAGGAAGTAAATCAACAACCGTTGTGTCAATATTCTGAGGAAGGTTAGATCCAAATTGAATATATTTAAATACTTGGTTGTATGATTCAAGGCGTGCACCTCCTACTAATCTTAACTTTTCACCTATTTTACTATCTAATTGAGCGAAGCCGGCATTTAAGAATGAACTGGCTTGATAACTATCATCCACATTGGTTCCTTCTTCTAATTTATAGCCTCCTTGTCCGTTTGCCATCAAACCCAAATTTTCAGGGGCAAAGATTTTGTCAGGCTCTAATAGCAGTAAACTTGAATTGAATGATGCCGGTCCAGCAGGATCATACATTGAGAAACCTAAATTTCTTGCAGCAAATTCCCTCGTTCTATATTGATGCATTCCACCAAGTTTAACCTCATTTTTTGTTTTTCCAAACGTGAAAACTTTTGAGATGTCATATTTGGCATTCGAATTTTTTTCATTCAGCGTAGACCAAAACATGTTCCCTGCTCCTAGAGTTGTAATATCATTGTATTGAATAATTGCAAAATAGGGCTGTGTAGTATCTGTTTGCTGGTATACGGTTCTTCGCAAATTAGGAATATCGCGTTTGATGTTACTAAATCCTAAAACCCAATTGAATTTATATGCTGATTTGGACTCATGTGCTCCTAATAACTGTCCTGTATATAGATTATTCTGTGTATACCACATATTTGTTGAACGCTCGTTGTAATTATTACCAAGAATATCGCGTTTTCCTTGACGAACGTTTACTTTATCCTCAGAGTTGACGGTATATAGATTTTTGAATTGAATGCTGTTTTTCTTTCCAAAAGAATACTTGAAATTTGCCATCGCATTACTAATTACTGAATTACTGAAGACTGAATCTCTTAAATCATTAGTCATAATAATACCTGCAGCTTGCTCTTCAAATTCTCTTCTTATAATTCGATTAATGGAATTACTATTTTGATAGCTATATGCTAAAACATAACCCAGTTTACTTGAATCCTTAAAGCTTACAGTTCTCCCCAACGTATATTGCAAGCTCAAATTAGGCATAGCAACTCTGTTTTTTGTTGACCAAGAAGTGTTGATCAATTTAGCTTGTTCTGCTTTTTGAGCAGAAGACATAATATCAAAATCGGAAGTTGACGCAACCCCATCTGGTATGCTTCTACCCGCTGTGCCATAACCTAGGAAATCAGTTGAGGTACCATCGTAAGTCTTAAATGTTTTAAAAGTGCTTAATGTATTGTAGGAGGTTGAAATTTGTATATTCTGAAAATCTTTGTCCTTTGGTTCGGTTGTATTGATATTGATTACCCCACCCGCGAATTCACCTGGTAATTCAGGTGTAGCGGTTTTGGTAATTAAAAGATTATCCAACATATTAGAAGGGAATAAGTCAAATGAAAATGCTTTTCGATCACTTTCAGAACTTGGTAACGACGCACCGTTTAATAAAGCAAAATTGTAGCGATCGCTTAATCCTCGGATGACAACGAATTTATTATCTTGAACACTCGCTCCGGAAATTCTTTTTAAAACATCAGAGGCTTTAGAGTCAGGAGTCTTTTTAAATGTTTCAGCATTAATTCCATCAACTACGGTAGCGCTGTTTTTTTGCATGCGAATCAACTCGGTTGTTGACTCTTTATTTACTTTTTTTGTAATTGTAACACCCTTTCGATCAACAACAAGTTTTTCCAAATCAATATTAATTTCTTTTGTTTCTCCGGTAGCCAAATCAAAAGCAGGTAGAACTTTTGTTTTATAGGTTTCAAAACGAATTTCAAGAACAATATTTCCAGGCTTCACATTTTCAATCGAATATTTCCCGTTGTCATCTGCAACGCCACCAACTCCTTGTTGACCTTTAACGATAACTTTTGCACCTATTAAAAGTTCTGTTGAAGTAATGTCTTTTACAGTTCCAGTAATCTTAGCATTTTGAGCAAAGTCGAAAAAAGTAATCAGGATAAAAGAAACGAGGAATAGGTTTTTGAGTAAATTCATTTTGCAAGCTTTAAAATCTCCTGCAAAGGAACGCTAGCTAATTAACCTTGAAATTAAACAAAGGTTAAGATTATATTAAGCATTCAGACAATCTACTTAACAATACCTTAACATTGAGTTAAAGGGAGATTATTTATCGTTAATGAAAAGCTTATTCAAAAACGATTTTCATTTCAACACGTCTATTTTTCTTGCGCCCTTCAGGTGTGTTGTTATCGGCAATTGGTTTTGTCTCGCCGAAATAGGACACTATCAATCTTTCAGCACTTACACCTTTGGAAATCAAATAGTTTTTTAGTGCCTCAGCTCTTCTTTTGGAAAGTAACAAATTAACGTTTTCATCTCCTACATTATCTGTGTGTCCTGAAATATCCAGTTTCCAAGTTTCTTTTTCAATTAATAGCTGAGCTAAATCATCTAATGCAAGCTTGGATGTTTCTAAAATAATGCCCTTATTTGTTTCGAACTCCAAATTATTGTATGCAGTATTAATTACTTCTGCTTCTTGTTTTTCGATAACAGGGCACCCTTTGTTTTCTATCGGACCAGGAGTCATCGGGCATTCATCATCTTTGTCAAATAATCCATCATTGTCAGCATCTCTGTATGGGCATCCTTTATTCTCAATTAATCCTGAATCTAAAGGACATTCATCATCTTTATCTGCAATTTTGTCCCCGTCTCTATCCATACAACCTTTGGATTCTTTCGACCCCTTTTCATTTGGACATAAATCTTGTATATCGGTTACGCCATCTCCATCAGAATCTAAATTCTTCAAACTTATTCCTTTCCAATTCACAGAATCGTTTAATGGCGTATCGGTTTCTTGATCAACTAAATTTATAACACCATCCCCATCACTATCGGCAAGTTGAAACTTTAGTTTATTGATCGTACTATCTTTTTTCTTAATCTCGTTTTCTAAAACTGCGACATCAGAATTACATGGAGAAAAAGCCCAATCCATGTGACTCTCCTTTTTCTTTCCAATGTATATGCTTGCCCCGATACTCGCATTGCACAGAAAACCGTCAAATCCGCGATTATAAACGGGATTGTACATATCAAAAGTGTATTGCTGGTAAATATGCCATATGAAACTAAGGTCCGCGTTAAGTGAAACTCGCTCAGTAAGCTTATATTGAGGAGTAATACCAAATAGAAAATTCAACATTCTATCTGTTTTTGGGTTTACTTTACTGGTAAGAAAAGAAATCCCAGAGCCCGAATGAAAAAGAAGACTAAAGCGATCGGTAAAATTTTCAAACGCAAAAACTCTTCCAATATCTAAAACACCTTGAACAGAAGATCGAAAATAATGTGATTTGAATGGCAGACTTATCCCATTTTTTCCAAAACGGTCATTGGAGATTAAATCATAACCTAAATCCAATTGGAGCCCAAACTTGTTGTTGAACATGTAACGCCCACCTCCTTTTGCATGAAATAAATCAACAGTATTCGACCAATACCCATCACTATATGGTTCAACAGCGTTGGTTGCACCTAACGAAAATTCTAAAGAAAATCTATTGTAGTTTTCAAATTGTGACCAAGAATTTGAAAAAATAAATGTAAAAAATATAATTAAAAGTAGTCTCAACTTGTTGTCATTGTCATCAAATATACAACAATTAAAAAATTATGTTTCAAAAACGGGTTGAAATAAGTTTTAATCTTTTGAAATTGAATCCCTTAATTTCAGCCGAATCAAAAATCACTTTAAAAAAGACCCATTAATCAAATACAATTTTCATTTCAACGCGTCTATTTTTCTTGCGTCCTTCAGCTGTGTTATTATCGGCAATTGGTCTTGTTTCTCCAAAATAGAATACATTCAATCGTTCACTAGTAATTCCTTTTGAAATTAAATAAGCTTTAAGTGCTTCAGCTCGTTTTTGAGAAAGAACCATATTCGCGTTATCATCTCCAACATTGTCAGTATGTCCTGAAATATCAAGTTTCCAACTTGGTTTTTTGCTCAAAACAACTGCTAATTCATCCAGTGAAGGTTTAGAAGATTTTAAAATAATGTCTTTATTTGTTTCGAATTCCAAATTATTGAAAGCGATTTTTAGAACTTCTTCAATTTCTTTTTCAATTACAGGACAACCTTTATTGTCAATAGGACCAGGCGTCATTGGACACGCATCATCTTTATCTAATAAGCCATCTCCATCAGAATCTTTATAAGGACAACCTTTGTTCTCTGCAGGTCCTTTAATACTTGGGCATTCATCATCCTTATCTAAAATACCATCACCATCAGTATCTGGCCAAGGACATCCTTGATTTTCTTTAGGTCCAGCAAGTTCAGGACAAGAGTCTTCTTTGTCAATCAATCCATCTCCATCTTTGTCAGAAATAGTTTCAATTTTATTTTCAGTTGTTACATCCGGCTCGTTAGGCTTGTTTATTTTTACAGTGTCAATAATTTTGGCAGGGCATCCATTGAGCTCTTTCAAACCAGCAATTTCTGGACAATCATCATCTTTATCTGGAATTTTATCTCCGTCTTTATCTGGGCAGCCTTTAAATTCAGCAAGCCCTGCTAAATCAGGACAATCATCATTTTTGTCAATGATTTTATCTCCGTCTTTGTCCGGGCAACCCTTAAATTCTTTCAAACCAGCAATTTCTGGGCAATCATCATCTTTATCTGGGATTTTATCACCGTCTTTATCTGGGCAGCCTTTGAATTCAGCTAGTCCTGGAATGGTTGCACAATCATCATCCATATCTTTGATACCATCACCGTCAGTATCAGGACAACCCTTGAATGCCCAGGTTCCTGGTTCAGAAATACAATCATCAAGTTTGTCTGAAACTTTGTCATTATCAATATCCTCAATTGCATCGTATAAAACGGGGAGTCTTAAGCCGACAAAAAATTCGGCACCGCGAACTTTTCCCCTTGCTAACAGTGTTCTGAAATCGGTCATACCGATGGTAAGTGGTCCCAATCTCGTCGCAACTCCAGCTTTAAAACCAGAATATTCGTTTACGGATACTGGCAAATGAATTCCGAACCATGCATAATCAAAACTAGGGGTAATGCTGATTTGATTTGCTGTCTTTACTTTCGCTTGTCTCTTTGGCGAAATTAGATTAAGCATACCTGTCGCATTTACATAGAAATATTTCCAAATGTGGTAGTCTACTTGAAGGCTAAGAGCTGATGGAGTTTGAACCCAAAATGTTGATTGTACATCCCGCTCTCCCGCCGTCCATTCTGTTGGATCCAACGATTCTTTAATTAGGGAATCAATTATTTGGTCGAAGCCATAAAGGCTCGTTGCTGTTTCAAATTGATTTAGATCAAACTTTCGGTTAATGTCTACTGAAAAATCCCGACTAAGTCCTCCTTTAGTGAATCTCAAAGCCCCCAGATCTAATAAAGAGGCGCCTATTCTTAGGTCGTATTTATTCATGTTTTTCATCCAAATATTGGATTTGCCATCCATATCGAATTTATACTTCTTGTTTTTAGGTCTCCATTCGTAGACTACTCCCAAATCAACTCCGAAACCAGATTTGCTGGATGGTTTTGGTAGGCCAAAACTATTTTTTTCGATATTACCATCAATCAATTTGTCAAAATTATTGGAGTAACCATAAGCAAAATCGCCTTGTAAATAAAAGGAGGTGTCTTCATCAACTAGGCCATAGTTAAAGTTGTCGGTATAAACATATGCAGCGGTATAACCCTGCATGTATTTTAGATCACCACCAATCTTAAGAAAATGTTCCTCCTTATCCATGACAACTTGACCATAATTCAATCCATACTCGGTCCAAGTCATGTGATTTAAATTCAGCAATTCTTCAGGTAATTTTCTTCCCCACAAATCACTTGTATCCAAACCAGATTCTGCTAATACGGCTAGTTTAGGATCCATATTATCTACGTTTGTAATTGAACGAAGTTTAGCATTGAATCCAACTGAAATTTTAGGAGAAATATGAAACGCAAAATTCAGTAAATCAAGTTGATAATTCATATAAATTCCCCGTGGACTTTTAGTTAAAGTGTCATATAAATGTTTAATAACCCCTTCGCTAAATGGCTCTAAATTAAACTCTTCAAATGGTTTAGCTCCCCATTGATTGAAAATAGATGTATCACCAAATGATTTTATCCACCAATAGTCTTTACCAAATAGATTCGTTTGCGTATTTCGCATAAAATCAGCGTCGAAATAGCCAAAGTTTTGATAGATATTTAAATTCGTGCTCACCAAGTTTAAATCAAACTTGAAACGCCCATCAACGAAGCTGGCAGGATTCAAATCATTCCCCATTACACCCGCATAGTTGCTATTAATTACTCCCAAGTAGCTTTGTGAAAACCCTTTAGAGAATACTATTAGTAAACACAGGGAATAGAAATATTTTTTCATAGAAATTACTATTTATTGTATTGAATGAGGTAATTACCAAGATAAGTCGTAATGGAGAAACCACGTGAACCAAATCCCGAAACATCAACTTTTTGTTCTCCGTGCTTTGATGAAACATCCATTAATTTACCATTCTGATTAAGCAAATATAGTTCATTTTCAATACCATCGAGAATTATAAGTTGTATTTTACCCATTTCATTTTCATAGAAATAACTTTCTGTGATTTCGTTCAAGCTGAAATTTTGCATCCATTTACGTTTTCCTTTTAAGTTAAAGCAATAAAGCGATTTCTGTTTTTTAAATAAAATGGATATTCCTGAATTACTGCTGAAAATTTTGGGTTTGTCATTGAAATTTCCAATGGATACAGTTGTTTTTATTCCAGACATATTTATAACATTCAATGCCCCATTGCTATGGCTTATGGCATAAATACCATTTTGATCTTTACCAAGTTGATAAAGACTATCTACAGCCACTTTAATGGTGGTTTTTCGTTTTGTCAGGTCGAGCGTGTAGAGCATTGAGTTTGTCAAAACCACTGCAACAGGCCTCCCATTATTTCCTTTATGAATAGCAATTTCCTTAATAGTTCCTGAGCATGAAAATTGTTTGATAAACGTTCCTTGATCGTTCAAAATGGAGAAATTATTTGATGAGTTGGCAACTAAAAATTCAGTTTTGGATTTAAGTTCATATTGTTCTGGGCAAATTCCTTGAACAGAGGTAAATCGAAAATTTATTTTCCCATACATATCCAATACTTGACACTCATTATTTACAAAGAGACAAACATATTTTCTGTTACTGAGATAGGATTTCAGCATTATTTCACCCTTTATTGGTTTTTGCCATTTTTTTAAACCATTTATATAACCAATTAGGTTATTGTTTTCAGTTATTAGTGCAACATTTCCGCGCTCATTGAAAGTCGCAAAATCTAGCACTTTTTCTCCGGGGTTCATCGCAAAATACTCGCGATCTTTTTTGGCTTCTTTCTCAATAGGGGAATCTGTTTTTTTGAAAGTAACCTCGTAAGCACATCTACCTATTACACTTATTGCTTTTGTATTTATTGAATCAACGAAACGGGCCGTAACTTTAGCGGGTAAATTACCATAAACTTCATTTAATTTTTGCTCATTTTTTGAAAGGGAATTCCCTAGTTTAATTTCAGTCAACACTTCATCAATGAGATCCTTGCTGTAAGAAACCAAACAAAACCCCTCACTTTCTGCGACAAAAAGTTCTTTTTTGGAGGCTTCATTTATTAAGGAAGAAAAACGAACGTTTAGATAACTTGCAAATTCTTCATTTAGTTCGGACTTATTTATTAATTCGTTTAAGTTTTGAATCGGATTTTGTCCATCTTTGAAATCGAAAATACCCAAAGATTTATTTCCACTTCTTAAAATTACTATTCCTTCGTTGATCCATTTTTTAAAAGGACTTTTTTTGAAAGTCGGATCAGTGCTTGCGAGATATTCTTTATCAAAAAAGGAATATGATGAAAATTTATCTGGAAGAACGCTTGCAAACATTTTTTTATCATCATGCTTAAGGCCTAGGTTCTTGCCGATATAATTTTTCTTGTAGATGTAGGTACTATTTTGTTTTTTGAACACATCTTTAATTTCAAACCCACTTGACAAAAAGTTGACTTCGCTGAATGAGGCTTTGCGATCGACTTTGAAGATTTTGCCAGATTGATTTTCTATATCACAAGCAAAAAGAATTAGTTGATTATTGAGGTATTCTCCTGAATATTTTCCAAAAGTAAAACTTCTATTATTTTTTCTTTTGAATGGAAAAATACCATTTTTAAATAGATTTTCTACGTTTGATTTATTCCATCTGTCTTTGCGTTCAATCACAATAATTGGCCTCGTAGTGCTAATGTAAAAACTAGCAGAAATGGCTTTTGATGCCAGCGAATTTATAACTGTTTCATTTGAGGGTGGCAACACAATATTATCTGTATTTCGATCGATTTCGAACCAATCATGAATGACAATAATTTTTACATCTTTTTTATTAAAGTAGGTTAAATAATTTTTTGACGTATCCGTTTTTAAAAGATCTACAGAGATAAAAGCAATCCAGAAAAGACCTATAAAGCCCAAGACAAGCAAGGCAATACGATTCTTCATTTTTAAATTTTTTCAAATTTAGTTTTAAAGAAGCCTTCGTTTGTGATCAAGATGTTTTATAATCAACAAGTATTTGTTTAATCGAAGAGCTTGCCTTGAATTGGATCTTGTAATAATTTGAAAGATTGCCGATGATAGATTGTACTTCCGTGAATTTTTATTGCCTTCCTGTGCTCCATGGTTGGATAGCCCATGTTTTTTTTCCAATTATAAATTGGGAACTCATTATGCAAGTTCATCATAATATCATCGCGATACGTTTTTGCAAGAATTGATGCAGCGGCTATCGATTGAAATTTTGCATCTCCTTTAATTACGCAGGTGTGACCAATATTTGCGAAAGCATGAAAGCGATTTCCATCGATTAATAGCCATTGAGGCTCTATTTGTAATTGTGCGACAGCTAAATGCATCGCATGAATACTGGCATTTAAGATGTTTATTTCATCTATTTTACGCTCATCGACAACAGCAACAGCAAAACTTAAGGCGTCCTTCTCTATTTGCTTGCAGAGTTCACGTCTTTTTTTTTCGTTTAATTGTTTTGAATCATTGAGCCCCTTAATTTCTTTATTTGAGTCAAGTATAACAGCAGCTGCAACAACAGGCCCAGCAAGACACCCCCTTCCCGCTTCATCACAACCGGCCTCAATTCTGTTTGCCTCCAGATATTTTCTTAGTTGGGTCATTGTGTGTAAAGTTCTGATTTTTTTCGTAGATTAGCGCTACTAAAATTACTCTTATGAAAATATTGTTGTCTTCACTGTTTGTTTGTTTGACGCTAACTGTTTTAAATGCTCAGAATGCAAATACTGCGATTTGCGGAACAAAAGAGAGCTTGATAAAAGGTGTTCAAAGTGGTTTGATTGAGTTGACTTTACCCGAAAACATTTCAAAATCGGATGTAGAAAAGTACGGCTCTTATTACAAGAATTCCTTCAGTATTTCTTTTGATGAAAAATCGCATTTAGCAACAATTAAAATGGTTGAGAATACAAGTAACAATCGCAGGGTTATTCTTCGATTTCTTTCTGCTAACCAAATTCAAAATGTGGTTGTCGAAGACAAGTCTTTTTTGGTTAACGACTTCTATGAAAATTTCCTTAAGTGATTCGGATTAACTTCATTCTTTTTGGAATTTTTTTCTTGGCTTTAGTCTCTTGTGGTCGAAAAACAAAAGAATACAAGAATTATGGCCCTGTATCAGTTGATAGCCTAAAGTCAATAGAACTTCAGGACATGCTACTTCAACTTGAGCAAAACCCTGAAAAGGTAGATTTTACATTTACTGCGCCTATTGAAGAAGTTTGTCAAACTGCGGGCTGTTGGGTTTCTGTAAGAAAAGAAGATGGAGAATTGTTAAGGGTTCGATTTAAGGATCATTTTTTAATCCCAAAAAACACAAGGTTAGGATCAGTGGCTTATTTTCACGGAGTTGCTTATTGGGATACTATTTCCGTGGAATTACAAAAACATTTTGCAGAAGACGCTAAAATGAATGAAACTGAAATCGATAAAATTAATAAGCCCAAGTTTGAATTAAGTTTTGAAGCAGACGGAGCACTCGTTGAAGAAATTATCGTCCCCGAAAAATAGTATAAATCAAAATTCCGGAAACAAGTAACGTTATTATTCCTGGCATCAAACTTTCAAATAAAAAGAAAGTCATGAAATTAATAGGAATTAGAAATATTGCTAGTAAATGGAATTTTCCTAAGGCCTGAGTTAACAATTTTTTATTTTAAATTGAAAGTTTAGACGAATAAGATTGTCTAACTTCGTCTTATGTCTAAAAAGAAGAAAAGTACTCCTCAAGGGGGGAAAAAATCAAGTGTTACATCGATTGTAATGCGCGTTTTCGAACGAAATCCTGAGGCAGAATTAACCCATAAACAAGTTTGTTATTTAATTGAAGCTAAAGACCCTGCATCGCGGCAATTAGTTTTCGATTGCTTAAATCACCTAGCTAACAAAGGGGCTTTAAAACGAATCAATCATTACACGTTCGGGATTTCATCTTCCGAGGCATTAATTGAAGGAAAAATTGAAATTACACAACGAGGCGCAGCTTTTGTTGTTGTTGAAGGAAGAGAAAAAGATATTTACATTGCTCCACAGAATGTTGGACAAGCATTGAACGGAGATATTGTCAAAGTGCGTGTTTTCAAGCAAGGCCCAAGTCGAGATGAAGGGACGGTCGTTGAAATTATACAGCGCGAACGTTT
This sequence comes from Flavobacteriales bacterium, assembly GCA_947497485.1. GTDB lineage: Bacteria > Bacteroidota > Bacteroidia > Flavobacteriales_D > Crocinitomicaceae > UBA952. The sequence continues at coordinate 213,916 of CANMHB010000002.1, forward strand.
TCAGTTTGTTGGAACTATAAAAATTACTGATAAATACGCAATTCTTGTTCCTGACAACAATAGAAACGGAGTGGAAATATATATTTCCAAAGAAAATTTAAATGGTGCTAGAAATGGTGAAAAAGCACTTGCAAAAATTACAGTATGGCCAAAATCATCTGAAACGCCATATGGCGAGGTAATCGCCGTTTTAGGTATGCCAGGCTCTAATGACACAGAAATGCTTTCCATTCTTTACAATCAGGGAATTAATCCGATTTTTCCTGCGGAAGTTATCGCTGAAGCTGAGTATGTTCCAATAGACTTAGACCCTAAAGAAATTGAAAATAGACGCGATTTTAGAGAGGTTTTAACATTTACGATCGATCCCTTTGATGCGAAGGACTTTGATGATGCCATTTCTTATAAATTACTTGAAAATGGAAATCTTGAAGTAGGAGTCCACATCGCAGATGTAAGTCATTATGTTCGTCCCGGAACCGCGATGGATGCCGAGGCGCTTTTGCGTTCTAATTCAGTTTATTTGGTCGACCGTGTTATTCCGATGTTACCCGAACAGTTGTCGAATATTGCTTGCTCATTAAGACCTCACGAGGACAAATATAGTTTTTCAGCTGTGTTCGAAATGGATGAAAATGGTAAGATTTATAAGGAGTGGTATGGTAAAACCGTCATCCATTCTAATCGTCGTTTCACCTATGAAGAAGCCCAAGAAATCTTGGAAGGGAAAACAGGAGATCATGAGGAAGAACTCCGGAAATTAGACAAAATCGCTAAAATATTGCGAAAAAGCAGGCTTAAAAAGGGTGCTTTGAATATTGAATCGGAAGAAACACGGTTCAAGTTAAATGAAAAAGGAATGCCGAATGAAGTCGTAATTAAAACTTCAAAAGACGCTCACAAGCTGATAGAAGAATTCATGCTTTTGGCGAATCGATACGTAGCATCCTTTCTTTCAAAAACGGAAAAAGGCAAGGATCCGATTCCAATGATTTATAGAGTTCACGATGCACCGGATCCAGCCAAAATGGATGTTTTTGCTGTTTTCATTGAAAAGTTTGGACATAAAATAGATTTACACGATCCATCAAAAATCGCTGAAAAATTAAATACACTTTTTGAAGAACTTAAAGAGGAAAATGAATTTTCACTCATTCAATCCATGGCTATTCGATCAATGGCTAAGGCAAGTTATGAAACTGAAAATATTGGTCACTACGGATTAGCTTTTCATCATTATTCGCATTTTACTTCACCCATACGTCGTTATGCCGATTTAGTGGTTCACCGTATTTTACAGGAGGAGTTGACCGCCAAGAAGCATCGTTATGGTAATGAGTTAAATGATGTTTGTAAACGAATTTCTCGAAATGAACGCAAGGCTGCTGAAGCAGAACGTGAATCAACTAAATACTTCATGACTTTGTTTGTAAGTGAACACATTGGCGAAGTATTTAATGGGACTATATCTGGTATAGCAGATCATGGAATGTTTGTCCGAATGGATGAAAACCACTGTGAGGGAATGGTTCCTATGAATGAAATTCCAGGAGACCGATTTTATTTTGATCAAGAAAAATTCAGAATAATTGGTTCAAAAACCAAACGTGAGTTTAATTTTGGTGATCGCGTACAAGTTCGTATTTCAGAAGTTAGCCTTCGTAAAAGACAGATTGATTTGGAGTTGGTTGTATAAACGGACAAACGATTAGATAACAAAAGAAATCGTAATCAAATTTTTACCCGTTCATCTTCTTCACCATCGTTAAAATAGTCGCCAATGCAACTGTTTCTCCCGTTTCATCATAAACATCTACTAAAAACTTTACAATTCCTTTTGGAATATCATCTTCAGAACGTTTTTCTTGATCAATTTTTTCTTTTACGGTGAATCTCACTCCGATTGTTGCGCCTGGATAAACAGGCTTCGTAAATCGCGCTTCGTCTAATCCATAGTTTAATAAAACTGGGCCTTTTTTCGGGTCCACGAATAATCCTGCCGCTTTGGAAAGGATGAAATATCCGTGTGCGACTCTGCGTTCGAAAATTGTACCTTCGAGCGACGTCGCATCCATGTGGGCGTAGAAATTATCTCCCGAAACATTAGCAAAATTCACTATGTCTGCATCCGTTACTGTATGCTTGTGGGTGAAGACCGTTTCTCCTACTTCTAATTCTTCAAAATGTTTTCGGAACACATGTGGATTGGCTTCCGGCATTTCAGCTCCAACTTGAAATTGTTGTGTGATTTTGGTAATCGTTGTTGGATGTCCTTGAATGGCCGTGCGTTGTAAATAATGCAAAACACCACGTTTTCCTCCCATTTCTTCTCCACCGCCTGCGCGACCAGGACCACCATGTGTCAATAATGGCATTGGAGAACCGTGTCCTGTACTTTCTTTCGCACAGTCTTTATTAAGAACTAATATTCGTCCGTGCATACTTGCCGCACCAACAACATATTCCGTTGCTTCTCTGTCGTTTGGAGTCACAATCGAAGAAACTAAAGATCCTTTACCCATTTTTGCAAGTTCGATGGCTTCATCCAATGTTTTGTATGGCATGATTGTCGAAACCGGACCAAATGCTTCAATTTCGTGAACATCGGTTTTTGTAAATGGATTGTCATTCAAAAATAAGATAGGTGAAAAGAAAGCGCCTGTATTTTTATCTGCGCCTGTTACTTCGAAATTATCCAAATCTCCAAAAACAATTTCCTGTGATTGTGCCAATTTTTCAACGTTTGCTCGGACACGTTCCACTTGTAAACGCGTTGCTAAAGCACCCATACGAACTCCTTCCACGCTCGGGTCGCCAATTTTCGTTGATGCCAGACGTGCAGCGATTCCTTTTTGAACCTCTTCAATCAAGTTTTCTGGAACTATAATTCGTCGCACAGCCGTACATTTTTGCCCAGCTTTAATGGTAATTTCCTTTACCGTTTCTTTAATGAATAAGTCAAATTCTTCAGTTCCTGGAGTTGCATGTTGTCCCAAAATGGTTGCATTCAATGAATCAGCCTCTAAGTTAAATGGAACGCTCTCTGCTGCAATTTGTGGCAATGATTTTAACATTTTCCCTGTGGCCGCACTTCCAGTAAATGTCACAACATCACGACTATCAACAGAATCAATTAAACCACGACCGAGACCACAAACAAGTTGCAAGGAACCTTCTGGTAATATTTTTGAATCGATGATATCGCGCACCATTACTTCCGTTAAAAAACTCGTAAACTCAGATGGTTTCACAACGGCAGGAACCCCAGCCATAAAGTTTACCGCAATTTTCTCCAACATTCCCCAAATCGGAAAGTTGAATGCGTTAATATGCACCGCGACTCCTTCTTTCGGCACCATGATATGATGTCCGATAAAAGTTCCATTTTTAGAAAGCGGAGCCGCAACTCCATCAACGTAATAAGGTAAATCAGGAAATTGTCGACGCAAAGAAGCGTTCGCGAATAAGTTACCAATGCCCCCCTCAATATCAATCCAAGAATCAACTTTGGTTGCACCTGTCCAAGCGCTCACTTCGTAATATTTTGCCTTACGTTCCATTAAAAACAAAGCAAGCGCTTTAAGCATTCTCCCTCGTTCTTGAAACGTCATTTTTCGCAATGCGCGACCATGTTTTCTTCCATACTCTAAAACGTCTGAAAAATCAATTCCCGCAGAAGAAACTGTTCCGATTTGATTTCCATTAATGGCATTGTAAAGATTGGTTTCGGGACCTTGACCATCCACCCATTGACCTAAAACATAGTTTTGATAACGTTGCATAAATTATGAAATTAACGAAGTAAAGATAGCGGATTATGATTTATGATGGGAATGTATTTCAATAAATGCCAACAGAATTTCCAATAATGATTTAGCTTTTTACGAAACCCATTTACTCGAACCAAACTTTATTGAAAAAATTTTGGGGCCTGTTTGAATGTATAAATTTGTTACCCCCATAAGCTTTAATAACAGCGAAATAATTTAATCCGAATTGCACGCGAATCCAATTCAAGCCCTCCGGGTAAGTGTCAGAAAGTCCTTCATAAATTTCTGTTCCGTCGTCCAAAATGATTCTCTTGTATGGTGAGTCAGGAGGACTTGCAATATAAATGGAAGCTATTTCCTCCAAGGATAAGGTGCTATCCATAGGTTGAATATCAATCTGGTAAGTATTCCCTTGCCCTAAATCCCTGTATTTTAATGTAACACTATTGTCCTCGTTTATTTTTTCGAACGGCTTTCCAGGAAACTTTGCAATTAAACCTGATTTTTCATGCTGATAAACGAATTCGTTTTTTGATTTTACTTCTGATTTAGCTTTGACGGGCAATTCAGAAATAGTCCAAATAATCGGTCTCAAGCGATATCCCTTTGATCGAAGCATTCTTATCAACCCATCCGATCCAGCTAAATGCCCTGCGCCAACTGCGCAAAACAGGCTTTTTTTCGTTTTAAGAAGAGAATCTAATTTAGAGGTGATTTTATAATTTCTTTTGACTATCAAGTTTTCGTATGCCGTTTCACTTACAGACAGGTTCGCCTCGACAAATCGATTCAACGCATCGATGTCGCCTTTTAGATATAAATCCATTAGTTTTTCTTGCGCAAAATCAATCAAGCCGGAGTTAATACCGCCTCGTTTAATCGCTGGGAAATCCGAAACAAGTTCCAATTGATCTGATATCGATTCAAGCGGGAAGAATTGTTTTTTTGAATTCCAGCAGTACTGCTCGAAATAAGCATCTAAAAATTGTGGCATACCGTTTTCGTTGCCATAATAGGTGCTTGATGCTTCATTGGTTGCCGTATATGGTTTACCATTTTTGTCGTATAAAGCAGAAGGAATTCCTTGTCGCGTGTCAAGGTTTTCAAATAATCCAAAAATATCTGTTTCTAAAACGATTGTTTCTGAATTATTCAATGCAATATAAACGGAATCTGAAAATGTGAAGACGCGCTTGTCATTCGAGTGAATTGTTCCAAACAAATAAGATTTAGGTCCTTTTGTGCTCGATGAAATTTCCCAAAGCAATTCTTTTTCTGGTTCAATGATTTGACTATTGACATTGATGCAGATCAAACAAAAAGATATGAGTGAATACAGGCGATGCATTGGGTCAAAGTTACTTAATAAAATTCATGTTTGAGTAAACAAACATTCGCTATAATTTACATCGATTTGTTGGCACATAAAAGCTTTTTGATTTGAAATAAAAAAAGGTAAAATCAATGGATCTTACCTTCGCTAAATTCGAATCAACTGGTTTATTTTGTAAAACGCAATACTTGCTTTCTTCCTTCAATATCCAACTTAATTAAATAATATCCTTGTTGAAGTGTCGAAACATCTATAGAATGATCATATTCACCAAATAACACTTCTTTTCCGTTCAGATCAAAAATGCTGAATTTGCTTGAAATAGGAAGGTCATTAATTTGAATTTTATCATTGGAAGGATTTGGATAGATAAATAAATCTGCAGAGGTGTTTTCGATTAATTCGCTATATTCAAAATCAAAAGCCGAATTCACGATTAAATATTTTGGCGTTGATTTTTGCGGACAGAACACGAGTAAAGTTAAAAGATAAGTACCATTACCCGAATTCATATTATAAACTGCACTTATAATTACAGAATCTCCATTTATATAATTCAAAACCCAATCAACAATTACTGAGTCTGCAGAAATATTCGAGTAACCACTAATGTATCCATTGATAATTGAATCATAAAGAATCGCACAATTATATATCCACTCACTCGAATCAATTCCAACAAAGGATGAATCAATGGTAATGTTTCCATTAACGATTATTGTGTCACCCGGAAGAGAATTATTTGAACCGACACTACCGGTAACCACTGCATAACAACCATTTACATCTGTTACTGTAGCTGTGTATGTTCCGACACATAAATTTGTTGCGGTAGCAGTTGTTCCTGCATTTGCGAAACTATAAGTATAAGGGGCTGTGCCGCCATAAGGTACAATCGTCATAGATCCATCACAACTAATGGCATCGGTTGCATTTGTGGTCTGTGCAATCGCATTAAAACCTTGGCAAACATTGGAAGAATCAGAAATGAAAACTGAATCACAAACTTGACAGCCGTTCATATCAGCAATGCAAACTGAGTAATTTCCAGCGCATAAGTTATAAGCATTGGAGCCTGTCATTCCATTACTCCAGGAATAAACATAAGGAGCCGATCCTCCACTTACAACAGCACTGGCAGAACCATCACAAAGTGCTGGCGAAGAGGTATTCACAACATTTGAAAGACTTACAGCAAGTCCAGCACAAGTATCAACCCCAACTGTTGTTGACGCTGAAAAGCTACAGCCATTTGCATCCGAAACATTAATTGTATATGTGCCTGCACACAAATTAGATGGGTTATTTGAACCAAACGAAACCGTTCCATTGCTCACGCTGTAGTAATATGGAGAAACCCCTCCATAAGGAGAGACAAAAAGAGATCCATTACATATATTTAAACCTGTTGTTGGGGTTGTTGAAACCGTTGCTCCAAAGTTCGAGCAAGGGCTTACACCAATATTCCAGATAGCAGTTCCCATGCACCCCGCTGTGTCCACAACAACAAGCGAACCACTTGCTCCTGCACAAAGCCCAGTTAAACTGGGAGAATTAACGCTTACACAACCATTGCAATTCCAAGAATAGGTTACGGGACCATTGTTTCCTATTGGAATCGCAGTTACTGAACCATTGCAACTCGAGGAGTCTGTGGAATTAACAATATTTAGATTAATACTGAGCGTGCATTGTGATATAGCCGCATAAGCATTTAAAAGGGTAATCAATAAAATAAATTTTTTCATAAGTTGTTTTGAATGAGTAGACGGCTAAATTACTCATTTGTTGCTTCTTATAGAAATTGACACAAAAGTTATTTTATTCTTTAATGCTTTCAAGGCCCGCGAAGATCAACCATAAATCATGCTCCGCTAATAAGGAGACAATGTCATCATGGTAAATTTCGCTGCTTACCGACTCTGTTTCCCGCTGATATAAATCGGTTATTTCATAGATTTTACCATAAAAATGTCTTTTCACAAACAAATCATCAAGGTGCGTTCCGAGGTCGCTTTCGATTTTAATCTCCGCTAATAATGGTCTAATTTCAGGAAAGTAAAACCAAGGTGTTTCTTTTTCTTGATTAGTTAATTTGGAAACAATTATTGGAGAAATTCCTAGGATGCGTGATTCAGAAACCATCCGTTTTTTATCAAAAATGAAATCTTCTTTTATTTTAAATCCAATGAAGGAATCTTCCTTACTTAAGTCAGGGAAAGAATCCAATAATGTCGAAAATCGATTGTCCCCATAAATATGTATCTTGCCCGTCGAACTATTTTCTAAAAGACTTTGATAAACTTTTTCATGTTTTAGCTGGCTATTCCCCTCCAAAAGAATTTTTCGAAAGAGCCTTTGTGAAAAAACTAAATCTTCCTTATTGATGTACTCATAGGTGAGACAAGAGCTTGAGTCTCGAACTTGTTCGTCGAGAAAGTTGTCATGAATAAATTTAGTGAAGGGATTCTCATCTATTTTCGGGGTAATTTGTTTGAAACGAAAAGGAGATTGATACAACCGCTCAATTAAAACCTTATTCGAGTCAATCGTGTCAAAGATTTTCCAATTACCCGACCTGTAATTATTTTCCATAGTCCCCTGAACAATAAGTTTTTCTTTGCCATTTATCATCTTTAACACCTTGAAATCTCCTTCTAACCGGGAATCAGTTGTTTCGAACTTCACTATCACATCCTCAATATTCAGCTCGTTACGAATCACTTTTTGTGAAAAAAAACTGTTTGTTCCGAAAAGAACGATGAGAAAAATAGAAAATCGATTATTTAAGTTTAATATCATTTTGAATAGTGTTCGTGTTTTTACGTTTGATAAAATCAATATCAGAATCTAGTTCAACAAGTCTAAAACCAATATCTGGATATCCTTGATCGGCATAAAAGCCATAGCGACTGGAAACCTCTATTGGATCATTAAATTTCATCCGAAAAGAACTACCAATCACCGACTTTCGTTTATACACTTTATGATCGGTAGACTTGTGTTGGTGAAAATATAAAAACGGAAATTCTTCAGGTTTTTGAAAGTAAAAGAGATTCTCCTCAAAAGCATTCAATGTCCAGTCAAAGAGAAAACCAGATTCAGTTTCATTTATTTTTTTCTTGGCTTTTTTATTCATTATTAACCATTCGTGAATTGCCGGCAATCGATAATATTTATTCTGTTTCCCTGAGGTTTTTCTGTACCAAATTCCATAATTCATTGCGTTGTCATACGAAACACCTATTACAGGATAATTATCAAATTCGTTGGAATTAAGGTATTTTTCTTTCAAAGAATTTTGTTTGTCAAAATTTGGTAATTGACTTTCATAATATTCCTTGGTAGAGTCTTTCAGAATTGAGTGGAGGTATTCTTTATACTGTTTGTAAGTAATTTGATCACTAATTCTAAAACCATACATAAATGTTTCTTTATCAGAGCTCCTGCCCACTAGCGCATGCATGTTAATTTTTTGAGGACTGATTCTTACAAACTTAAGCTGCTGAGAAAGAGCGAACTGGCTAAAAACCAATAGTTTCAGAAAACAAAAAAGGTACCTCATTAGCTAATTATTGATTTGTTGTGGTTAAATGACCGAAACACAATAAGACATAATTGAAAAAATTAAATTCGTTACATGCTTTCAACTTCTCACTCAATTTTTTTACAACAGAAAATAATTCATTGCATTTCTTAATTTTGAAATATGAAATTTTCGCTTATTCTATTGATTCATTGTTTGTCCTTGATCGCTTATTCTCAGCGCAATCCAAAACCGAAACTAATCGTCGGAATTGTGGTAGACCAAATGTGTTATGATTATTTATACCGATTTCAGCCGCACTTTTCAAATGGAGGGTTCAATAAATTCTTAAAAAAAGGGCTAAACTGCCGAAATGTTGTTTACAATTACGTTCCAACGTACACAGGGCCAGGGCACGCCTCCATTTATACGGGCACAACACCGAGTAATCATGGAATCATTGGAAACGAGTGGTTTGACAAAGATTTATCAACTGTAGTAAATTGTGTTTCCGATCCCAAATATGCTTCAGTTGGAACCAACTCTTCAGAGGGAAGGTGTTCGCCAAAAAATTTAAAAACGTTTACTATTACCGATCAATTAAAGCTCACATATCCAAAATCCAAAGTTGTTTCCATGTCAATTAAGGATCGAAGTGCCATTCTACCCGGAGGGCATCTTAGCGATGGATCGTATTGGTTTGATTATTCATCAGGTAAATTTATTACAAGCGGATTTTTCGAAGAAAAACTACCGAGTTGGCTTGAAGATTTCAATCGTTTAAACAATGCTTCAACCTACACAAAAAAATGGGATTTACTTTTTGATGAATCTTTCTATTCTTCCGCTGATGACTCTCCCTATGAAATGGTGCTTACTGGAAAAGAAAAACCAACCTTCCCTTATGATTTTCCAAATCTCAATGGTGGGACTTCTTATTTTACTTTGTCGCCTTTTGCCAACACTTTATTGACTGATTTGGCAATATCTTCTTTAGATGGTGAAAATTTAGGAAAAAGAGAAACGTGCGATTTTTTGACAATATCCTATTCTACTCCAGATATTTTGGGGCATTCTTTTGGACCTTATTCAAGAGAAATAGAAGATATGTATTACCGGCTTGACCGCGAAATCGAACGGCTAATAAATACACTCGAAAAACGTTTTGGAAAAAAGAACATTGCTGTTTTTTTAACGGCAGATCACGCCGTTGTTCCCGTGCCTCAAATGCTTCAAGATTTATCACTTCCAGGCGGTTACATTTTCATGGATAATGTTTTAGCTTCCTTAAAAGACGCGTTGAGTTCTCATTACAAACATAAAAAGGAATGGATTTTAACTGAAGAAAATCAACAGTTGTATCTAGATATTGAAAATATAACTAATGAAGGATTTAGTTTAAACGAGGTTACTAAGTTTTTAAAGGAAAATCTTCTAAAAATGGATGGAATTAAAGCAGCATTTACCCAAGAAGAATTAATTTACAATGTAGGTTTCGAAGATGAATGGAAAGCAATGGTTAGAAAAGGATATAACTACAACCGATCAGGTGAGGTGGTTTTCATAGTAGAACCTGGATATCTAACAAAATCGACCGATTTACCGAAAGCTCATCAAGGAACTTCTCACGGATCTTCTTTTAATTATGATGCGCACGTGCCATTACTTTGGTATGGTTTAAACTGGGGGAAAAAGGAAGTTTTTACACCCTATGAAATTATTGACATCGCGCCAACCTTGGTTCATTTACTCAATTTACAAAGACCTGGAGCCATGACCGGAAAACCCATTATTGAGGTGCTAAAAAAATAATTTATGCTCGAGAAAACCTTCTTTTTGAATCACCTGGGGCAGACGAATGAACATCCGTTTTTAATTGAGGTTGAAAGAGCTAACGGAATCTATATTTACGACAAATCGGGCAAAGCCTATATGGATATGATATCAGGTGTTTCAGTCAACAATATCGGACATCGACACCCGAAAGTTATTCAAGCCATTCAAATTCAATTGGAAAAGTACTTGCATGTGATGGTTTACGGTGAATTCGTTCAGGATGCTCAAAATGAAATGGCAAAGGAACTTGTCGAAATTCTACCCGAAAAATTGAATTGTGTATACGCTGTTAATTCAGGAACCGAGGCCATAGAGGCCGCACTTAAACTAGCTAAACGCTATACGGGCAGAACGGAACTCGTTTCTTTTCGTGGATCTTATCATGGAAGTACGCATGGATCGATGAGCGTTTCAGGGAATGAAGTAAAAAAACAAGCGTATCGGCCGCTTATTCCAGACGTTCGTTTTCTTGGATTCAATGACGAGGAAATGTTGATTCAGATAACGGATAAAACAGCAGGAGTTATTATCGAAACTGTTCAAGGTGATGCAGGTGTTCGTATTCCAAATCTGAAATTCATGCAAGCTTTGAGGGACCGATGCAACAAAGTTGGAGCTCAACTTATTTTTGATGAAATCCAATGTGGAATGGGAAGAACAGGGAAAATTTTCGCCTTTGAACATTTTGGAGTAGTTCCCGATATTTTAACTCTTGGCAAGGCTTTAGGCGGAGGTATGCCGATTGGCGCGCTTGTCTCTTCTAAAGAAAAAATGCATGTGTTTACCAATAATCCTATGTTGGGACACATCACAACTTTTGGCGGACATCCTGTTAATTGCGCTGCAGCTAGTGCATTTTTAAAAGTTCTGAAAACTGAAATTGATTGGGATGAAGTCGAACGATTGGGAGCACTTCTGGAAAAAATAATTTCTCAAAGCCAAGAAATCAAAGCTATTCGTAGAATTGGAATGATGTTCGCATTTGACATGGAATCGTCAGAACGTGTTGCTAAAGTTGTCGAAAAATGTTTGGAAAAAGGGTTGATTACCTTTTGGTTTTTATCACATCCATATAGTTTTCGCTTGTCTCCACCGCTGAATATTTCAGAGCAGGAGATTATTCAGGCCGGAAAGTTGATCCTAGAAGCAATTCGTGAGACGCAAGCATAATAAAAAAGGGTTGCATCAAAAGACACAACCCTTCCAACTTAACTTAATTAAGCTTACTTTTTAGAATATTTATTGATATCGCCATCCGCATCTTTAAACCAAAGATCCTTATTTGTTAAGCGATAAATTGGATCCGTGGTATTAACACTCCCATTTATTGTCGTTGTAATTGCAGTTTTGTCATCATTAAATTCCCAGGTTCCAGTCGATGAAAAACCAATGTAATTAGATGTATAAGCCCCATCTTTTTCAAAAGTTAGAACAATTGTTCCTGGATCAATTGTGATTACGTTTCCATTGGAATATTCAATAGATGATGCTTCCCAAGTTCCACTTAAACGACCTTTTTTAGTGGCAAGCGAAAAACCAGGACCTCCTTCATACTTCCCGCATGCACTGAATAGAAAAAGAGCACTAAGACTCCCTAAAATAAATTTACTAATTGCTTTCATTCTTTTATAAATTTTAAGTTGGGCAAATATATTTAAAAAATCAATTTACTTGAGATTAAAATAATCGAAAGAAGTATCTTTGTCATCCTCGAAAACTAAAATGAAAGTTACTGAACATATTAAAGAAGCGAAGGAAACGCTTTTTTCATTCGAAATCCTACCTCCTTTGAAAGGAAAGAGTATTCAGTCAATCTATGACGGAATAGACCCTTTAATGGAGTTCAAGCCAAAATTTGTGAATGTAACCTATCACCGTGAAGAGTTCATTTACAAAGAGCGTGAAAATGGTTTACTTGAAAAAATTGCCATCAGAAAACGACCGGGAACAGTCGGTATTTGTGCTGCAATTATGAACAAATATCAAGTTGACGCCGTTCCGCATCTGATTTGTGGAGGATTTAGCAGAGAAGAAACTGAAAATGCATTAATTGACCTACAATTTTTAGGTATTGACAATGTTTTAGCACTTCGAGGAGATTCAATTAAAACGGAAAGTTCATTTAGGCCTCATCCAGATGGACATGCCTTTGCAGAAAATTTGATTCACCAGATTTCTGATATGAATAAAGGCAACTATATGATGGATGATGTGCAACTTGAACCCACAGACTTCTGTATTGGTGCCGCTGGTTACCCAGAAAAGCATTTTGAAGCGATGAATTTAGCGTTTGATTTACAGAACCTTAAACGTAAGGTGGATGCCGGTGCTGAATATATTGTTACCCAAATGTTTTTTGATAACAAAAAGTTTTTTTCATTTGTTGAAGAATGCAGAAAAATTGGAATCGCTGTTCCCATTATTCCAGGTTTGAAACCGATTAAAAACCTAACTCATATTTCTTTCTTACCTAAATTTTTCCATATCGATTATCCAATTGAATTGTCAAGCGAACTTTTAAAATGCAAAGACAATAAATCAGTAGAACAGGTTGGAATTGAATGGGGAATTCAGCAATCCAAGGAGCTTAAGGCGGCAGGGGTTCCATGCATTCATTACTACACAATGTCAAATTCTTCTTCGGTTAAAAAAATCGCGAAGCAAGTCTTTTAAAAGCAATATGAGAACTATTATCTTACTCTTTCTTTTATTTTCAATTTCAAATGTTGCTTTTTCTCAAGGATTGAAATTGAAAAACGCACTTGTTATTGGTCAATTCGATAAGCCAGAAGACCGCTATGCTATTGAGGTCAATGTTACAGAATTACTTAATAATATGGGTATAAAAGCATCGCCTTCTTTAAATTTATTAAAGCAAGGTACGTCTGCTGTGAACCTAGTTACGGATTCAATTAAACAAGTGATTGCTGCGAAGGGTTTTGATACGTATTTAATCGTGAATGTCCGTGGTTATGACCGAAAATTCAAACCTTCGGTTACCAAATTAACCTTAGAGGAAGCGCTTAATATGGCGAGTATTTACCATATATACCGAGATGAAGCTACTTCGGTAAGTTTTGAGTTTACTTTTTTTAGAAATAACGAGGTGGTTTATCGTGATGTATTGCGCTGCGGAAATGTTTCAAACCGCGATTCTGTTATCAAAAAATTTAGAAAAAAACTTCCCAAACAAGTTCAAAAGCACTGGATGAATTAATTTCCCATTCGGAATTTCTTGTCATACTCAGCGTCTTGAGAATCGCCATAAGCACCACATTTTGGCGTTCGCTCAAATAGTTTAATAAATTTAATTTGCGCCTGAACTGGCCAATATTGAGATGAGAACCAGTCCATTCGAGCATTTAATCCATTCCATTGATAAAGACCTAAAATTGGCAATTGAACTCCTGGAACCATCATCCAAGCGCGATTCAATCGTATTCCAACGCCAAGTGAATAATGCAACTGGAGCATAAGTGGTTTTTGAAATTCTAAAGGTTGCTTGTAGTCTGTAAAACCATTGGTGTAACTTGTATCGCCAGGAAATAGATTGTAGTCAAAATTCAAACCTAAACTTTGATCAATGAAGTATTTTCGGGCTTTATCAATTTTCTTTTTACCAAAATAAACAAGCGTATGCGCGGAAATTCGGCCAAATAAATAACCGTTTTTAAATTCTCCAGTGCCTGTCTGGGTAGAAACAACATCGCCTAAAGCATTTTTAATGGTTATTGTAGTTGATTCCTCTCCAGAATATTGCCGATAACCCACACCCCAATCAACGTAATCCAAAATTCTACTTTTTTTCAAGAACCCTATTGGGATTCCTTTCCATTTTGGAAAATGTACCATTCCAAACTCTGCGAAAAAACCAAAATTACTTCTTGGAGTAATTTTATAGTCTCCTCTGACGCCATTATTATCTGAAATTAAACCTGATATAGGTTTTGAAGTCAATAAATAAGTTGGGCCAAAAGCAAATTGAATTCCGTCGTTTGTTACCATAATGTAATCATTCCCTTTTGATCCCTTTTTGAAACCACCTTGTCCGAATGAAAATCCAGAAATCAATAGAAAAACAAATAAAATCCGATACATAATTAAAAATTAAAATCCTGACTTAATTCCAACATTCGATTCATCACTTGTTCATTGTCCCAATTTTTTTCAATTTCAGGCATTTCCATAATCTGATCCATGATTTCATTCTGCAACTGCCCTTGTTTGTAAGCAACGCTGTAGCGAATATTACTAAAAGTCACTTGAGAATATAACGGCAACCATTTATTTGGGTACAATTCACTGAATTTTGCTTCGATTTTCTTTCTTAATAAAAAGTCAGGATCAGCCACATAATCGCGCATTACATAATAATTATCAAGAGATAAATCCTGAAGTGCATCGCCATCCGGTTTTCGCGTGAGGCTATATTCAGCAAAAATTTTATCCCAATCTTCATTGTGTTTTTGCATCAATCCCCATAGAACAGTGCAATCTTCAAACCCAGCATTCATTCCCTGGCCATAAAACGGAACGGTAGCATGAGCAGCATCTCCCATTAGCGCGACTTTTCCTTTAGTCCACGGATAACAACGAATAATTGCAAGATTTGAAAGCGGATGGTCTTCCCATGCATCAGCGATGTTTGGCATCATTTCGTAGAAATCAGGAAAAATCGTTTTGAAAAAGTTGTTAACTGCTTCTTTGGAATTTAATTTATCGAACGAAAATTCATCATTTTCATGCGGCATAAACAGAGTACATGTAAATGATCCGTCTTCATTTGCTAATGCGATGAGCATAAAACGTCCGCGAGGCCATATATGTAAGGCGTTTTTGTCCATTGGATATGACCCATCTGGATTTGCTGGTAGGAGCAATTCGCGGTATCCATCAGCAATGTAATTTTGACTGTATTGAAAGCGATCTAATTTCTGCATTGCATTGTAGCGCACAGCTGAAAAAGCACCATCTGCAGCAAAAATCAAGTTGGCTTGGACTTTAAACTCTTCGCCCGTAATTGAATTTTTAAGAAAAGCTATTCCATTCTTCAAATCAACGTTTTTACATTCGGTATTGTAATGTATGGTTGCATTTCCGTGTTTCTCAGCAATGTCCATCATTTTGGCATTTATCTTTCCTCTGGAAACCGAAAAAATGGCTTGATCCTCTTTTCCGTATTGCTGATACGTTAGTTTTCCCTCTATGTCATGCATCATACGACCATACATTGGAATGGCGATTTCGCGAATTTCATCACCAACACCCACCGCATCTAAAGCTGTCCATCCTCTTACAGAAAGTGCAAGATTTATCGATTTTCCAGCTGAAATCTCGGCTTTGCGAATATCTGGTCGACGCTCGTAGATGGTGACACTATAACCTGCTTTCGATAAGTAAACGGCCCACAAGGAACCAACTAAACCAGCTCCGATAATAATTACTTCTTTGTTTTTTTCCATGGAATCGATGTATCAATAAAATGATAACAACAAATGTAAATAGAAAGTTTTAAATCGATTTTTTATAACTCAGCCAATTTTTCGGGAACAACCAAAATAGATGAAATCGATTTTTAACAACTCGAAATTTGTGTATATTTGTTGTAAATCAAATCTTAAACCATGAATTATTCACAGATTTTAATTGCGTTATCATTTTTTATAATTTTTTCATGTCAAGAAAAGAAGGCAGAGGATAGCGGTGCAGCGGACCTTAATAAACAAAAAGAAGAACTTTTAAGACAAAAAGAAGAGTTATTAGAGGAAAAAGCTAAAATGCTAGAGGAAGCAGAAAAATCGTCAGAAAAACCCAAAAAAGAAGAAAAAATTGCAAAACCCAAGTTTACTGACATGCGAGGCAACGCTTGTTTAATTGGAGAATGGTACTTTGCTCAAATAAATGACCAAGACGGATACACGAATCTTCGTAAATCTCCTTCTGCTTCATCAGCAATTGTAGCACAAATAAATGATGGCGAAGAATTTCAAGTATTAATTACCAATGAAAACTGGCTCCGAGCAGTAGCACCAGATGGAACAGAGGGTTATATTTCTGCCAATCGGGTAAATCCTATGTATATTGGGCAATAATAATTTCGGGGAATTTCTTATCTTACTTTAATTATAAAGCGTCTCTCTAATTATTTTTATTGAATTATCAATATTGAAATTAGGGAAGTGAAGTTTACAATAGTCCAATAAAATTAAAAGTGCTTTTTGAGCGGTGGATTTGTCAAACAAATATTCTTGACCAACGAATGAGAAATAAATCAACTTAACAGCCTGCTCATCGTATTGGGTTTTTTGGTGAGTAAAGCGGCCGGATTTTAAATCAAAACCACTCGGTTCGTTTTGTTCATTTAGCGGCGAAAAGCCAAGTTGTTTAATCAAGTCTGTAAGAAAAGTAATTGGAAACAAGATTAATTCATCAAGGCTTTCAAGAAGTAAAATGCGGTCTCTAATAAAAGTAAATAGTTCTGTATCTGGCTGCTCCGTTTTCAACGTTTGACTCAATGTGTCAACCACAAAAAAACTTAAAATCAACTTTTGAGGATTCGAATAAATATCCGTTAAAGTGACCGCCATTTCTAACGAATTAATGATTCCAAGATTTGATTCCGGGCGTTTGAAATAAACTATTTCATAGATTCCCAATTGAAAAATTGCCAATTTTTTCTTCTTTGCGCCTTTGAAAATGAAAGATATTAAGCCGTTTTCCTCCGTGTAAAATGAGAGAATCAAACTACTTTCTGAATAGTTCTTTTTACCAATCAATATCCCGAGCGACTTTTGTTTCATTCTTAATCAGTCAAATGTATTTATTATTTCTTCAAACTAAATTTCTTCTGTTTCACTTTCGTTAAAGACGATTCACATATAGTTTTATTAACATAAAGATTCTAAGATTTTGTTGTAAAATTTATAACTTTAGAAAACATTTATGACAAAGACTAAATTATTTGACGGAACAGAGGTCTATTGCTTGCGAAAGCCAGAAGCCAAAATGCTCGATCATCATGTGGAAGGCTATCTTCAAAATGGAATTGAAATAAAAGACGGGGATGTTGTATTTGACGTAGGTGCAAATATTGGTGTTTTTGGCGTTCGTGCTATTCAAAAAGGACCGAATGTAAAAGCATATTGTTTTGAGCCGATTCCAGATATAGCGGATGTGCTTCAAAAAAATGCAACTGAAATAGCCAATGATCGAATCAAAGTTTTAAGATGTGGCGTTTCAGATAAACCGAGTCGAGCAACGTTTACTTATTTTCCGAATACTCCTGCGCTATCTACGCTCCATCCGGAACAATGGGATGAAAATCCAACGGCTTTTCGCGATGCGGTTAAAGGAACCATGAAGAATCCGCCTGAAGGAATGAAATGGATGAAGTTGATTCCTCCGATTTTCGCCGGAATTATTGCCAAACAATTGGTTAAAGGAAGTAAACAAGTTGATTGTGAACTAAAACCGCTTTCGGAGATTATAGATTCAGAAAAATTAGATCGTATTGACTTGTTGAAAATTGATTGTGAGGGCGCTGAATGGGCTGTTCTTCAAGGAATAGAAGAAAGACATTGGCCAATCATCAAATCCATGGTCATTGAAGTGCACGACATCGATAATCGCTTGAATAAAACGAAAGAATTACTTACGTCCAAAGGTTTCACCCGTCTTCATGCAGAAAGAGAAGTTGGACTCGAACATACATATATGTATAACCTCTTTGCATTAAGATCATGACCGCATCAACAGCAGCGTGGGGAACAGCCTTGTTATTGATTGCATCCAATGCATTTGGGTTTATTTACAGCTACTTGGTTTTGAATACAAAACTGTTCGCGAAGTACCGTATTCAATCTAAACCTTATAAATCTGGTTTATTTTGGAGCCGAATGCCACTTTTTCTGTTCAATCTGGCGACCTTAATTGGACTTTCTGCTTTTGGTGCCTACACGCTTTTTGATTATTTTGATACTGCTTGGCCTGCTTGGTGGGTAATTCCTATTCAGGTAATCGCCGCTTTTGTGCTCGATGATCTTTGGTTTTATGCCTACCATCGTTACTTGCACGAAAATAAGTTTTTATTGAAGCATGTACATTCGATTCATCACCGTGCTACAACCCCTTTTCCGCTTGAATACCTTTATGCGCATCCACTTGAATGGATGATCGGTGCAATTGGCCCAGTAATTGGTTTTGGTGCAATTATGCTCGTTATGCCCATTAATATTTATGCATTTTGGATTTTCGGTCTTTTGAGGAATCTGCATGAAATTCACATTCACAGTGATTTAGAATTGCCGATTTTAAGTAAGCTACCACTCATCAGTAAAACGAAGCATCATGATGATCATCATTCTAAATTGACAGGAAACTATTCTTCTACGTTTAGTTGGATGGATAAGATTTTTAAAACCGACTTTTAAGTTCAGATGCGATTATTTTTCTTTTTATTTCTATTGGTTTTCAGTTCTATTGGTTTGGCACAAAAGCAATATTCCCTTACGGTGAAGCTTACTGGCATTGAAAATCACAAAGGGGAAATTGAAATAGCTCTTTATAAAGATCCAAAGAAATTTGCAAAGGTCGGACAGACATATCGCTTGGCACGAATTAAACCGGATGATGCGAGCCTAACCTATGAATTTAAAAACTTAGAGCAGGGAAAATATGCTGTTTGCTTATTTCACGATGAAAACAACAATAAAGTTTGTGATAAAAATTTATTTGGAATCCCAACTGAAGCATATGCATTTTCAAATAACATTCGTCCGCGATTTTCCGTTCCAACGTTTGAAGAATGCTCTACTTATTTGGATAAAAATAAGACCTTTTCGATTAAATTGGTTTATTAGCGATAAAATTGAATCAAATAATTTAACCTTTGTGATCAAAGTAAAGCTTGAACTCGTCGAACCTTTTATTGCCTACCAACCACTTTCGTTGGTAACACAGAAAGACTCTCCAGGATTTGCATCCATCCAAACGTCTTGATCAAAACAAAAAGTTTTTTTATTGTCTGTGCATGAATTTCTTATTTCAAGCCAATAGCAAGAAGTTCCATCTGAATTAGTGCTAATTCCATCGTTCGCAATCGTTCCACAATTGCAATCTTCAATGTCTTTTTTACAACTAAATAATATAAAAACTACCGATGAGCAAAAGATTATTTTTTTCATAACACCTTATTATGTTAAATTATATTACACAAATATATATAATATTTTTAACAATATGATCGGGTTGATTTTTGTTTTCAGACTAATAACTCATTAATAACCGCTTCCAACTGAATTAGAACTGGGGTTTCATCGTCATTCAGAATTGAATAGTCTGCTAGTTTGAGTTTCTCGTCGTCCGACCATTGATTGTTCATCCTTACCAAAACGGCTTCTCTTGAGCAATTTTCACGTTTCATCACTCGCTCAATTTTTAATTCTGTTGGAGCGCATAACAATACGGTAGCATCAAAGTTCCGATACGACCCAGTCTCAAAAAGAATAGCGGCCTCATTAAAAACCAATGCTGAATGCTGATTTAAAACCCATTTTTCAAAGTCAGCTCGAACGATTGGATGTATGAGTTCATTGACTTTTGTTCGGAGCTCATCATTATGGAAAATTTTAGAAGAAATAAGTTCGGCGTTTAGTTGATTTCCTTCAAATACTTCTTCACCAAAAAGCGAAATCAAACCCATTTTAATTGTTGGATTTGATTTCGTTAATTCTTTAGCACGTGCATCGGAATAATAAACCGGATAACCCATATGTTCAATGATTTGAGCAATAAAACTCTTTCCTGAACCAATGCCTCCCGTTAATCCGATTCGCTTCATGGAGACTAAATTAGTATTTTATGGAAAATTATTCAGCGTTTTCGGCTTGCCATTGACGGTATAAGTCAAAATAACTTTTCGTTTCCAGAATTACAGCTCCTCCTAGTGTATCACCATATTTGGCTGGTAAACCTCCGGTATAAACCATCATTCTAGCAATTGAACAGCTTGGTACATTGAAAACTTCATTTGATTTAATCCCATCCAAAACGTAAATCATATCGCCTTTTCGGGCGCCGCGAAACATTAATTCGCCATCCTCAGATAATTTCACTTCAGAACTCATCGTGGTTACAAGTGCCTTCACATCAAACTTCACCGGACTTCGCTTGATTTCCATTGCTGTAAGCTCCTCTACAGGAATTTCACCAAATTTGATAGTTGCTTTCGGTGTAATCTTAACCCCTCTTTGTGCCACAACCTTTGGATCAAATTCAATTTTTCCCAGATTGCAATAAGCTTCAATTGGAACATCAACTGCAATATTGCTCATGGTGTCTCCGAGAAAATAGATTTTCATGGTGTATTTTCCAGCAGGGATTGCTGTCATACGAAAACGACCGTTTTCATCTGTTAGCGCTTGATAGCGTCTACCATTATCTTCAATAAGGGTTTTAGCACCGATGATCGGCTGGTTGTTTTTTAAGCTTACTAATTCACCAACAATATCACCTGAGGCGGTTTGAGCAAATGTGCTTCCAGCAAAAATGAGCATCCACACTGTAACTAGTTTTTTCATGGTTTAAATTTTAAGGTTTACACTAAGATGCATCCTTATTTCATTTTCCATAAACTAATTCAACGTTGCGCTCGAAGTAGGTAATTCGCGATTCACTTTTTTGAATAATCCCTGAAGAACTTTGCCGGGTCCGACCTCAATAACTTCTGTACAACCGTCACCGAGCATATTGTTCATAATTTGTGTCCATTTTACAGGTCCAGTTAATTGTAAAACAAGGTTTTTCTTGATTTCTTCTGGATCTGAAACAGCTTTCGCATTTACGTTTTGATAAACAGGACATGTTGGATTAGAAAACTGGGTTGCTTCAATTGCTGCTGCTAGTTTTTCTCTTGCCGGTTCCATTAATGGGGAATGAAAAGCTCCACCAACTTGCAAGATCATCGCACGTTTAGCTCCTGCTTCAGATAATTTCGCACAAGCCGCTTCTACAGCAGGGAACGAACCAGAAATCACCAATTGCCCTGGACAGTTGTAATTAGCAGGAACAACAACGCCATCTATTTCGGAACAGATTTTTTCAACTACGTCATCTTCTAAACCAAGAATTGCTGCCATTGTTGAAGGCTCAACCTCACAAGCCTCTTGCATAGCGAGTGCACGCTGAGAAACCAATCTCAATCCGTCTTCAAAACTCAAGGTTTTGTTAGCTACAAGTGCAGAAAATTCTCCAAGCGAATGCCCGGCAACCATATCCGGTTGAAATGAATCACCAAGACAAGCCGCTAAAATAGTAGAATGAAGAAAAATCGCTGGTTGCGTGACTTTTGTTTGTTTTAATTCTTCTTCTGTTCCTTCGAACATAATTTTTTGGATGTCGAAACCAAGAATTTCATTGGCTTTTGCAAACATTGATTTCGCTAAATCAGAATTATCATATAAGTCTTTACCCATTCCGGTGAATTGAGCTCCTTGACCTGGAAAAACGTATGCTTTCATAATTTTTAAATTTTATTCAAAATTAAAAATCATTCAACTGTTAACGCAATCAATAAGTTGAATTTGTAACGTTTTTTTCGAACAGAGTTTATTTCAATATGAATTTAGCCATGAAAACAAATTATTTACATATGAAAAAATCACTTTTTAGCTTTGTTTTCTTGTCCTTATCAGTTGGCGTTTTTGGACAAGTCCTTGTAGAAGAAATCACGATTGCATGTGGTAATAAATTCTTTTCAGAATGCGAACATCAAAATGCTTTGATCGTTCGGGGAATTTGGTGTGGAAATAGTTTTTTCTGGACACCCATTGGAATCGGAGATACAATTACTGAGGAAGCATATCGAAATGATGAACTTTTCACGGGCGATTGCATTGATATCGATGCTGAGGGCAATGTGATTGGTGAGTATTCGTTTGAAAATGGAAAAATTAAATCTTTAAAGCATTTTCAAGAGGACGGATCTCCGAGAGAAGCATTCAATTACAAAAACGGGATTCCTGATGGTTTAAACATTGATTATTTCTCTAATGGCGAAATTCGTTTGCAGCACACTTTCAAAAATGGAATTTTAGACGGCCCTTTTATAGAAAACGTAGATTTAGTAGATTATGGTCGGGGCTATTGTTTACAAGAAGGAATTTATGTTAAAGGAGTAAGAAAACTAACTTCTAGTCCATGTGATTATTCGTTTAATAAAGGAGAATAATCAGGGAAACCGATTAATTTTCCTTTTTTCTTCTAATTGGAGTGACTAAGGGAGGTGAATAGAAAAAATTCGTACGTTGCGCAAGCCGGAGTTTTCACCCTCCGCGATCCTGCCTCATAGGGAGGAAGATATATAATTCGCTTTTAAGAGTTAAATATTGCGGAAAATCTATTATTTTCCTTTCAAATCACGAAGTAACTTATTGTAATCTTTCAGCAGTTTGTTTTCTTCCTGCAATTTTTGAACTTCTTCTTGAAGCACATAATTACTTCCACTATAAAGTTTAAAAAAATCATAATCCAACACACGGGAAATAGAAAGTAAGAGACCCGTATCGATTGTTTTTCTCGAAAAGATGGAATAAATATTTTCTCGTGACTTGTTGATGCGTTTTGCGAACTCTGTCACAGAAATCCCTTTCGTTTCAAAAACCTGTTTGATTTGCTGACCGATATTGATTTCTTGCATTCAGCAAAATTCCTGAATAGGATGTAAAATTCTTAATTATTATCGTATATATAATTGCATATATTCGTTTGTATTTTTAAACATATTTTGTAGATTTGAAGCACTTATATGACAAATTTAACATGACAGTAGATAAAAAAATAGTCGCCGTAGTAAAAAAATCATTTTCCAAGTTTGATTTTTCGAACTTAGAAGAAAGATGTACAAATGAAGCTCAAACTCGCATGTATTTAATTGAACCATTACTCGAGATTTTAGGATATAGTCGTATGGATAGCCGTGATATGTTAACGGAGATCAATGCTGGATGGGGACAAAAAAACAATAAAGCTGATTTAGGGCTAATAGTTAAAGGGAAAAAACCTGAAATTATTGTTGAATGCAAAACGCTCGGAAAGAAACTAACGGATAAAGAAGCATCACAATTAAATGGTTATTTTGGGAGTACGGAAGGATCTAAAATTGGTATTCTGACAAATGGATTGGAGTGGCGTTTTTATGCTGAATATCAAGAAAAAAACATTCTTCATCATAATCCTTTTCTGACTATAGATTTCACGGAAATTGATGATATGAAAATCGAACAATTCGCTCAATTTCACAAGAATAACCCAGATAATTTTATCAAGCAAATTTTAGAAGACGCGCACGATTGTTTTTTCTTAGAAGGTTTTAGTGATGCTCTTTGTGAAGAATTATTGAACCCATCGGATGATTTAATTAAAGCGGTTTTTGCGCGAATGCCTGGTAAACGAATGAATGATGCAATAAAAGATAAATTAAGAACATTAATTAATTCAAATTCCATTCAACAGGTATTGCCTAAATTAATTGAAGAAGAATCAAAAAGTGGTAATGTCATTATTACTACTGGTGAAGAATTAAAAATTTATCATGCAGTCAAAACAATTATCATCAATAGCCTCAAAAAAATCGATTATTCAAGAATTTCTTATCGTGATCAAAAGAACAGCTTCAATATTTTAGTGGATGACAACCAACGTAAAATGATTGCTAAAATCACATCAAACAGAGGAAAACACTTTATTGAAATCACAGGCAACGGGGATCAAAAAATTCAAATTGATGGGTTAGAAAGTGTTGTTGCACACAGTAAATCTATCGTTGAGGCAGCAAAGAGTTTTTTATTGGAGAAGTAAGTCTTGGATTGAGAACTAAAAGGCCGTTACACTTCCAAAAACAAAAAATTATAGACTTACATCAATTTTATTAGTTGACAGTACTCCCCTTTTTTCTCGAGATATTACTCACTTTTAACACAATAATATAATATTTAGCATAAATTTACCCTTTAAAGAACTTTTATATGAAATAAGCCATGAGCAAAATGCTCACAAACACGAATGAATATATTATATGGCGATTCACTTCGTGGCTGCTTACGCGGTCCATATGAACATTAAAAAATTAATTATATACATATGAAACATCTTATACTTTTTGCGACCACTATATTGTCCTATTCCATAATAAATGCACAAACATTAACAACTACTTTAAGCGGAACTTTCGTCGAAGGAATCGTTGGTGTGTATAATTTAATAAGTGTCGACACAGAAGCCCAAGGAACAACCTCTGTGACATTTTATTCAACAGATCCCACTTATTCAACCGTTTATGATTCACATACGGATACAGATAATTCTGATGGCTACAGCTGGGATGCTGATATGGGAAATATGTTTCCTGGTTGTATCATTTGGGCAGAATTTAATGATGCATCAAACAATCTTATTGATTACTCTCCCGATTATCCATTAAACATTATTGCAAAACCTCATTGGTTAGTTAATGGTGGAAGTGTTGCTAATGTTTTTGTTGACCCAAGTTCATCCACAATTTCTTTTGATGGTATTTATCCAATTTTTGAATATAATTATATAATCAATCCATCAATAAAAGGAATTGGAAACAGACCGCTCGATGTGGTGGGTAAATTCGTTTTTACTGCTTCTTACAATTATTCCAATTTATCAAACATCAGTGTATCTTCCTCCAACGCAAATCTTGACTTCAATCTATTAAACCAAAGAGACTATTCAGAAAGTCTCGATTTAAGTGATTCCCCATGTAGCCTTGATAATAACTTCAATTTATCAATAGTCGCATCGCAAACTTTTGAATCACCAGAAATGTCATTTAAAACACCAAAATTTAAGTTTCCTCTCGGTGCAACTGGAGTAAAAGTTAGTATTGATGCTGGCTTAACATTATATGCAACATTAACTGGACAAATTGTTATAGGAGAATCCAACGGAGAATGGGGCTTTATAGACAACGGAACGCAAACTACAAAAATTGTAGGAATATTAAACGGAAAAGCCTTTATTCGTGGTGAAATGTCTGCTTTAGCTGGTGCAGTTAAGGTTTCTGGATCTATTGAAGGTGAAGCAAGATTGGGAATAGGTTTTGAATATCAAAATATCCCTTCAGTAGTTTCAACTGGCAAATATGGTGGTGACATACGATTATATGGTAGGGCATGTTACAAAACCCTTTGGGGCGTAGGGCCTAGCAAGTGTGTACAGTCAGACGATTGGTATTCGGGAAGTTTTGGTGATTTATCAATTTTTAATAAAACTGGTGGGGACAACCTTTTCCAAAATTATGAATCATTCACATTTAAAGATACTGGAACTTTAGTTTTACCTGATTTTCATCCACAGCCAAGCTTTGGGACTCGAGGTGATACGCTTTATGCTGTTTGGTTGGAGCATATTGATAATACTGGATTCATGTTGTTTTCTAGACTTGACAATTCAATAAATGAGTTTACAGATGAAAAAATTGTTATTACTAATTCAAATTCCATTTCCAATCCAAAAGTGGCTATTCTACCAAGTGGATCGGCAATTATTACATGGTCGCAAAACAGATATGATGAAAATTCATTGCCAATTGATTCAGATGAGTTTGACCTTGTGCAAGCTCAAGATGTTTGGTTTGCAATATATGATAATGATTTAGACAGCATTGTTTATGTTCAAAAATTAGACGACGATGAAAGTACTGCTCAAAGTGGAAGAGCAGAGGGTGAAGCATTAGTAACGGTTGGAGATAATAATGATGCAATGATTACATGGGTAGTAACAGATGCTACGGCAGCTACAAGTGATATTTATTACACTCATTTAACGGAAACCGCTGATGCTTGGAGCATCACCACTCCGGATATTCTTTCTGATTTACCGGGAACAAACTCAAATGTTGGTGTAGTTTACACAGATAGTGCCGCTGTATTAACGGTTTGGATTAATGACCTGGACGGAGATGAAGATACCTACAACAGCAATATGATGTATGCAGAATGGGATGGAAATACTTGGACTCCTGCTCAAACCTTAGCTACAAATGATGGTGCAACAAAGTTGAATGAGTTATCCTTAGCTTCCAATGATGGCTATGTAGCATTTGCTTGGACAAGTTCGCAATTCGGATCAAACAATGAGTTTCAAAACCGTTTGGATATGTTGGTTTACGATGCGGTAACAGACAATTGGGATATGAACAGTGTATTCAGTGACACTGATTCAAATTACTATTTCCAACTTCCAGTAGCTTCAATCAGTAAAACTGGAAAAGCAACCATTTGTTATCAAGTTATTGATATGTATGCAGATACGAATTACATTCCAAACGGAGAATTATATTTGTATGTTAAAGATTTGAATACAGGAGGAGATTGGCAGGAAATTACTGAAAACGCTTACTTGTGTGATACAAACACTTTTATTTGGGACTTGACTGCAGGCTTTGCTGCAAACGACAAATACTATGTAATCACGCAAGAATACAATGATGACGGAGTTGTAACGAATCCTTACCACGGAGTAAAGTTTGGAGATCCAGATTTGAGTTTAGTACTTAGAGGAATTCAATTGAATTCAGACAACACAGTTGGAGATATCGAAGAACCTGGTAATGTTTCATCAGGAATCAAGGAGTTGGATAATAGAAGTGATTTCAGATTCTTAAATGCATATCCAAATCCTTTCAGCGATGTAACGGTTATTGAATACCAAATTGAAAACAGCGGTAACGTAAAAATGGAGGTGTTTGATTTTATGGGAAATAAAGTAGCTAATTTAGTTGATGCTAATCTTGGAGCTGGAATTTACAAAACTATTTTCAAAGCAGGCGATTTGCCAGGAGGCGTTTACTTTAATCGATTAACAGTAAACGGAAGATCTCAAACCAGAAAATTAGTATTGGTTAAATAAGCTCAGACTTTCAATTTCAACCTGGATTTAAATTATTAATTCCGGTTCTAAATACGCAGATTTTAAGAAAATATATGATTATAAACCATATATTCCATATGTTATGTAGGGAAATTCGTGGATATTCAAACTATTATTTCAACCGCTTCAACGCCTCCTGAAACTCGTTGTCAAATGGATTGAAAACACGGTAAAAACCTTCTTCTGTCCAAATTTGTCGACCGATTTCAGATTTTAAATAGTTGACAATTAATTTTTTGCTTTGATTAAACTCATTTGCAACAAACGAAACTTTAAAATACTTTTCGCTAAACACACAAAAACGCTTTAAAAGAGCATCATTCACATCAAATTCTTGTGTAAACTGTTTTGCTGAACTCCACTGATTGCGTTTATCTTTAACAAAATCGAATGCAAACGCACTGAATGCGCCGCTCCACTGAAGCTCTGTTAAGTAAAAGGTTCTTCCTGTTGAATCAAGCGGAACAAAGAAATCAGGATAAATTCCTCCACCACCATAGACGATTCGACCCTTACGCGTTTTAAATTTCAAGGTATCCGGTATTTTCTGTTTGTCCTGTTCATACAGCTCTCCATTGCTGAGGCGCTCTTCATCTTTCATATACTCCTCGTAGTCACCAGTGTATGGGCGCTGAATGCATCTTCCAGAAGGTGTATAGTAACGAGCAATTGTGATTCGCAGGTTGCTTCCGTCGCGTAAGCCGCGGTCTTCCTGAACCAAACCTTTACCAAAAGACCTTCTTCCGACAATTGTTCCACGATCATTGTCTTGAATTGCACCAGCTAAAATTTCACTTGCGGAGGCAGAATTGGAATTTATTAAAACAACAACTTTCGTTTTTTCCAGCATTCCCCCACCTTTCGACTTATAGGTTTGTTCACCTGTTTTACGGCCTTTTGTTTTTACAATCGTTAACCCATCTGGTAAAAACTCATCTGCAATTTCTGTTGCTGCAGAAAGCACCCCACCTGGATTGTTACGTAAATCCAAGATCAATTTTGTCATTCCTTTAGCCTTTAAGCCTAACGCAGCCTGTTTAAACTCAGCTGCAGTAGGAACTGAAAACTGATCTATTAAAATATATCCCGTATTACTATCAACCATATAGGCGCAGGAAACCGTTTTAATTGGAATCATGTCACGTGTGATCGTAAATGATTTTTTTGACTTGCCTCTTAAAACTTTAATAGTCACATCGGTGCCTGGCTCTCCCTTTAGTTGCGCCATGACATCGTCTGTTTCAATTTTTTTCTTGCTGAGGTTTTTACCGTTGATTTCTATAATCTTATCACCAGCTTTTACTCCAACCAAATCTGATGGTGCGCCTTCAATGACATTTGAAATACAAATTGTGTCTCTCAAAAGCAAAAATCGAACGCCGATGCCACCAAATTTACCCTCAATTGATTCACTCACCGACTTCATATCCTTTGCAGAAATATAATTGCTGTGAGGGTCGAGGCGATGTAACATCTCCGAAATTGTCTTCTCAAAAATACTGTCTTTATTTACCTTATCGACATACCGTTGATCAAGCAAATTAAGAATGTCCTCTAGTTTTTGAACATCAGATGAACCAGAGGTTGTTCCACTTGAAACGTTCAATCCTCGACCAATCAACAATCCAACACATAGAACCAGCGCCAGAATTAGTGGAAGTTTATAATTTGATTTTGGTTCTTCAGACATCGTCAATGTTTACAATTTTTAGTACTTCCAACCCCGCGCTTTCAAGAAAATCAATACCTGAAGTGTCTTTGTATGCCTCCTGATAAACTAAACGGGAAATCCCAGATTGTAAAACCAGTTTACTGCAATCTTTGCAGGGGGAGTGTGTTAAATACAATGTTGCGCCCTTGCAATTATTCGTAGAGCGAGCCACCTTCAAAATAGCATTTGCTTCCGCATGTAAAACATACCAATGCGTTTCGCCGGCTTCGTTTTCACAACAATTATCAAAACCTGCAGGAGTGCCATTGTATCCATCAGAAATTATGATTGCATCTTTAACGATGATTGCTCCTACTTGTTTGCGCTTGCAATAGGATAATGAAGCCCAACTTTTTGCTAGTCTCAAATAAGCCTTATCGTAACGTAATTGTTTTTCTGTGGGTGAAACTTCCATTTACCACAAAGGTAAAAATTTGAGGGGAAGTTAGCGGTTATTTACTTGTAAAAAGGTGAAATCATCCAATAAACGATTACGCCTGTCACGGCAACATAAAGCCAAATTGGAAAAGCGAAGCGCGTCCATTTTTTATGTTTATCAAATTTACCCTCCCAAGCAAAAAGATAAGTAAACAAAACAACGGGAATCACTGCAACACTTAACAAAATATGAGATATTAGGATAAAATAATAAACCCCTTTCATATTTCCGCCATAAACAGTTGAATCCGAAGTCATATGATAAGCCACATAACACAATAAAAACAAAAGGGAAAGCATTAAACAGACTTGAATCAAACGCTGATGTAATACCATGTTTTTACTTTTAATTGCCAACAAAGCTGAAATTAATAGAATTGCTGTTAATCCATTGATGCCAGCGTAAAACGGGGGAAGAAAAGAGAAATCTACACCGTCAATTCGTATTCCGAATAAAGCCGCAACTGCAATTGGAATTACAATCGATACCCCAATAATTAATTTTCTAAATTTTGCTATTTGGGCTTCACTTTTCAATGTTGTACTCATATTTCAGTAGTTCAATTAATTCTTTCTTTAACCTTTTATATTCGTTTTTGTTCACTGTTCCATCAAAATTCGTAACGGCATAAACACCACGAACATATCCTGATTTATCGATTAAACTAAACGCACCCGAGTGCGCATACCCACCAGCAGCTTCGTCGTCTCGTCCAGCGAAAATCTGAAAATTTTCTATTCCCAAACGATGTGTTGCGGCTTCATCCCCTGTTAAAAAGGCCCAGTTTTTAGCTTCTATCCCATGTGTCTTACGGTAATTTTTCAAGATTGAAGGCTTGTCATTACTTGGATTAATCGTAAATGAAAGATATTGAATGTGCTCGGCATATTGCTTTGTTTCACGGTTTAAATTTTTCAATTGCGTGTTCATGATTGGACAAATAGTCGGACACGTGGCAAAAAAGAATTCAGCAACCCAAACCTTATTTTTATACGTTTTGTTTGTGACAATAACAGAATCCTCATTCAAATATGAAAAATTCGGAATGGTAGGATAAACTGTATCAACGATGGTTTTACCATCTACCTTTTTGTATTCTAAATCAAAGTTCCCGATAAATGGCAATCTTTTTGGTTTTTCTGAACACGCCGTTAAAAGGAAAATGAAGATTAAAGCCGGAATGATCAACCCTTTATTTCGCATTTCTCTTTCGTTCTTTATCATATTGTTTTTGCAATAATGCTAAATGTTCCTTCATTCTTCTAACCAAACCCTCTTGGTTGCCTTTTAGGACCATCCGTAAATGACTTTTCTTGTCGATTAAAAGAATTAATTCTTGAAAGCTTTCGCCCCCATAGAATTCTTTTCCCGTTTGAAGCAATTTATGTCCTTTATATTCAAAGTCAAAAGTTCGTTTTGGGTTTCCAGATGCTAACATCCAAAGTTTTGGATCATAACCCTCAACATTATCCTTTAATGACTGCGTAACGGTTTCCAACTCGTTTTCTGAAAGCGGATTTCCTTTTCCATCCGTTGCAAAAGAAATAATTCGAACTTGCTTGAGTTTTTTACGCTTATTTTTTCGAATGTGCTGATAGAGCATTTGATCAACATGCCACATCGAAATAGCACAATCTGTTGGACATGTTTTTTGAATGGTTGTTACCAAAACGATATTCCCCTTAAAATTAGAAAAGTCAGATGGAGCTAACTTTCCGTTGGAATAAATCTCAAATTTGGAGTAAGGAACCGCGCCGTAGTCTTCAAGAACTTTGAATTTATGTTCACAGCCTCGTGTTCCAATAAAGACCAATAAAAAAGCCGGTCCAAAAACTAGTAGAAATGCAATAGCTACTTTTATTCGACCGGCAAAATTTCTTTTAGTTTCCATTTTTGTTAAGCGGCTCCATAAGTGGACCATGCGTGTCCAACCTCAAGCGCTTCCCATAGAGCAATGAAAATTAAATAAAGCATAAATAAGATATATGGAATAAGAATAACATTTCTCAATGTTTTTTTCTCGTCTCCAAGGTGCATGAAAACCATCACGATGTAACCAGCTTTCAACAAAGTCATAGCAACAAACGACCACTTTACAAATGGCCAAGCACTTGAACTTTGTTTAATGTAAGCGCCCAAAGCTACCTCAACAACTGTAATTACAGTTAAAAGGATGGTTACAAAGTATATTTTTTTACGAACTGCTTTTCCGTGCTCTTCATTGTGGTGAGCATGTAACGAATATTCTATTAAATCATCTCTTTCCATGAGAAAATAAATTAAAGTTTCTAAATCAAATTAAGTAGAAGAAGGTAAATACGAATACCCAAACTAAATCTACAAAGTGCCAATACAAACCTGTTTTTTCAACCATTTCGTAATGACCTCTTTTGTGGTATGTTCCGGCAACTACACCTAACATGATAATAATGTTAATTACAACACCAGAAAATACGTGGAACCCGTGGAATCCAGTAATGAAGAAAAAGAATTGCGCATATTGTTGTGGACCATATTCGTTTTGCTTCAAATTAGCTCCATAAATTACATGGTTTGGCTCTCCAGCATAAAGAGACTCGTAATACATCTTTTCAGCATCTTTCCCATGAATTGGAGCATCTCCTACTTTATGCTTCTTTCCATCTTTTTTAATGATCAATTGCATGTGGCTATCTGCCTCCTTATTAATTTTAGCGATAGAACCATCATGTAAAAGAATTTTTCCATCTTTCAATCTTCCCTTTTCAGCAGCATGTTGAAATTCATGCATCAAATCTTCCTTAATTACCGCTCCTTTTTTATGGTGTTTACCAGCTACTTCAACTGTGAAATTTTTGATTTCTCCAAAGTGACCTTTAACAACCGCTTGTGAACCGTCAGCTAATTCAATTTTTCCAAATTCAGAACCGTGAATAAAGTGACTCCACTCCCAAGCTTGAGAACCAACGAAGAAAAACCCACCAATAATCGTAGCAATCATCCACTTAACCACACCTTTCTTATCCATTCTATGTCCGGCTTCAACTGCTAAAACCATTGTTACCGAAGAAACAATTAGAATAAACGTCATCAATGCTACATAAAGCAAAGGATAACCATGACCAAGAAAAGGCATTGAGTTAAAGGTTTCTTCACCAATTGGCCATGCTCCCTGAAAATCATGTCTTGTAAAGCCATAAGCGACTAATAACCCTCCAAACGTCAAAGCGTCTGATACAAGGAAAAACCACATCATTAATTTACCATAACTTGTTTGGAATGGTGATTCTTTTCCTCCCCATAAAGTTTTGGCATCAAGTTGAGTTGCGTGTCCTGCCATTTTTAAGATTTTTTTGCAAGTTTAATGAATAAAAATCAAAAATAATAATAAATACGCCCACAAAAGACCTAAAAAGTGCCAGAATATTCCACCGACTCTTAGTGATAAGTTTTCTGAAGCGGTGAATCTTCCTGAAAATGAACCAATTGTAAGTCGAATTAAATAGATGAGCGCAATAGCGACATGGAGAATGTGTAAGAACGAAATAATGTATAAAAAGCTCGATGCGGTGTCAGCGGTCTCCATTGCTTTTATTTGCAAGTAAGGTTCTAATATTTTTCCGTTGTGATATAAGTTTCGGGTTTTATATTGTAATTCTTTACCTTTAAAAAACAAGTGAAAGTCTTTTCCAAATTCTCCTCGAACAAAAAAATCGCCGCGCTTGTCGCGAGCATGAAATGCCATAAAATTGAGGCGAATTTCATCAACATAATCTAGTTTTGTTGAGTCATTCTTGTAAAGCTCTCTATTTTTGATAAGCACCGGCTCTGATTGAAAAACCAACTCAAAATCAGGGTTCAAGCTCATCATTTTGATTGGTTTATTTTGTTTAACCTTCTCAAATTGCTTCATGAATTTTTGATAGTCTTGAAATTCTGATTCTGTCATTTCACGACCTTTAATCAAATATTTGTTGCCATCTACTTGAATTAAATTTCCTTTGTAGCGAACTTCAAAATAATCTCCGTATCGGCCATCTGTAACCAATATATGATTGTTGACCGGGTTTATTCCTTTTTCAATAAGTTGATTGTATCCCTTGAATTGAAAATAAACAAAGAGAAGCCCAAAAACAACGGTTGAACTCATGAATAATTTCAAACCGGATTGACTGCCTTTTTTAATGGCATTTATTGCCAGAATGAAGGTTAAACTACTTAACGCTATTGAAGCTGTACTTAACCAAAATCCTGTTGGCATAGGATATTTCAACCAAAAGGAATCGCCCATCATAACAATGTAGGCGGAGGTTAAACCAGCAAAAAACATAACTATCGAGAAAATACCTACATAAACAAGGTTTTTCTTCATTTTTTCTCGAATTTCTGGACTTAGTTCTTTTTCGTAGTTCATAACTTAAATTATTTCATTAATTCATTTATAACTTCCGTATTTCTATCAAACACATACACAAATTGTATGATTGGTAGATAAACAAATGAAGCGAACATAAGTTTACGAGCATCTGCAGTTTCACAACTCGTAAATAATCGATAAGCATAGACGAAGAAACCTATTCCAAGAATTGACGCTACGATTAAGGTTATTTCTCCCGCCCAACCTAGCAACCAAGGAACCAAGCTGAAAGGGATTA
Source organism: Flavobacteriales bacterium (assembly GCA_947497485.1). Lineage (GTDB taxonomy): Bacteria > Bacteroidota > Bacteroidia > Flavobacteriales_D > Crocinitomicaceae > UBA952. The sequence continues at coordinate 248,121 of CANMHB010000002.1, forward strand.
ACGCCAAAGAATAGAGCATGATCTGAAAAGCAGATTGTTTCGATTTTCCTGTTTTTGAGGGGAGAAGTGAAAAACCCGCAGATTTGTAATCATCATACAAAACCCAAGCGATAGCCCAAAAGTGAGGGAATTGCCAGGTAAATTGGACGAAAAACAAAATGCCTGGAAGAAAACCAAACTTATCTGTGGCAGCTATTGCGCCCAAAAAAGGAGGAATTGCACCAGGAAAAGCACCAACAAAAACAGCCCAAGGGCTTACGCGCTTCATTGGGGTGTATATAAAAACATACGAGACAAATGCTAAAAGCCCAAGTGCGGCACTTTGCCAATTTATCAAATAGAGTAAAATGCTTCCAACGACTAGAGAAAAAGCGCAAACGAGGTATGCTTCCCTTAATGACATCCAGCCTCTTGGTAAAGGCCTATTTTGTGTGCGCTTCATAATGATATCCAAGTCTTTCTCCCAAATTTGATTGGCGCCATTTGATGCAGCGGTAACAAGCGTTCCGCCCACCATTAAATAAAATATTTCAAGAAGATTTGATCCTCCGGCAAAAAGATAACCAGAGAGCGCTGAAAGAATTACCAAAAATGACAAGCGAAACTTGGTAAAAACCAAATATATTTTAAACTTGGTTGGTTTTTGAATTTCAGCGTCTGACATTATTCGCAAATTTACAAAGAAATACAAGTTTATGGGTGTTCACCTTTAATTTTGAACATAAAATTCCGACAACTGCTTCAATCTAATTATCTTTATCAACCAAAATTAATTTTATGTACGACAATTTAATCGTTGAGAAAAAAGAGCACATTGCTTATATCATTATTAATCGGCCAAATCAATTGAATGCGCTGAATAAGGCTACAATTCTAGAATTGCATAATGCACTTAGTGATGCCGATGAGGACAAAAATATAGGTGTAATTATCTTAACTGGTAGCGGAGAAAAATCTTTTGTTGCTGGCGCGGACATTAAAGAATTTGCTGATTTTTCAATTTCGCAAGGAGGAGAGCTGGCTATGAATGGACAGAAAACCCTGTTTACTTTTTTAGAAAACCTTGGCACCCCAGTAATAGCCGCTGTAAACGGTTTTGCTCTCGGCGGAGGGCTAGAGCTTGCAATGTCAGCTCACATTCGTGTTGCGTCTAGTAATGCAAGAATGGGATTACCTGAAGTTTCACTCGGTGTAATTCCCGGTTATGGAGGAACACAGCGTTTACCTCAGCTTGTAGGAAAAGGAAAAGCGAACGAACTTATTTTCACAGCAGGAATGATTAAAGCAGACGAAGCATTGCAATGGGGTTTGGTGAATTACGTTGTCGAGCCAACAGAACTTATGTCAAAGTGTGAGGAAATTGCCAATAAAATTCTTCCAAATTCCCCAATGGCTATTCGGTCTGCAATTGCAGCAGTGAATGCCGGATTTGAAAACGGAGTAAATGGTTTTGAAAAGGAAATTGAAGAATTTGGTAAATGTTTTGGAACTTCTGAATTTAAAGAGGGTACAACGGCTTTTTTAGAAAAAAGAAAACCAAATTTTAGGGGATAAATGTCAAATCCCATTAAGCGATTATTAGGTCAAACCGCCATCTATGGACTTTCTTCCATTATAGGAAGATTGTTGAACTACTTATTAGTTCCACTTTACACCTATGTTTTTGCTGATCCAGCGGATTATGGAGTTGTTTCAGAGCTTTATGCTTGGGTGGCTTTCCTGATTGTATTGCTAACCTTTGGAATGGAAACCGCTTATTTTCGTTTTTTACAAGAAACGGATGACAAAGAAACGACGTTTTCAACAGCTTTTTTCACTGTCGGTGGTGTTTGTGTCCTGTTTTTCGCGTCATTGATGTGGTTTAACAACGACATTGAACGTTTAATCATTTTAGATGGGCATAACGAGTACATCATTCTTCTTGGTGCAATCGTTTGCATTGATGCCATTACTGCTTTGCCTCTCGCTAGATTACGCGCAGAAGAAAAAGCTGCTCAGTTTGCTGGAATTCAGTTTGCATCGATTGGTGTAAACATTCTATTGAACATGGTATTCATGTTATATTTGTTCGATAAGTCAAGGCCAGAAGAAGGTGTTCTTTTTATCCTTGCCGCTAATCTATGTGCCTCACTGGTCAAGCCGCTTTTGCTATATAATTCATTTCGCCAAATAAAACTTCAAATCAATTGGACACTATTCAAAACGATGCTGATTTATGCTGCTCCATTGGTAATCGCCGGTTTTGCAGGAATTATAAACGAAACACTCGATCGAATTTTATTGAAACAAATTATTTACGATCCAAACAACCCGAGTTCCTTTCACGAAGCCGTTGCACAAGTTGGAATTTACAGCGCGTGTTATAAACTAGCAATGCTTGTGACCATTCTTCTTCAAGCATATCGCTATGCTGCTGAGCCTTTTTTCTTTGCTCAAATGAAAAATGAAGACCGCAATAAAGTTTATGTAAATGTGATGAATTTATTCATTGCTGTCGTTTGTTTGGTGTTTTTAGTTGTTTCATTGAACATTGATATTTTTAAACATTTTATTCGAAATGAAAGTTATTGGGCCGGGCTAGCTGTGGTTCCAATTTTATTAATGGCAAATGTTTTTTTGGGAATTTATTACAATCAAAGTGTTTGGTATAAACTGAGTGGAAAAACGCAGTTTGGAGCTTATATCGCACTAATTGGAGCAATTATCACCGTGGTTATTAATATTTTATTCATTCCAACTTATGGTTATATGGCGAGCGCGTGGGCCACATTGATTGTTTACTTCGTTCAAATGATGTTATCTTACTTTTTAGGACAACGATTTTACACCATTCCATACAACCAAAAAAAGTTCTTTTTATACATCGGATTATCCATCGGACTCTATTTCTTGGGAAGTTCGATTCAAACAAGTTCAGCAGTCTTCAACTTTTTCGTTCATAATTTATTGATCGCATCCTTTATATTCATTGCTTACATCCTTGAAAGAAAAGCACTTATCAAAAGTTAAATGTTTACATAATAATCGAACTATTTGTATGGTTTTATGTTTGTTTAGTTAGTTTGGCTTAATTTTGATCAACTTTTTAGAACATGCAGTATAAAGCAGGACCCCATTTATCTCAAATCAACCTTCCGAAAGATCTTCGTGAAAAGTTTAAAGTTGATGATTTACCGCAAATTTCAACTGAACTTCGCGACTATATTGTGGATGTAATCTCTGAAATCGGAAATAGTCATTTCGGCGCTAGTTTGGGTGTTGTTGAGTTAACTGTTGCTTTGCATTATGTTTTTAATACGCCAGAAGACCAATTAGTTTGGGACGTTGGGCATCAAGCTTATGGACATAAAATATTAACAGGAAGGAGAGAACGTTTTCATACAAATCGTTTAAAGGGAGGAATTTCTGGATTTCCAAAACGATCTGAAAGCGAATATGACACATTTGGTGTGGGTCACTCATCCACTTCGATATCTGCAGCGCTTGGAATGGCTGTTGCAAACCGTTATCTCGGAGATCACAAAAAACAACACATCGCTGTAATTGGCGATGGGGCAATGACTGCCGGATTAGCTTTTGAGGGAATGAATCACGCGGGCTTTGAAAAAGATGCTAATTTATTGGTTATTCTAAACGACAATTGCATGTCGATTGACCCAAATGTTGGTGCATTAAAAGAGTATCTTACGGATATAACAACTTCGCATACCTACAACAAAGTCAAGGATGAGGTTTGGAAACTTCTTGGTAAGGTTTCAAAATTTGGACCGGATGCCCAAACAATTGCTTCAAAAGTCTCGAATGCGCTAAAAGGAAGTTTATTGAAACAAAGTAATTTGTTTGAAGCATTAAATTTTAGGTATTTCGGTCCGGTAGATGGACACGATGTGATTGGTTTGGCAAAAGTTCTTGAGGATTTAAAAGATATTCCCGGGCCTAAAATTCTTCATTGTCTTACAAAAAAAGGTGCAGGCTATAAATTTTCAGAAGAAGGAAATCCTACAAAATGGCATGCTCCTGGTGTTTTTAATAAAGAAACGGGAGAAATTGTTAAAATCGTTCCGAAATCGCCTCAGCCACCAAAATACCAAGATGTATTTGGACACACCATTGTCGAGTTGGCAGAGAAGAATGAAAAAATCATGGGTATCACGCCTGCGATGCCTTCTGGTTGCTCCTTGAATATTATGATGCAAGCTATGCCTGATCGAAGTTTTGATGTTGGTATTGCTGAGCAACATGCTGTTACTTTTAGCGCTGGATTAGCAACTCAAGGATTGGTTCCGTTTTGTAATATTTATTCTTCGTTTATGCAACGCGCCTATGATCAGGTGTTGCATGATGTTGCGCTTCAAAATCTAAATGTAGTTTTCTGCCTTGACCGTGGGGGGCTTGTAGGTGCGGATGGTGCCACGCATCATGGAGCATATGATTTAGCCTACATGCGCATGATTCCAAACATGATTGTTTCTGCACCAATGAACGAGGAAGAGCTTCGAAATTTGATGTATACCGCGCAACTGGAAAACCAAGGTCCTTTCTCAATTCGATACCCTCGCGGAAATGGTGTAATGACAGAATGGAAAAAACCATTTAAAGAAATAAAAATTGGTACTGGACGTAAGGTGACAAGTGGTAATGATATTGCTATATTAACCATTGGCCATCCTGGAAATTTTGCACAAGAGGCAATTGCAGAACTTAATACGAGCGGTGTTTCTGTTGCTCATTATGATATGCGCTTTGTAAAACCAATAGATGAGCTGCTTTTGCACGAGGTATTCTCAAAATTCAAACGCGTGATAACAATTGAGGATGGTTGTTTGATGGGTGGATTTGGATCAGCGGTGATTGAGTTTATGGCAGATCAAGGTTATGTGGCTGAAATTACACGACTTGGAATACCAGATGAATATATCCACCACGGCACACAAGAAGAACTTTGGGCAGATTGCGGATTCGATAAAAATGCAATTGTGAAAACCATTAAAAAGATGTTTTCAATCTCCACTATTGAAAAAAACCAATCCGAAGAAGCTGTATAACTTTACAAATTATTGTACTTTAGACAATAATTTAATTTTTAAAGTGATATGCCGGCAACTACAGAACCCTTTTTAGATCAATTAAATTCCAATTCCGAAGGGAACCTCAAACCAAAAGTTGGGGCGTTAATAACGCTAATCAGTATCTTTTTCTTTTGGGGATTTGTCGCGGCAAGTAACGACATTTTAATTCCAGTTTTCAAAAAAGCACTTAATTTATCGCAGTTTCAGTCTCAACTAATTTCTTTTGCTTTTTATGTTGCATATACCGTTGGTTCAATACTTTATTTTGTTATTTCCTCTCTTTTAAAGAAGGATATTTTAAATGCTATTGGTTACCGAAACGGACTCGCGCTTGGTTTGGTAATTTCAGCAATTGGCACCTTATTATTCATTCCCGCATCGAATAACGCTTCATTTGTATTGTTAATTTCCGGGTTATTCATTGTAGGATTAGGCTTTTCACTTCAACAAATTGCAGCGAATCCACTTGCGATTCAAATGGGCGATCCTTCGAAAGGAAATATTCGTTTAAGTTTAGCTGGTGGAATTAACAATGTAGGAACAACGATTGGCCCTGTAATCGTTTCGTTTGCTATTTTTGGTGGTCTTTCAAGCGGTGAAACTGCATTAAATTTAGAAGCCGTAAAGACGCCCTATTTAATCTTAGGTGCTGCATTTTTGTTGGCTGCAGTTGTTTTTAAACTATCAAATGTTCCAGACCACATTGGCGACCAGAAAGAAAAGAAGGAAGTCAGCATAATTCAAACGCTTCAATATCCTCAAGTTATGTTGGGAATGCTCGCCATTTTTCTATATGTAGGGGTAGAAGTTGCCACGGCTAGTAATCTTCCCGAATTTATGAAGCAAAAGTTAGGAACACCTGAAAATGCTGTTGCCCCATACGTTTCTTTATTCTGGGCGAGCTTAATGATTGGAAGGTGGACATCTGCAGCGGGTGTTTTTAATTTAAGTGAACAACTAAAATCATTGATGGGCATTTTATTACCCTTTGTTGCTTTTGGCATCTTCTTACTAGTAAACTTTATTGCAGGATCTGATATTCAATCTTTTTATCCGTATTTGGGAATAGTAATCATTTTAATTATTGCAGATAAGTTAAGTAAGGGAAATCCTGCTAGTCAACTCCTTATATACTCTTTCTTGGGAATTATAGCGCTCATTATTGGGATTTTCAGTAGCGGAATGATTAGCGTTTTTGCATTTATTTCTGTTGGATTATTTTGCAGTACCCTTTGGCCATGCATTTTCACCTTAGCAATAACAGGGTTGGGTGAGAAAACGAATACAGCGTCTAGCTTATTAATCATGATGATTATGGGCGGTGGATTTATTTCAACAGCACAAGGTGCTCTGGCATCAGACCAATTTCTTGGAATTCAACACTCCTATTGGGTTGGCGTATTATGTTTTATGTACCTTGCTTTTTTTGCTTATCGAATGAAAGATCTTCAAAAAATTGAGTCAAGTAAAGACGACCTGTGATTTTTAATATTTTATCCCTTATACCATGAAAACAGTATTTCTAACTATTTTTTTATTTCTATTTGGAGCCTCATACTCACAAATAAGTGTTTTTGATGATGAAAGCAGTGTTATTTCTTACTTAGAAGGAAAGAAGTTTTATAATTCGGATAGCGGTCTTGAAATTGAATATGGATACATCTCAGCATACAACACTTATGGAATTAAAGTTGTCAATAAAAATGGAGCGAAATTTAACTTTATCAATGTTGAAATTACGCCCTATGGTTCTTTTGCCGATTTATATGGAATGAGCCTTGATGACGGAAGTTCCTTTGGTTTTAGAGCTTACGCAAAAAAATTAGTTGTAGGGGCAGGACAAGACGGCGAACAAACCTTTTATTTAAAATAGCCCTGAAAATGATTGTTTAGCTTATTACTATGGGATAGTTAATATCCTTAATCTTTAAGCTATATTTCCTTCACTTCCCCTTCAAGAACTTTCAAAATACGGCCGGGAAATTTTTGAACCATCTGCATATCATGGGTTGCCATCAAAATGGCTGTGTTTTCTTCCTTGGCAACCGCTAGTAATAGCTGCATAATCTCTTCGGATGTTTCTGGATCTAAATTTCCAGTAGGTTCATCAGCTAGAATTAATTCAGGTTTATTTAATAATGCACGAGCGATTGAAACCCGCTGTTGCTCTCCACCAGATAAAGTGTGAGGCATTGAATTGGCTTTTTGCTCAACACCAACTAATTGAAGGCAGGATAATGCCCTTTTATGTATTAGTTCTTTGTCTGTCCATCCCGTTGCACCCAAAACAAAATACAAATTTCGAATTACGGTACGATCCATTAAAAGTTGAAAATCTTGAAAAACGATTCCTATCTTTCTTCTAAGGAAGGGCACCTCCTTTTTTGTTATTCGTCTGAGGTTATATCCTGCGACCATTCCTTCACCTTCCTTAAGATAAAGTTCTCCGTATATGGTTTTCAATAAACTACTTTTTCCGCTACCCGTTTTACCAATTAAATAAGCAAATTCTGTAGACTCAAGGTCAAGCCACACATTTTTAAGTATGAGTTTATCTTGCTGATAAATTTGTGCGTTCGAGAGACTAATAACTTTTGACACGATATGTTTTTTGACAAATTTCACGAATCGTTTCTTTTTGATAAGTGTTCAAGTGATTTTTATCTTAACAAAGACGGGTTTAAAACTTTTAATGAACAGGATTTTGTCTCAATACGAGGTATTTAATTTTACATACGTCAAACTATGTTTAGAAGTATTATAATTTTTATTTTTTCTGCTGCGCCATTTTTATTTTTCGCACAACAGACCGAAAAGCACACCGGAAATTATGTTGATTTCTATCGTGGAGAAGAGCTTTTTGAAAAAGCACAATATAGCGCTGCTAGAAAGGAGTTTCGGACATTCATTGAAAAAAACAAGAACGAAAACGACCCCCTTTACATTAAAGCTCTTTATTACGAAGGCATATCAGCCTTGGAGTTGTTTAATAACGATGCCATTCCATTATTAGAAGATTTCAACAAGCGATTTCCAGAAAATATTTATCGTTATCAAATTGGTTTTAGAATAGGAAAATACTTTTTTCAAAAGGAAGACTTCGAAGGTGCTCAAAAGTGGCTTGAAAAAGTGCCCGTGAAAGAATTAGATTCGAGTCAACGAGATGAGTTGAATTTTAAATTAGGATATGCTTCCTATCAAAATGGAGATAAAGAAACGGCTTACAGCTCTTTTCGAGACTCAAAGGACGGTAAAAGTCAGTACGCTGCTCCTAGTTTGTATTTTTATTCACATTTGAGTTATTTAAAAAACTCACTTCAAGTTGCATTGGACGGGTTTTTAAGCTTGAGAAAAGATTCTACCTTTTGTGGGGTTGTTCCTTACTATATTGTTCAGATCTATCACAAACAAGCTCGCTATCAAGATGTTGTTGACTTTGCCCCAACTGTTTTAAGCTGTTCGTTTATAAACAATGAATCAGACATTCAACATATCATCGGTAATTCACACTACAAACTTGGCAACTACGATAAATGCATCGGCTTTCTTGAGCAATATCAAACCAAACAAAAACCCTCTCGTGATGATGCTTATGAGCTAGGTTATGCCTATTATCAAACCAAAAACTATGAAAAAGCGATTCGCTCGTTTGATAAGGTTACTCGTGTTGATGATAGCCTTGGTCAAATCGCACTTTATCACATTGCAGAATGTTATCAAAATCTAGAGAAACTTCTACCCGCAAGAAGTGCTTTTGAAAGAGCCTCTGAAATGACTAAAATCCCAGAAATACAAGAAGATGCACTGTATAATTTTGCCGTAATTTCATTTAAAGTGGATATCAATCCATATGATGAATCCGTGCGAGCATTTGAAAATTATCTCTTAAAATATCCCCACTCAAAAAGAAAGGAAGATGTTTTTCAGTATCTCGTTAATGTTTATACTTCCACGAGCAATTTTGCAAAAGCGCTTGAGTCTCTGGATAAGCTTCCTAATAAAGATGCACGATTAAAAAGGGTTTACCAAACTGTTGCCTTCAATTACGGTGTTGAATTGTTTCAAAAAAACACCTACAACGACGCTTTAAACGCCTTCAAATTAGTTGATCGCTATCCGTTGGATCCAAAATTAGTCGCGTTGTCCAAATATTGGATTGCCGATATTCACTTCCGAAACAATGAAATGTCAGATGCCATTGTGACCTATCGCGAGTTTATTAATTCGCCCGCTTCAGATGCTTTAGCAGAAAAAGTGGATGCCTATTATAACATGGGTTATGCCCATCTTAAGAAAGAAGAAGTTGAAGAAGCAATTAAAATTTTTAGAATTTATCTTCAGTCAGATCCAAAAAATGCAGAAAAAAAATTAGATGCAAACTTTCGCGTTGCAGATGGTTATTACACAACTGAAAAAAATGATTTAGCTATCCAATTTTATACTGAAGCTTTAAAAATGAACACGTCCTTAAATGATAAAGCACTTTACTATCTTGCTAAATCATACGGATACAACAATCAACCTCTCGAAAACATCAAAAACCTGACTGAATTAGTCACAAAATATAAGAAGTCTAAATATGTAATGAACGCAACATATGATCTCGGTCGGGCACATGTGGGGCAAGCAAATTATGATGAAGCTTTACAAATTTTTAAACAGTTTATCATCGATTTTCCGAAATCCAGTTTACTGATTGACGCGCGTTTAAGCATCGCAGATTTACATTATAAAAAATGGGACTACAACCAAGCTGAAGCTGAATACCTTAAAATATTGAATGAATATGAGAAAGTTAGAGATGTTTGTGAGGAAACCGTAAAAGGTCTAATCGATGTTTACGCAGCCAAAAAACAACCAGAAAAAGCCTCTGAATTAGCCGACCGATATAGCTGTGCAAATATTTCTGCCGATGAAAAGGAAAACTTATTTTTCTCTCCGGCTTTTCAAAGTTACATGGACAGCACCTATAGTGAAGCTATTTCAAAATTTGAAACATACTTATCTCGTTTCCCCGCTGGTCGTTTCGTAAATGAAACTTATTACTACCTAGGTAATTGTTATTTTAAACAAAAGGACACCTTAAAAGCTGTTCAGAATTTCGAAAAGTACCTTGAAACGCCAGTTACCAATTTCTCAGAGTCTGCGGCTTCAAGAACTGCAGCATATTATTATAATCATTCAGACTACATAAATGCATTGAAATATTATGAGCGGTTTGACCAATTGGCATCAAAACCGACAAACATCTTTAATGCTCGGCTTGGAGTAATGCGTTGTGCATATTTAACGGATGATTTCAATAAGGCGCTTTCCTATGCTAAATTTATTTTAGAGACACCATCAATTAACACCCAACAAAAAATAGAAGGGGAATACTCAAAGGGTATGTCTAATTTTAAACTGAATAATTACACAGAAGCAATTCCGTCTTTAGAGTGGTTAGTAAAAAACACTACAACAGCAATCGGTTCGGAGTCAAAATACACGCTTGCTGAAATCTACTTCAAACAAAGCCAATTTGGACAGGCTGATTCAGAAATTAAAGCCCTAATTAAAATGAAGCCTAGCTATAATTATTGGGTTGCAAAAGGATTGATTCTTCAAACACGGATTCACATTGTAAACGACGACCTTTTTCAGGCAGAACAAAACTTAAAATCGGTTATCGACTTTTATCCTATTCAAGACGATGGTATACTTAGTGAGGCAAATGACCTTTGGGATGAGTTAATGCAGCTTAAAAACCCGCCAATAATTGAGGAACCGGAGAATGAAAAGAAAATAGAGATTAATGAAGAATAGTATGAAGAAATTATTATTACTCATTGTACTTTTTAATGGGTGTTTTCTTTTCGCACAAAATGATGTCATTGAAGTAATCGGAAAGGGAAGTAGGGATGTTGAACCAGCCTCACGTATCCTCGAGTTTCCTAAAATAATTGATAGCATTAAACCGACGAATGTTCCCTCCTACCCGATGCTTGTTTTCAGACAGCCAACAAAAATAGAACTAGACACCATTGAGGCAGCAACAGTTGAAACAACCGAAAAATTGAAGCCGCTCTATCCCTTTTACGCTAAAATTGGGGTTGGTTCGACTATTATGCCATTAGGGGAATTATACTATAATTCAACGCGATCAAGAAATTATTTCTATGGAATGAGTGCTAAACACCTTAGTTCCTTTGGCGATGTAAAAAACCGAGAAAAAGTTACTTACGCACCCGCTCAATTTGATCGTTCTGATTTCAATGTTTTTGGAAAAATAAACGAAAGTAATTATAACCTTTCTGGCGATTTACACTATAAAAACAATGGATTTCACTACTACGGCATTCCTGTAGACACGATCTCTGCTGATTCCATTTCTCAACGTTTTCATCAAGTCGGAGGAAATTTCGAATTTATCGCAAATCGAGGAGACACATCAACACTTAATTTAAGTTTTGGGATGGGATATAATTACCTAACCACCAAAAAACCGATTGTCGATTCACTTTCAGAATGGAAAACACAGGAACATAGTTTTAAATTCAACACAAAAGGCTGGTATAAGTATCGTTCAGAAACTTTTTACACAAACTTAGGCGTTCGTTTTAATGGATACAAGTATGGAATCCGTGATTCTGTCTTAACCGCAATTGATTCGGGATTGGTAAATAACAACACAATTATTGATTTGAGCCCTGGCGTAATAACACAAATGTTTGACGACAAGTTAAAAGCAGAAGTTGGTGTTACGCTTTCAATAGACATTCGAGACAAAACAAAAGCTTTTATCTTTCCAAAAGCAGAATTTAAATACTCTCTTTTTAATGACATTTTCATTCCATTTTTGGGTATTCGAGGCGAATTAAAACAAACCTCTTTTCGCTCCTTGTCGGATGAAAATCAATTTATGCTTGTAAACACTCAATTAGCCAATGAAAACACGCCTTTCGACCTCTACGGCGGATTTAAAGGGACTATTTCGAAGAAATTGAGTTTTAATCTTAATGCGAGCTTCGCAAAAGTTATGAATAAGGCCCTTTTTGTGACAGATACACTACATTCAATCGGAAATAAATTTGGAGTTATTTATGACACATTGAATTTAACAAAATTGGAAGGAAGTCTTTCTTATCAGATGAACGAAAAGTTAAAAATTGATGGAATCGCTCGTTACTATTCCTACGAAACAAAAAATCAGGCGTTCGCTTGGAACTTACCGAGCTTCCAGTTTACTTTTCGTGGGGCCTACAATTTATATGATAAGTTTTTGATAAATCTTGATGCGAACCTCGAGGGAGGAAGAAAAGCGCTCGTTTATGAAACTGGTAAAGGCGTTTTCAAAGAAAATAATCAATATTATCAAAACCTTGGCTTTATTGCAGATATTAATCTTGGGCTCGAATATCGCTATAATAAAAGAGTTTCTGCGTTCCTACAAGTTAATAGCTTGGCTAGTCAACGCTATTATCGCTGGTACAATTACCCTGTTCAGCCAATCCAAGTTATGGGTGGTATAACTGCCAGATTTTAAGGATTATGTTTCAAACTGAAGCTATTTTTCTTCAAAAAAAAGGAACTCCTGAGCAAGCATTTGAGTTACGCAAAACAACCTTATCAAGTTTATCAGCAGAAGAAGTTTTAATCGAAAGTGAGGCTTTTGGGTTGAATTACGCTGATGTAATGGCTCGAAACGGACTTTATCGAGAAGCGCCGCCTTTTCCTTGTGTAATCGGATACGAAGTGGTTGGAAAAATAATTGAAGTGGGTTCAAAGGTTGATAAAACCCTAATCGGAAAACGCGTTTTAGCCTTCTGTCGATTTGGCGGTTACGCCAAGCACGTCATTACAAAACATTATGCCATTGCAGAAATTGGAGAAATACCTTTTGAATTAGCATTAGGACTTTGTACCCAAGCAGTAACGGCCTATTACATGTCGGATGTATTAGCGCCTATTCACGAGGGGGAAAAAGTATTAATTCATGCAGCAGCCGGTGGTGTTGGAAGTCTTCTGATTCAATTATGTAAGAGAAGGGGCGCGTTAGTAATTGCAAAAGTTGGTAATGAAGATAAAATTCAACAAGCACTAGATTTGGGCGCAGACTTCGCAGTTAATTACAATAAAGAAGACTACGAACTAGCCGTTAAAAAGATTTTAACTGGAGATCGTTTAGACGCAAGTTTTAATCCGGTTGCTGGATCTACAATGAAAAAAGATTTGGCGCTTATAGGATCTGGCGGACGACTTTTCTTATTCGGAGGATCAGAAATGGTTGGGGGTAAGTTTGGCGTCTTTTCAACACTTAATTTCCTGCGTAAAATGGGTCTTTTTATACCTGTGAAATTCATGATGTTATCGAAAAGCATTCTCGGAGTAAATATGTTGAAAATCGCAGATAATAGACCTCAAATTATACAGAATAGCCTGAAAGAAGTTGTGGGATTATTTAAGCAAAATGAATTAAAAGTAATTTCTGGAGGTGTGTTCAATTATACCGAAATAGCAAAAGCCCATCGTTTACTCGAGGAAGGTAAATCCATTGGTAAAATATCTGTTAAGTGGTAGAATTATGAATTAATTCTGACGAATTTTTTTTAACTTGAATTATTCCTAAGTAAAAGAAAATTATCCCAAGTGTAAGTAACAAATGTGATACGTCGTTTTTATCAAACCAAGGCTTTGGATTGATTTTTAATAAAAAGACAAAAGCACTCGGAATCATAATTAAAACACCAATAACAATCTTACCAAATGACTTCTCTTTCTTATAAAAATGATAGCCAATAAAACCAGCGCTCAAAATGACGCCAAAAATTGTGTTAAAAGCAATTGGTAAAAAGGGGATTTGAGGTTTTTCTTGAATTGGAATGGTTAAACAAAGAACTGCCAAGATAAGATAAACAAGAATCATTTTCATCAAGGAGATTGTCCTGAGTATTTTCTTTAATCGAAGATCTGAATAAAGTGAAATCATAGCTAATTCAATGAAATAGATTATAGGAATGCCTGTAATCCAATTTGGAAACTTACCAAAAACGCCAAAATAATAATACAAACCATGTCCGCAGGCTCCCAAAAAAGCACTAACACCATAAAGAATAAAGAAGTAAATCCACCATTTTTCGAATTCAGATCGCTTATTCTTTTGAATCAAAAAGATTCCCAGAGAAATGCTTACAAAGGACATTAAAAGGTCTGAAATTACACCATTTGGCTCTTGAATTATAATTCCAAATAATTCGATTTGAATTTTTTCAAAATCTTGGCCTATTAACATTTTGCAAAGTTACACGATTTAAATCTGTTATGTTCAAAAATAGCATTCAGCGACCTCGTATTTTTATCATCAGATTGTTAATTTTGGAAAGATGAGTCAAAAATCAGTAATAATAACCGCGGGAGGTCTAGGAAAAAGAATGGGTAGTGAGCTACCAAAACAATTCTTAGTAATAGGAGGGAAACCTATCTTGGTTCACACGCTAGAGCTTTTTCACAAATACGACCCTGAAATTGAGCTAATATTAACCTTACCGAACGAATGGCGAGGATATTGGGAAACATTAATCGATAAATATTATTGTCGTGTTCCTCACCTAGTTGTAAATGGAGGTGAAGAAAGATACCATTCTATTCAAAACGCATTAAAAAGATGCACGGGAGAATACATTGCTGTTCATGATGGCGTAAGACCTTTTGTAAGTTTCGAAACTTTAAACAACTGTTTTAATGCACTAAAAGAGCATGGGGCAGTGGTTCCTGTTTTAAAATTAAAAGAGTCTATTCGGCAAATTAATGAAGAAACAACATTTGCAGTTAATCGCAACGCCTTTCGATTGGTTCATACGCCACAATGCTTTAGGGCGGAGGTTCTTCGAAAAGCTTATGAACAGCCTTTCCATGAAAACGTTACAGATGATGCTTGCTTGGTGGAAGAAACTGGAATTGTAATACACCTAGTTGAAAGCAACGAAGAGAATATCAAATTGACCACCCAATACGATTTAATGATTGCGGAAATGATTATTCAAAAAAATAGAAAATGATTGCTCCTCCCGCTCTAAAACCAGGAGATTTAATCTACATTACAGCTCCAGCTAAATCAATAGATGAGGAAACTGTCCGATTTTCAAAAGAATTTTTTGAAGAAAAAGGGTTTCGGGTGTTAATCAGTAAAAATTGCTTTGGGGTTTTCAATTATTTCTCTGGGACAGATCAAGAAAGGATGGAGGATCTACAATATGGTATAGATCATCCTGAAGTTAAAGCGATCGTTTGTGCTAGAGGTGGTTATGGTTGCATTCGAATATTGGAAGGGATTCAATGGGCAAATATGCTGCGTGAACCAAAATGGTTAATTGGATTTAGTGATGTTACTGTTTTTCACCACCGATTAAACAACTTGGGAGTTCAATCCATTCACGGAACGATGTCATTGAATTTTGAAAAGAATTCGCCAGAAACATTTGAAACCTTATTGGCTGCGCTAGAAAGAAAACCATATAAAATCACCACGCTTTTTAACGAAAAAAACAAAATTGGATCTGTTGAAGGACTTTTAATAGGTGGAAATTTAAGCATTGTATACAGCCTACTAGGAACTTCCGATTCATTTCATTTTGAAGATAAAATCCTATTTCTTGAGGATCTTGCTGAACACTATTATCATATTGATCGGATGTTTTTTGCCTTAAAAAAGGCCGGCGCACTCGATAAAATTAAAGGTCTAGTCATCGGTGGAATGACTGATTTAGAGGATACAACCGCACCATTTGGGATGTCTTTAGAGGACATCGTTCTACAACACTTTCAATATCGTAAAATTCCTATTTGTTTTGATTTTCCAGCGGGTCATCTTGACGATAATCGTGCAATAATTTTTGGCGCAAATGTTTTACTCGAAGTTACAGAAAAGGAAACTTCCCTTAGATTTAATAGTTAAACACAGAATTCAACTATTTTATCTTCTTGTACGTAAGCGTGTTTCCTCGTCCTGTATATATCAATGTAAGCGTTGTTGCGTTCACTGAAAGAATCTCCCAACACATATCACTGTCCATACAGGAAATAAAATTTCCAGTTGTTGATTCTAATTTATTCCCTAAATCTGATTCATTTTCACATTGATTGGAAAGAGTATATGCTTCCGAGTCCCAAGTCTTACCGTCACCGGATTCCTTTCTAATGTCTCCGACAAAGCAAACAATATTCTTTTTATCCTCTGTACTTTGCCATTTACCTTGTAAAAGTTGTTTTGTTGTTTTTTGAGAAAACAGCGAAAATGAAGACATTAAAAAAAGTAAGAAATATAGTTTTTTCATTTTATCATTAATTAAATTATAAAAAAAATGCATCGGGATTTCCAATGCATTAACGATTATTAATTAGAATTAGCTTACGCGGCTTCTTTATCTTCAAAAATTCTTTTTGGGCGCAATTGCTCAAACAAACCTAATGTAATCCAAAAGGGAAGAATAAAACCCATTAAAAAAATCAACAACCAAAATGCCATTCCGGCAATTAAAAGAAATAATACAATTCCAAAAGTGCTCATCTTCTATTATTTTTGTGGACGATTTCGACGTAAAATTAAAAATTTAAAACAAATAAAAAACAAAAAATGGAATTTAGAATTGAAAAAGATACGATGGGAGAGGTGAAAGTGCCTGCAAATCGTTATTGGGGGGCACAAACAGAGCGTTCAAGAAATAACTTTAAGATAGGACCAGAGGGGTCAATGCCTATTGAAGTGATTCATGCGTTTGCTTATTTAAAAAAGGCTGCTGCACATGCAAATTGTGATTTAGGAGTGTTGTCTGCAGAGAAAAGAGATTTGATTTCTAAGGTTTGTGATGAAATTCTTACAGGTCAACATGACGCTGAATTTCCTTTGGTGATTTGGCAAACCGGTTCCGGTACGCAATCCAACATGAACTGCAACGAAGTAATTGCGAATCGCGGTCATGTTATCAACGGTGGAAATTTATTGGATGAACAAAAAGTCTTAAATCCAAATGATGACGTAAATAAGTCACAATCTTCAAATGACACTTATCCAACTGCAATGCACATTGCTGCATACAAAAAAACAGTTGAAACTACAATTCCTGGATTATTACATTTGAAAAACGTGCTTCAAAAGAAAGTTGATCAATTCAAAGATGTTGTGAAAACAGGAAGAACGCATTTTATGGATGCGACTCCATTAACATTAGGTCAAGAATTTAGCGGTTACGTTGCACAAATTGATAATTCGATTCGAGCCATCAATAATGCTTTAGTGGCTGTTACAGAGTTGGCTCTTGGAGGAACGGCTGTTGGAACAGGGCTTAATACTCCGAAAGGATACGATGTGTTAGTGGCTAAAAAAATAGCTGAATTCACCGGATTACCTTTTGTAACCGCAAAAAACAAATTTGAAGCGTTAGCCGCACACGATGCAATGGTAGAATTATCTGGGGCATTAAAAAGAGCTGCGGTCGCATTAATGAAAATTGCTAACGACATTCGGATGTTATCATCTGGGCCAAGATGTGGAATCGGTGAGATAATCATTCCAGACAACGAACCTGGATCTTCAATTATGCCAGGAAAAGTGAATCCAACTCAACCTGAGGCTTTGACAATGGTTTGTGCTCAAGTAATGGGTAATGATATGGTTGTTGCTGTTGCGGGGTCAAATGGTCATTTTGAATTGAATGTGTTCAAACCTGTAATTGCGTACAATGTGCTACAATCGGCTCGATTGATTGGAGATGCTTGTATTTCTTTCGCTGATAATTGCGCTGTGGGAATAGAGGCAAACTTACCAATGGTAAAACAACATTTAGATAATTCTCTTATGCTTGTTACGGCTTTAAACACAAAGATTGGTTACTACAAAGCGGCCGAAATTGCAAAATATGCACACAAGAACGGAACAACCTTGAAAGAAGCTGCGGTAGGATTAGGTCATGTTACACCGGAAGAATACGATTTATTTGTTGATCCTTCGAAAATGATTGGTTCGCTGGATTAAAACATAAATTGTTTTTATTTGAAAAATGAAAGGGGCTTTTTTCTGCCCCTTTTTGACTATAAAATAAATTGATTTGTTTTCACCAAATCAAATAATCCAATCTTAACCATTTATAATGTCTATATTTTATTGTTTTTTATAGAAAATTTCTAATGTTTTTTAGATAAAAAACTTCGTTCTAAGGGTTTTTATCTCTTTAATAATGTGATTTATTATTTAAATAAAATAAGTGCTCTCAAATCCCTTAAAAAGCCTATCTTCCTAAATAAATGAGTAAAACGGAAATGTCGCTAGGTGATACCCCAGAAATTCTTGATGCTTGTCCAATTGTAATGGGTTGAATGGTTGACAACTTTTCCACCGCCTCACTACTCAAGCTTTTTAATTGTCTGTAATCCAAATCTTCGGGGATTTTAACATTCTCTAAGCGGTTTAATTTTGATGCCATCTCTTCTTCGCGATCAATGTAACCTTCATATTTCAGTTGTATTTCTGCTTGCGAAGGAATTTCATCATGTATTTCGCTCATTTCCAATATTTTAAGAGCAAGGTTATTTGAAACAGAAGCTATGTCTTCCAATTTTATTTGAGGTCTTGTTAAAATACTTGAGATTTTGACTTGTTGATTTATTAGTGAGGATTCTTTTGAGTTTAGCAACGGATTCACCTCTGAAGGAGTTATACCAATTGATTTCAAGTATTGTTTAAAATCATTTGTACCTTGTATTTTTCTATTTACCCGTTCCAAAGACTCATCGTCCGCTAATCCAATTTCATGACCTATTGGCGTTAAACGAATATCAGCGTTATCTTGCCTCAATAGAATTCTATATTCTGCCCTACTTGTGAACATGCGATAAGGCTCTTTTGTTCCTTTTGTAATAAGGTCATCTATTAATACACCAATATAAGCCTCACTTCTAGAAAGAATAAGAGGTTCTTTTTCTTTTATTTTTAAATGTGCATTTATTCCTGCCATTAAGCCTTGACACGCGGCCTCTTCATAGCCTGTGGTACCATTTATTTGTCCCGCAAAATACAAATTATATACGCGCTTCGTTTCCAATGTATGTTTTAATTGAGTAGGAGGAAAGTAATCGTATTCGATAGCATATCCTGGTCTGAACATTTTAGCGTTTTCGAAACCGGGAATTGATTTCATAGCAGACAATTGTACATCTTCAGGTAAAGATGTACTAAAGCCATTTACGTATATTTCTATGGTATCCCAACCTTCTGGTTCAACAAAAATCTGGTGCCTATCCCGCTCAGCGAAACGATTTATCTTATCCTCAATACTCGGACAATATCTTGGTCCGGTGCTCTTAATTGCTCCATTGAACATGGGTGATCTATCGAATCCTGTGCGCAATAATTCATGCGTTTCTGTATTCGTATAAGTAATATAACAAGGGCGCTGTGTTTTTAAAGCAGCAGTTTTGCCATAACTAAATTTTGAGGGGTTTTCATCACCATATTGAATTTCCATTTTAGTGTAATCCAACGACCGGCCATCAACCCGAGGAGGAGTGCCTGTTTTCATTCGTCCTGCCTCAAAACCTAATTCAATCAAGTCTTCTGTTATTCCGGTGGATGCTTTTTCTCCTGCTCTTCCTCCTCCAAATCGTTTTTCTCCCAAATGAATTAAGCCATTAAGAAAGGTGCCATTCGTAAGTATTACAGCATCAGAATAAATATTTATCCCCAAACTTGTTTTCACTCCTTTCACATTTTCCCCTTCTACTATTATTCCAGAACACATGTCTTGCCAAAAATCAACATTCTGGTTTTGCTCGAGTAACAACCTCCATTCAGTGGCAAAAAGCATTCGGTCATTTTGTGTTCTTGGAGACCACATTGCCGGACCTTTTGACATATTTAACATTCTAAATTGAATAGCGCTTTTATCACTGACAATTCCCGAACCACCACCCAACGCGTCAATTTCACGAATAATTTGTCCCTTTGCAACACCACCCATAGCTGGATTACAACTCATTTGAGCAATGGTGTTCATGTTCATTGTAATCAACAGAACCTTGCTACCCATCTTTGCGGCAGCATTTGCTGCCTCACAACCGGCGTGACCAGCACCTACAACTATAATATCGTATTTAGTTAACATATTTAATGTTTCACGTGAAACAAAATTATTTTATCTACTCTTTAATCGCATTATGTTTCACGTGAAACATAACGGGAAATATAAAAATCCTCTTTACTTCTCATTTCAACAGTATTCTCTTCAGACTTATCTTTATAACCACATAAATGCAGAAATCCGTGGTAAATAACACGCATTAACTCGATTTTATTTTCCACTTTAAATTCAAAGGCGTTTTCAATTACTCGTTCAAACGAGATAAATAAATCGCCAGAAATAACACCGTCTATAGAATAATCAAATGTAATAATATCAGTATGGTAATCATGGTTCAGATATTGTCTATTAATACCTAATAAATATTCATCCTTACAAAAAACTATAGATACATCACCACAAACAAAACCCTCATTCTCCAATAAATCGTTAATGGAGTAAACAAAAAATTCCGAGTCAAAACCCGGAATTTCAATATCAATAAAATCAAACGAAATCATTTAGTAAAATATATACTCACACTGTTACCAACATCATTATATACCACCTCATCTGCAAGATTCTTCATTAAGAAAATTCCTCTTCCACTTTCTTTTAAAATATTTTCAGGCGCAGTAGGATCAGGTAAGTCACTGAAATTAAACCCTTTACCTTCATCCTCTATATTAAAACAAAACTCTTCCTGCTTATCTCCAACCGCAACATTTACAAATAAATCCCTTTGTAACTCGTTTCCATGCTGTATGGCATTATTTACAGCTTCTGTAACAGCTATTAAGACATTACCATAAGCTTCCTCTTCAACTCCTAACCCCGAACAAATACGATCAACTAGATTCTCTACATCAACCAAAGCATTATAATCTGAGGGTAACTTTAATTCTTCAATAATTGTAAATCCTTCTTTCATAGATAATTAAAAGAAAATGTTCTTAATTCCCATTGAAATATTGGTTGGCTTTATCCTTATAATACTTCTTGTAAACTGGATCTGCCGACTTTAATATTTCAATTTGTTTTAACTTCTGTTTGTTATACTCATTAAATCGAATTTTGTTACCAACTAATTCATCTTTTCCAGATTTTGATTCTCTTTTTTCCTCAAATCCCCTTTCCATTAAAGCTTTTTCACTTTCTAAAAGCCTTGTCAATATTTCCTTTTGACGATTAATTGTTTCCTTATTTATATTCTTATTTATAAGTTGTTTCTCTTGTTCTTCAAGTTCTTTGATGAGCGGGTTTAATTTATTTCCTAATCCTTGCCCTTCCTTATTCATTTCGTTTTTCAGTTGCTCTAAACGTTGACGAATAGCCGTTTGTTCGGCTGCCATCTTTGCTATTTCTTTATTACCAAGGCCTAACATATTTTGACCATTCTGCCCAGGCTTATTTCCAGGTTTATCCCCTTCTTTCTGCCCACCAGGATTAGGTCCTTTTTGTAGTTGTTCTAGTTGTTTTTTTAACATTTCTTTCATATCACCTGGAGACATCGAAGAACTTGGTTTCGGTCTACCCTTACCTGGTTTATTACAACTACCGCTTCCTTGAGCTTGTGATTGCATTTGCGACTGCATTGATTGGAGTGCCTCATTTAACAATAAAGCCAAATTATTGTATGACGTCATTACAAGTTGTTGATGTTTCGAAAGATCTTTTTTACGATGATCATCTATATCTTCAATTGAAGCTGTATGGTTTGTTTCAATAGCATTTAATTCTTTATCAATAAAACTTGCAATCTTAGGTTGTCGTTTTGCTAAAGCTAATAAACTATCTTTTACAATCTTTGTGTCATCTATAATTCTTCGCTGTCTACGCCCATACTTTCGATATGCAGGATCGGAGGTGCTTACACGACCCATTTTATTCATTAACTCTTCTTGATCAAAACTAAGGGTCATTAAACTCTCTAGAATGTTTCTTAGCGCATCCATATCCTCTTCTTGCTGCTTCTGATTTGCTTTTTGTTGTTTCTGATCTAGTTGCTGTGCTAATTGTTCCATTTGTTCACTAGCTTTCTTTTGTGATTCACCAGCTTTCTTATCCTTTCCATCCTCTAAATTTTCTTTTGATTCATTCAGATCATTGGATATTTTTTCTTCTTGTTCCTTTGTATCACCTAAATCCATTGGAGACTGTAATTCCTTATTAAGGTCATTCAGTTTCTTTAAATCATCTTTTAATTCCTCAAATTTTTTATTGACTTCATTTTGCTTTTCAATGGCCTTTTCTTTCGATAATTTATTTTCTTGAATATCTTTTTTTAATTCTTCTTGTTCTTTTGCTAAATCTTTAAGTTGTTTTTCTAAATCATCTATTTTTTCATTTACTTGCAATCTTTTTAACATCTCTAAACTGCGATCTAGTTGTTTTTTCATATCCTCAGTTGACTGATCCAACTGTTCCATTTTATCCTTAATATTCTCTTTATCGTTATTTTGAAGTAGTTTTTCTAAGTCTTCCAATAATTTTTTTAGTTCATCATCCATTAATTGTTCAAGTAGCTTTTCAATCATTTCTTGCTTCTCAAGTAATTCTTTATCCATTTCAGATAATTGGTTTTTCTCTTCAACACTTTGACTCATTTCATTTTTGATTTGCTCAAGCGATTCTATTAAATTCTTCTGTTCTTCTTGAAGTTGGTTTAACTGATTCATCTTATTCCAGTCAGAGGATTTAGAATTCAAACTTTCTTTCTTCAATTTTTCAACTCGCTTTTGAAATTGCTCGGTTTTCTTCAGTAAATCACTTAAATCTTCCTTCGTTTTTTCCTGGTCTTCATCTCTTTTTTCAACGAGTTCGTCTAAAGTAGGAAGTTTATAGGTATACGTTTGACTTCTTGATGACTTACTTCCGTTTACACCATCATTATCAGAAACAACAAAATAATATTCTATCCGATCTTTAAGTTGAACCTGTTCTCTACGAAAATCAACAGCAAACTCATATGATAATTGTGTTCCAGAAACAGGTCTAACTTGTAATTTCTCCTCTTTTGTTTTTCCATTTTCACGAATGATTTTGTAAACAAAAAACAAGCTTTTTAATCCATAATCATCACCTACTTCACCTTTGAAATAACGAACTCCATCAGAAATACTATCCTTAAATTCTTCAACTTCAATTACTGGAAAAGCATCTTTAATAACTGATATTGAACATTGAGAACTATCAATTTTATTCTTAAATGCATTATGAAGTATAAATTTTAATTTGGAATCATTATTTATTTTTCGGTTCAACTTAAATCCCTCTTCTGTATGTATTTCATTTTTTCCATTCCAAGAAACTTCAACTCTTTTTGTGTTTTTAGTTAAAACACTCCACTCTATTTGTGTCCCTTCAGGTACATTCAAATCTCCAGCGTTTTTGATTATTTCTGAAGTCTTACCTAAATAATTTGGATAAATCAATTTTGCTTCAAGCCTACCTATTAGTGATTTTCCAATAACATTTAAGCGATATTTATCACTTGTAAAATCATTTGCTGTAAAGTAGAATAACGATGACTCTTTTGGCTTTTTAATTAAACCTTTAAAAAAGTTCTTGGACACCCGTTCCATTAAAAATTTTCCATTTTCACTAATGAGGTAAACGTTTTCAGGTAAAGAGGTTCCTTTAAGAATCAAATCGATTTGGGCATCCTGACCTTCTTCTACTGTTAGTCTCGTTTTGTTTAATAAAAATTGAAAAGGCGCATATTCCTCATTGTAGTTTACAACACGCTCCGTTCCCTGAGTAATTATACTAGGGATAAAAATGGCTAGCAAAACGAAAACTGTAAATATTGGTAGGAAATAGCGTAAATATTTTTTATTATCACTGAAATGAATTGCAGAACTAAAAGGAATAACATTCAATTGTTCGGATTTCTGCATCACACTAGCTCGTAGTAATTCAATATTTCCTTCATTTTGATCCAACGCATCTTGTAACTGAAGTGTATTTTTTAGTCTATCCGATATTTCTGGAAAAAACGAACCTATTATTTCAGATGCTTGGTAACGATTAATACGTTTTCCGAATGATATTAATTTTGAAAGTGGAATTACAATGTAACGAACAAGAAGAATTAAATTTATTACGATAAAACTAAAAAACAAGAATGCTCTTGTTACAGAACCAAAGCGACCGATGTATTCAAGAGTTGTAGTGAAAAGAATTGAAAATAAAAAAAAAGCTAGAAAAAGGATAACGCCCTTGATCATTTCATTTTTATAGTATTTCCTTATAAAAGAATCTATTTGGTCCAGTAACTGTTCAAACGAACTACTCATCATTAGTTTTCAGCTAATTTAACTCAATA
The DNA here is from genome assembly GCA_947497485.1 of Flavobacteriales bacterium. GTDB lineage: Bacteria > Bacteroidota > Bacteroidia > Flavobacteriales_D > Crocinitomicaceae > UBA952. Next base: position 272,606 of record CANMHB010000002.1, read on the forward strand.
ACGCAAAAAGTAAAAATAGTTAGCATTTTTTATATTTCTCAAAACATGATTTTTATGTTGAGATAATAAAGAATTAAATATTTAATTTTTTAAAAAGAATTTTATTGTTTTTATTAAGGCTGTTAATATGTTGTAAAAAAAACAACCGATTATTAGGTTAATTCAATTTCAACAATTTAATTTTACTTCTTAACACAATATTACAGTTTAAATAGTTGATAGTCATATTATTAAATATTAATAACAATATTTCTCTTTTTACTATTCGTTTATAACTAAATTCAATTGTTAATATTCTTTTTGTTTAAAATAGGTTGTTAAATCTTGCAGAATTTTCCCATTAAAAATAGCGGTACTTCATAAATATTTTGGCTTGTAATTATTTTTAAAAGAAACAAGAAATAGATTTTAAAAGTTATACACGTTAATAAACAATTTTAAAGAATTTATGGTTCACAACTAAATTAATTTTAGCCTTGTTTTATGGGATACTCTAAAAACGAAAAAGTCTTATTGTTTAAAACTTGATTAAAATGTTAATTCAAATTACTTTTACAAAAACAAACAAAAATGGCATCTAAAATAGTTCCAATTGGAGCGGATCACGCAGGCTTCCTTTTAAAAGGAAAGATAATACAATTTTTAAATGAATCAGGATATGAAGTAAAGGATTTCGGATGTTTTTCAGAGGAAAGCATTGATTATCCTGACTTTGCCCATCCAGTAGCTGAAATGGTGGAACAAAATACAGGAATGTTAGGAATTTTGATTTGTGGTTCTGGGAACGGCATAAATATGACAGCGAATAAACATGTTGGTATTAGGAGTGCCTTATGTTGGAATGAAGAAATAGCAGCTTTAGCCCGCCAACACAATGACGCAAATATAGTTGCCCTTCCCGCGCGTTTTATTTCAGAAGCAAAGGCTATCGAAATAGTGAAGAATTTTTTAGGCACAGCATTTGAAGGAGGAAGACATCAACGTAGAATAGATAAAATTTCGTGTTAATGTCTTATAGATTTCTTTTTTCATTGCTTCTATTGTTTTTAATTAAACAGCTTTCAGCACAAGAAGACTACAACTACTTGTTTAATGGTTCCAAAGACACGGCTTTTCTGAGAGATTATGCAAACTCTTTCTATACTGACAAAGGGTTTCCAGTAAATTTAGATGGAGCTTTTATTATAGAACCAACAAAAAAACATCAAACTTGGGTTATTCACACACTTGATACTGTAAGAAGGCATTCAGCAACGTTTATTATTGCTAATTATGAAATAAATCCAGAAACACAGGAAAGAGAAAAAGTGATTATTGATAAATTCACGGTAAGGATAAAAGGTTCAATGAAACCTTCATTATGGTTAGGAAACGCTGTATCAGGAGGAAAAATAGATACAACAGCGTTTAATTTACACGTGGAGTTCGATAGTGATTCGGTTAATGCTGATTATAAAGTTGAGAATTTTGAATTAACCCACGGAAGCAACACATTTGCTTCAAAAAGTAGTAGTCTTACAAAAACAATGATTGATTATCTTTTAACTTTAAAAAGAGATGAAAAAGTAGTTTTGAAGGTTACTTATTCGGATTTAAGAGGAATAAAGAAAGAAATAGAAGGTTTGTTTTTTAGGTGAAAGAATGAAATTTATTCTTTATGATAAATTAGATAATATCAATGAAAATATTAGTAACTGGAGCAACAGGATTCCTAGGTTTTCGTGTTTTAGAAGGATTGATTCAGTTAGATAAAGTAAAAGAAATTGTCGCTACGGGAAGGGAAATCAAAAACACCCATAGGATAACAGACAGAAAAATCTCCTATCACTTAGGAGATTTAAGTAATGAAAATTTTGTAAATGAAATAACTTTAGGAATAGATGTAATTATTCATTGCGCTGCGCTTTCATCTCCTTGGGGTGAGTATGCCGATTTTTATTCTGCCAATGTATTAAGCCAGAAAAACCTTATAAAAGCAGCAGAGAAAAGAGGTGTTGGCCGATACATCTACATTTCTACGCCTAGTTTGTATTTTTATTCAGAAAAAAACACAGACATAAAAGAATCAGATCCACTTCCCTCCAAGTTTGTCAATGCTTATGCTAAAACTAAACGTGAAGCTGAAATTCTGCTTGAAAAGTCTTATTTGCCTTATGTAATTTTAAGACCTAGAGCGTTGATTGGTCGGGGAGATACGGTAATAATGCCAAGAATCATAAGGGCTGTTAATGAAAAACGTTTAAAAATAATTGGAAATGGACAAAATATCGTTGACTTAACAGCTGTGTCAAATGTAGTAAAAGCAATAATTTTGTCTATTAATGCCTCTGAATTAGCCCTTCGCCAAACTTATAATATAACGAATGGTGAACCGGTTAAGCTTTGGGAAAAAATAAACGTTGTTTTAAAGCAAATGAATCTTAAATATCCAAAGAAAAAAGTTCCGAAAGCATTAGTATTGGCCATTGCTTATTGGTTGGAGTTTTCATCTCGACTAACACATAAGAAAGAACCACCACTAACCGCATATGGAGTTGGAACGTTATGTAATTCGCTCACAATGGACATCACTAAAGCAAAGAGTTTATTAGGTTATGAGCCTGAAATGACCATTGACGAGGCAATCCGTGAATTTGTAATTTGGTATAACCAAAATGAAAAAAGTTAAATTATACCTCAATTATGCTGGATATTGTGTGGCTAAAGAAAAGATGGCTATACGAAATGGAACTGGCGAGATTATAAAATTCCATGCTCTCTGGGGATTAATTAAACATCCTACCCAAGGCTTTATTTTGTTTGATACAGGATACACAGATCGGTTTTTATCAGCAACAAAGTACTTTCCAAGCCGGATTTATTATCTTGCTACAAAAGTGGAAATACCGAAAAAAGAGGAAATAGTTAATCAATTAAAAGCACATCAAATTGCTCCAGATGAAATAAAACACATCGTGATTTCTCACTTTCATGCTGATCATACCGGGGGATTAATTGATTTTCCGAATGCAACGATCTACGCTTCAAGTAAAGCTTTAAATTATACACTAAATCTTAACAAGTACTCATCTTTTACAAAGGGGGTTTTAAAAGATTTATTGCCAAACGATTTAAAAGAACGAACCAAATGCATCGATCAAATCTGTATTAGAAAGCAAGACGAAGTATTTGGTGTCAAATACGATTTATTTGGAGATGAATCTATCTATCTTGTTGATTTACCTGGTCATGCAAAAGGCCAATTGGGAATGCAATTATCAACTGAAAAGCGAAACTATTTTTTGGTGGCAGATGCTATTTGGTTGAAGCAATCAATTGAAAAAAAGGTGCTTCCGAATCCAATCGTGAGACTCTTTTTTGATTCTTGGAAAGACTATAAGTCTACACATGAAAAAATAAAGATTTTTCATAGTCGTTATCCTGAAACACTTATTGTTCCGACCCATTGCCACCAAACAACTAGAGATTTAGTACAACCTATTATCACCTTTGATGTTCTTTAAATACAAGGTTCTATATTACTACTTATTTTTTCCACGATTCAATCGCATGAATCGTTCTGAAATAGATCATCTACAAAAAACACGCTGGAAATTTTTTAGAAATCATCTAAAATCGTCACCTTTCTATAGAAACCAAGCCGAAAGCCAAGCCGAAATTCAGGATTTTCCAATCATGGATAAGGCCATTTTTATGAAACATTTTAATGAAATAAACACCAGAAATATAGATAAAGAACGCGCTTTTCAAATCGCTATGAAAGCAGAAAACACGCGTGATTTTTCGCCAACAATAAATGATGTTTCTGTTGGATTATCTTCTGGTACTACCGGAAATAGAGGGTTATTTTTAGTCTCGGAAAACGAGCGCGCAATGTGGGTTGCATGTGTATTACGACGAGTAATAGGATGGAGTTTTAAAAGTCGAAGCGTTGCTTTTTTTTTAAGAGCAAATAGTAATTTATATAACTCCGTGCAGTCGAATTTACTTCAGTTTCATTATATGGATCTGTTGATTCCGATTGGTGAACATATTCAAAAGCTAAATACTATTCAACCAACGATATTAGTGGCTCAACCAAGTGTACTTATAGAACTTGCAAAGTATATGGAAAATAAGGAGTTAAAAATTAACCCTACAAAAATCATTGCGGTTGCTGAAGTTTTGTATCCGGAAGATAACGCTTATTTGAAGTCTGTTTTTAATCAGATCATTCATCAAGTTTATCAATGTACGGAGGGATTTTTAGCAAGTACCTGTGAATTTGGAACGCTACATTTTCATGAAGATTATCTATTTATCGAAAAAAAATATCTAGACGATTCAAAAACGCGATTTCATCCGATCATTACTGATTTAAAAAGAAAATCTCAACCTGTTGTTCGGTATGAGCTTAATGATATCATTCATGAAAAAACCGATTGTAAATGTGGAAGTAGCGCAATGGCAATTGAGAAAATAGAGGGTCGTTCGGATGATGTATTGATTTTTAAAGATAAAAACTCGATGGAAATTAAAATATATCCTGATTTCTTTCGACGGGCCATACTGTTTGCCGACAAGTCAATTATTGATTATACAATAACACAAGTATCGGACTCATTAATCGAAGTTTATTTGGGAGAACAAAAAGATTTGTTTCAAAAAGTTGTTTTAGAGACACAAAAAATACTGAATCATTTTCATATTGAAAACGTCGTTATTAAATTAGCCGAATCACCCGATTTCGAATTGGGATTAAAGTTGAGAAGGGTTAAACGCAAGTTATGATAAAGCCAATTAAAATAAGCGCATTCGGAAGTTACTTACCAGAAAAGGTGTCTTCTTCAGACCTTGAGATGAAATATGGCTTACCCTTGGGATGGTCTGAAAAATATTCTGGAGTTAAATCCCGTCACCACGTCACTTTTGAAAGCAATGGTTACATGGGCGCCAAGGCAGCAGACCAAGCCCTTGAAAACGCAGGCTTGAACCTATCGGATGTTAGCTTATTGATTTCTGCATCAGGGACTTATGATTACCCTATTCCAAATCAAGCCAGTGTGATTAAAGCTCAAATGAAAGATGGAATCTCCGCAAATACTCCCGCAATTGACATCGATAGCACTTGTTTGAGTTTTGTGACGGCTTTTGAAATAGCTGCGAACCTGTTTGATAATAAAAACTATAAACACATCCTAATTGTCTGTTCAGAGATTTCTTCCAAAGCGATAAATCCATCGAATTGGGAAACCTTAACTTTATTTGGTGATGCAGCGGTCGCAGTCTTAGTTTCATATGATGAAAGTTTAAAATCACATTATATTAAGGGCGGGCAAAAAACCTATTCAGAGGGAGTTCATGAAGCGATGATCGAAGGAGGTGGAAATAAAAACTTTTTTAAGGAATATTCTTATAGTCCCGAACTTCATTCATTTAAAATGAATGGTCGCCAGTTACTTCGTTTGGCACATCAAAAAATACCGGATTTTATGGCTTGGTTTTTTAAGGATTCAGGATATCTATTAAGTGATTTGGATGCCATTATTCCCCACCAGGCATCTAAAACAGGAAACGCTGTGTTTTCTCAATTGTATGATTTAGAACCTGGTGTTATTAAATCAAACCTCGCAGATAGGGGAAATTGTATTGCTGCATCAATTCCTTTGGCCCTCATGGAGGCTATTGCTATAGGAGAGATTAAACGAGGTGATGTTTGTCTGATAAGTGGAACATCTGCAGGATTTTCAATAGGCGGAGTGTTATTTAAATACTAAAGAAAATGAACAGTTTAGGGATGGTTTATGGGAACGGGATGCTCTTGGCATTGGTGTTGATTGAAGCCATGATCATTAAGTTCAAGTTAAAAAAAGAATTACCCATAAAAGAACTCGTAATGAACTTAAATTCAGGGCATGTTTTACTTTGGGTATTTAGAAGTTTGGAAGTAGCGGCTTATGCGTTCACACTAAATTATATTAGCACAAAATGGCTGGTAAATGTTCCATATTTTTTAATTTGGGTAATTGCTTTTTTTCTGTGGGATTTCATGTTCTACTGGTTGCATCGCACGCATCACCACTGGAAATGGCTATGGGTTGTGCATGTCGTTCATCATGAAGGGGAACATTTCAGTTTATCACTTGGAATAAGAAATTCTTGGTACTCTTCGCTCACCTCCTTTCCGTATTTTTTCATTTTGGCATTTTTAGGAATTCCAACAGAAGTGTTTATTGCTGTTTCCTCATTTCATTATTTCGTTCAGTTTTACAATCATAATCATTTAGTAAAAAATAGCGGTTGGCTGGAAAAATTATTGGTAACACCAGCACATCATAAAGTTCATCACGGCAAAAACGATCCATACATTGATAAAAATTTTGGTGGAACTTTTATCCTTTGGGATAAGCTTTTTGGTACTTTTCAGCAAGAAGAAAAAAACAATCCTGTTCAAATAGGAATCGATGAAATAGTAGACTCCAATAACCCTGTTTTTGTCAACAATGTGCCTCTTATCAAAAAAATTATTCCCGGCTATAACTTTAACCTTCACAAGAACCAGATTAGTGTACCCAATTCATTTATTGTAATTGGGACCATCATGCTATTTATGCTTTTGTTGAATTTTATTTATTTTGAACATTCGCTAACATCATTCTATTACATATTCTTGTTTTTCACCATTTTTATTGGAACAATTGCTATCGGGTTGTTACTTGACGGAAAATTAATTGGAACGTTGGCACTAGCCATTTCAACAATCTTTGCGCCTCTTTATTTGTGGGTTAATTTCCCGAATCCAAATGCGTTTTTTCTTATAACGCTTACTGTTTATTCAACACATGGGATATTAACCCTTTTTTATTTACTTTTTTCTTGGAAGTCTAATTTTAGGAAGAAAATAGCTGAATCCTAATAATGAGCCAGTTTTACATTTATGTACGTTTAATAACCGAATTATTTTCTTTTCGGCGAAAAAACATGCGATTTCCAAATATTAGAAGATTTTTAGCGGCGATTATAATTCTACCGGTTTTTTCCATCTTATTTCTCATACACCATTTTTTTCTAATACTTGATTATATAATTTTTCCATCTTTTTTAAAGCAAAAGATTATTCAACCATGTTTTATCGTTGCTGCACCTAGAAGCGGCACAACTTTTCTTTTTCACACAATGGCCGAGGAGAAAGAATTATTTACATCAACTAAATTGTGGGAGTTAATCTTGGCGCCAGCAATTACCCAAAAGTATTTAATTCTGTCCTTAATGAGGCTCGACGGCAAGTTAGGTTCTCCTTTAAAAGTTTTGATAAATAAAGTTGAAAGCTTACTAATTGGAAAGTTTAAAACGATTCATTTACTTGGACTTAATTTTCCAGAAGAAGATGAGGTTGGAATGATCTGGAACCTAAATACGCTTTATTTGAGTTTCTTTTATCCAGATTCAGATTTATTTCACTCGTATTATTTTTTTGATGAAACGATGCCAGAACCTAGAAAAAAAACCATAATGAAAAGCTATCTAAGAATGGTTCAACGGCATAATTATGTTTTTAACAGATGTAACCAGAAACGCTACCTTTCCAAGAATCCAATGATGATGAACAAAGTAGCCTCGCTTAAACAATTCTTTCCAGACGCGAATTTGCTGACAATCATCAGAACACCCGCCAACACAATTCCTTCTACAATTGCTTTAAATTCGGTTATCTATCAGTTTTTTACCAATGTTCAACTTAATGAACGGGTTGAAAAACAATTATTTGAATTAATCATAAAATGGTACAAGATGTTTCACATAAACAGCTCGAAGCACTTTCCAACTAACCAATTAGTACTAGATTTTTCTGAGCTGATATCTCAACCACAGCGACAATTAAATAAAATTTCAGTGTTTTTAAAATTTCAGCGAGAGATAAACGCTCTTCCAGCCGAGCGAAAACAAACTAATCACATTAGTAAAAACTACTATGTACCACTTTCAGAAAAACAAATAGAAGATGTTTTTCACCATTTACCTTATTTAAAGAATCATTTTGGTTGACGCGGTAAAAACAAAAAAGATCATGTAGTTTTATTTATATGTAAACAATTTGTAATTTATAGGTTATGTGAATATGCCTTGTTGTTTTCATCGGTGCTTGCGCGATCTGTTTACATGGCTATTTCATAAATAATTATTTTGCATCCTTTTTGTATTTATTTATGATTGTTTATATTTGGTAAATTATTCGAGTAAAATTGTATACCGCCACCTCAAATAACACAACAATTCTTTCTGGTTGGAGAAAAAAGCTTGTTTTTTCAATAATCTGGCTAGGCGTTTTTAAAAAGTTACTGGTTACATTCAAACGACCAACTCTCATTTTTAAAGCAATCAATCATATTCGGGAATTTAGAAACAAGCATAGCATCTATAAAACATTCCCAAAAATTGCCGTCGTAGATCGACGTGTTTTTTTTAATTGCAATGTTAATGGTTGGCCAAGCAATTATTTTTATCGATCTATGTTAATTGAATCTAGAAAAGGCCTTGAAATGCCTATTTCGAATCTTGAAAACATTAAAATGGTTCAAATAGCATTTACAAAAAAATGTCCACTAAACTGCGAGCATTGTTTCGAGGGACCCGTTTTGAATAAAAAGGATACGCTTACGCTTGAACAACACAAACAGATTGTTAAAAAACTGCAAGATGCCGGAGTTTCCATGATTGAATTTGGAGGAGGAGACCCAATGACTCGTATAAACGACTTAGTTGAAATACTAAATTCAGCTAGAAAAACAGCTGATTTTTGGGTTTATACTTCTGGCTTTAATTTCACAGAAGAGAACGCAAGAAGACTAAAAAAAGCTGGTTTAACAGGTGTTTCAATCGGGCTAGACCATTATCTTTCAGAAAAACACAATGCTTTTAGAAGAAATCAAAAGGCTTTCGATTGGGCACTAGAGGCAGCGAAAAACGCAAAAAACGCAAAACTGGTAATAACAGCTACAATTTGTGTTACGAAGGAGTTTTGTTCTATGGAAAACTTATTTAATTACGTAAAATTTGCTCAAACTATTGGCGCATCATTTGTTCAAATTCTTGAGCCAAGGGCAGCTGGAAATTATGAAGGTAAAGATGTACTTTTGAATAGTCAGCAAATACAAATCATGAAGGACTTTTTCATTGATGTAAATACGAATCCTGTTCATGCTGATTTGCCAATCGTTGATTATCCTGGATATTTTCAGCGAAAAAACAAATGCGCAGGCGCAGGGAATCATTACTTATATATTGATACGGACGGGTATATCAACTCGTGTCCATTTTGCAGAAATAAGAAAACATTTTTTCTTGATGAAAATCATGAAGAATCCATCGAGTCCTTAAAAACAGAAGGATGTGACTTACCAAACATTTAAATAAAAGATATGAAATCAAAATCTCTTTTTCGTCAAATAACAGCATGGTTTATGCTTTTATCTATTCTTGCTAGCTGTGCGATTTATCATATGGAAAACAAGCAATTATCCATTTGGAGGCGTAATAACATAATCGACACCAAAAAACAATTTAGAATAGTTATTCATGAAGGTGAAAAATTGTCAGAACTGGTAAATTTTGTTAGAGAAGACAACGCATTGCGAGGATCCTTGCAACCACTTCCAGAAAAGGTAGATTACTATTACAAAACTTCTAAATATAAAAGAAACTTTAAAGTACCCAGAAGAGACAGAATGTATATTAATCAGCTTCATTTGTTTGTAAACAAGGTTGCCTATGAAAATGAGCGGGCCATAATAGATTTGAACTCAATTCAAGAAGTTCAAATTCTAGACTTAAACACAGGCCTAACGGTTCTTGCAAACTTTGGTGCTGCTGTTAGAACTTTTGCCGGTGCCTTTTTCGCCGCTATTTTAATTTCATGTAATTGCCCACATGTTTATACCTATGACAATCAAACATATAATTATACAAACACCTTGTATACAGGTGCGGTATACAAAAATCTAGAGCGCTATGATTATAAATTGCTCCCAGATGTTTCTTCAAATAAAGATACTTACAAAATTCAGTTGAGAAATGAAGAACAGGAAGATCAATATACGAATTTCCTCGATTTAATTGCAGTTGAGCACGAAAGCAATATACAAGTTGCAAGTGATCAAAATGGGAACATCTATTCGCTTGCTGAAATTCAAAAACCACTAATCGCTAATGATGATAATGGAAATTCAATAATTTCTCTTATCGAAAATAAAGATGAAACAGATTACCATTTTGATTCATTTGGAAAAGATAAATATTCTAACGTTTATACTCAATTTGAAAAACCTGAAAATGTCAAAGACGGTAAACTAGTTCTTTCGGTAAAGAATAGTGAATGGGGTGGTTTTGTTTATAAGGAATTTACCCAGCTTTTTGGTAATTACCATGATAATTGGACGAGGAAAGCAAGTAGAAAGTCGATGCAAAAAATGACAGAAAGCATGAAAAAAGGAGGTGTCTTGTTGGTTGTTTCCGTCTTTAAAAATAATCATTGGGAAGATGTTGAAACAATTAATTTGGTTGGGTCAAGAAACCACAATAATATAGTGGTGCCGATATCAAAATTAAATAGTGCAGATAAAACGATTTCTGTGCGAATACGTTCCGGATTCAAGTTTTGGGATATTGATTATATTGGAATGGATTATTCAGAGCAAAAACCTATGAATATTTCTCATATTAAGCCTGAAATAACTTCCGCTGCAACACCTGCACAACAGGGCGCATTGTTGAGTAATGATGACAATTATTTTCACCACCCGGCCAACTCAACCCCTCTGTCAATTGAATTCAAAGATTTACCTTCGTCTGCAACGAAGGCCAGAACACTTATTCTTTGCAGCAAAGGATATTATGTGGGACAAAGAAAAGTTAGTGGTAAGCCTCAGCTTGCTAAATTAAAGGAAATAAACAGGTCTGCCGGACTTTCTGCATACTCAAAACAGCTATTTGATGTTTATAATGATTATCTTAATCAGCTTTCAAAGACGCCATGAAATGATTTTAATTTATTTGAATAAATAAAGTATTTCTATTATTACATTGTTATAATAATCTGGCGTTTGATGCAACAATTCTCCCATCAATAAACAAATAGATATTTCATGCACTACTTGATTCGTGATCAAGTTAATTGTAAAGCATTCGTTTGCCGAATTGATATGTAATTCAAATGTTTTTTATTCATATTCTGATTTAAACTGGTCGTAATACATTGAATAAATCCTGCATGTTTTCACGCGGTAGATGAAGACGGGTAAATATAATTGAACGAAAATGTTTTGGTATTCCATACTTTTATCTTTCGAACAAGACAAAACATGGTGAAATCAGCACAGCACACTTTCCAAAAGGGGTTTATTTGGTAGAGGTAAGAACAAAGAATGCGTTGGGTCGTAAAAAACTAATAATAGATTAAAAGAACACTTTTAAGAAGCTTGTGGACGTCACTATTTTTTAAGTTTACTTACTATTTCATTCTTTAATTATCTCAGCTTGAAATATTTCCTGTAAGTCTCTTTTTGATTTATTGCTTTCATATTTGAAACCTCCTGTTGTCAGCCCATAAACAAATATCAGCATCCCAAAAGGAATTAATGCAGCAAAATTAACTTCTGAATTATGGTAAGCATGCCAAAGAAAAGCTATGCTACCTATTCCAATTATTCCACACCAAACACTTAAAAAAACGACGACAAAAACATGGAGTCTCATTTTCACGTAGATTTTTATTCCGTCAAAATCACTTTCAATGTTTCCTGTAATTCTGGGCAGAAACGAATTTCGATAATTTATTATTCTTTTAATATTAAAGGCTTGACTGTTAATTTTTCCTTCATAAGGTTTTATCGTTTCGCCTCTAAAAACAACAATTCTAAATCTCTTTTCAGTTTCAACGCAATCTGAAAGACGTTTAATAATTTCATCCTCCTTCAAGCTGGTCTTGTATGTAATATTTTCGAAAGGAAGAAAATTCATTTTCATTTAGCGATGCTTTTACCTCTCCATTTAAGTTACCACTAACGGTTTGCAGCTACCCGAATGGCGGGACTTTTACCACAAAACTTGATTTGAAAAACTAATGTTTGATTAACTCAAAACTGTCTTTGGAACACGAAACCCCGCCTTTTGGGTAGGTGCTGTTATCGGTTCGGCTTTCTATTTTCATATTCGTTCTTGTCAATTTTATACCAATTATGTTCAATTCCTTCAAGGTCAAATTTTTCGATAAAGTTTAGTCCAACTTTTCTTAAAATTTTATTTGAACCATCATTTTTGCAGTCAGCCATAGCATAAACTTCCTTTGTTTTAAGTTGTTCAAAAGCATAATCCAATGAAGCTATTGCCGTTTCAGTCGCAATTCCTTGTCCCCAATATTTTTTAATTAATCGGTATCCAAGGTCATAATAATTCTTGTGATTGTTTGTCAAGTCAGTGACAAATTTTAAACCTGTCCAACCAATAAATTCGTTTGTCTTTTTGTCAATGATTGCCCAACGTCCAATTCCATTGTCGTTGTATTGTTGTCTGATAAAATTTATCACATTAGTAACTTGTTCTTTTTCTGTTACGGGTTTTTTTCCTAAATACTTGTGAACTTCAGGATCAGAATCAAGTTCAAACATTCTGTCAATGTCAGAAGGAATTATTTCTCTCAAAATTAGTCGTTCTGTTTCTGCAAAGATTTTGACATTATTTTTGACTTTGACTGCTCTTATCATTTCACTGTCAATTCGTTCTTGAGTTAATATTTCAAACCCATTTTTCAAATAGAAACCAATTGGTGTCATATAAAACTCTCCATTGTGTTTCAAATCATTATTATGGTCAATTACCCAACCATAAAACTCTCCCAAATCTCTTTTAAGTCTATTGATTAATAACTTACCAAAACCATTTCCCTTGTATTCATTTTTAACGATAATTGAGAACCTTTTTTCTTTCTCTTTTTCAAATTCAACCGCCCAAGCTAAAACATTATTATTCTGTTCAATTAGATAATGGTTATAGTTTTCAACCCCTTCTAATAATATTCCAAATCTGTCTTTAAGTTTAATAGGATACTCATCATTCCACATTTGATCTATTTGTTGGAATTGAACACTATTAATGTTTTTTGTCTTTATGATTTCCATTAGTTTATTTCTCTTTCTGCGGTTGTTCTATTAAGCTGACCGATAACGTTTTGCAGCTACCCGAAGGGCGGGACTTTTACCACAAAACTTGATTTGAAAAAC
>CANMHB010000003.1 GCA_947497485.1 Flavobacteriales bacterium
ATTCGTAACACCACCGTAATTTGAGGTTCCTGCAACACCAACAATTCGGTAATACTTGAATTTACTTGATGTGGCTAAGGTATTCGAGATGGTAAATGTTCCTGTACCCGTGGTTGATGCAACTGCTGGCGACAAGTCTGTCCAGCTCGATTCATTAGAAGAACCTTGCAATTTAAAAGTCATGGCAGCCGTTGATGACAAGGGCCAATTGATTAAATCAAATGTAATGCCTGTGATAGCAATGAAATCAACCGCTGTAAATTTGAAGATTTCTTTATTCACCCAATTGACTGTTGGTGCAAAGGCCGAATAACTTGTTGCGCTATTGTCAATAGAGTTGGTGATTACATTGGTTAGATATGGTGCAAGCTCCGTACTTACGGCTATGGGTTTACCCAACTCAAGTGCCGTGTAAAAACACGTAGGAGATTCAATGGCATCCAACACACCATCGTTGTCATCATCGATGTCCGTTAGATCTTTAATGCCATCTGAGTCTGTATCCAGACAGGCATTAAGAGTGGCAGATAATGCATAATTGGAATAGGTCGATGTGTAATTAATCGTTCCAGCTGTTGCGCTTTCGTAGTTGTTTAATAAACCGTTTGAATTTGCATCTGTTCCCGTTTGGTAAACTGTTGTGCTTGTTGCGGTAGTTGAACTACTTGCTTCAATCGCATCTGAACATCCATCATTATCTGAATCTAAGTCTAATTGATTTGGAATTCCGTCATTATCGGTGTCAACGGCACAAATGCCCGGTTGTGGATATAATGAGGGATCAAATGTTGTCGGAAAATCAAAGCGCGCCGTATATACCCCTCCATAAAAAGAAGTCCCTGCAACACCTACGAGTCTGTAATATTTGAATTTAGTTGAAGGTGCTAAGGTATTATTTATGGTAAATGTTCCTGTCGTAGCTGTAGAAGCCACTGCTACAGACAAATCTGTCCAAGTTCCATTGGTACTGAAACCTTGTAATTTGAATGTATTCGTTGCGGCACTTGAAAGCGCCCAGTTAACCAAATCAAAGCTCATCCCTGAAATGGCAATATAGTCCGTTGCTGTGAAATTGAAAAGTTCTTTTCCAACCCAGTTTACACTTGGCGCGAAAGCCGAGTAAGTAGTGGCATTTCCATCAATAGATAAGCCAATGGTGTTTGTTAAATATGGCGCTAATTCAGTGCTTACCGCAATTGGATTAGCCAATTGAGCAGCGTTGTAATAACAAGAAGGTGCTTCTGTAAAATCTAAAACGCCATCATTATCATCGTCTATATCTATTGAATTACTAATTCCGTCTCCGTCTGCATCAGCACAAGCATTAGCTGTACTTGAAATTGCGAATTGATTGTAAACAGAACTATAATTAATCGTTCCCGCTGTTGGACCTTCATAATTGTTATTCAATCCATTTCCGTTCGAGTCTGTTCCTGTTGGATATACTGTTGTACTCGTAGCCGTTGTTGAACTACCACTTTCAATGGCATCAGAACAACCATCGCCATCCGAATCAAGGTCCAATTGGTTTGGAATACCGTCGTTATCAGTATCTGTAGTACACACAGCGGATGACGCTCCAATTTGAGTAATGAAACGGATTTCACCTAACGTGACATTGAAAGCCGAATTAATGGTCGCCGGTGTTGCTATTTCCCAACCATTAGAAACTCCTTGATCCAATTCTTGATCGTACCACACCTCTAGAATGTCCATCTTTATGGATGTAAGCGCATTTATTGGTTGGTCAAAATAGAAAATTTTAGCATTTGGCGAAGGAAGTCCAAGCTCAATCTGTTTTGAAAACTGTACATTGTTACAGTCGGTCCAAACGAAGTTCACCTTTTTCATTGGTGCATCACCACCTCCATAAGGACTTGATCCTGGAGTCCAAAGTACAACACCCTTTACATCGGTTGGTGCAGCTAAACTAAACAACCAATCATTGGTTATGTCCTGTGCATCTGACGTATAAGCAGCATTTGTAATAAGTGTAGGCGAACTGTGCGTTATTGTTGCCAAAGAAGCTTCTGTTGTTGGAATGGCCGATAAACCAGAACCATCCGCAGCATAAATACCAACAGAACCCCAAGCTGAAATTCCAAAAGTATTCACAGGTACTGTTGTTACAGCACTAGGAGCAACAAGTTGAGCCGTTCCACCTACCCCAGGGCATACGCCACATTCCTCACTATCTGTTACGCCATCATTATCGTCGTCGATATCTAAACTGTTTGGAACTCCATCACTATCGGTATCTATACATGCATTTATTGCTGTAGAAATAGCGTAATTATAAGTGTAGGTTCCATTGTAAATTCCATTATCCGCTAGTGCTTCTAGTGAATTTGCTAAGCCATTTACTCCGTATGGTCCAAGGTGTGTGTAATTGGCAGTTGTATTGGTTGTTGTACCTGCTTCCTTCGCATCGTTACAGCCATCGCCGTCTGAATCAAGATCCAAATGATTCACAATATTATCGCCATCTGTGTCATTGCTGCACGTAGGTTTTGGTAGCAAACTTGCTTGATATGCAGTTGTATTTACATCGAAATAGATTTCTGATGCGATACCCGCTAATACCGTTCCGGCAGCTACACC
Organism: Flavobacteriales bacterium; assembly: GCA_947497485.1. Lineage (GTDB taxonomy): Bacteria > Bacteroidota > Bacteroidia > Flavobacteriales_D > Crocinitomicaceae > UBA952. The sequence continues at coordinate 2,602 of CANMHB010000003.1, forward strand.
ATAAATTCTGAAATATTTATAGGCTCCAGGATTCGTCGTCAAGACAAATTTATTGGAGTTCGTCAACGAAACTGAACCATTCGCAGTGATGTTTGTCGCATCTGCAGGACAAGCAATCGCTGCTGTTAAATCAGTCCAAGTCGTATTGTTGTTAGACCCCTGAACTTTTAATGTTGCCGCTGTTGCAGAAAAAAGTTGCGTAGCAGATGTTTTCTTAATGTAAATCGCGTCCAATTGTGTGGGAACTACCAACTCCATCTTCAACAATTCCTTGCCCAATTGACTCTGCGCAGAGACATACTGCGCTGCAGCGGTACCTCCTATGCCATCTGCCAAACCAGCTAAATTCGTATTCGGACTTAATAGATCTAAATCTGAACTCACTTTAATATAGTCAGATTTTGAAGCGGTATTCCAATCCGTCGCCGTAATGAAGCAAGCTGGAGATTCTGTAGCATCCAATACACCATCGTTGTCATCATCGATGTCTGTAAGGTCTTTTACGCCATCATTGTCTGTGTCTAGACATGCATTTACTCCTGCATTGATTGCATAATCGTACACATAGACTCCGGTGAACACTCCGCTTTCTGCGCTTGTTTCCAAAGTATTGGCGAAGCCATTCGCGCCGTAATTGGTGTTGCCTGTTCCTGCAACAATTCCTGTGGCTGAAGTTCCTAAAACACCAGCTTCTACCACATCGAAGCATCCATCATTATCTGAATCTAAATCCAAATGATTTAGGACATTGTCTCCATCGGTATCGTTTGAACACGCAATTTTTGGATTTCCACTTGGACGCGTTGACGTAGCCAAAACAAATGTTACATTGGTGATTCCTCCAATCCCACAGGTTCCGGCAATACCGAGTAGTCTGAAGTACTTGAATTTAGATGTAGGTGCAAGTGTATTGGAAATCGACAATGTTCCGGTGGTTCCGGTGGATGCTAACGGAGCGGACAAATCTGTCCAAAGCACATTGTCTCCCGAACCTTGAAGTTTGAAAGTCGATGTTCCATTCGTGGATATCGGCCAAGAGAAGAGGTCTAAGTTTAACGCTGATATGGCAATTAAACCATTGGCGGTGTACTTATAGAGTTCTTTGTCGGTAATGCTCTGCCCGGAAATATAGGCAGCATACGTCGTCGCACTGTTGTCGATGGAATTGCTTGGACCATACGTAATGCCTCCGCTCAACAATGGATTGAGTTCGCTACTTGTACTTGCAGGTGTTGCCAGTTCAGAAAGTGAGTAAAAACACGTTGGTGATTCAACAGCATCCAAGACACCGTCATTGTCATCATCCAAATCGGTGAGGTCGAATACCCCGTCGTTGTCAGAATCGAGACAAGCGAGAACGGATGCATTGATTGCATAATCATACGGATATAGACCGTTGTACACGCCATTGTCTATGGCTGTTTCCAATGTATTGAGGAAACCATTGGAACCAAACGTACCTGTGAACTGATAATTGGGTGCCGTACTTGTCGTTGTTTTTGCTTCTAAGGCATCACTACAACCATCGTTGTCTGAGTCGAGATCCAAGGTGTTGTCAATGCCATCGTTATCAAAATCGCAAGATCCACTGCTTCTGTATGTATTGAATTCGGCGTTTAAGTAGGTAGGTGGATACTCATTATTTTGGCTAAATGCGATTATATTCGTGCCATTCAGGTTGATTGGAACAATGTTATAAGCGGCATTTAAGAGGACTAACTCTTGGTAGTTCCCAGTACCATTGGTACCATCCAAGCCCAAAATTTTAACCTCACCGAAGCTATTGATCACCACGCGAATCATTGGTCGCGATTGGTTATTTCCATAGAGCCAAACATTGTTTGGTGAATTCAGGCTTAGACCTGATTGCTGAACAACATTCGTATAGGGAACTGTATAGGTTGAACCAATGGCGAAATTCAATTCTGAGACTGTTGTAATGTTTACATTGTTGATCTTCAAATTGAAGTTGTTGTCGATGTTCCAAATATCGATGTACAGTTCATCTGGAAAACCACTTATTGTTTGGGTTACTGAGGCACCGCTACTGATATCAAAACGCGGAACTAGCGGCTCAATTCCCGGAGGAGGACACTCAACGAGATCCAATACCCCATCGTTATCATCGTCTATATCAGAAATGTTAGGGACGCCATCATTGTCCGTGTCGGTACAGCCATTTACGGCACCATTGCGTGCATTGTTGTAGGTGTATGTCCCCGTGTAAATTCCATTGCCTGAAGTTTGCAAGGCATTGGCAAAACCATTGGCATTGTATGGACCAGCTGCAATGGCGTTGTTCAATGTTGATGCCGTTGCCAAGGTTCCCGAAACACCGGCCTCTTTTGCATCCGCACAGCCATCCGCATCGGAGTCTAAATCTTGATGATTGAGGATTCCATCTCCATCCGTATCTGTAGTACAACTGATCTTTGGGTGCTGACTTGGAATGTATCCTGCTGCCGTTTTAAAATACACTTCATTGGCATATCCTGCATTGGATATTCCCCCTCCTGTGGTCCAGTAAATGGAATAAAACTGATACTTAGCAGCGTTTTGTGTTACCGTAAACAGGTTGGCATTGTTTATATTGGGCAACATCGGAATGGTGGTTACTTCCGTGGCTGAAGGAGCACCGATTGATGCATCGTATACCAAGGGAAGCGAAAGATTTGTCCAAGTTTGTCCATCAGATGAACCACGCAAGACCAAGTTTGTTCCTGCTGCAAAATGTGTATTGGTATTGACATAGCCCAAATAAATATTGCTCAGTTCAACCGGAATCTGCATGTTAAATCGGTACACCTCTCGGCCCGTTCCAAGTGTATTTATTGTTGCTGTGGTTGTCTCAAAACGCACATCAAAGTTTGTTGCAGCGTTAAAGCCATTCACCAATCTTTCCGGGAAGTTCTGACCAATGGCCATAGAAAGCGGCGTTGTTACCGTGATTTCTGGGCGTGGACCTAAATACCAATCGTTGGATGTGTAAAAACACGTTGGAGATTCTGCCGCATCCAATACACCATCGTTGTCATCGTCGATATCACTATTGTTTGTGATGCCGTCGCCATCTGTATCTGCACAGGAGGCCAAATTGGACGACAAGGCATACGTTGTGTAAACATTCGTGTAATTGATTGTGCCTGCTGTTGCTCCTTCATAATTGTTGAGAAGTCCATTCGCATTGGTATCAGTCCCTGTAGGGAAAACGGTCGTGCTTGTCGCTGTAGTTGAGCTTCCGGCTTCAACAGCATCTGAACAACTGTCGTCATCTGAATCGAGATCTAATCTATTTACGATTCCATCAAGATCCGTATCGATGTCTATACAAAACGTTCCGGCATTTGAATAAAGGCCGAGTTCGCCCATTTGCATTCCGTTATCTGGCTGTGTTCCAGCAGGAGTTGTTTTGTAAACTAAGATTTGAATAGAGGTTACATTGTCATATCCTGTGCTAAATGGATAGCGCGTAGTAGAAGAAACATCGAGCATGTTGTCAATGGTTTCTGTTCCCAAGAGGGTATAGTTCGGCGCAGTTCCACTGAATAATTTGATGTCTGCTTTTACGATGTTATCTCCTAGTGCTCCGTAATCATTCACAATGGAAAATCCATCGGCATGCAGTGGTGCTGTTGTTATTAATGTGAAAATGATTGGCGTTGCTGTAAAATCATCACCAGCAATTGGGTTTGCCGTTGTTCCCGGTCTAAAGACCTCAATACCATTGGTTAAATTTCCATCGATGTATAGGTTCGGTGTTGCCGTCGGATAAGCCGCTGTGTAGGCACCACCCGTCCAAGTTATAGAGCTCCAATATGTTGGGCCATAAAAATCTGTGACTGCCGCATAGGTCGAACATTTGATTTCATTCGCGTCTAAGACACCGTCGTTGTCATCATCGATGTCATTGACATCTGTGATATTGTCTCCATCCGTATCTGTACAGCCATTGATGGTGTTATCAGCGGCATAAAGACCATAGGTTTCAGTGTAAGTAACCAGACCACTTTCGGCAGAAGTTTCGAGGCTATTGATCAACCCATTTGCACCAACGGCACCTGTGAATTGATAATTACTTGTTGAGCTATTTGTTGCCCCAGCTTCTTTGGCATCCGAACATGCGTCGCCGTCAGCATCGAGATCCAACTGATTCAATGTTCCATCGTTGTCCGTATCTACGGTGCAGTTCGTTAATGGGAAGTTGGATGCTACATAGGTGCTTGTATTCACATCAAAATAAAATTCGGATGCAATACCAGCAAGGATGTTTGCAGCAAGCACACCATAGACACGGTAATATTTATAGTTGCCTGCATTGGTGGTAACCGTAAATTTATTTGAATTGGTGAGTGAAACACCACCATTTGCGGTGATGTTTGTCGCATTTGCCGGGGACGCGATTGCTGCAGTAAGATCCGTCCAAGCAAGGTTGTCATTCGACCCTTGTAACTTGATACTTGATGCAGTTGCGGCAAAAATTTGTGTAGCGGTTGTTTTTTTAATGTACAAAGCATCTAGACGCACAGGTTGCGAAAAAGTCACTTTGAAGAGCTCCTTGTTCAATTGTGCTTGAGCAACAGCCGTTGAGAATTGTACTGCAGCTACAGCACCATCATTATCTGTGAGTACACTGAAATCAGTGTTCGGTGCGAGCGTGTTTAATTGAGAGGAAATTGTGGCATACAATGTTTTGTCAGCCGTGTTCCAATCATTTGCGGCCATATAGCAACTTGCTGCTTCAACGGCATCCAATACACCATCGTTGTCATCATCAATGTCAAGAACATCATTGATGCCATCGGCATCTGTATCAACACAAGCCGCCCAGTTATTCCCAATCGCATAAGGGCTATAGCTTGACGTGTAATTGATCGTTCCTGCCGTTCCGCCTTCATATGTATTCAACAATCCATTCGCATTGGCATCTGTTCCTGTTGGGTAAACGCTTGTACTGGTTGCTGTTGTTGAACTACCAGCTTCAATCGCATCTGAACATCCATCATTATCTGAATCCAAATCCAAATGATTCACGATGCCATCGCCATCTGTGTCATTGCTGCACGTCGCCTTCGGACTTCCACTAGGAACTGTGTTAGAGGCAAGATTGAATATAGCATTCGTTACACCACCATAGTAAGAAGTTCCAGCAACACCAAGGAGTCGGTAATACTTGAATTTGCTTGTTGGAGCTAAGGTATTCGAGATCGTAAATGTTCCTGTAGTTGCCGTTGATGAAACCGCTGGCGATAAGTCTGTCCAAGTTAAATCATCCGAAGAACCTTGCAATTTAAAGGTCATGGCAGACGTAGACGACAAGGCCCAAGTGACCAAATCAAAGGAAATTCCTGTGATTCCAATGTAGTCAACAGCAGTAAACTTGAAGATTTCTTTATTCACCCAATTGACTGTTGGCGCAAAGGCCGAATAACTTGTTGCGCTATTGTCAATAGAATTAGTGATGTCATTGGTTAGGTAAGGTGCAAGTTCCGTACTTACGGCAATAGGTTTACCCAACTCAAGTAGCGTGTAAAAACACGTAGGAGATTCCACTGCATCTAAAACCCCATCGTTGTCGTCGTCAAGATCGTCAATATTTGCAATGCCATCTAAATCCGAATCCAAACAAACTACGGCAGAACTCGCCATGTTATTGGTATAATCACATTCTGAAATTCCTGAATTAGGGAAAGCGGTAGCGAAAGCATAAGGTCTTGCGGTAGTTCCATTATCATTAACCACAGCAAATACGGTTGTTGTATTATTAATTAAAGTAACTGGAATGGTCACATTTAAAGTTGCACCAGCTGCCACTGCAGCCGTTGTAACATACGTACCTACTAAGGTAGCGGCACTTGTGGTTGGATTGGCATCATAAACAGCAATCGGTGTCCCAATAACTAAGGTCGCCGCGCCAATATTTGAGATCGTTGCTGAAATTGTCAACGCAGGACAAGGACCGGAAACACCTGATATAGTAATGCTTGCATCGGGCACAGAAGTATAGCCATAAGGCACACCGCTCCCTACAGGTGCATCGGCATATTGAAGCTGCGCAACGTTGTTGTTGATGGACGCCGAACTCGCTGGATTGGATTCTGTTGTCGGAACCGTTAAATTGGAATTGATATTGACGATGCGGTAGTTGCGTTGGTTCCAATAATTTGGTGCGTCTTTCCACGCAAAGGTATTGACTGCGCGGTTAAATACACGCAATTTACCATCTGCGGATACCGCAATATCTGCTTCGTTATCATTGTCAAAATCCCCAACAATTGGGTATTCCCCCCAAGTAGAAGATGCAGCTGCAACAGACGCATAATTTACTGGTGCTGCTAAATTCCCATTGATGATTCGCAAAGTGGATTGGTCACGGTATACAATTTCACGGATACCATTACCATCAAAGTCGAAGGCGGTTATCCCTGTGCAACCGGATAAGTCATTGGTCGCCAAAGACCAAATATATTGATTTGCACTTCCTGTAGCAGTTGTAAAGTTTAAGTTGTAAGCAGTGACAATACCTGCAGAACCCGTAGAGTTTATAATGACAGCCTCTGGATAATCGTTTGCTTTTCCATTGTTTACCTTCTCATTGTACACATTAGCAATAAGAGGTAAACCCCGAACACCATAACTAAATGCAGGGGGGATTCTCTTGAATAAAACGATTGATTGATTTGGATCCCAGATGTATACGTTTGCTGAACCGTTGTATACAATATCCAAATCGCCATCCAAATCCATGTCAGCAACAGCAGTTGGGCCATTGTCACCGGCCGCGGCACCTGAACCAGCGATAGTACTTAAATCTTTCAACACGGCCATTGTGCCAGCCGTTAAGTTGACACTGTACACACGTGAACCATACACCAATTCTTTTCCAGGATTGGACGCAATAATATCTAACACAACCACATCGATCGCTGTTCCAGTGGCTCCCGATGTTGCACCTATGTAATTTAAAGGTGTACCCGCGACTCTTTTTACCAAAGCACCGCCAACAATTCCAAAGATATCCGAACCCAATACAATTTCAGCCGTGCCATCTTCATCAATGTCAACGATATATGGGGTAACATCTGATGCATATTGAGAAGCAGTGGTTGATTTATATAAATAGCTTGTTTCTGTTCCGCCAACATTATTAAAAATATATACAAAGCCAGTAGCATTCACCATTACCACTTCAGGAGCCGAAGAAGCTGCTCCAATTATATTAGCAACCGCTGGTTGGATTGACCTTGCGCTGGTTGTTGCTATGACATAATTCTTTGTTGCGGTAGTTGCATTTGAACCATTTCCTTGATACACATAGTATCCGGAGTAATCATTTGCTGTAACAATCAATTCTGAAATGTTATCTCCGTTTAGATCCGCAGCCGTCGGCGTTGCACCGTTCCAAATTACAGTGTTGGATTGAAATTTTTCAGCGATACCCCACACTGCCGCAGGGGTAGGATTGTAAGGACCATAACAAGATGCGTTCTGCGCTAAACTATAATCACTAGTAAATAACAAAAATAGAATTATTGCCAATTGCAATAATTGCTTGCCAAAACCTCTTAAATATGCCATAATGATTTATTTTTTTACCTTATCGCGAATGGTTTTCGGAATAAAGTTTTTCCAGCGCAAAATTATACAAACACTAGGGTGTTAATAAATTAGTATGTACACATTTTAATGTGTATATATGAACTAAAATGACAGTAAATAAAGCACGTTTGCTTTAAAAAAAGTATCTTTGGTTGTGTCAATTCGTATTATAAAACTGTTTTTTAAATCTCATTTTCTTAAAAAATGTAGGTTATCCTTATTTTTATACTTCGCACTTCTCTCCTCGTCTTTATATGGTCAATATTATCAAGGAATAACTCCACCTTTTGATATTAGTTCAGGACTTCCACACAATGAAATAAATGACATTGTAAAGGATCAGCATGGATACATTTGGATTGCTACGGAAAATGGATTGTCCCGTTATGATGGGTTCAATTTTATTAATTTCAATCATTCCACTCATCCATCCATTTTTAAAACAAACCGGATTTTAAAAATTCAACAACGAGGCACGCTATTGTATTTGTTGACTGCCGGCGACGGTTTAATTGAACTGCAACCGAAAACGATTACATTTAAGAAAATATATTCATCAAATCCTGTCGCACTTACCTACTCAAATGACACAACAGCCATTTTGTTTGAGACAGGCACCTTATTGTTTAAAGTGAAAAGCAAAACCCTTTTCACTCTTAAGTTCAATGTTTTTGATGTATCGAGCCTTATAATTCATAAAGGGAAACTATACATCAGTTTAAACAACAAAGAGGTGTTTAGAATTGACCCAAAAACACCTTCTATAAGAAAAAAAATTACTATTTCTGATGATGGACAATCTGGAAAATTTTGCAAGTCGAAAAAATATGGTCTTGTTCTTTGGAACGGTGACCTTGTGCGCATTCTTAAAAAGAACGTTTTTGTTGCACATCCGGATTTCGTAGACAAAAAAATGATCAGTTATTTTCATGAGGAAGCCTCAGGAAAAAATATGTACATCGAAAAAAATAGAGTTCCAATTCTTAATTTCTCTGCTAATACTCTAGCCTTTCGATTTGGTGGATTAGAGAATATTCAATTCAAGTCAATCTGTCGAATAAATGAAACTTGCTTTTTAATTGCTACGAATCAAGGAGTTGTAAAAATATTACAAATGCCAGCAGTGAGTTCACGGATTGATGATTTTTCATTTCTCAAGGGTGATCAAATTATTGTGCGACGACGAATTATTGAACATAAAAATAAACGCTACTTTTTAGGGTTTCCATACATTTTAGAAGAAAATGGTGAATCCTTAAATCGCATTACATCTCAAAATCTTTCAACCTATGATGGACTATTTTTTAACGATGAATTATTTTGTACAACAGAAGGTAAGGGATTAATCAGTATTGATATAAAATCAAAGAAAATACGCTCTCATAACTGCAAATCGATTTCTTTAAATGAAACTTTTGAAAGCATTGCGCGTTTTTCAGATTCTCTTATGCTACTTGCAGGAGGTAATAAACTTGTAGTATACAATCCACGAACTAAAAGCGACTTTTCCTATTTTTTAGAAAAAGGAATCGTAATTCATCAAGTTGTTCCTTTAAAAAACACAAAACTAGTTTATTTAGCAACAAACAAGGGCTTGAGGTGTGTTCGACTAAATAGTCAATATGGTTTTGAAAAAGTTGCATCAGACGAGCAATCTGGATGCGATATCCGTGATATTCTAATTCGCCCGCATACAAATGAAATTTGGACCGCAACAAATAAAGGGGTTTACGTTTTTGCAATGAACAGTTTAAAAATTCGAAAAAAATTCACGAAAGAACATGAAGTATCTCATCAAATGGTGGTTTCTTTAATAGAAGATAAAAACAAGAATATTTGGGCTTCCACCTATTCAGGTTTAACAATGTATAACACTAGAAGCGGTGCAATTCATTTCGTCAATAAAAACCAAGGTATCTTCAATACGGAATTTAATTACAAATCGGCTTGTCTATTGGAAAATGGACAACTTGTTTTTGGTGGTCTAAACGCATTCGAGCGAATCGATCCAACGGCATTAAACGAATATGTTTATGCATCCACTTTTGAAATATCGGGCATTGAAACCATTCAAAATGAAAAAAATAAATGGTTTTCAGCGTATAATGACGGAGAAACAATTTCTTTTAATACAGGAAAAGAAGCCGTAAAAATATACCTTACCAACTTAGACTTTCATTTTACACAAGGTTATACCTTTCAATATACAATCGATTCAAAAAACTGGTTCAAAACAGATAAAAAAAATTGGATATTACTGTCAAACCTATCATATGGTCATTATGATTTAAAAATTCGAATGTTTGACCCTTTCGGACAACTTGTAGAAGAAAAATCATTTCAACTGCATGCAAAAGCACCCTTTTATGTTCAATCTGGATTTTATATTCTAATCATTTTCTTAATACTTCTGCTAAGTTTCTTGTTCATTTTATTTTTTAACCGTTCAATCAGAATTAAATCTGAAACAAAAACAAAAATTGCAATGGATTTGCATGACGAATCTGGAACCATTCTAACAAGACTTTTATTATTGAGTAAAAGAGAGAAATTTGAAGCGAAAGAAAAAGAGCATTTGCAAAACGGTTTGACAGAAGCATTGTATAATTTTCGAACTTATCTAGATTCTATCTCACGTGCAAAGCATACGTGGTTAGATCTGACAGATGAACTCCAGGAATTTATCAATGCTGCTTGCGCAGACTCTGAGATTACAGCAACAGTTACACTCGATTTTGATAAAAATTATATCCTAAAAGGTGAACTGTTTAGAGATGTAAAACTCACTATCTATGAGATCGTTACGAATGCTCTTAAGCACTCAAAAGGAGATAACTTAAGTTTACAGTTTAAAGCACGTGATAACAATCTTAGAATACACATAAGTGATAACGGCATTTGTAAAATCCATGAACTTGATGCCTTGAAAGGAAATGGCATACGCAATATCAAAAAGCGTATAAAAAGAAATAAAGGCACTTTTTCTTATTATATTTCAGAAGGAACGACTGGTTTATCAATAGAAATTAATATCCCAATACAATGAAACAGATAATTATTATTGAAGATGATATTCATTTAGCTAAATTAATGCAGGAGAATATTAACACGATGGAAAATCTGCAATGTCAGCATATTTTCACCAATCCAATTGATTTTTTCAATAACCCAGTAGAAGGAACTGTTTATCTTCTTGATATAATTATGCCTGAAATGAATGGGCTTGATGCCATTGAAAAAATATTAAAATTATTCCCTGATTCAATTATTATAATGAATACCATTAAAGATGATTCTGAGACCATCTTTAAGGCCTTGCAGCTGGGTGCTTCGGGGTATATTGACAAACAGAGTTTTGAGCATAATTTTAAAGATGTTTTTGCTTGTGTTGAAAATGGTGGTGCTTTTATGACACCAAAAATTGCTAGAATGGTTATCACCCATATTAATCAACCTCGTTCCATTACCGAAAAGTTAACTAAGCGAGAAAGAGATATTGTTGACGGCATTGTTGATGGTTTGAGTTATAAACTGATTGCAGATAGACATGAAATAGCTATAGACACCGTTAGAATGAATGTGAAAAAAGTATACCGAAAATTGAGCATCAATTCAAAATCGGAGTTGTTTAAAATGATGGGAACGATACGATGATATTCCTGAGTAAAGAGTGCGTTTGAGCGCGTGAGTGAAGAAATAAAGTGGAGTGAACAGCTTTCGCTTTTCACTCTCACTCTGTTTTGTGACCCCGGAGGGATTCTAACCCCCAACCCTCAGAGCCGAAATCTGATGCGCTATACAGTTGCGCCACGGAGCCATTTAATTGTTGCAAAAGTAATAAAACAATTTCTTTCTGCAATTTCGTTTTTTGTCTAAATATTAATACTTTAAACTTTTGGGAATTAAAATAAAATCAGTAATTTTGCACCCTTATTTAATAATTTAATTTTTAAACTTATGAATTCTTACGAAACTGTTTTCATTTTAACTCCCGTTTTGTCTGATGATCAGGCAAAGGAAGCAGTGCAAAAATTCGAAGGCGAGATGAAAAGCTTTGGAGCTAAAATCAAGCATTCTGAAAATTGGGGTTTGCGCAAGTTGGCCTACCCAATCCAAAAAAAATCAACTGGTTTCTACTTTCTAGTAGAGTTTGAAGCAGATGGTACTGTTGTCGCTGATTACGAACTAATGATGAAGCGCGATGAACGAGTGCTTCGTTTTTTAACTGTAAAAATGGACACTGACCATCTAGCTTATTCTGAGAAAAGAAGAGCAAAATCAGGTGCCACTGCGTAATTAAAAGTATTAACCCTTTAAAAAATTAAGAAATGTCAAACGATATTCGTTACCTAACCCCGATTAATATTGATATTAAGAAGGATAAATATTGTCGCTTTAAGAAGAGCGGTATTAAGTTCATCGATTACAAGGATCCTAATTTCTTATTGAAATTGGTAAATGAGCAAGGTAAAATCCTTCCTCGCCGAATTACTGGTACTTCAGCTAAATACCAGAAACGAGTGAATAAGGCTATCAAGCGTGCGCGTCACCTTGCAATTTTGCCTTATGTTGGTGATATGTTGAAATAAGCTGTTAGTTGAACTTAAAAAGATTAAAAAATCATGGAAGTAATTTTAAAGAAAAACGTAGATAAATTAGGTTATGCGAACGAAATCGTTAACGTAAAACCTGGATATGGTCGTAATTTCTTGATTCCGCAAGGATATGCTGTGTTAGCAACAGCAAGTGCGAAAAAAGCACATGAAGAAATGATGCGTCAAAAATCACACAAAGAAGCAAAAATGTTGGCAGAGGCTCAAGAATTAGCTGCTAAAATTGCTGAAGTGTCGGTTTCAATTGCGACAAAAGCTGGTGAAAATGGGAAAATATTTGGTTCTGTAAATACGGTTCAATTAGCTGAAGCACTTCGTAAAGCTGGTTATGAAATTGATCGTAAATCTTTGAAAATCAAAGATGAGCCAATTAAAGAAGTTGGAACCTACGAAGCTGAAGCAAACCTATACAAAGGAGTGAAGCAAGCTTTTAAATTCGAAGTAGTTAGCGAATAAATCATTTATAATTAATTATAAAGGCAGTGTGATTTAACACTGCCTTTTTTGTTTCTGTAAAAAGAGTTAATACTTGTTATTTAATTTAGGATTCATTTTTAGAATTGAAATGATAAAATTGATTTAAAAGTACTACGAGTAATTTACTTTTTGAATTGGCGTTTCTTTTACCGGGATTAAAAACTGTCTTGCCATTTTTGTCTAAAACTGCGAAATTGTTTGATCTTCCATGTCGAAATGGTCCAACAAAATCTGAACTATTCATAACTTCTATCACAGAATTAATCAATGAATCTAAACGACCTTCAGTAAAATTTGCTAGATTATGTTCCGCTAAAAAAGTTTTAGAAAAACACAAAATTCTATGTTTTAAATCATTTTCCAACTTTATCCGAGTTTAATTAATAGATTTTAAGAAAAAAATGACGGAAACAAAAAAATGATACACTGTTAATATGTTAAATTGGAATTGTGATAAAAATTAGAATTAAAGTTCGGACTTATCGTAGAAGTCCACTTCGATTTGCCAGAATTTTGAAGATGAATATTCAGCGCTTAAGGAACCTGAAGGAATTCCTGCGGCTTCTAATCCTGCAGGAAATGTTAAAGAAGCCGTTGCTGACAATTTTACATTTTCAGTAAAAACTTCTGAAAGCAAATTGCTATCAATTCGGCTATTGGCAGCAGTTATTACCTTCGGCATTGATTTCATTTTTTCAATTAATTGTAAAGCCATTTCGGTCTTTATCGGTGATTTTCCAAATTTCCTTTCTCTTAAAACTTCATTGGTAGAACTACCTTTTGCGCTTGCTTCTATACCTTGAACGTCTAAATTGGATCCGATTGTTTTTTCTGTATTATCAACTATTTTAATTCTACTTGCACCCAAATATTCAAAGAGTTGTAACATCGATTCTGCCACCTGGTTACTTTTAAAACGATTATAGTCTTTAATACCATTTAGATATGAAACCAATAATTCATTATAATTTGAAACATCTACCATTTGGGAAGGAAAAGCATTGGAAAAATAACCAGACGAGTAAGCCCACCTTTTTCTTGCTGATCTTAACGTTATTTTACCTGTTGTTTTGAAAGATGGGAAAAATTCATTTGCAATTTTGTAAGAATCATCATCAAAATGATTATCTACCTCAATGGGTAAATTGATTTTTTGATTATTTAGTACTAATTGATTTAATCCCTTCAATTTTGCAATTGAATTGATTATGTGTTTAATCTTACTAATATTTTCATGATTATCTCCTTTGTTGAATTCAAAGTCTAGCGGATTAGGAGATTTACTTCCCAACAAATTGTCAATTAAATCCTTCATAATTTATTTTTTTAGAAATTTACACATTGCTGAGCAAAAAAACAATTTTATTTGATGTTTTTTGTAAAAATAGATTTTAGGTTTTATTTCGATTTTTGGAAGATTTCAATTTATTTTTTCCTTCTTTTTCCTTCTTTTTCCTTCTTTTTCCTTCTTTTTCCTTCTTCTATAAAGAGAGCCGGTATTGGACTCAATTAAACATTTCCGGTCGGTACTCAAAATGCATCGTGTCGTAATGATACCACCGTCCGCCCCAAATAAACCCATTTTTCTCAAAAATTTCAACCAATTCCATTGGAATACTATTTTTATATCCAAGTTTGGCATTTTCATTTTTACAACCACAGTCCCATTGCCAATAATGTGAAAAACTAGTATTGATATCTATGGTTATTCCAAATGAATGCGCACTAAGGCGATTTGTTCCACTAATGTTCCGCCAATTAAAAGTTCCGCCTATGTTTTGAATATATTTTTTCCATTCTGGATGCAAATCCAATTCATCAGAAACCCTTTTTAGTGCTTCGAAAGCGCCATTTTTTTTGTTAAACTGAATTGTTTGATTCACGAGTTTTGGACACCAGACAAAAGACTTCAAATTCTTTCTAACTTCTTCTTTATTTTCCCCATACAAAGCTTTAAAGAATGCTTCGTTTCGAATTCTACCAGGATCTTCTTGGTTGTTCGGTTTTTCGATTTCGGTGTTATAAGTCCAATGGAACATATCTTCTATATCCGGATTATTTAAAAGTTCATCAGTTGATTTATTTTTTGAGTCATCGTAAATAATTTTTGATTTATCCGCGAAAACGATTGCGTTATTTTCAAAACCAACAATATCCTTGAATAAGTGCATCATCTTATTAACTTCCTTAGGGATGGAGTCAGAGTATGCAATTGAAGGTTCTTTTTTTAATTCAACCAGTTTTACTTTTTGATCGGTATTTTCGTTACAAGCTAGTAAATGAATTAGTATTGAAAAAAGAATCAAATTACTCATATGTTTTGATAAAATTGACATTCGTTTTCTCAATATTAGATAACATAGAAGTAACATCAGAGTACATTGGTCGATACCAAGATTGATTAGAAAAATGATTAATCATATCAGGAGTTTTGAAAATGTAGCCGTGACGAGCAAAGATTTCATTTCGCATAATTTTCAAATCTCTAGCTGTTAAATCTACTAAGTCTTCAAAGGTTAATCTTCTTTCTGAACCTTCAGGGTAAAATCCTTCTCCACGAGCGTAATATTTGGAAATTTGATCAGACGCTTTCTTTTCTTTTTTTAATTCCTCAATTTCCTTTTCTTTTTGTTCAATTTGATCTCGAAGTTGTTGTTCCTTTTGCTGATTAATCTCTTCTTGTTGTTTTTCCAATTTGGATTCTAATTCATTAATTTTTGAATCGTCGTTCGAAGAACATGAAGCAATAAGCATAAATATTCCAATAGAATAAATAATTATTTTACCCATAATCATTATTTTAATTTAAAATTTACTTACAATTTACAATTTGACGTTTATCGGAACTAAATATTGATAATTCAACATCCGGGTATTGCTCTAGCAAACAAGAATACCAAACATCAGATGAGAAGGCGCCATTCTCTTTTAAAATCCACTTACCTTTTACTTTTTTGAAAAGTGCTTCTACGTGACAACAATCGTAATGATCTGCGGGCATTCTTAGTTGTTTTCCATCTTTACGTTGAACACTTCCTTCCATCCATGCATAAGTGCTAGAAACTAAGAAATGGTCAACCACGAAAACGACATCCTGCTCTATATCATTTTTAACCGACACTCTCAACAAATCGAGCATTTGAGTTCGCTCTAATTGGTTACTAGAATTTTTTTTCTGAAAATTACGAATGCTTTGAGCATTAACTAAAGATGATGCAATTGCAAAAGCTAATAAACAAAAAGTTCTCATGTGAAAGGATTTAAATCAAAGTTTCACATAATTAATAATTTTTTTTGAACTGAGTTTAAATAATCCATGTTTTATTAATTTACTTTTCTAACTCAATTCAAAAAATTGTAAAAAACTTATTTTTAATATTGAGTAGTTTAATAGAAAATCTTTCTATTTTTGGCGCAAATAACTATTGTATATGAATCTTAAAGGTATTATTGCTATTTCAGGACGTCCAGGTCTATTTAAAGTAGTTACTCAGGGTAAAAACAACGTAATCGTTGAATCAATGATTGATAAAAAACGATTCCCTGCTTATGCATCTGAAAAAATATCGACGCTTGAGGATATTAGTATTTTTACCTATGATGAAGATGTTAAATTTACGGATGTCTTAAAGTCTATGTTTGAAAAAAACAATGGACAAGAAGGTCTAAACCATAAAGAAGACATCAAGGTTTTGGAGAAAGAATTAAAAGGTCACTTGCCTAATTATGATCAAGAACGTGTTTACGCTTCTGATATTCGTAAAATGTTTCAATGGTATAATTTGTTGTTAAAAGCAGATTTATTAGCCACTGCAGAAACGGAGTCTGATTCTGATAAATCAGAGACTTCAAAAGAACCTAAAGTGAAAGCGAAATCAGGAGAAACAAAAAAGAAATCTTCAACCGCAACAAATTCCTCTTCAAAAGCAGCTAAACCTGCAAATGTTAAAAAAGCAACTCCGGTTAAAACTGGAAGTTCAAGAGGGAAATAATTTCTATATTTTTGCTTAAATAATTGTTTGCACCTTTTGCGAACAGCATAGTTTATTGAATTATGATATCAGCCATAACGCGAGTCGTCACAAATTTGTATTAAAAAAATGGCGATTTACCTAGTGGCTCCATACAGTCCATATGAACATTAAAAAATCAATAATATACTTATGAAAATTGAAAAGCCACCACGGAAATTCCTTTCAAATCATATCGAAGTTGATTCTTGGGAAGTCATCAAACCTTATTTTGATGATCTGTTAAATCGTTCCATTGAAAATAAAATTGAATTTGAAAAATGGTTATCTGATCGCAGCGAATTAGATGCGGTGCTTGAAGAAGATTTAGCATGGCGTTATATTCGAATGACCATTGATACAAAAAATGAAGCTTTTTCAGAAGCATACTCTTTGTTCGTAACCAAAATTCAACCTGAATTGGCTCCTCTCGACGATCAATTGAATCGAAAATTGATGCAAAGTCAATTCATTAATGATTTTAAGTCGAACGACGCTTATCGAATTTATTTTCGTTCTGTAGAAACACAACTCAATTTATATCGTGAAGAAAACGTTGCTATTGAAGCATTTTTAAATGAGAAGAGTCAGGAATTCGGTGCAATAACTGGAGCACAAACAATTGAGCATGAGGGTCAGCAAATTACTATGCAAAAGGCTGCTCAATTTTTAAAAGAACAAGATGAAAATCTTCGAAAACAAATTTTTGATAAAATTTCAAATCGCAGAAGATTGGATGTAGAAGCATTAGATAAACTTTATTCTGAATTAATTCAAAAGAGACATGAACTCGCAGTAAATGCGGGCTTTGAAAATTTTAGAGATTACAAATTCCATGCGCTAGGTCGCTTCGATTATACAAAAGAAGATTGTTTCAACTTTCACGAAGCCATCAAGACTTTAATTGTTCCTTTAGTTAAAGATATTCAAAAAAAGAAACTTGATAAATTAGGAAAGGAAAAATTTAAACCTTGGGATGCAGAGGTAGATCCAGAGGGAAAAGCGCCATTAAAACCATTTAAAACGGGCAAAGAAATGCTTGATGGTACAGTCGCAATATTAGGGAAAATTGATCCATATTTTTCCGAGTGCATACATACAATGAATGAAATGGGACACTTGGACTTGGATTCTAAAACAGGAAAAGCTCCTGGAGGATACAATTACCCGCTTTATGAAATAGGAGTTCCATTCATATTTATGAATGCCGTTGGCGCTCAGCGAGATTTGGTTACAATGGTCCATGAGGCCGGACATGCAGTTCACTCATTTTTAAGTCGTGACCTTGCCTTAACGGGTTTCAAAAATCTTCCATCTGAGGTTGCTGAATTAGCATCTATGTCAATGGAAATGTTGACCATGAAATACTGGGATTTGTTTTATTCAAATCCGGATGATTTGATTCGGGCAAAAAGAGAACAATTGGAAGGTATTCTTAAAATTCTCCCGTGGATTGCTCAAATTGATGCTTTTCAGCATTGGGTTTATGAAAATGTGAACCATACGATTGAGGAACGGTATGCATATTGGAGAAAATTAAGTTCGGAGTATGGAACTGGACTTACAGATTGGACAGGTTATGAAGATATGCTCGAAACTTCTTGGCAACGTCAAATGCATCTTTTTGAAGTTCCCTTTTATTACATTGAATATGGAATTGCTCAACTTGGTGCTTTAGGAGTTTGGAAAAATAGTATGGATGGCTTTGAAAAAGCTATTGAAAATTATAAGGAGGCTCTTAAATTAGGTTATACCAAAAGCATTCCTGAAATATACGAAACAGCCAATGTTAAATTCGATTTTTCTGAAAGTTATCTCAAGTCACTTACTGATTTTATCAAATTAGAATTAGCTAAATTGTAAATTCATGAATGTTGCAATTCATCCGAGTTGGAAAGAAGTTTTAAAAGATGAATTTGAAAAATCCTATTTTATTCGGTTGGTTAATGTTATTAGACAACTTTATATCGATAAAAAAGATTTTATTTTCCCAAAAGGAAGTCAAATTTTCAGAGCATTTGATTTATGTCCTTTTGATGAACTCAAGGTTGTAATTCTCGGTCAAGATCCATATCCAACTCGCGGTCATGCGCATGGACTATGTTTTTCCGTTGAACCGCATGTGAAGCCTTTTCCTAAAAGTCTTAATAATATTTTTAAAGAAATTCAAGATGATTTAGGGATTCCTATGCCCGTAGATGGAAATCTTGAACGTTGGGCGAATCAAGGTGTTTTGCTTTTGAATACGGTTTTGACAGTAGAAGAGGGGAGGCCGGATAGTCATAAAGGTGTTGGTTGGGAGAATTTTACCGATGCCGTAATTGAAAAAATAAATCAAGAAAAGGAAGGAGTTGTTTTTATGCTTTGGGGTTCGAAAGCAATTGAAAAGGAGGTGATGATTGATAAAACTCGGCATTTGATTCTAAAGTCCGTTCATCCTTCTCCTTTATCGGCTTACCGAGGGTTTTTTGGTTGTAAACATTTCAGTAAAACGAATGAGTTTTTAAGAATGTTAGAAAAGAAAGAAATTGATTGGTGAGAATTTCAGCGAATTTTTACCTTTGCACACCATGGAATTGAAAAACGATCTTTTTCTAAGAGCACATCGGGGAGAGGCAATTGAACGCTATCCAGTTTGGTTAATGCGACAAGCGGGAAGAATCTTGCCAGAATATCGTGCGGTCCGAGCCAAGTTATCAGGGTTTAAAGAATTAGTTGAAACTCCCGAATTTGCTGCAGAAGTGACTATTCAACCCGTTGATATTCTAGATGTTGATGCAGCGATAATCTTTTCTGACATTCTTGTAGTTCCTGAGGCAATGGGTTTAACCTATCAAATGATTGAGCAAAAAGGTCCGTGGTTCGAAAAAACAATCCGCACGAGAGAACAACTGTCATTTTTAGACCAAGAAATTGATGTGCAAGAGCGACTATCTTATGTTTTTGAGGCGCTTAAACTAACCAAGAAAGAACTCGCAGGAAGGGTGCCATTAATTGGTTTTGCGGGTGCACCTTGGACAATTCTCTGTTATATGGTCGAAGGTCGTGGATCTAAGACTTTCTCAGAATCTCGTAAGCTTTTATACACTGATCCGGATTTGGCACATGAATTGTTAAGTCGAATTACTGACGTGACGATTCAGTATTTGAAAGCTCAGTTAAATGCCGGTGCCGATGCCTTACAATTGTTTGATTCATGGGCCGGAATTTTAGGAAGAGAACAATATACAGAGTTCGGATTGAAATACATTTCAAAAATTGTTGACGCCATTCCCCATGTGCCATTGACCGTTTTTTCTAAAGGTGCGATTGCTTCGCTTCCTGATTTGACAGAACTCAATTGCTCAACACTCGGTTTAGATTGGAATATGAATGTTGTGGAAACAAGGAAAATGGTAGGTGAAACGAAAACTTTGCAAGGTAATTTAGATCCATGTGTTTTGTATGGTTCTCAGAAATTAGTTGAGCTAGAGACAATTAAATTATTAAAATCGTTTGAAAGTCAAAGACATATTGTAAATTTGGGTCATGGGGTTTATCCAGATATTGATCCTGAAAAGGTTAAAGTATTTATTAAAACAGTTAAGAATTATGAAATCTAATTTTATTAAAATCGGTAGTACAACTGCTCTAATGATTTTTGGTGTTTCTTTTTCCATTTTTAGTCAGAAAGATAAAAAAAGTGCGGAGAGAGAAATTATGAGAATGGGATTTGAAAAAACAACGGAAGGTATTACTGAACTTGGTGGAGTGTCAAATCTTGATCAGGGAGTTTCTTCACCAACTGAATTAAAAGCGGATGTCTTTTCCAAATCAGGAAGTGGAGATGTTGGAGTTCCAACAAATATTTATGGAGTTGAGGAACCAAATTCTGAGGATGGAGGTGAAAATTATGTAGGCGTTTGTTTTTACAAGCCAGGTAAAGCTGCAAAAGAAAGAACGTATGTCACCATTCCAATTATGAAAGGGAAGGATCAGCAAACCTTGAAGAAAGGTTTGACATATTGTATAGAATATTCCGTATCTCTTTCTGAATCCTCAAAATTTGCAGTAAATAATATCGGTGCTCATTTATCGAAGGAGGTTCCTGCATCAGGTGGTCCAGAGCCAATTTATACAAACGAAAGAGTTGTTAAAGGGCAAGGAAATAAAATTTATACAGGGTTTTTTGGTTGGGAAAAAGTTTGTAACATCTATACTGCTAAAGGTGATGAAAAATTTATTACGATCGGAAATTTTGATAAAAATGAGGGAACTCAGTTTTTACAAGTTAAAAAACCTAAGGATAGTGAAGTAGATCAGTTGCCGCATGCATACTATTACGTGGATAATGTAATAATTCGTTTAGTTGATAAACCTGAAGAATGCCCATGTTACAATGCAAATCCACCTAAAGCTGAAGAAAACTATTCAACGCTTATCTATACAAATAATCCAGAAATTAATGATAAAATGAAGTTGGAAGAAAAAATAGGAGCTCATGAGGTATACTTCAGATTCGGAAAAGCCTCTTTTTCAGAAAACGCAAAAGAAATGATGGCATATGTTGTTGAACAGATGAAAGCTAATCCTTCGATTAAAATTGAAGTTCAAGGTCACAATGAAGCTATTGAAGTAAAAGCAGCAGAAACAAATCCTGAATTCGAAGATATTGATCGTAAACGAACTGCGGCTGTAGTTAAATATCTTGTATCGCAAGGAATTGACGCAACACGTTTGACGGAATCACCGCAAGGTTCAGAAATTTCTAACCCGCGTATCGATGAAGAAAATGATGATCAGGAAGTAAAAGACGCCAAGAATAGACGCGTTTATTTCAAAGTGATTAAATAATTAGTATAGTTACAATAATTGTAAGGCTTCGAGAATCTCGAGGCCTTTTTTATTTCTTAATTTAAAATTTAATAAATCTAGAAGATCTTTAACTAGTTAAAAAAGGAATATTCATTCAAATAATATGTTGATTCATTTGAAATCAATCGATAATCATTTGCAGGCAACGTAACAGATTAAAGTTGCGTTACCTCTCTAGAAATAAATCAAATCTTTATGAAAAAAACAATAGTTACACTGATTTGTGTAATACAGGCTAGTATTACCTTTTCGCAGACAACCAAATATGAACTTTCAGCCGAAGGAAATGCATTGATGTGCCCGTTTATGGGACCAAGACTTAAAAAACAGTTGGAAGCAAATGGGGCGTATCAAATAGAAAAAGATAAAAGCCATGTTTTTCATTTCACTATGGAAGCTAATAAAGCTATCGGCGAAATAGAAATTATGGAAATTGTTAGAAATGTTGGCTACGATCCAAAATTATTTCATTTAAAAATGAACGAAGATGAATAAATTATTTTTAATGATATTCCTATTCATTCTGTTTGATTTAGTAGGACAAGAAAACACTTTTTATAGAAAATACAACCTTTATGGAATGCAGGGTGGCTTGGGCATGGTTGAAACAAATGATGGAGGATTTATTTCTACTGGTCAACATGAAGGTAATGGAAGTTTTGGAGATTGCGATACATATGTATATCGCATTGATGAATGTGGGCAATTAAAATGGATGTATCTGTATGGTAATGAGTATCAAGAAGGTGGGAAAAATATTGAACAATTAACAAACGGCGATTTTCTTGTTGTAGGACTATCAGATGCAGGGCAGTATGGTTATATGATGAGAATTAATGATGATGGAGATGTACTTTGGAGTAAGAAATTTCCAACTTGGATGGTTACTTATTCATCGGAGGACGCTGATGGGAATATTGTAGTTACCGGAATAAATTGGACTTGGCAGACTTACGTAATGAAGATTGATCAAAATGGAGAATTAATTTGGTATAGGGATCTTGTAGACTTTGGAGGTTACGGTATGTTTATCAAAAATATTTCAAATGGTGATATTATGGTCACAAGTGTTCAGGAAGGTTCAGGATCATTTTATGCCGCAAGACTAACATCCAACGGAGATATTCTTTGGAGTAAAAATTTTGGGTCCGAATGGCACGACACTGATCATTCCGCATTTTCGAATAAAGGTCTAATTGATGAAGAAACAAATTCGTTTTATGTCGTTTCTCCATATTTTGATAATTGGACATGGGAAGAAGATATAATGATCACAAAATTGAATTTAGCATCTGGTGAATTGATTTGGGCTAAAAGATTGGGAGGATCTTCTTTAGACCAGTCACGTGACATCGTAATAACAAAAAACGGGTATGCCGTCCTTGGACATACATTATCTTTTCAGGCAGAAATTGATTTGGTAAATCACATTGAAGCACCAATCATCAATAAAAATATCATGCTTTTTGAATTCAATTCTGAAGGTGAAATTCTGTGGTCTAAATTGTACGGAGGAGAGGGTGATGAAAAAGGAATAGCATTACAAAAAACAAAAGAAAATGGATTTTTGATATCAGCTTATACATCGTCAGCTTTTTTCGGAAATGAAGGCTTTAGCTTCGATCCTCTTTTTTTTCGGACTGATTCATTGGGAAGAATCGGCTGCCAAATGAAGGAAATTGATTTACCAAATTCAAATGTTACAATTATCACCACTGATGCTGGTCTATCTATTCAAAATTCAATTTTTCTAGAAGAATATTTCATTCAACGGGCAAGCTACACTCCTCTGGATGATTATGTTTGCCAAGATTGTATTTCTGTTCCCGAATTTTCAGTCAATGAAGTTAGTCTTTGTGTCAACGAAACTTTTCACTTTGAAAATACAACGACAATTGGACTAAAATGCTTTCAACAATGGGTTATCGATGGAAAAACGTTTAATGGTTCAGAAAATATAAATTATCAATTTAACGAGCCAGGTGTTTATCCAGTTCAATTAATTTCCTCATGCAGTAATGAAAATAATGTTTATTCAATGAATGTTATTGTAGCCAATTCATGTGATGAAGATCAAATTAATGAGAACGATACAACACCGATTGAAAATCAATTTTATGTACCGAACACTTTCACAAATAACGGAGATCATTTAAATCAAGAATTCCAAGCTGTTTTCGCTAATCCCGACCAAATTTCTGAATTTGAATTCACAATATATAATCGCTGGGGAGAAATAATATATTTCTCAAAAAATTTATTCGAATCATGGGATGGAAGTTATAACCAAAGTCCAAGTTCTCAAGGGATATATGGATGGCAGATTAAATATAAATTCAGAGGTCAAAACTTTAACGAACACGGGCGCGTAGCTCTAGTGCGATAAAAGTTTTTACTGATTACATGTTTCTTCTGTACTGGCCACCGACTTCGAAAAGAGCATTCGTTATTTGGCCTAATGAAGCATATTTACAGGTCTCCATCAATTCATCGAACATATTTCGATTGTTAATTGCAGCATCCTGAACTTTATGGATTCCTTCTTTGGCTAAATCTCCTTTGGTAGCATGCAATTCAGCAAGCATTTTAATCTGATATTGCTTTTCATCTTCGGTGGCTCGAATAACTTCTTTCGGTAAGATAGTAGGTGAACCTTTAGAACTCAAGAAAGTATTAACACCTATTATTGGGAATTCACCTGTGTGTTTTAAGGTTTCATAATAAAGAGATTCTTCTTGAATTTTGGAGCGTTGATACATTGTTTCCATTGCCCCGAGAACACCACCACGTTCGGTTATTCGATCGAATTCAGATAAAACAGCTTCCTCAACAAGATCAGTTAATTCTTCAATAATAAATGCACCCTGCAATGGATTCTCATTTTTGGCTAATCCCAATTCCCGATTAATAATTAGTTGAATTGCCATTGCTCTGCGAACCGATTCTTCGGTTGGAGTGGTTATAGCCTCATCATATGCATTCGTATGGAGCGAGTTACAGTTGTCGTAAATTGCATAAAGTGCTTGCAGCGTAGTTCGAATATCGTTGAAATCAATTTCCTGAGCATGCAATGATCTACCAGATGTTTGAATGTGGTATTTTAACATTTGCGCACGGGCATTCGCACCATATTTTTTAGCTAGAGCTTTCGCCCAGATTCTTCTTGCAACTCTACCAATGACAGCATATTCTGGATCAATACCGTTTGAGAAGAAAAATGATAGGTTAGGACCAAAATCATTGATGCTCATTCCTCTACTCAAATAGTATTCAACATAGGTAAATCCATTTGCTAGTGTAAAAGCTAATTGCGTAATTGGATTTGCACCTGCTTCTGCAATATGATAACCTGAGATGGAAACTGAATAGAAATTCCGAACGCCATGATTAATAAAATACTGTTGAACGTCACCCATCAATCTTAGAGCAAATTCAGTCGAGAAAATACAAGTGTTTTGAGCTTGATCTTCCTTCAAGATATCAGCTTGTACTGTGCCACGGACCTGTGTTAACGTTTCTGCTTTAATTTTGGCGTATACATCTGCTGGTAAAACTTGATCGCCTGTTACACCTAAAAGCATCAAACCAAGACCATCATTTCCTTCGGGAAGTTCACCTTGATAACGCGGTCTTTCAGTTCCTTTGTTTTTATAAATTGCTGCAATTTTCGCTTCTACTTCAGACGCTAGTCCATTGGCTTTAATGTATTTTTCGCAATTTTGATCAATGGCCGCATTCATGAAAAATCCGAGAAGCATCGGCGCTGGGCCATTAATCGTCATAGAAACCGAAGTCGCAGGATGGCTTAAGTCAAATCCGGAGTACAACTTTTTAGCATCATCTAAACAGCAAATTGAAACGCCTGAGTTTCCAATTTTACCATAAATGTCTGGCCTAACATCTGGATCATTTCCATAAAGCGTTACTGAATCGAAAGCAGTTGATAAACGTTTAGCTGGCATCCCTAAACTAACATAATGGAAACGTTTGTTGGTTCTTTCAGGTCCACCTTCTCCGGCGAACATACGCGTGGGATCCTCTCCTTCACGTTTGAATGGAAACAATCCTGCCGTATATGGAAATTCACCTGGATAATTTTCTTGCAGAACCCATCGTAAAATATCTCCCCAACTTGAATACTTTGGTGAAGCAACTTTTGGAATTTGGGAATGAGAAAGTGATTCTGTATGGGTTTGAATACTCAAAACTTTGTCGCGAACCTTGAATTGATATTCAGGGTTTTTGAAGGCTTGTTTTTTTTCATCCCAGTTTTCAATAATTGCTAAGTTTTTTGGGTCGAAATTTAACTTTTCTGCCTCATAAGCTTCTTGCAAACCTTTAACTAAACGATCTTTATCTTCAATTTTTGAATTTGACAAAGTTTGAATGGAAGTATGTAATCCATATAATTTTTCGGCAACAGATACTTGCTCATTAACCCATTTGTCATAAGCTCGGTTATTTTCAGAAATTTCGGATAAATAACGTGTTCGATCAGGTGGAATTACGAAAATTTTCTCTGACATTTCTCGGGTGATTTCAAAAGTCGAATTCAACGGTGATCCTGTTTTTTCAACTATTTTATCCATAATCACCTTGTACAGTGAGTTCATTCCTGGGTCATTGAATTGAGACGCAATTGTACCATATACAGGCATATCATCTACGCTACTATCCCATAAATTGTGGTTTCGTTGATATTGTTTTCTTACATCTCGCAAAGCATCCAGCGCACCTCGTTTATCGAATTTATTTAATGCGATTACATCTGCAAAATCAAGCATATCAATTTTCTCCAATTGAGTTGCAGCTCCATATTCCGGAGTCATCACATATAAGGAAACATCCGAGTGATCCAAAATCTCTGTATCCGATTGTCCAATTCCAGAAGTTTCTAAAATGATTAAATCATAATTGGCAGCCTTAATTATACTAATTGCTTCAGCTACATGCTTGGATAATGCTAAGTTAGATTGCCTCGTAGCCAAGGAACGCATATAAACGCGATCATTTTTAATCGAATTCATTCGAATACGATCACCCAGCAATGCACCTCCCGTTTTTCGTTTCGAAGGATCTACTGAAATAACAGCAATTTGTTTGTCTGAAAAATCGATTAAAAATCGTCGAACAAGTTCATCAACCAAAGATGATTTTCCTGCACCACCTGTTCCTGTTATTCCTAATACTGGAATTGATTTTGTTTCAGCAATCGCTCTTATTTTATTTAAATTAGCTGTATTTTCTTCAGGGAAGTTTTCAGCAGCTGAAATCACGCGTGCAATTGCGGGAATATTTTTTTTAGCTAATTTTTCTGGTTCATCCGTGATATTAATACCAACTGGAAAATCACATTTTTGAACTAAATCATTAATCATTCCTTGTAAACCCATTGCTCTACCATCATCAGGATGGTAAATTCGGGTAATACCATAGGCCTGTAATTCCTCAATTTCAGAAGGAAGAATTGTACCACCTCCGCCACCAAAAATTTTAATGTGTGGAGCTCCTTTTTCCTTGAGAAGATCATGCATGTATTTAAAATACTCGATATGTCCTCCTTGGTATGAGGTCATTGCTATTGCCTGTGCGTCTTCCTGAATAGCGCAATTTACGACTTCTTCTACGGAGCGATCATGTCCAAGGTGAATAACTTCACATCCTGTAGATTGAATAATACGACGCATAATATTGATAGCTGCATCATGCCCATCAAAAAGTGAAGCGGCAGTAACGATTCTAATTTTGTTATTTGGTTTATAAGGTGCGACCTGTTCCATTTTAAAAATCTAAAAAAAGCTCGCTAAAATTAACAAAAAATGAAGGAATTGGAACTTGATTGTTTACCAATCAGATAAAATATATACAATATAGTTTTAGAAAGAATGAAATTTAGCTAACGTGATAATCAGAAAACGTTTGTTCGTCAGCGTAATAGTAAATTCTAACCTGAGCAGTATCATTTAAAAAATCAATTCGACCAACCTCCACACGATTTATAACTAATCCGGTCCGTTTTTCTAGATCTGCCTTCATTTCTTCATTTTTTTCAGGAATAATCAAATCAATTCTTTCGTAATTAATTGTTTTTCGAGTTTCATGTTTAACCAACCATTTATATTCCAAAATGTAGGTCATGATAACAATTGTCAAATTAATAGCTGCCATTTCGGATACACTGACTTGATTCGATGCCAATGCATTCACAACGCTCATTCCAATAATTAGAAAAAGGTAAGTCATTTCCTTTATTTCGATTGCGTCTGTTCTGTAACGAATGATTCCAAAAATAGCAAAGAGACCAAGCCCCATTCCCGTGTCAATGTCAAGTTTCTTGAGTCCAAAACACAAGAAAAAAGTAATTGTGCCAATCAAATAATAGGTAAAAAGATAATCCTTGCGTTTCGTTTTATTGTAATACAAATAGCGTATAACAATTGTCAGAAAAAAAAGATTGACTGCAAGTCGCAGCAAAAGCGTATAAAAATCATTGTTAAACCAAGTTATCGAAACCGTTTTCGAAAGTGGAAGTGCAAATAAATCAAAGTTGATCATCATTAATTTTTTTTAAATAAAGTAATTTTTTCTTAAACCGATTGAATTTTAGTCGATCTTCACCATAAAGTTCAATTGAACCAATGCAATATTTACTCAAGCGATATGGCCGAATTTGATTAGATTTCATCAACTGATAGAACTCGGAATTTCGATTTAGGTCCTCTTGTTTTAACTCTGCAATTATTAATCGATCAAATTTTCTGGTTGAATTTTGATAATGAAATTCAATATTAAAATCCAATGTTAATCGTTCGTTAAGTTCTTTGTGAACCAAGGTAATACGTTGAAATGAATTCCACATTGTTGGAACCAATTCTTTATCGTCATGCAAGTGTTTCTCAAGAAATTTCTTTTGAACTTTGTCAAGTTCCAAGGTGAAGTCGTCTGTTAAAATGCGTTTTTTATCTGTTCTTCCTTTGAATTTATGTTTGATTTCCAAAAAAAGTAAATTGGATTCAACATATTTTCGAATTCTTACTTTAAAGCGATCTGTTTTTCCATTGTGATGATCTTTGAAAAAGGAAAACTGATTATCATCAAAATAGAGACTTTCGTAGTGCGGTGTTCGTGTGCCATTAATTTCTAAAACATCAAACTTACCTGTTATTTTCGGAAGGAATTCTATGAGTTTTTCAATTGTAAAAGCAAACTTCGTATCAGTGCGATTCATTAGCTTAACGCGATCCATCTCCTCAAGTGAAATCGAATCAAAATCATTCAGAATATTAAGCAATTGTTGCATTTAGATTAAGTCAAAGTTAATTTTTTTCTTGACGTAAAATTATAAGTTGTTAAATTCAGAATTTTCTTGTCAAAAAAATAAAATTCGATTATTTTTCTATAACCTTAATAAGACTTGTAAAGTTTTTTTGAGAAAATTTAATTCTAGTTACTAGAACTATTCTTTTTTGAAACAATTGTTTTCTGCAGAACGACCGATGTTGGAATTGTAATTGTATTTCCATCCTTGTCTCGCACATACATGAAAAAAAATGAAATATCAATTAATTGGCCTTCTACATCATAGTCTTTTTCTAGAACTCTAACATTTTGACCTATTTTTAGCGGATGATTGAAAAACAAAATTAAACTTGAGGTAATATTTGAAAGGATAGACCATTGTGCGAAAAATGCGATTCCTAGTACCGTTATTACGGAAGTCATAAATACAATTAATTCACTTCTTTTTATGTTCCAAATACCTGCCAAAATTATGATTCCTAAAATCGTTAAGAATAGATTAATAATCCGTTGCGTAATTCTTTTTCTTTTTAGATCAAAATCAAATTTACTCAAGAAACGATTAATTGATTTTTGGGTAATAAGTTTGACTACTATTAATATTACACCAAGTATTACGGTTTCTAAAATCTGAATTTCTAGTTCTGTCATTTTTTAGTTAATTTATTTTTAGCATGCTCCCAATATTCATCCATCTGAGCTAAATTCATTTCCCGAATATCTTTTGAATCTGATGAAATTAATTCCTCCATTAGCTGAAAACGCTGGATAAACTTATTATTTGTTTTAGCCAAAGCATTTTCAGGAGAAATATTTATAAATCTGGCAAAATTGACTAAAGAGAAAAGTAAATCACCAAATTCCTCTTCAATGTTCGTTGAGTTGATATCAACCTCATGTTTCAATTCTGCTAATTCTTCTTCAACTTTTTTCCAAACGTCTTCGCGCATTTCCCATTCAAAACCAATTCCTTTGACTTTTTCCTGAATTCTAGTTGCTTTTACTAATGATGGCAAGGAAGAAGGAACTCCCTCGAGTACCGATTTTTTTCCTTCTTTCAACTTTAATTTTTCCCAATTCGCTTTTACTTCCTCTTCGTTTTGAACTTCTACATTACCATAAATATGTGGATGACGATGAATTAGTTTCTCGCAAATTTGGTTCAAAACGTCTGCTACGTCGAATTTTCCTACTTCGCTTCCAAGCTTGGAATAAAATACAAGATGGAGGAACAAATCGCCTATTTCACCTTTTATCGATTCGAAATCCTGACTTGTGATCGCGTCTGCTAATTCGTAGGTTTCCTCAATGGTTAATGGACGAAGCGATTCAAATGTTTGCTTTTGATCCCATGGACATTTTTCGCGAAGATCGTCCATTATGTTTAAAAGCCTTTGAAATGCAACTAGTCTTGAATCCATTCTGCTGCAAATTTATAGTATTATCTTAATTCACTTTGTTTAACTTTGTTAATTGATGAAAATCGTTTGTTTTATATTTTGTTCAATCGTTTTTACAAGTTTATTTGCGCAAACAAGCAATGAGCAAGGAATTGAAATTCGTCAAAAAGTAGGTTTTCTTGCTGCTCACAAAGGGATAATGGCACATTTGCCTGTTGAGTTAGGAAAAGCGGTTGAAATTTCTTATTATCAGCACACGCGTGGCCATAAGAAATGGCATCATGCTTATCGATATCCTACAATAGGAGCGACGCTGTTCATCGGTTCAGTTGGAAATAATGAAATTCTTGGAAGGTATATTGGTTCCTATGGTTTTGCTGAATTACCAATGATTAAGTTGAAAAATTATGAGTTTAGTTGGAAATTAGGTTGTGGTTTTGGATACACGAATCGAAAATATGATCCAGTAGAAAATCCGAAACAAATCGCAATTGGGTCTCGTGTAGACGCAATGATTTGTGTTGGAGTAAAAAGTATTTATCGATTTAAACGAAATTCGGTAACATTCGGATTAGATTTAACTCATTTCAGTAACGCTGCATTTCAAGTTCCTAATTTTGGTATTAATCTGCCGTATGTTTCAATTGGATATGGACATCGATTCGGAAAAGAGAAGCCTTTTATCGAAACTCATAAGTTTCAAAATCCCAATAAAAAATGGCTTTATAGCGCGCAAGGTATTTTCTCAATGAAACAAGTTATGCCAATTGGGGGTAAGCGATACCCAGTTTATGCATGTGGGTTATCCGCAAGGCGATTTTTTAATCACAAAGCTGGACTTGAATTAACATTAGATGTTATTTCGAAACAAGCTATTCAAGCATATGAACCTTTGGTGGAGAAGACGCAATTGAGAATGATTCAAATGGGATTATACGCAGCCTACCTTGTTCCATTTGATCACTTTCATTTTGTTTTTGGTATGGGTGCATACATACGTGATTATTATAAGCCTGAAGATCCTGTTTACCATCGAATTGGTATGCGCTATCAATTTACAAATGGATTAGTTGCGAATTTCACTCTTAAGACTCATTTTGGTCGTGCGGATTATTTGGAACTAGGTCTTGGCTACACGTTGAACTATAAAAAACTGCGCCATGAATAAATTTTGTTTTTTTATTACCTTTTGTTTTTTAATCGTTTCTTGTGAAAAAGCAAATGAAAGGTCTTGCCTAAAGAAGAGTGGAGAAGTTGCAAGTAAAATTCTGAATCCAGGTGAATTTACGCGTTTATATCTGAAGGAACATTTAAACTACGTATTGGTGCAAGATACTGTTTCTTATGTTGTAATTAAGGGGGGTAAGAATTTGATTGATTTTGTTGAATGTTCGATTTCTGAAAATGAACTGACGATTTCGAATAATAATAAATGTAAGTTTTTACGCTACAAAACAGGTACAATTACAGCAGAAATCCACTTTAGATCCATATCCTATTTAACATATCAAGGAACTCAAATTTTGGAAAACCGATCGGATTGGAATTTCAATGAATTGATAATTCTTTTAAAGGATGCAGGCGGCTCGATGGTATTATCGAATTTCCATGGTAAATCTTTCAATTTATTCAATTCGCATGGATGGGGAGACATTACACTTTCAGGTTCAGCTGATTATTTTCTCGCAGATTTGAATGGTAATGGTTATTTTGATTCTAGAAATTTTAGTGTCAAAGATTCAATTTCATTGATAACGAACTCGTCAACGTTATCAAAACTTAATGCCTCAAATTGTCTGTTAAAGGCGCAGCTTAGGGCTACAGGAGATATTTGGTATTATGGTTTTCCAATCCAAATATGGAAGCAAGAGCTCGGTTCAGGAAAGTTAATTGATAAAAATTAATTGAGTCGTTTTATCACTAAATCATTAATTTTTTTGAAAAGTTGAAAAGGTCTGTAAGTTCTCCATTCAATTTCTTCCAATTCCCCACCCATAACAAAATAGTGATCAATGTTTATCCGCTCAAATTCGGTTAAAACGTGTTCGTGGAAATTTACCAATGCAATCCAACCTTCCTCAACATCGTCAAACCATTCTTCATAATAACAATCATCGGAATAATGAAAATTAAGTACATTTTCTCCGATTAGGGTAAATTTATTAATTCCATTTTCAATCATGGGATCAATAATATCCCGTTTCAACGTCATTATATCATTTTCAATTGCATCATTCCATTCACCAATCAGTTCAATGATACAATATTTTTCATCATAGTCAGTAAATAAAATTTTAAGATAAAGGGTAGGGGATCCCATAGAGTCCCACTGGGGGTGAATGTAGAAATCATACACGGTATTACTAAACTCAAATTCGCTATATTCTCTACCGAAAAAAGGCGAATTTGGGTCATAAGAGGCAATGTAATAACCACGCCACCCGAAATATGGCTCAACATAATGCATTGTGCAAAAATAATTTCTTGAATTGAATTTGTCTTTATCTCACGATTAAAATAAGTTGTAATTTCGTTTAATAAATTTTTACGAGTCGTGTTATGAGAAATCTTTTCTTCCTTCCATTTTTTGTTTTTTTAATTGCATCATGTGGTTCCAATGAAAATCGAATTCTTTCGGAGGATGTTTCTGCATTTATAGAAAAAAATGAAACAATTTCCGTTTTTGGTTATGTAGATGTAAAGGCAATATTAGATAAGGCTGAATATCAGTCAATTGAAAAGTTTGGTAGCGAAATGGCTAAAGAAGTTGGTGTAATTGAAAAGTTAATCGATAAAAACGAGCCATTTTATTTCGCGATGGAAAGCACATCCGATTTAAGTGGTAAATTCCCGGCTGTTTATGCATTTGCATCCGTAAAAAATCGAGATTCCTTGGTTTTAAATCTTCAGAAAAAAGGTTATGATATGGAAAAAAACGATACATATGACCTTCATGAAAGTGGTGATGTTGCTTTTGCTATTACGGACAATCGCGTTGTTTTTCTAACTAAGCCTGGTTTGACAAAAAGTAAACAATTGATTGAAAAAGCAATTGACGATTTGAAGAGTGATTGCCCTGATAACAAAGTCAAAGAAATCTTGTCTGAAAAGGGCGACATTGTTATTGGAAGTGATGTTGAGGCATCGTATTCCGGTTTAGATAAAATTGTTGAAATGGATGCCAATAAAAAGAATGAATTGAAAAAAATGGCCGAAAACTGCTATTCTCAAGTAGTTGTAACATTTGATAAAGGAGCCATGGATATGAATCTGAAAAATTTCTTTAATGACGAATTAAAAGGATATTTGGCACTCGGTCAAAATTCAGAAAATGTCGTTTCAAAATTAGGTTCAGGACCTGTTCAGGCGGCTTTTGCTATGAATTTGGATATGAAGAAAATTCAAAGTTTCTTAGATAAATTTGCTCCAAATTTTTTAGAGAAAACAGCCGAAACGGTTGGTGGTTTTGCTCAGGCGGGAATTGCCATGTTAGGTGACGAAGGATTAGCAGGTTTGTTTTCAGGAAAAATGGGTGTCGCTCTGATGGGTAATCCAGATCAAAGTGGAGCGTTCAAACCTGAGTTTAATTTCTACATCAAACTCGGAAATAAAATTTTACCAATGGCTAGAGGTATGGTAGATGGCGCTTCTGCTTCCTTGGCGAAGTTGGAATTGAATGGCGAAGATCTAGTTGGTGCGACGTCAAAAAATTATTTGGGAGGAAATGGTGGATTAAAACTTCCAAAGGGTTGCGAAAGTTTTGGGAAAAAGCCAATTAGTGGATTCATAAGTTTTGACGGGTTAGATATGAGTAATTTTGATCTTGAAGATGGAGATCGCTACATTAAACTTTTTAGTTATTTAACTTTCGAAATTGACTCAGATGGAGGGAAGATACATCTCGATGCGAAGAATAAACAAAAAAATGTTTTGAAAGTAATCGCCGATGAAGCCTCTTTAGATATTAAAGATAAAGTTTCAAATATTCAATAGGTTCGATTTTCGTGGGGAAAGATAAGTTGAAGCGATTTGCTGCTATCAAAGAATTCAAAAATGTCTTTGAGCCAGTGATGAATGAAATTTCCGATTTACGTGGTAAATGGCGATCAGGTATTTTTAAAAATGATAATCCTATTGTCCTCGAACTTGGTTGTGGTAAAGGGGAGTATTCCGTTGGATTAGGAAAGCAATACCCAAATAAAAATTTCATAGGTTGTGACTTGAAGGGCAATCGAATTTATATTGGTGCTAAAGAAGCCTTGGAAACTGGATTAGAAAATGTTGTTTTCTTAAGAACACGTATCGACTTCATTACAAACTTTTTTGTAGAGCATGAAATAGATGAAATTTGGTTAACTTTTTCCGACCCTCAACCTAAGAAACCGAATAAACGACTTTCATCACCTCCCTTTATCGCAAGATACCGACAGATACTAAAATCTGATGGCATAATTCATATGAAAACTGATAGCGATTTACTCTTTGAATATACCCAAGAACAAATTGCTGAACATAAATATGAATGTCTTGAATCAACCTGGGACTTGTATGGGGGTCTTCCTGAAGATTTAGATGAAGAAACGAAAGCAATATTTCATATAAAAACGCATTACGAAAAATTGTTTACTGGACGCGGTCACGTAATTAAATACTGTAAATTCAAAATTAATTAATCTACTTTTCTTGAAATTTCTCTACCAGCTTATAATTCTGATAGCTTGCGTTGATCCCAATTTTAAGAAGTAATTTTTTGAATACATCTTTGATACTTCTTTTATTTCTTGAAATATCGTATTCAAATTTCCAATTTTTGCGTTTTATTCGATCTAGCATCACCTTTGGATGAGTTTCATTAAAAAGGGCTAGTTGTGAAATGTGTTCTTCATATTCAAATTGCTCCGTCTTGTCGATATTGTTTTCAAGCCACTCATCATTATGCCATAAGCGATGAAAAGATTCTTGTTTTAGCTGCATCGCCTTAGGTTCTTTTACCCAACCATAATGGTATACATAAGCTGGAATTTTTGCGACTTTCAGTTTTTCATTCGAGCCCATTCGGAAACCCTGTGCATCTTTGAATGAAAAGATATTTTTATTGTTTTTAATTACGCGAATCTCTTCTCGATACCATTGTGTTGATGCACCAACATAATCGTAAGAACCGTAAAAGTGATGATAATTAAATAATAAACCATCAATGTCATTTCGATCCTTGTAAAAAGTCATTGCACTTTTGATCGTATTCAAATATTTTTCATGTATTACTTCATCACCTTGTATGTAGAAAGCCCAATCCGATTGGTTGGAAATTGCTTGGAATGCTTTGTTGGTTTCGATAGCGAGTACACTACCATTTTCACGTAAATTATCATCCCAAATGGTATCAATGATTTTTATTTTACTTGGGTCGATAGCTGCAATTAATTTTCTGGTTTCATCATCAGAATTCCCCACAGCGACTACGAAATCATCGCAAATAGGAAGAATTGACTCGATTGCCTCTGCAATTGGATAATCCAATTTAATTGCATTTCGAATAAATGTAAAACCGGTAACTTTCAAATACTTATTTTTCTAACACTTTTGGAATTCTGAAATAATCAGAATCTTTTTTAGGTGCATTTTTAAGTGCTTCTTCATGCGAAATAGAAACTTCTGGAATATCCTCTCTTAATCGATTTGTTTCTTCAGACATAAATATCAGTGGTTCAATATTTTGCGTGTCGAGTTCATTTAGTTTACCCATGAAATCAATAATTTTCTCCAAATCGGCTTTGATGGCTGTTTTCTCATTGCCAATGAATTCCAGACGAGATAAATGGGCGATGTGGTCTACAATTTCATCAGATATTTTCATGATGCAAAACTAATATTAATCTTTTAAATGAGGATTTTCAGATAAAATCGGCTGATTGATGCAATCAAAACAAAGTTTATTCAATTCCTTAACTTCCATATTTTGAATCATTTCTTGAGAAACAAAATCATGGATATACATTCTTGAAATCCCAGGACCGGCTGGGCCAAGTATTTCAGTTGGGTCAGAGAAAAGTTTATAATTGTTTGTGAACGTTAGCGGAACTATCGGGATATTTAGCGTTTTAGCTAATTTGAACGCACCATCTTTGAATGGAATCATTTTAGGGCATTGCTTGTCCGGAATTCCACCCTCTGGAAAAATAACAATTGACCAACCTTCTTTCACTGCCTTAGCAGCAAGATTGTAGGATTGTCCAGCTTTGCTTTTATCTCCTCGAAAAACTGGAATGTTTAAGTTCTTGAAGTAGGTTCGGATAATTGGATAAGATAAAATTTCACTTTTACCCAAAAAAACAAATGGGTGCTTAGGAAGAACAGAATACATCAAGAAAATATCCAAATAAGAACTGTGATTAGAAATAATGATGTAGGGACCTTCTGGTAATTCAGAACTCTTAACTTTTCGAACTCCGTAGAAACAAAAAATTCGCATCATCCAACTCCAAGTTAAAAATAGTTTGAAGCTGAATTTCTTCCACTTTTGATTAATAAGAATTACTAGGAAAAAGGGATAAAATAAAATTGCAAAAATTGCGAATACGATCGCAATATACAATTTCCAAATCAAACCTAGAATTCCTCGAATAATGTTCACATTCAAATATACGACATCTCTGCCGAATCAACCACTTCCGATTAAAAGTAATTAAGTAATTTTGTCGAAAAAAGCATGTCACGGATATTAACGGGAATCCAAAGCACAGGAACACCTCACCTAGGAAATATTTTAGGAGCAATCATACCTGCTATTGAATTAGCCTCTGATCCATCAAATGAATCTTTTTTGTTTATTGCTGATATGCACTCATTGACTCAAATAAAAGATGGCAATGAACTTCGTTCAAATACATATGCTACTGCTGCTGCATGGTTAGCTTTTGGATTGGATTTAAATAAAACAGTTTTTTACAGACAGAGTGATGTTCCAGAGGTTACCGAATTAATGTGGTATTTACTTTGTTTTTATCCTTATCAACGAATGACATTGGCGCATAGTTTTAAAGATAAAGCCGATCGACTTGAGGATGTTAATGGAGGATTGTTTACATACCCAATTCTAATGGCAGCTGACATTTTACTATACGATGCAGAAATTGTTCCTGTTGGTAAAGACCAAAAACAGCATTTAGAAATGACGCGGGATGTAGCGAATCGTTTCAATTTGAAATATGGAGATACATTGATTCTGCCCGAGGAAGAAATTCAGGAAGAAACGAAGTTAATTCCTGGAACGGATGGCGAAAAAATGAGTAAATCGAGAGACAATTACATTGATATTTTTCTTCCAGAAAAAGAACTTAGAAAACAAGTAATGTCAATTGTTTCAGATAGTACGCCTCTTGAAGAACCAAAGAATCCAGATGTATGTAATGTTTTTGCTTTATATAATCTTTTGGCTGATGATCCTCAAATAAAGAGTATGCGTGAAAATTATTTGAATGGTGGCTATGGCTATGGTCATGCAAAGCAGGCATTGTTTGAATTGATTTTAACAAAGTTTGAAAAACAAAGAATAAAATTTAATGAACTTATGTCTGACAAGAGTCAAATAGATGAGGCACTGAAGCTGGGTTCACAAAAAGCGCGTAAAGTAGCTCAAGGAGTGCTTCAACGAGTAAGAAGCAAAGTAGGATATTAGAAAATTTAGTTGTCGATAGCTCGTTTAATGTCGTACATCGTTTTTTCGATGGTCTCATACTTTCCATTGGGAGATGGACCTAAGGCAGGCGAATTTAAAATAATAAGATTACTATCCAATAGAATATAACTTGGAAACATATTTACTTTCAAGTCAGACCAAATTTCATGGCTTGCATCCAAGGCAAATTTATCCCAGATAATTGCGTCTAAATTACGTTGTTCTATCGTTGAAAAGGCATTCCCTTTATTCTGATAAATGGTTACAAACTGAATGTACCGACCATACTTTTCGTTTAGTTTTTTCAATGCCGCAATCTCCGAAAGACACTTTTGATTGCTTGGATCAAAAAAGTGTAAATAGACATGTTTCCCTTGATAAAGATTGAACGAGACACTTGCATTGAGTTTAAAGTCTTTTATTTGTGAACCAACTTTCAATTCGTAATATTTTTTTTGAATGTTTTTTACAATTGTTCTTAGATTTTCATTAGAAATCATTCCCTCCATCTTTTCAATGATTGATATGGTATTTGATTTTGGAAAATCTTGAGTATTCAAACTTTCATTCAAAATAATTAATGCGACAAGTTCTGTTAATTCAGTGTCTTTCAGGTAGGTGTCAGAATGCAGAATATTGAGAAAGGATTTCGCGTCGCTCCGAATTACGGCGTCATAAAGTGCTTTTCTATTTTCAGAACTCAAATTGAAATAATATCGATTGAAAAATAAATTGACATATTCCATGTATTTATCATGTTTATATAGTATCGGTAGACTATCGATATAAAACTTAAATTTATCATTAACCGAAGGAGATCCGATGTATTTAATTTGGTCAACATTCAAACCGATGCAATATTTCACATAGTTAAGGAAATAATTAGAAGTATCTTCTGCGTAGGCCAAACTTATTTCATCCTTAAAATTCTTGACAAGTTTAATGAACTCAACTTGTTTTGCATCCTTCAGTATGAACATATCTGAAATTTCACTGTCCATCCAAGATTCAAATCCCAAAGTTTTATAATTTATATCATTACTATCTAGGTAAAACATTTCCATTTCAATCTCGTTGTCTTTTAAAAAGTTAGATGAGTTTTCATCTACATCTGGAAGCTGAATGAAATATCTTCCTTTGGGTTGGACATACATCCATGAAAAACGTTTTTTGTCTCGTAAAATAATCTTTTTCGTTTCCTGGACGGGTAAATTGAAAGCGAAGATCCCATTGCTGTCAACCGAAACAGTTAATAGTTTATTTTCAGTATTCGTGATATAATCCGAAATTTCAAATACATCGATTAAATCGGTTTTGAAATTTGTTCTTCCTTTTATTACAACTTGGGCGAATAATTCACTGGATATTATTGATGTAAGAAACAAGAAAAACCAATATTTTTTTAGCATATTCGGATTTAGCAGAAATGATACCAAACTAAACGAGTAATTCTGGGGATGTTACAAATGGTCGAATATCTGCATGGTTTAAATGCATTTCACGAATAATCGATGAATTGATTGCGCCATGTTCTTGACTCGTCAGAAAAAAAACGGTTTCAATCCCTGAAATCGCTTGATTCATGTGAGCGATTGATTTTTCATATTCGAAATCTTTTGAATCCCTTAATCCCCGAATAATATGTGAAGCGTCAATCTCTTTACAGAAATCTACGGTTAGTTTTTGATAGGTTCTAACGGAAATTTGAGGATAGTTTTTAAATAATTCTTGAATGTGATATATTCTCTTGTTTAAATCAAATAGGTAAGATTTTCGACTATTGATTCCAATTCCGATTACTACTTCATCGAAAATGGAAAGCGATTTAATCACAACTGCCTCATGACCTTTCGTGAATGGATCAAATGATCCTGGAAACAAACCTTTTTTATTCATGATTCAAAAAAACTGAAATAAACATTTCCAAAATTACGACAAAACCTAAACTCTTTCAAATGATCTAATTTTGTCTGTTTCCCATGTTCAATGATTAAAAGTCCGTTTTCATTTAATAATTCTTTCGAAAAAATAGTTTGAATTAATTCCTCGTGGAATTTCAAATGAAAGGGCGGATCCGAAAAGATTATGTCGAATTTTTCAGGAGCGTTTTTACAATAAACGATGCAATCCGATTTATAGCAATTCATTTTATCACCAATCTGCAACTCCTTTATATTCGTCCGTAAAAACTGAATACATCGTGGATTGCTATCAATTGCTAACAAACTCGT
The DNA here is from genome assembly GCA_947497485.1 of Flavobacteriales bacterium. Lineage (GTDB taxonomy): Bacteria > Bacteroidota > Bacteroidia > Flavobacteriales_D > Crocinitomicaceae > UBA952. The sequence goes on from CANMHB010000003.1 coordinate 42,760, forward strand.
TGCACCGCGTGAAATAAACTCAAAAGAAATATTTCCTGTTCCGGCACACAAGTCTAAAATCTTTTTTTCTTCTAAATCAATTTGATTTTCAAGAATATTGAAAAGTCCTTCCTTTGCGAAATCAGTCGTCGGTCGAGACGGAAAGTTTGGGGGAGTTGAAAAACGTTTTCCCTTAAGAAAACCTCGAATTATTCGCACAATAATGATTTAAAGTAGTTTTCCTGACTATTAAATTGAATGGCGAAGCCACTTAATTCTTGAATTGATTTGATGTAATTTTCCAATTTGTCGTTGTTGATAGAATTTCCAAGATTTGAAATGAAAAGATTGGCATTTGAACTTATTGATAATCTTTTGGTAATCAACAATAAAAAATAGATTAAATCTTCTTCCGTTTGAATTTCATAGTGATTAACTAAAGTCAATTTACCCGTTGATTTCACAATTATATCTACAAATCCGGCATCGACAAAACAGGAAATCGAATTCAAATCAACGTTGTAATTTAATATAAATGCGTTTTTCGCAAGCGTTGTTAAAACCTGACCAATTGAATTAATCCTGTTTTTTAATTCAATAATCCATTTTGGAATGGCATAAACAAATGTAATTCCAATTGAATCGATGAATTCATGATTTATTGATTCATCAGCATTTTCTTCTCCAAAATTTAAGTGATAATAATTTTCGGTATTCCCAGATGAGAAAATGGTAGAGGGGATTAGGGTATATTTTTCAGGGCTAAAGAAAATTCGGATTTGCTCTGGGTGATTATGCACTTTTCGAATCGTTTCTTCAAGATTACTGGAGAAAAACGGATCAGAAAGATTGATTGCTAATTCTTGAATGAAATCTGATTCCTTTCCTCTGGATCGGATGATCCTTACCTTGGTTTTATCAATGACTAAATTCAAAAATTGTGACATTTCAATTATTTCCTTAAAAATGGTTGGAAAAATATAAATACAAAGCTAGTATAATTAATTTTATGGTACCAATAGGTTCAGTTAAAGTGTGATGGAAAATGCAGGAGAAAAGATAAATGAAATCAAGGATCTCATAATTAATAATTTGGGTTTTATTCCTACTGATGACCAACAATTAGCTATTGATTTATTTTGTAAGTTTCTCTTTTCAGAAGGTAAATTAGAATTGTTCATTCTTTCGGGGTATGCTGGTACGGGTAAATCGTCCCTTGTTGCAGCAATTGTAAAATCTTTAAAGCATCTTCGAAAAAAAGCAAGGCTCTTAGCTCCAACTGGTCGCGCAGCTAAGGTACTTTCCAATTTTGCAAAAGAACCTGCGTATACAATTCATAAACAAATCTATTTTTCGGGAAATGAAGTAGTAGGACAGAAAGTTACACTGGCCAAGAATTTATATAAAAACACCCTCTTTTTTGTGGATGAGGCATCTATGATCGGAGGTGCAGATTTGTATGAAGGTGGAAATCTATTGGAAGATTTATTGAATTATGTTTATCAAGGTGAGAATTGTAAATTGGTTGTAATGGGAGATCAGGGGCAGTTGCCACCCGTTGGTCAGGAAGATTCTCCCGCATTGTCAATTGACTATTTGAAGCAGAACTATCCAAAGGTCACAATTTTTCAGAGTTCCCTTTCGGAAGTAGTAAGAATTAATAATGAATCCTCCGTTTTAGAAAATGCCACATTTGTTCGTTCTATTATTGATTATCAAACGCCATTAATTGCTCGAACTGATCTGAAGGAAACAATTCGGATAAATGGATTGGAATTAAAAGAACACCTAGAAACATCCTACGAGCAAGTTGGATTAGAGGAGACAATATTGTTGACACTTTCAAATAAACGGGCAAATAGTTGGAATAATGAAATCAGGAATCGGATTCTTTATCGCGAGGAATTACTCGAAAGAGGTGATGTTCTAATGGTTGTCAAAAATAATTATCATTGGTTGGATCCAAAATCAAACATTGGTTTTATAGCAAATGGAGAACTAGTTAAGATTACACGATTTATAAAATCCGAGAAACTCTATGGTTTTAATTTTGCACATTTGGAAATATCATTTCTCGATTATCCTGATGAATCTGACTTAAAGCTTATTGCGCTTACGGACTCTATAAGTGCAGAATCACCCAATTTGTCTCGCGATAAGATAAAAGAGCTATTCTTCGCTATCGAAAAAGACTATGCATATGAACGCAATAAACAAAAGCGTTATCAGCTAATACTTAAAAATCCCTATTTCAATGCCATTCAGATAAAACATGCCTATGCTGTTACCGTGCATAAAGCTCAGGGGGGGCAATGGGAACACGTTTACCTTGATTACGGATATGTTCCAGATGAAATGAAAAACCGAAATTATCTTAAGTGGCTTTATACTTCAATTACTAGAACAACTAATAAGCTGTATCTATTGAATTTTCCAGATGAATTGTTTAAAGCTTGAAATCCTTAAATTTCAAAACTTCGTTTCCAACATAAACCAAGGATTTCTCCAAAGAATTATTAAAAGCATCTATGACTGATTTCGCTCTGTCTTGCGGTAAATATTGACTACAAAGGACATTGAATTCTAGTTTTAATTGAAGTAAAACAGAAACGCTTCGATAGGCGCTTAGTAGATCGTTTTTTGATAATTTTTTATTGTTGACGAGTGCTTCAAACTTCGAACTCTTAATGACCAAATTAGAAACTACAGGATCTGTAAACGATTCGATTCTAATAGCAAGATTCCGATCGGCTTTCAATAAAAGTTCCGTATTTCGAAGTAGTTTAAACTCATTCGAAGATCTAGAAATTATTCGTTCCTCAGGAGAATTACCGGGGTAAGCATTTAGTTCTTCTGAGTCAAAATCTTTGATAATTTTTTTATTTTGTTGCTTTCCAATACCACTTCCTCTGATTTCGAAAGTTATTTGAGGATTAACTTTTTCAAATTGTTTAAAAAATCGTTTCAATTTAGTAGAATCACCTTTTTCGAAAATTTTACTCGTAAATGCAAAGTCATCTGGAGCAAACACATCATTTAATGTTACCTGAAAATCTGCATCGTAGAAAGGTTCAACATCAATTTTGCTAACATGAAGCATTACTTCATCAGAGGTTTCGCCAATTAAATCATCTGGGATTGAAATCAAACGAACTTCGAAACTGCTTGTGTCATATGAAGCAGGAAACAAAAATTCTTGCGTGCGAATGTCAAAAGTACTAGAGTCTTCAAAAATATATAAGCCATCAATTTCTTTGAATTTCATCCATTTCAAGCCCATTTGTCTTTTATAATTATCAAGAACATTCTTTTTTAATTCATATTCCTCATAGTATGGTTTACGTTCTTCTATCAAATTTGCTTTTTCCACTTCCAAAGATTCATAAATTTGATAAAGTTCAATCAAGTCAGACTGCTTTTTAACACGTGCTTTGCGCTTCGATTTTGTCGTAGGTGTTATATTTGTTGGTCCAATATCCTCATTTTCCTTTTTTAGTTTTCGGGCTTTTCGAGAAGGATTTTTTTTCGTTTTGAAATTCGATTTTGTTAATTCACTGTATGAGGCTTCTTTTTCATTTATGAGATTTAGTGTTTCGGTAATTTGCAGATCTACGATTTTGATTTGTTCATCGAATCCATTTTTTCCTTTTATCATTTTTTCGAGTTCATTAAACGTATTTCCGCTTAAGTCATTTATGATTTTTTGAAAGGTAATTCCTTTGGAAAAACTCGAATCAGGAGTAAGAAATCGTGTTTTTTCCGATCCGAATAGGTGGTAACTATAACCGTTTTTTTCTATTACGACAGTCGTTTGACGATTGGAATTGTATCCCCAAACATCAAAATGTAAATTCGTTTGTTTTCCATTACCAACTAATTTCATGACACGATTACAAATTCGTTCAGGCACTATATCTCCATCTTTTATTTTTAAGTCATAAGGAAACAATCCAACTGCTTTAGGCATACCTTTATTCCATTTACCGTCTTCGTCCCGCTCTTTTTCTTGAAGTAAACCTGAAGTATAACTTCCATCACCAGCTGCAATGAGAAAATTCTCAAATTCTGTGGCTACTCCACCAAGGTATTTGAAAATTTCTAAAGCTTTTTTTTCAATGGTTTTGTTGATTGCAAAATGTTGAGACTCAAAAATTGCCTTTCGCTCTTCAATTGAATTCACACCTATAAGTATGAGTTTCATGTTTCGATCATACATGGATAAATCGCTATTAAATATCGGACTAATTGCTGGATTGAACAGATTAGTGTAATATTTCGATCTGATTATTGATTTTGGCAAAGTACCATTGAAAAAATCAATATAATCTTTGAAAACGTCATTATCTTTTTCGTTGATTTTTAATTGAATGCTTTGAAGCGTTTTATTTAAAATCCAAATAGCTGTTTTATTTGCAGCTTCAGCAATCAAACCTTTGGGCGCTTTAGCAATTTCTTCCCTCCTTATAACCAATAATTCCGGTGAATTAATAAGAATCGTTTCTGTTGAATCGTAGTTTATGGTATTATCATCTAAAAGAATTTTTGGTCCCATAAATTCAAAAGCATAACCAATATTATTTTCAAGAATTGGACTTTTTCGAACGATGTGAAATAAATAAGCCCTCAATTCAGGGGAAAGTCGATCTCCTGCCTGTGAAAAAGCGTAATTAATTATAAAAAATGAAATCAAATAAAATAGACTTACTTTCATTTTTTCATTCATGTTTAAAAGACCCAATAATCTAAATCTATAATAAAAAACCGCTCTTTAGGGAGCGGTTACATTTTAATTAGAATCAATTTATTCTGTGGAGTTAGATTTTTTGGATCCTTTCGCTTTTTTAATTTGAACTAACAACTCTTCTTTACCATCTTCGTAATCTAATTGAATTGTATCGCTTTCAACTAAATTTGCTTTTATGATTTCCTCGGCAAGTGGATCCTCAATGTATTTTTGAATTGCTCTTTTCAGTGGTCTTGCACCAAACTTTTCATCGTGACCTTTTTCAACAATGAAATCTTTCGCTTTTTCGGTTAATTCGACATTGTAACCAAGACTATTGATTCTTGAGTATAATTTAGATAGCTCAATATCAATAATTTGAAGTATTTCATTTTTACCCAATGATTTGAACATAATCATGTCGTCTACACGATTCAAAAATTCAGGAGAGAATGCTTTGCGAAGAGCATTTTGAATTACGGATTTGGCATTTTCATCCCTTGAATCGGATTGAGCTTTTGTTCCAAAACCAACTCCTGTTCCAAAATCTGCAAGTTGACGAGCTCCGATATTGGATGTCATTATAAGGATTGTGTTTTTGAAATCAATTTTTCGACCAAGTCCATCAGTCATATGACCATCATCCAAAACTTGCAATAATAAGTTAAATACGTCAGGATGTGCTTTTTCAATCTCATCTAGCAATATAATTGAATAAGGTTTTCTTCGAACTTTTTCGGTAAGTTGACCACCTTCTTCATAACCAACATATCCTGGAGGCGCTCCAACCAATCTTGAAATAGAGAATTTTTCCATGTATTCAGACATGTCGATTCTCACCAAAGCATCTTCCGAATCAAAAAGGAATTTCGCCAAAACTTTAGCAAGTTGCGTTTTCCCAACCCCAGTTGGACCAAGGAAAAAGAATGAACCGATTGGTTTATTTGGATCTTTCAACCCAGCTCGATTTCGTTGAATGGCTTTAACGACTTTCTCAACTGCTTCATCTTGACCAATTACTTTACCTCGAATGGATTCGGCCATTTTAACCAACTTTCCTGTCTCGGATTCAGAAACTTTTGTAACTGGAATTCCGCACATCATCGAAACAACTTCAGCAACGTGTTCCTCGGTTACAATCACTTTGTTGTTTTTAGAGTCTTCCTCCCAACGTTTTTTGGCGTCCTCTAATTGTTCTTGCAATTTTCGTTCGGTATCTCTTAATTCTGCAGCCTTTTCATATTGTTGTGAACGGATGACTTCTGCTTTCTGCTCTTTTAAAGCTTCAACTTGTGCTTCTATATCAACGATTTCTTTCGGAACATTGATATTCGTAATGTGAACACGAGAACCGACTTCATCTAAAGCATCAATAGCCTTATCTGGCAGATGTCGATCAGTTATGTAACGCTCGGTTAGCTTAACACACGCAGCAACTGCCTCCGGAGTATATTCAACAGAATGATGATCTTCATATCGCTCTTTGATGTTATTCAAAATTTGAATCGTTTCATCAATTGTTGTGGGTTCTATGATAACCTTTTGAAAGCGTCGCTCAAGCGCACCATCTTTTTCGATATACTGTCGGTATTCATCGAGTGTGGTAGCTCCGATTGCTTGAAGTTCTCCTCTTGCCAATGCTGGTTTAAACATGTTTGATGCATCAAGTGATCCGCTAGCGCCTCCAGCTCCAATTATGGTATGTATCTCATCGATAAATAAAATAATATCTGGGTTTTTCTCGATTTCCTGCATTACTGCTTTCATTCGTTCTTCAAACTGACCTCGGTATTTTGTTCCTGCAACAAGAGATGCCAAATCCAAAGAAATTATTCTCTTATTAAAAAGGACTCTCGATACTTTTCTTTGCACTATACGAAGTGCTAATCCTTCTGCAATAGCACTTTTTCCAACACCCGGCTCACCGATTAGAATTGGATTATTTTTCTTTCTACGTGAAAGTATTTGACTAACGCGTTCAATTTCTTTTTCTCGTCCAACAATAGGATCAAGCCTTCCAACCTCGGCCATTTTTGTTAAATCTCGACCAAAGTTGTCCAAAACTGGTGTTTTCGACTTTGGATCTGCTGGTCTTTTTTGAGGAGCAAATGATTCCTCATCATCACCATTACCTGGAAATTCAGATCGCGGTAATTGACGTTCTTCTATAATTGCTTCGTATTCGTCTTTTGCATTTTCGTACATAATTCCATATTTGTTTAATACTTGACAAGCAGGAGCATTTTCATGTTTCAAAATAGTAAGTAACATATGTTCCGTTCCTATAATTGAGGATTTGAATTGCTTAGCTTCCAAATATGATTGTTTAATAATGTTTTCAGTTTGTTTTAGCAGAGGTAGGTTTGTATTAATTAGATTATTCACGGATGACTTTAATAAAACTTTTTCTAAATCACTTTTGATTTGATTTAAATCTATTTGAAATTCATTCAAAATAGAAATTGCTGTACCCTCGTTTAGTCTTATTAATCCAAGAAGAAGATGTTCGGGTGTTACGAACTCATTGAGCAACCTTACGGCCTCATCACGACTGTAACTAATCATATCTTTAACCCTTGGTGAAAATTTCGCTTCCATGAAGAATTTTTAATATTTACAAATATAACGTTTAATAATTCGATCCGATGCGTAATTATTCACAATTTATTATATGATTTTGTTAGTAAAAAGGATTTCAAGAATGCTGTTTGCCTTGATAATTCTTTAACTTTGAAAGCTTTTTAAACAAACAAAATTTAATTATTAGAAAATTATGGCTGACGGCGAAAAAATCATTCAGATTAACATAGAGGATGAAATGAAATCTGCTTACATCGATTATTCGATGTCGGTAATTGTTTCAAGAGCTCTGCCTGATGTGCGCGATGGATTTAAACCTGTTCACAGACGTGTTCTTTATGGTATGCAGGACTTAGGGGTATACTCGAATCGTCCTTACAAGAAATCTGCAAGAATCGTTGGTGAAGTTTTAGGTAAATATCACCCGCACGGAGATAGTTCTGTTTACGATACAATGGTGCGTATGGCTCAACCATGGTCTCTACGATATCCATTAGTAGATGGTCAGGGTAACTTTGGTTCTGTTGATGGTGATAGCCCAGCTGCTATGCGATACACAGAGGCTCGTCTGAGAAAGATTGCCGAAGAAATGTTGGATGATTTAGAAAAGGAAACGGTAGATTTTACACCTAACTTTGATGATAGTTTAACAGAACCAAGTGTTCTTCCAACGAAAATACCAAACTTATTGGTTAATGGAGCCGCAGGTATCGCTGTAGGTATGGCAACCAATATGGCTCCACATAATTTGAGTGAGGTTATTGATGGAATTGTTGCTTATGTTGACAATCGCGAGATTGAATCAGAGGAATTATTGAAATATGTGAAAGCTCCCGACTTTCCAACAGGAGGAATCATTTATGGTTATGAGGGAGTGCGTGATGCATTTTTGACAGGTAGGGGTAGGATTGTAATTCGTGGTAAGGCTGAAATTGAAGAGCATCAGGGAAGAGAACAGATCATTGTGACAGAAATTCCTTATCAGGTCAACAAGGCTGAGATGATTAAGAAAATCGCTGAGCTTGTTAATGATAAAAAGATTGAAGGAATTTCAGATTTACGTGATGAATCAGATCGTAACGGAATGCGTGTTGTGTTTGAAATTAAACGCGATGCAATTGCCAATGTTGTATTGAATAAATTATATAAGTATACTGCGTTACAAACTTCATTTTCAGTTAATAATATCTGTCTAGTTGATGGTCGACCAAGGTTGTTGAATCTGAAGGATATGATTCATGAATTCGTTGAATTCAGACATGAAGTTGTAATTCGAAGAACAAAATTCGATCTTCGAAAAGCAGAGGAACGTGCACACATTTTAGAAGGTTTAATTATCGCTTCTGACAATATTGATGAAGTTATTGAAATTATTAAAGCTTCAGCAAGTCCGGATGATGCAAGAGAGAAATTATCGACACGATTTGGATTAACTGAAATTCAAACAAGAGCCATAGTTGATATGCGTCTACGACAATTAACGGGTCTTGAGCAAGATAAGTTACGTGCTGAATTTGATGATTTAATGAAGTTAATTGCTGATTTAAAGGATATTCTTGAAAATGAGGCGAGAAGAATGCAAATCATCAAAGACGAATTGTTGGATGTTAAAGAAAAGTATGGAGATGCACGCCGATCTTCTATTGAATACTCCGCGAGCGAAATGCGTATGGAGGATTTAATTGCAGATGAAGAGGTTGTGGTAACCATTTCACACGCAGGATACATCAAGCGTACAAACCTAGCTGAATACAAGGTTCAAAATAGGGGAGGAATGGGATCAAAAGGCTCAGCCACAAGAGATAAGGATTTCTTGGAGCATCTATTCGTTGCTACAAATCACAACTATTTATTGATTTTTACTGAAAAAGGTCGTTGTTTCTGGATGCGTGTTTATGAAATCCCAGAAGGAAATAAATTAGCGAAAGGACGAGCAATTCAAAACCTAATAAATATTCCGCAAGACGATAAAGTGAAAGCGTATGTAAAAGTTCAAGATCTTACAGATCAAGAATACATTAACAACAACTTTATCATCATGTGTTCGAAACATGGTGTGATTAAGAAAACATCGTTGGAGGCTTATTCTCGTCCAAGATCGAATGGAATCAATGCCATTACGATTCGTGAAAATGATGAACTACTTGAAGCAAAATTAACGAACGGGACAAATGAAATCGTACTTGCGACTAGCTCAGGAAGAGCGATTCGTTTCAATGAAGCTACTGTTCGTCCGATGGGAAGAAATGCATCTGGAGTTCGTGGTGTAACATTGAATGAAAATAGTGATGAAGTTATCGGAATGATTTGTGTTGAGGATGTTTATTCAACTATTCTTGTTGTTTCTGAAAAAGGTTATGGTAAACGAACTTATCTAAATGATCCTGAGGACAAAGAGCCTGTTTATCGAATTACAAATCGCGGGGGTAAAGGAGTAAAAACACTTAATATTACCGAAAAGACTGGTAAACTTCTTTCCATTCAGAATGTTTTCGATGAGGATGATTTGATGATTATCACGAAGGCGGGTGTTACCATCCGAATGCACGTTGATACGATTCGTACCATGGGCCGAGCAGCACAAGGTGTTCGTTTGATTAATCTTAAAGGGAATGCTGAAATAGCAGCGATTGCTCGTGTTCCAAGAACAGAAGATGAGGACGAAGACATCGAAGTGGTTGAAGGATTGAATGAAGAAGCTGAAGGACTTTCACCAGACGACAATGAAATTGGCACGGATGTTGAAAGTAATGACGAAGATTAATAACTTTGTTTAAAATTTAAATCATGAAAAAATTAGTTTGGACTTTTTCTTTTGGACTATTAGTAGCTTTTCCTTCTATTTCTCAGAAGAAAAATGTAACGGATGCAGCAATGCTAATGAATAAATATAACCCCATGATGGGATCAGAGCCGGCAAAGAAAACTGTAAATGAAGCAAAAGGTTTTATTGATTTGGCTGCTGTAAATCCAGAAACTGCAGAAGATATGAAAATGCATCTTTACAGAGGAATGGTTTATTTTGCTTTGATTGAAGTTTCGACAATGGATGCTATGTCTGGAAAGACAATCGACACTGCTTTAATGAGGACATATTCCGAAATTTCAAAAGAAAGTTTCAAAAAAGTGATGTCTGATCCTAAAAAGTCAAGAACGAGAGATGCTCAAGATTTTATAAATCAACGTGCTGATATGTATTTCAATATGGGTGCCGAATCTTTTAATGCGCATAATTTTGAACAAGCCACTCAATTATTTTTGGGTGCTTATACAGTAAAGCAATTTCTAGGAGAAGAATTTACTGATGCATATAAATATACCACAACTTGTTTAAAATATGCCTCAGACTCTTTAATTGAAAGAAAGGAATTTAAAAAAGCGAACGAATTGGCAGATGCGGTATTATCTGAAATGCCAAATAATACAGAAGTTTTAATAGTCATTTCAGAAATTAACTTATTTAAAGGTGATTTTGTTGCTGCCGAAAAATTTATTAATAGAGCTCTTGCATTGGATCCAAATAATAAGAATTTGCATTATGCTTTGGGTTCAGCTTACATTGATTTAAAACAAAATGAGAAAGCTGAAGAAGCTTTAAGAAAGGCACTTGATATAGATCCAAACTATTCTGATGCACAATATCAGTTGGGAGCTCATTTGGTTAATTGGGGTGGAGCTCTTCAGACCGAGGCTGGTCAGTTAGATCTTAAAGATCCAAGATTTAAAGAAATGGATAAAAAAGCTAAGGATATTTTATTAAGAGGTGCAGTTCTTTTGGAAAAATACATTGAAACTAGTCCAAATGAATATATTGTATTAAAGAATTTAGAAGAGATCTATAGACGTTTAGATGATTCTGAAAAAGCAATGAGTTACAAAAAGCGAGCAGAAGCAATCAAATAATTTTTTACTGCCGGTTAATCGGCAGTTTTTGTTTATGGCTAATCGAATAGGAATAATTGGAGGAGGTTTTTCCGGAACTATATTAGTTCGACATCTCGTTAATCAAACGAATAAAAAACTCGATATAATTCTGTTCAATTATACAAATAAACTTTCAGGAGGCGTTGCTTATAATCCGAAATCGAAAAGATTATTGCTTAACGTAATTGCCTCAAAAATGAGTGCTTTTCCCGATCAGCCAAATCATTTTGTTGAATGGTGCTTGAAGAATGGTTTAGCAAAAGAAAACGAATCCTCAATACTCGCCAGTTCATTTTTACCAAGAGCGGTTTATGGCCAGTATTTAAAAGATATTTGGAATGAAACCATTGAAATTTCAAGGAAAAATGGCCATGAATTAAATGTTTTCGAGGAGGAGGTTCAAAATGTTCAGAAAACGAATGGTGCGTATAATTTAAAATCCAAAAATTATTCTTTGAATGTTGATTTTGTTGTCTTGGCAACTGGAAATGAGTTGCCTGGAAATCCTGAAATTTTAAATCCCTCATTCTTTCATTCAGAATATTATCACCAAAATCCTTGGAAGATTAACTTATCGAATTTCAAGAATGATCAACCAATCTTAATTATTGGTAATGGTCTTACTATGGTTGATACAGTTATAGAACTTCGTGAAAATGGCTTCAATCAAAAAATCGTTTCTGTTTCTCCAAATGGGTTTAATATTCTTCCGCATCGGAATTTCACGTTTGAATACAAAGGTCTTTTAACTCAAATTTCTGAAAAACATAGTCTATTGGAAATTGTCACCATTTTTAATCAAGAACTTAAAAGGTTAAATGAATTCGGAATTTCTGCAGAACCATTAATTGACTCCTTGCGACCAAATACTCAAAAAATATGGAAGATGTTGTCCTTAAGTGAGAAAAGGTTGTTTCTGAAAAGATTACGACATTTGTGGGGAGTCGCTCGTCACCGAATTCCATTTGTTTCATATGATTTTATTCAGAAGCAACAAATAGAAAATCGTCTCGAAATTTTGGCAGGAAAAATAATTGATATTTCAGTTCAAAACGGAATCGTTCATGCTGAAGTATTTGATAAGAAAAGAAATACAAAAGTTAAGCATACTTTCTCAAACGTAATTAATTGCACTGGCCCAGAAACAAATATTTCAAGACTTAGTGATTGTCTATTGTTAAATATGCTAAATGAAGAACTTATTGTTCAGGATGAGCTAAATTTAGGCATTCAAGTTAATGAACAGTTTCAGGTAATTGTTAAAGAAGGGAGAACTTCATCAGCCATCTTCGCAATGGGTAATTTAATAAAAGGCGTTTTGTGGGAGAGCACTGCCATTAATGAACTTCGTTCACAGGCAAAATATATTTCTGAAAAACTTGTAAATCGATAAGATTAAATCAATTCACTTCAATTGCACCAATATCTGGAGGGTTATTTCGTGGATTTCCAAAAATATCCGTATTTACGGCAGTAGAAATTCCGTTTCCGTTAAGAATTGATGATATTGGAAACTTAAAATCATAAATATCAACATCCACAAACATTGGATTGCTATTCCAAAACGTATTCTGGTAAAAGGAGTCTGTTTGAATTTCCTGAGATTTTATGAGACAATTCCTAAAATCAAAATTTAAATTCACACCAGCCATTTGAATTGTATCAATTGCTAATTCTGTTTCTAAATTCCCAGAGACAATGCAATTGTAGAGTTTTCCTTCATTTATGGAAGAAACATTCGTTGTACTCGTAGAATAATCGGTATAAAAATTACTTATTCCAACTGCTGGATTTTGTGAATTCCCATATCCAAGTAAATTACAATGATTGAAATTGAAATCGCCACCTTCAAGAACGAGTAGGGCATGTGTTCCATTTTTAGAAATGATAGAATTTTCAGCCTTTACCTTTGCCCCAGAATAAATAAATACACCATATCTTGCTTGATTTTGGATGATGGTGTTTTTCAAATCCAGGGTATAGGAAGAATTATTTGGGTCTTCTGAAAATAAATGAATTCCTGCAGTGCCATTTTTTATAATTGCATAATCAATTAAACTAGGTTTAGCCTCATGAAAATAAATCCCATAATATTGTCCAGTAACCTCGTCGTAATCTGGCTCAAGACGATCGCCTTGAAAAACAACTTCATTACCAAGGGTTCCTTGAACATTCAATGTAGATTTGTATACATACAACAAAGAATTTTTATGTAAGTAAATTTGTGTTCCAGCTTGAATGTTTAATGATTTAGCAGAATCTACAGCGGCATAACCATAAATAACGTGAGGTTTGTCATTTGGCCAGGTGCCTTCATTTAAATCCTTGTAGTGAAAATAGGCATCTTGACCCCAAACAGCAAGATTAACATACTGATCCTTGCCATTTGTACGAAAGCGAATGGAGTCTTCAACAATCATTGGTAAGATTTCCCCGTTTACATTCAATGTAACTTCTACAAAAGCAAAAAGGCTATCGTTTGCTAAAACCTCTATATTTTTTAAACTTGATCCCATATTTCCATCGACATTTAATCGAAATGGAGAATTTGCTCCACCCATCAATTCAATCTCTTCAATTTTTAGAGTTTTATTTTCGCGATTGTAAATTTTGAATTGTTTTGTCGTGGACCCAATGGTCGTAAAGACAGTATCGAAGACAAGCGTATCAATTGAGAATTCTAAGTTTTTTTTCGAAAGAAAATTCTTTTTGCCACAGCTACCAAGCATCAAAGCAAAACAAACCAAAATTGATGAACATACTAGTTTAAAAATTTGCATAAAATAACAACGAACAAATCTACGTTTTATTCAATTAAAAGAATTCTGTTACTGACTTTTTTTAAAATTGATGAAAAAAATGAACGATATTTGATATCAGGTGTAAGCGATTCAAGTTAGTTTAAATTTTATGGATAGAGTTTACGGTATATTGAGAAAGAATAATAAAAAAAATCTGAGTATAAAGAATCGATTTTTGCTAATGGTCCTCTTTGGCTTTTGTTCATTTTTAAATGCTCAAACTGGAAAATCGGAAGAGAATTCTAGGGAGAATTCAACAAATGGGATTCCTTCTAGCGTGAATAATTCCAATGCTCCATCGGTAAATTCAATTTCAATTGGCGTTTCAGCAGATACAGCGGTTTTTGAATTAGAGGAAGATAGAAAATTGAAATCGTCGGAAAAGTTGAAGTCGAAAAAAACCGTTTCCAAAGATTTTAATGAGAATTCAAATGAATCACAAATCACTCAAAAGAAGATGCAATTTTCAAAGGTAAAAGTAGCATCATCAACTCAGCGAATGCAACGTTCACCCTCTGCTGAACAGCAAAAAGCAATGGATCAACAAGTTGAGGAAATTAAAAATCTCGCACCGAATTCCTTTGATTACAATTTAATGTATTATTCCTCAGGAAACTATGATGTTTCACGCGAAAAAGAATTGAAACAGGCAGAAAATATTGATCCTGAAAATATTGACGTCTTGAAATTAAGTGCTGCTAATGCCATTGTTAAAGGAGATACCACCGAGGCATTGAATTATTTGAAAAAACTTGAACTAAATCAATCTATTCAGCCTGAAACGATAAGTTATACACAAGATATAATTGTTTCAAGTCTAGCTAATTCCACAATTGTAACACATGGTTACAATGATAGCTATGGAGCATATTTTAATCAATTTAATCTTAATATGGCTCCCAATACAACATTGGTTTCATTGGATTTTCTTCAGAGTGAATCTTATCGAAAAGTATTAAGAAAGAAAGGGTATGATATCCCATCGCAAAAAATAGTAGATGTTTCGTATTTAAAATCATTTTGTGAATTGAATCAAGGAAAAAACATTGCTTTATCGATGACCATTCCAAAAGAGTATTTTGAGCCTATCAAGAACAATATTTTTGTTTCCGGATTGATTTTCGAATATAGACCAAATTCTTCAGAGTCATCGATCGAAAAATTGGAAAAACTTTGGAACACGGATTTAAACAAACAGGTTATAAACCAATTCATTTCACCTTTAAGTAATTCTTATGGATTGAATTATTTACCAATGCTTCGAGTTTTAGAGAATTACTACCAGAAATCAGGTAATAATGACTTTTTTCAAAAAACAACTTTGGATATAGATCGCATTCAAAAGAAAGCCGGCATCTCAAATCAAATGAAAAAGAAGAAGGAATGAAACTTTTCAGGCCAAATTATTCTAGTCAAACTGATGAGCAACTGATGACAGCAATGTCAAAGGGGGATAAAATGGCCTTTGATGAGCTTTATAAGCGTTTTGCTGGTCAATTACGTGGTTATTTTCAGAAAATGTTGTGGCAGGATAAAGAAAAAGCAGAGGACTTTGTTCATGATTTATTTGCGAAATTAATTCGTAATCCAGATTATTTTGATGTTAACCGCTCTTTTAAAACGTGGCTTTTTTCAGTGGCTAGTAATATGTGTAAAAACGAATACAAAAAGCAAGAAGTTAGAAAAAACACATCGAATGGAATAGAGGAATATAGATCGGTTTCATCAACGAATGATGTTGTAAGCGAGGTGCAAGATGCGCAGTTTAAACAGGCATTTGAAAAATGTTTGAGTGAACTAGATGAAAAACATCGTGAAGTATTTACCCTACGTCATTTTGATGGACTTTCAATGAAAGAAATTTCAGAGGTTATGGATATTAACGAAGGAACAGTAAAGTCAAGGTTATTTTATGCTACCAAGCAGCTTTCAGAGCAATTAAAGGCATTTAATCCAGTATTAAATTATTAAAAATGGAAGATTTTCAATTAAAATTATTTTCAAAAATTTCATTCGATTCACTTTCGGAAAAGGAGAAGGAACAATTAAACGATTGGTGCTCGAATGAAGAAGAATTTCAATCATTAAAATCGTTGTTCATGCTTGTGGACGATTCCAAATTGGCTATTGGTGAAAATTTCAAAACAAAGAGTAAGTTAGATGAATTATTTGAACAGAAGCATCAGTCAGCGAATGGATTCGATTGGCGCTCATTTTTATTTCCTAGTGGGGTTCTTTTTTTTCGTAAACCTGCTTTTCAGTTAGCATTTGGGAGTGTGATAATAGTTGGTTTAACCTTGTTTTTTTTCAATCGTCAGGAACCTGTTCAAATTGCAAAAAATGAGTCGAAAAAGAATGAAAAATCCGAAATTAAAAAATCTGAAGAAGCTAATTTAACGAATGAGGTTCAGGAATCACCAAAAGTTAAAGAGAAATTTATTCAAAATGAGCAAATGATTGTGAGTGTTTCAGATTCGGATGCAATTCTTGAACAACCTATTCCAATTGCCATCAGTGAAGAGTCATCATTCTCATTTGATGGATATACTGAAAGTATGGTTTCTGGAACTTACGCTTTGGATGATGTTGTAAATAAGGAAGATATTTCAAATGAGGTAATCCGACCAGTAAGTGAAACCCCTTCTATTTTGGATAATTTGTTTACGACCTATTAGTATCGAATAACGAAGTGTTCTTTTTGCTGTTGCGGACGAGGTGAAATTAATCCCATTCGAAATAAATCAATCGTTAAATGATAATTTTCATCACAAATTATTTTTTGCCAAGCGTCAAACATAGATTTACTCCAACGAATGTCATCCAAAAGAAAAATTGTTTCAGGACCTGTATTTTTTCTAAGACGTTCTAAATAGTCAAGTAAAGCAAACCCATCGTGATGCCCATCAATAAAAACGAAATCAAAATTGTCTGAATTGACTCCGTTTAAAAACGAATCAAAAGTCTGATTTAAAAGTTCAATATTTTGAAATTCTTCAAGTTTTTTTTGTGTATAACGATACGTTTCAGGACATGCCTCAATACTTAAAATTTTACTCTGCGGATTACCTAGATGCAAATTGAGAGTTCCAATACCCAAAGAAGTGCCAAATTCAAGGCAATTTTTAAACTGGTAATGCCTTGCCAACTTATAGAGTAAATTACCAAATTTCCCTTTGCTTGAACTATTTCGAAAGATCTGATTTACTTCTCGAATCTTCCCTAAATTTCTTGAACCAGCGCCGAAATCTTGAATCCAAATTTCCGAATTGTCTGAAATTAAAGACTGTGAATAATTCTCAATTTGTTCAGAATCGCTTTTTTTTAGTTCTATTTTGAAACATTTATCCGTTAAATCGTAGACAAAAGGTGAATGAATGCCATGTCGTTTTTTTGCCTTAAGATGATATTTTATAAATTCGAATACTAAATTCACACTACAAAGAAACAATTTTCAAATTGAATGTCAACCAATCTATCTATTGAAGAGCTAATTGAAAAGCAAAGACAATTAGTTTTCGCTCCAAATCCGAAATTGAATATTGTTGCCCCTTGCACTATTGGTAATGGTATTTTAAAACTATCTGAATCTGAAGTAGAACTCTACAATCAAATTTTTAAGAATCATAAAAAGCATATTTGTTTTTTTATTCCAGCTTCAGGTTCTGGTTCTCGTATGTTTGAGTTCTTGTACGATTTTATTGAGTCTCCTGATGAAAATAATCGTGCGCAAGTAGAGCGATTTATCAATAAAATTGAATCTTTCGCTTTCTTTCGACAATTGCCAAGGGATAAGCAAATTGAGATTTTGGAATTTAAAATCTCAATACAAGAAATCGTTCAGTTTCTATTAAATAACAATGGCATGGGTTATGGGGAATTACCGAAGGGGCTTATTCCATTTCACGTTGTTGAGCCTTTTGTTCTAAATCCTTTTCAGGAGCATATAATTCAAGGAAGTCTTTTAAATTCATCGGAAACTACTTTTCATTTTACAATACAGGCGCAGTTCACTGAAAAATTCAATTCTGTTGTTGAACAATTACAAGGAACAACAGGTAAGCAGTTTCAAGTTTCTTATTCGGAACAAAATAAAGAAACAGATTCCTTCGCGTTTGAAGATGATGGTAGTGTAGCAATCAATAATGATGGAGCACCGCTTCGGCGACCAGCTGGGCATGGTGCTTTATTGGAAAATTTACAATCAATTGAAAGTGATTTGGTATTCGTAAAGAATATTGATAATATTCAGCATTACAATCAATCTTTTAAATCACGACAGCTTTGGAATGCTTTGGGAGGTTTGATTTTAGAGGTTAAAAAAGAATTGGAAGAACTAAAAAAAGCGCCCAATCTTTTACTTCTTAATCAAATCAATCAAAAATTTGATATTTTTTCGAAACAAGAAATCGAAAATTTAACTAATGAAGAATCAATAATAAAATTGATTAATCGTCCCATTCGTGTTTGTGGAATGGTTCGAAATGAGGGACAGCCAGGTGGTGGTCCGTTTTTAGTTGAGGAAAATGGAGTTGTTAAAAAACAAATTGTAGAGAAAGCTCAAATTGGTTCCAGTCAAGATCAATACAATCACATGATTAAAAGTACTCATTTTAATCCCGTAATGATGGTTTTGAGTTATCGCCAAGATAATGGTGAAAACTATAATTTAAAGGATTTTTCTGATGAGTCAAAGTATTTTATTGTTCAGAAAAAACAACAAGGAAAAAATATTCGGTTCATGGAACTGCCAGGGTTATGGAATGGAGCTATGTCAAGTTGGCTAACGATTTTCGTGGAAGTTCCAAATGAAACATTTAGTCCAGTTAAAACCGTTCTAGATCTTTTGAACCCAGCCCACAATCCTACGGAATGATTTTTGGGTAGTTAAAACCATGAGATTTTTGCAATTATTTCTTTTCGTAAGCTTTTTCGGGTTTGGGCAAGGAAGTAATTCCATTCAATTTGGTTTTCACGCAGGTTTAATACTGGATTTCGGTTCACATGAAAATGAAATAGGGATAGAACTCAATTCTTTTGGGTTATATAAATTTACCCAGTTGAATTTAGGAGGACGTTTTTCTTTTGTTCTCAATTCAAATGGCAACAGGAAATTATTTTGGGAAGAAAGAATTCATACAGGGATATTAGTTTTAGGTGGAAAACGTTCCCTTTCTCCAGATTCATATTTTGCTGGTCTAATCCATAATTCTAGCTACAGCAATGCTTTTGGATATAACTATATATGGTATTTTGACAATATAGGAACATCTCAACGTTCAGGTTCTTTTGGTTTAACAATTAATAAGTCAAGTTTATTTTTTGAAAATGATGTATTCGCAGGTGAAGCAAATGATCGTTTTAGAACGGGTCATCTTCAGTTTTCATATCGTGATAAGCTTGTTCGATATAACGCGGGAGTGAATATTTGGACCGGAGAAACTCGTGGTACGCCACGATTAAAGACTGAAAATGTTTCTTGTCCAAACGGATTTAAAAATTTAACGAATTTACCTTTTGGAAAAACGAGTCATGGTGTTTTTTACATTGGTGCTCAATATAATTTGCCTCTTTCTCAAAACATTCATTGGCGATTAGGATTTGATAGTGAACAAGTTCGACATTTGTTTCAAAACAGGTTGACTCATGACTTGATATTTTTGCCCAAATATTTTCCAAGGAACACACCACATTATCCTCGACTGGATAGTTATGGAAACCCTGTTTTTACGAAAAAAGATAGAAGAAAGGATAAGATTTACATTCAATTTGGAACAAACGGAAATTGGTCTGAATGATTTTTTCGTATAATCAAAATGCTGATTTTTTGTTATTAAATTTGCAACACAAACTCAATTATAATGAATGTACCTGTAACTGTTTACACCGAAATGACCCCAAATCCAACTACGATGAAGTTTGTAGCTAATAAATACCTTTTAGCTACAGGTGATTCAGTAGAATTTTTAAGTAAAAATGAAACAAAAGGATTCTCACCATTAGCAGATGAATTATTTAATTTTCCATTTGTGAAAAGTGTATTTATTGCAGCTAATTTTATTACAATTACCAAAACTGATAACGTTCCTTGGGATTTTATTACAATGGAACTAAGGGAATTTATTAAGGGTTGGATTGCCAATGGTGGTGAAATCCTTATACAAATGCCGAATAAAAATGTGCAACCAACGACTGAAAACAATTCAAAACCATTAAAAGAGTTTGATCCATCCGATTTTGATGATCCAATTCGGGCTCTTCTCGATGAGTATGTTCGTCCTGCTGTCGAAAATGACGGTGGCGCAATAGAATTTATAGGTTTTGAAGATGGAAAAGTTAGTGTTCTTTTGAAAGGTTCATGCGCAGGATGCCCTTCATCTACCGCCACTTTAAAAGGTGGTATTGAAAATTTACTCAAGCAACATTTACCTGAAGTAAAAGAGGTAGTTGCATTTAACGGATAAATTGAATTTTTCTTCTTTTTTCATTAATTAATTGTTTATTTTTTATTAAATTTATCTAAACAAACCTTTTCGGAGTTTGTATTATACATGACTGTGCAATAAAATAAAATGGTTAATCAGGATATCGATTTAAAAGGAGCGTTAAGAACATATTTTGGTTTTGATAATTTCAAAGGCGAACAAGAGAGTATCATTCAAAATGTTTTAAATGGACGTAATACTTTTGTAATTATGCCGACTGGAGGTGGTAAATCGATGTGTTATCAATTACCATCACTTCTAATGGATGGTACATCAATAATTGTTTCTCCATTGATTGCACTAATGAAAAATCAAGTTGATGCGATAAGGAACGTAAGTGATAATGAAAGTGTAGCTCACTTTTTAAATTCATCGCTCTCTAAAAATGAAATTTCTCAGGTTAAAAAGGATATTCAATCGGGTAAAACAAAAATGTTATATGTTGCCCCTGAATCTTTAACGAAGCAAGAATACATTGATTTTCTAACGAGCGTTGATATTTCTTTTTTCGCAATTGATGAGGCACACTGTATTTCAGAATGGGGACATGATTTCCGTCCTGAATATAGAAGATTGAGAGAAATATTTGAGCGTATTTCAAATGTTCCAATAATTGCTTTAACCGCGACCGCTACTCCAAAAGTTCAATTGGACATTCAGAAAAATTTGAATATGCTAGATGCAGATCTTTTCAAATCTTCATTCAATCGCGATAATCTCTATTACGAAATACGTCCGAAACGTGATATTGAGAAACAAATCATTAAGTACATTCGAAACAGACAAGGAGAAAGTGGAATTATTTATTGTTTGAGCCGGAAAAAAGTTGAAGAGATTTCAGAACTTCTGCAGATTAACGGTATCAATTCTCTCCCTTATCACGCTGGGTTAGACGCAACAACTAGGGCAAAGCATCAGGATATGTTTTTGATGGAAGAGGTTGAAGTTATTGTTGCTACAATCGCTTTTGGAATGGGAATAGATAAGCCAGATGTTCGGTATGTAATACATCATGATATTCCAAAATCGCTCGAAAGTTATTACCAAGAAACAGGTCGTGCTGGTCGCGATGGAGGAGTAGGGGACTGTATAGCTTTTTATAGTTACAAAGACATTGAAAAATTAGAAAAGTTTCTTCAGGGGAAACCTATAACGGAGCAAGAAATTGGGCGTCAATTATTAAATGAAATTGTATCTTATTCTGAAACATCCGTTTGTCGTAGGAAATTCATTCTTCATTATTTTGGGGAAGAATTTAACGAGAAGAAGTGCAATGAGCAATGCGACAACTGTAAGAATCCTAGAGAAAGAAAAGAAGGTCAAGAATACGTGACGATGCTTCTCGATGCAATAAAATTTTTGGACGAAACCCAAAAGGCAAAACATTATTGCGCTTTCCTTTCAGGTCACGTTACGGCTGATATAAAAGCATATAAACACGATAAGTTACCAACTTTTGGAATTGGGAAAGATCAGGACGAACATTTTTGGAATGCTGTTATTAGACAAGTTACTTTAGGTGGTTTGGTTTCAAAAGATATTGAAACCTTTGGCACACTTAAATTAACAGATGCAGGAAAACGTTTCATAGACAAACCGGAATCATTCATGTTGTTGAAGCAACACGATTTTTCGAATACGGATGATGACGATACAATTGCCCAAGCTGGCGGAAAAGGCGGGGCATTTGATGAAACACTATATGATTTATTGGTTGATTTAAGAAAAACAATTGCAAAGCAAAAGAACATTCCTCCATTCGTAATATTTCAAGAGCCATCGCTTAAGGATATGTGTTTTCAATATCCGATTACAATCGAAGAATTGACTAATATTCAAGGTGTTGGTAATGGAAAAGCGCAGCGTTATGGAGAACCTTTCGTGGCTTTAATTCATCACTATGTAGAGGAAAATGATATTGAACGACCTCAGGATATGGTTGTTAAATCGCTGGTCAACAAGTCTGTATTAAAGGTTCAGCTTATTCAAAATATAGATCGAAAACTTCCGTTAGAGGATATCGCAAAAGCGCAAGGCAAATCTTTTTTGGAGTTACTCGATGAAATAGAATCCATCGTAAACTCTGGAACAAGGGTGAACATCAATTATTACATTAATTCACTTCTTGATCAGGAAAACCAAGAGGAGATTTTTGATTATTTTTCTGGAGCTGAAACAGATGATTTGGTTACAGCATATCATGAATTTGACGGGCTTTATACAGAAGAGGAGCTCAGGTTGATGCGCATTAAGTTTATGAGTGATATGGCTAATTAATTAGCCAATAATTCTGTTATTGAATTTCTTGAAACCGCATGGTAATTTCCTGAATTCTTTTTGAATATTTTCTTTGCAAATTCAGAAGTACTTTCATTTATTTTTAGGGCTTCATAAATTGGTAAAATGTATTTTCTTCTGCCAACTTTAGAGAGGAATTTTTCAATTTCAGGATTCAACTCAGTGTAGTTATTTCGAATTCCGAGAACAAACCAATCAGTCATTATTTCAGAATTCCCACAGGTTTTGAACGAGAAATATTTGTCGAGTTGTTTGAGTTTCTTTTTTGAAAATTGTTTCGGTAACGCATGAATAAATGTTTGCCATTCTTGAACGATAAAATCATTTCTGTTTATTTTTTCAATAAATTTTCTTTTCTTCCTTTTTCCTTTAATTTTCACATAGCGATATTTAACCTTTGGCAAAAAAACGTCAATACCTTTAGAATAATTTAAAGCAAGATCCTTCATTCGATCGAGTCTATTTGATCGAATCTCGATGCAATTTTTTGGCAACCCTTCTTTATAAATCCATTCCTTATGATTGAACTTAATTTTATTTGGCGTCAGTAATTTATTTTCTAAAAATGAAATAAATGTGGAAGAATTAATCGTTTGAAACTGGAATTTCTTGAAGTAAGCGTTTATAAATTGATCAAATTTGATTCTTCCAACTTTCTGTTCAAGTGTTTTCAAGAAAAACGCCCCTTTAACATAGGCAATGGCCGTCATGCCATCGTCGGGATTTCTTTTATTTAACTCCAAAAATAGACGGCTATCTTCTGGAAACCTTGATTTATTTATTATTCGCAATTCATTCTGTAAGTCATAAAATTCAATGGAAGCAAGAATGTCAGAAACTTCTTTGCCATAAATTTCTTCCATAATTCGTTCTTCAAAATAAACAGTAAACCCCTCGTTAAGCCAGAAATCATTCCACGTGCGATTAGTCACCAAATTCCCAGACCAAGAATGCGCCAATTCATGAGCGACGACCGAAACCAAACTTTTATCACCAGTAATTACGGTGGGATTTACAAAAGTCAACATTGGATTTTCCATTCCACCGAAAGGGAACGAATAGGGTAATACTAAGATGTCGTATTGCTCCCATTGATATTTTCCATAAAGTCTTTCTGCTGCTGCAATCATTTTTGGAATGTCATCAAATTCCTTTTCGCAGGCTTTCATAAGTTCGGGCTCACAATAAACTCCCGAATTTTTAGAAAATGCATGATAATCCAGTTCACCAACGGCTAAAGAAATTAAATATGAAGGGATTGCCTTAGTCATTTCAAATTTGTAAATCCCATTATTGTTCGGTGTTTTGACATTTCTGGCGCTCATAACTGCCATTAAATCTTGAGGTACTTTCACCGTTGAAGTGTAAGTAATTCGATTCGATGGTGAGTCTTGCAAAGGAATCCATGTTCTAGTTAATATTGCTTGCCCTTGTGTGAATAGAAATGGTTTTGTTTTAGAACTCGTCAAATTGCTATCCAACCACCCAAGTGCCTCTGAATTTTCAGTTGTTTGATAATAGATATTAATTTTTGTTGTTTTTTTGTCAATACTTACAAGTAATGGCTGACCTAAAACAGAATCTTTATCCATATTTCCGATAACAAAATCCGTTTCTCGCTCATTGTTCTTTTCGCCGATAGTGATTTTTTGGATTTTTAATCCTTTTGTATCAAAAATTGCGGTGTCTACACCAGTGTTTAACATCGTATGTCGAGCAACTCCGTATATTGTTTTATTTTGAAAACTGACATCTAATTCTAAATCGAGGTGAGTTGTCCGAATCTCTTTTAAATTTGAATAACTATGATCATCGAATGTCGAATCAGCCAATTTTTCAGTATTCGATACAATTACTTTCGGAGCTGGGTCACACGAATATAGGATTAATAAAGAAAACGCTATTTTAATAATTAATCGCATTTCATTTGAAATTTAAAATTCCGAATCTTTCTTTACCGCCCATTATTGAATACAAAAGTAATTCACGGTCCACTAAATTGATTTTAAACATTTTTGGTATTACAATCGATTTAAGTTCCTTTCTTGTGAAAAGTGTATTTCTATTAACCTCTCCTGTTGCCAAGTCAATCGATGCAATTGCGGCTGCGTTTCTTCTTTTGGATAAATTTAGACTATATATTGAATTTTGTGATCGCGCAAATGAACCATCTTCATTGTAATTTCGGTTATTATCGTTGAAAATGAAATACAATTTCTTGTCATTAGTGAATGAAACATATGAGCTGAAAGGACCTCCGTCATTAATTGAAACTTGAGATTTAGGAATCATTTTTTGCCAATCAAATTGCCCGTTTTTTCCAATTTTAAATGCTATTATATCATCATAATAGTAATAATAGATTGTCGATGAAATGCCAGTTCGATTATCGTAAGTAACCCTTCTATGAACATAATATTGCTCTATTGAACCAATTGTTGAACCATCTGATAAAGTATAAATTTCCCTCATACGATAGTTATATAGTTGTGGTTCTTCGTTCCGATTTAAAAGCCTTGTTTCTGCGCGTTCTCTTTGTCTGTCAGATAAATTTTGAAACACAATGTCACGACTAAGGGGAAGCATACCACGTGAAGTTACACTATCTTTCGTTACATCTATTTTTACAGTAAAGATTCCTTCAATCCCACTAAAATTCCCTGAACCATAAATGCCTGACAGCGCAAAAAAGCTACTATCGCTGGATGATAAGGTAATGTCATCAACTCTTTTGCCGTCAAGGTCAATCTCAAATTCCTTTAATTCATTGTTTCTAATTTTATATACATGCACTGCCTTAAAGTTTTCGTAGGATCGAAAAGATAATCGATCAACAGGTCGTAAATGTTCAGTTAAACATAGGTAATAATCACCTTGATTCGAAATATGATGTTCATTTATTGTTGTGAGATTGCCATCAAAAGGAATAATGTATTCCCCCGATTGAAGCGAAGTCATTTCAGTGTCAAAAACCTTGTAACCATAAATATCGCTGGTTGTTCGCTTTCCTGGAATTTCCCATACCACTCCAAGATATTTGCGATTCCAAGATTGTAAAATTTTAAAATTTGGTTTGGCATTCAATTTATTATTTGAATATGTGGCAATCAATTCTGAATTTCCTGTTGGTTTTAATTCAGAATCATAGATCTGATAAAAGAGTGACATTTCACTTCCTTTACGATCCGATAGAAAAACATATAATTTATTACCGAAATAATAGGCGTTTTCGAAATTTGCAATGCCATTTTCAGCGACTTGTTTGATTCTATTTGATTGAATAAACGATAAGTTCTCGTGATTGGCAATGCGGTAACTTCCGAATGTTCTTCCACCGCTCCATCTCAAAGTGTAAAAATCAGTGTTTGTTCTCGGTAATATTTCAATTAAAGACCCATTACTACGCTCTAAATCTCCCCAGTAAATAGGGAATTCTTGCGCAAATGTTTCGAATATAATCAGAGAAAAGAAGATGTGGAATAATCGATTCATTCGGTAACTAATTGAACGCCTAAATAATTTTCAGGACTAATCTGTTTTAATTCATTTTTTAAATCTTCTTTTATCATCAACGAATCAATAAATTCATGAACTGTATTTTTCGTTACTTTTTCATTTTTTCTTGTTAATCCCTTCAATGCTTCGTAAGGTTTTTCGAATCCTTCTCTTCTCAAAATGGTTTGTATAGCTTCAGCTACAACGGCCCAATTATTTTCTAAATCTTCCGCTAGTTTGGTTTGATTTATCAATAGCTTGTTTAGCCCATTAAGTGTTGACTGAAATGCAATGATCGTATGCGCTATTGGAACACCAATTGTTCTTAAAACTGTAGAATCTGTCAAATCACGCTGTAATCTTGAGACAGGAAGTTTCGCGGATAAATGCTCAAACAACGCGTTTGCAATTCCAATATTTCCTTCAGAATTTTCAAAATCAATTGGATTAACCTTGTGAGGCATTGCTGAAGACCCGATTTCACCCTCTTTTAGTTTTTGCTTGAAATAATCCATCGAAATGTAGGTCCACATATCACGATCTAGGTCTAGAATAATTGTATTAATACGTTTCAAAACATCGAATAGCGCTGCAAGATTGTCGTAATGTTCAATTTGCGTAGTAGTTTGACTTCTTTTCAGATTTAATGTTTGATTAACAAATTTATTTGCAAAATCAACCCAATTTACTCCTGGATAAGCTACATTATGTGCATTTAAGTTACCAGTCGCTCCCCCAAATTTTGCCGAAAAATCTATTTTATTTAATTGTTCTAATTGAATTTCTAAACGCTCAGTGAAAACCTGAATTTCCTTACCTAATCGGGTAGGGGATGCTGGCTGACCATGTGTTTTAGCAAGCATTGGAATGTTTCGCCATTCTTTTTGATAGTCTTTTAATTTTTCAATTAAACCATTTAATAATGGTAGATAAACTTCATTTAGACCATCTTTTAAAGAAAGTGGAATCGAGGTATTGTTGATATCTTGTGAGGTCAAACCAAAATGAACAAATTCTAAAAACTCCTCCAATCCAAGGTTACTTAATTTTTCTTTCAAAAAATACTCAACAGCCTTAACATCGTGATTGGTTACTTTTTCGGTATTTTTTATCCAATTGGCATCTTCCTCATTGAAATCAATGTAAAGATTTCTCAAATCATTGTATTTATTAATTGGAAAATTTTTAAATCCCTTAATATCCAATTTTGAAAGTTCGATGAAATATTCTACTTCAACCAAAACTCTATAACGAATTAGTCCAAATTCCGAGAAAAATTTTTGTAGCGATTTTGTTTTACTATGATATCTTCCGTCAATGGGAGAGATGGCGGTTAAACTGTTATAATTCATTTTTCAATTAAAGGAGCAAAGATAAGACTTTGAACGTTATTATACTTCATAAAATAGGAATATTGAAAGGATTAAAAAGAATATAAATTCATTAATTTTGAATATGGAATTTTCAAAGAGGTTTGTTTGGTTTAATTGGTTGATACTCGTATTAATATATCTTGTAATTTTTGCTGGAAGTTTTGTGCGGATTTCAGGTAGTGGAATGGGTTGTCCAGATTGGCCAAAATGTTTTGGAAAATGGGTTCCGCCAACAGAAATAACAGATCTTCCTGCGGATTATCGCGAAGCATACTTGTTAAAACGCCAAAAGAAAGTTGAAAAATTTTGCAAGTTTTTACGATTGTTTGGTTTTGAACAAACAGCTATAAAAATCGAAAGTAACCCAGATGTTTATAAAGAGGAAGCATTTAACGTTAGAAAGACATGGACGGAATACGTAAATCGTCTTTTGGGTTTCTTGGCTGGAAATGTAATGATAATCGGATTAATCTGGTTTTTCCTTGCTTATGGTCAATCTAAGTTGAAGTGGTTGATGTTTTTGAATTTAATTTTAATTGGAATCGAGGGGTGGTTTGGCTCAATCGTTGTAGCAACTAATTTAGTCCCTTGGACAATCACTATCCATCTATTTCTAGCTTTAGTAATACTTTTAATTCAGTATTTTATCTTATTTAAAATCAATAGATTGAGATTTATAAATCAACCTGTTTCAAAACTAGTTAATACGCTAATTTGGGTAATATTTATAATAACTTTCTACCAGATGTTTTTAGGAACACAAGTAAGAGAGTCAACGGATTATCTTTTAAAACAAGGAGTGGGAAGAATTAATCTAATTGATCAACTCGGAATTCCGTTTATCATCCATCGAAGCTTTTCTTGGCTTGTGTTAATTTTGATTTTGTATATTGCTTGGAAAAATGAAAAGCAAGAGAAGTATTTATTGATTCGTTTGAGCTTAATTATTCTCGCCATTGAATTGTTTTCAGGAGTACTTTTAGCTTATTTTGAATTACCGGGTCTTGTTCAAACTGCCCATCTCATTTTTGCAACTATCTTATTAGGTGTTCTTTGGATGTTCGCATTAAGAATGAAATCAAAAGTTTAAGAAAAATCAGAGCATAAAAAAAGGCTACCTAAAAAGATAGCCTTTTCAATTTCAATAACGTTATTAATTTACGCTAGAAGAAAGTTCAGAACCTGCTTTGAAACGGATTGTGTTTTTAGCAGCGATTGTGATTTCTTTTCCAGTAGATGGGTTACGTCCTTTACGAGCATTTCTTTTAGATACGCTGAAAGATCCAAAACCTACTAAAGAAATTCTGTCACCTTTTTTCAATGCATCAGTTGTAGCACCAACAAATGCATCTAACGCTTTTTTAGCGTCTGCTTTTGACAATCCAGATCCTCCTGCAATTGCATCAATTAATTCTGCTTTGTTCATAATAATTTGTTTAAATGAGTTAATAATAAATATTTATGGAACAAATATATCTGAATAAACATGCCTTGTTCACGTTAAAGCCAAAAAAATCACGAAAATGTTGAAAAATCCTATTTTTTGTTAATAAACAAGGCTGAAAACCTTGTTTTATCGGGGTTTTAGGCTGAAAAACACGAACATTTAAATGCTATACTTTTTCATATTACTTTTGAAATCGAGATTTAAAGAATGAATCGAAGATATTTTTATTGGTTTTTACAGATTTTAGGTTGGATTTCTTACGGTGGTCTAATATTTCTGGCTTCCTATAACAAAAAAGGATTCGATTTTACTTTTAATTTTTTTGTAAATCTCATAATTACGGTTTTGTTAGGTATTTATTTAAGCGATCAACTTCGGAAACGAATCAAAACTAAAGGACTACTTAAAATTGAAAGAAAGCTTGATTTAATTAATACACTGACAATTGTATTAATTACTTCCTTCGTATTTGTTTTATTGACCAAATGCATTAATGTCATATTAACTTGGTCGATATTCAATTTGGAAATCATTTCTTTTTTAATTAATTGGACATCCTATTTTTTACTGTTTGGATTTTGGTTGACACTTTATTATGTTTACCATTTGTTTGAAAAGACACAACGTCAAGAACTAGATTATCTTTTATTAAAGGCAACGCAATCCGAACTTGAATTACAAAACTTAAAATCCCAGTTAAATCCACATTTTTTATTCAATGCCCTCAATGCAATTCGAGCGTTAATAGAGGTCGAGCCTAAAAAAGCGAAGGAAGCGGTAAGTTTACTTTCGAATTTATTGCGATTTTCACTTTCTACAAGCGAGAAAATTTTGGTGCCAATTGAAAAAGAGCTTCATCTGGTTAAATCCTATCTAAAACTAGAGAAAATTCGATTTGAAGAACGTTTAAATGTAGAATTGAATCTTTCTAATGATGTTGAGGAATATTTAATCCCTGCTTTCATGATTCAAACCTTAGTTGAGAATGCTATAAAGCATGGAATTTCGAAATTGGTTGAAGGAGGAAATGTTTCCGTTCATTTGTTTAAGGAAAATGACTTCGTTGTTATTATTGTTTCTAATTCCGGTTCACTAGGAAAAAATACTGACATCGGTATTGGATTGAGCAATCTAAAAAAACGACTTGAGATTCAATATGGTTCAAATTATTCATTCGATATTAATGAAACAGATATGGTTACAGTTGAAATAAAATTACCAGCGAACAGATAAGCAAACCGGTTGTTAAATTAGTCGAAATGAGTAGAAAAGCGATTATAATAGGAAGTGGAGTAGGTGGGCTATCTGCGGGTATTCGTTTATCAAAACTTGGATTTCACGTAACTATTTTCGAAGCGAACGATTTCATCGGAGGAAAAGTGAATTCAAGAACCATCGGTTCATATCGTTTTGATATGGGACCTTCGGTTTTTACAGAACCTCATTTAATTGATGAGCTTGTTGAATTGTGCGGTAAACCGAAAGACTTTTTTCAATATCATCGTTTGGATGAATCGTGTCGCTATTTTTTTTCAGATGGACAGCAAGTTATTCTCAAAAAAGGAGAAGAGTCTGTTTCGAAAATATTTGAACAGGAATTTGGAGAAGATTTGGATACGACAAAACGGTTTTTAAATCGTATGAAGTATAATTATAGCGCGGTTTACCCCGTTTTTATCGCAGCTTCACTTCACCGATTTCGTCATTGGTTCAATCGTTCAATTTGGAAAGCGTTAGTAAGACTACCAAAATATGGACTTTTATCCACAATGAATGAATCAAATGTTGCGGTATTTAAAAATCCAAAAACCGTACAAATTCTCAATCGACTGGCTACTTACAATGGCAGCAGTCCATACAGAACACCAGGAATGCTCAATATCATTTCGCATCTTGAATTAAACGAAGGACCGGCGATGCCTTTAGGTGGGATGGTTGCAATATCTCAAACTCTTAGTAAACTCGCTTCGGAAAATGGAATATCATTTAAAACCAACGAACCAATTATTTCGATTAAACATTCAAATGGAAAAGTAGTCGGAGTTGAATCTGAATCAGCCACTTATTCTTGTGATTTAGTCGTATCAAATATGGATGTTCATTTTACCTATGAAAAATTACTCAAAGGTTTTGGTGCACCAATAAAAATCCTAAATCAAGAAAAATCAAGTTCTGCAATCGTTTTTTATTGGGGTGTCAAAAGGAAATTTAATTCACTAGGGGTTCATAATATTTTGTTTGCAGAAAATTATCAGGAGGAATTCAAGGCTCTTTTTGAATCCAAAACAATGTTATCCGACCCTACTATTTATATTCACATTACCTCTAAAATTGAAAAGGCTGATGCTCCTGAAGGTTGTGAAAATTGGTTTGTAATGGTTAACGCACCAATCAATATAGGGCAAGATTGGGATAAACTTTTAACTCAAACACGAACAAATATTTTAACTAAAATTTCAAAATATCTCAATGAAAATATCGAGGAATATATTGAGGTCGAAGATTACACGGATCCTAGAAAAATAGAATCAACCTATTTTGGTAAACAAGGCTCGATTTATGGAAATTCTTCAAATAGTGCTTTTGCAGCATTTTATCGTCATCCCAATTTCTCGAAGAAGCTCAAAGGACTTTATTTTTCGGGTGTAACCGTTCATCCTGGAGGAGGAATTCCATTAGCCTTGAATAGTGCTAAAATTGTTGAGCGTTGTGTTAAAGAGGATTTTCAGATAAATTAAGGGAAATTGATTTATCGAATACTTCCGACCAACCTTTCCAAATATCATAATTACCAATTGTTTCATTGTGCCAAATGAATGAGAAACTGCCACCATATTGTTTAATTTCATTGTAAAGCGCTGTTATTTTCTCGATCGCTTGATCAATCGAAAGTTTCATATGTTCATTAAGCGTTATGTCCATGTATACAAAAGGGTGAATTGTAAGTTTAGTCGTTTCGTTCTTTATTAGATCAAACCACTGGAAAGGTCGAGCTGTTCCGGCTCTAAAACCAACCAAATCGGAATATCCCATCGTATAATCATCAGTAATCTCCTGATTCAATAATGTTTGGTAGGTGATGGGGAATTTTAAAATTAAAAAATGTTGTCTGCTAGAGCTTACATTCTGACCTGAAATACGCTCTAATCGTTCAATTTCATTATGAAGAAAAAAATCATAACTATTCGATTTAACGCTTGGATGTATTCCGATTTCAGCATGTTTTGAAAGTCGTTGAATCAGTTTTTTATGTTTTGAGGATCGATGAGAAATATTTCGATCATATTTTGCAAAATCCCCTAGAAGCCAGAACATTTTAAAATCGATATTATGCTCTTTCAAAGAAATTATTTTGTCATACGTATCAAATGGATCTTTCATGATGCCTGCTTGCACCCTTTGTCGTTCAATAAGCCGTTTACTTCTACCGAGAAAAAAATCCTTTAGATTAGAAATTGAACTACGGGCAAGTCCCTTGTATTTATAGGCATATGCATTATCGATGTCGAAAGTTGGAAGAATATTTACTTCCTCTTTTAAAATGGATAAATGATAATTCGCTGTTACTTTTAGAAAATCAATAATATCAATGCTCCATCGATCACAGATTGCTTGCTCCAACCAACCAAATTGATATTGAATGCTTGACTCACCAAGAAATCGACCGAATTCATCTTTTGAAATGGGATTGTATTCCTCCATACGCGTTAAAACGTAAAAGATACTAGCAAAAGGGTCTGTTTGGTCATTAAATGAGAGACATTCGAAATTGTGAAACTTAGCCTTGGTTAATTCAAATCCTGAAATTTCATCAGAAAAAAGAATGGAAGCAGGAAAAACACATGCTGTATTTTCAAATTCTTGATCCGAATAATTTAGTTTCGTTCCTTCAAATTTGGTAAAAGATCCTTTATGGCTTGTTGTCTTATAGGCAATCCCTCTCGTTTTGAATACAAAATCTAATGCATATTCTAAACGTGAAGTTACTCTATTGACATAAATTAAAATCATCCGAGGTCCTCCACAATTTTTGAACAGATGAACTCTGCAGCCTTGCCATCTCCATAAAAGCTAGGGTAACTAAAATCCTCTTTTGTTGAAAGGTATTTGAATGCATCTAAAATCTTTTGATAGTTGGCTCCAGTAAGAATTGCATTGCCATTTTCAACAATTTCTATCCATTCTGTTTGCTCGCGCAGAATTACACATGGTTTCTCAAAAAAGAATGCTTCTTTTTGCAATCCTCCGCTATCAGTAATAATTAATCTTGCATTTTTTTCCAATGCGATTATGTCCAAAAAGCCAGCAGGGGGAATGATTAAAATGTTTTCGTTTTTCTCAATTGATTTTCGCAACTGTTCATCAAGTAACTCACTCATTTTACCCCTAGTTCTTGGATGAATTGGTAAAACGATTTTTAATCCACTTGAAACTTGTATGTCCAGAAGTGCTTTGAAAATTGAATTAATGTTTGAAATATTATCAGTATTGGAATCGCGATGAATTGTGCACAAAATAAAATCTTCTTTACTCACGCCTAAATCCATAAGAATTGTTGAATTACGTTCAGAAATTTTTGAGAAATACAAACTATTATCATACATAATATCTCCACATAAATAAACATTTGGTTTATCTATGTTTGCTTTAAAACTAATTTCTGAAGAAAACCCCTCATTTTGTAGGTTGTTTAATCCCGTTTTTGTCGGGGTAAATAAAAGTGTTGACATATGATCTGCGGAAATTCGATTAATCTCCTCAGGCATAGCCTTGTTGAAACTTCTTAAACCAGCTTCAATATGGACGATCGGGATATGGATTTTTGCAGCAGCTATAGCACCTGCAATCGTTGAATTTGTATCGCCATATATGACGACCGCATCTGGCTTTTCGGTCAGAAAGATTTGTTCCAGTCCTTCTATCATTTTTGCTGTTTGAGCACCATGCGATCCGCTACCTACATTCAAATTATAATTAGGAAGTGGGATTTGCATTTCGCTAAAAAACACACTCGACATATTTTCATCGTAGTGTTGTCCAGTATGAACAATTAATTCCTCTATTTTATCCGAAAATGCTGTTCGAATGGCTCTACTAAGCGCAGATGATTTTATAATTTGAGGTCGTGCTCCAATAATTGTTACAATTCTTTTTTTTGTCATGTTGATAAGAGTCCTTCGTCGGCGAAGCTAAGATAACCATTATCGGTGAAAATAAGGTGATCTAAAAGATGTAAATCAATACATTTCCCAAATTCTCCAATGGATTTTGTTAGTTGAATATCTGAATGACTTGCTTTTAAATTTCCACTTGGGTGATTATGCGAAAGAATTATTGCAGCTGCTCGAAACTCCAATGCAAGTTGAAAAATAACTTTTCCGTCAGCAATTGTGCTTGTCATTCCTCCTTTCGAAACTTGTTTGGTTTGAATCACTTCATTTGCTTGATTTAAAAAGATCACATAAAACTCTTCGTGACTTAAATCGCTTAAATATGGTTTTAAATGTTGGTAAACCATTTCAGAATTTTCAAGTTTTTTTCGAAATGAAGAATTAGCACCTTCTCGTCTTCGACCTAATTCAAGAGCGGCAATTATGTTTACTGCTTTTGCCTGGCCGATTCCTCTAAATTTCAGAAGCTGTTTCAAATTTACTTTGGAGAAATCAGCTAAATTATTTTCAAAACTTGACAAAATTTCCCGGGATAGCTCAACGGCACTTTTACGTCTAGTTCCTGAACCGATTATGATTGCTAATAATTCAGTATCTGAAAGCGTATTTTTCCCTTTTAGTAAAAGCTTTTCCCTTGGTCGATCGTCTTCGGCCCAATATTTTATTGTATTTGAATCCATATACCTTAAGTTACAAAAATTTAATCGAAATCCCATCAAATATTATTCTTTAATTCAAAAAAAATATCAAAGCATAAAAGTGTTTTTTATAATTTTGTTTTATGTCGAAGAAGCAGAAAAACTTAGTTAATGTGGTTTATTCCACAAACCCAAATTTTCAATATCAGCAGGAGGAACAAAGCGAGGAAGATACTCTAATTGCATCTCAGCAAAAGCTTTACGTTTCAATTGATAAAAAGCAACGAGCTGGAAAAGAGGTAACGCTAATCGAAGGTTTTATTGGAAAAGAAGAAGATCTTAAAGACTTAGGGAAAATGCTTAAAAACAAATGTGGAGTAGGGGGAACAGTAAAAGATTTTGAAATCTTGATTCAAGGTAATTTTAAGGATAAAATTTATGACTTACTTGTAAAAGAGGGTTATACACAAACCAAGAAAAAAGGAGGGTAAGAAATTAATCATTTGCTTGACGGTTCAACATGGATATGAACATCAGCAATGCTTGGCATTTTTTGCATCAAATGGTCTTTTAAGTCATGTGCGATTTTATGCCCGTCTTTAACACTAAGCATTCCATTAACTTCAATATGCAAATCCACGATGTAAACCATTCCTGCTTTTCGTACGTAACACTTTTCGGTATCTATTACACCGGAAACTTCGAGTGAAAACTTACGCAAATCATCAATTAATTCATGGTGATTATGTTCATCCATTATTTCGCCCAGTGCTGGTCTAAAAATTTTAAAGGCATTATAGACAATGAAAACAGAGGCCAAAAGTGCTGCCCAGTCATCAGCTTTTTCAAAACCTTTACCAAAAAGTAAGGTTAGGCTAATTCCAACAAATGCAATAACAGAAGAAATGGCATCACTTCGATGGTGCCAAGCATCGGCTTGAAGTGAACTTGAATTTGTTTCAATGCCTTTTTTGCGTACAAATTGAAATGAGATTTCCTTGATTAAAATTATTACGCCCAAAACATAGAGGGTAAATAGTTCTGGTTTTTCTTGCGGTTCACCTAAGTGTCTGATACTTTCTAATGCAATAATTGTTGCTGATACTAGTAAGAATCCTACAACGGCAAACGTGGTGAGTGCTTCTGCTTTTCCATGTCCATATGGATGATTATCATCGGCAGGTTTCGTTGAGTAAGTTAAACCAAACAAGACAAGTATACTAGCAAAAATATCTGCCGTGGATTCAATTGCATCGGCAATCAAGGCATCTGAATGTCCAATAATACCAGTAAATCCTTTTGCTATAGCCAAGCCGCAATTAGAAAAAATACTGATAATGGCCGTTTTTTTAGCTGTATGATGTTTTTCTTTCACACTAAATTAAAAGGATGTAAAACTTATAAAAACATTTCTTTCTTCAAATTCAACCATTCCAATGTTGAATGACAGAAAATGTCTTCAATTGTTTCTTCAGATAAATCACTGTCTTCGATGAATTTACCGATTTCTAAATCACCTAGCGGAAAAGGATAATCTGAACCCAAACAAACGCGCTTGGAACCTTGCATGTTTAGGATATATTTCAAAGCATCAATGTCGTGGGTAATGGAATCTACCCAAAATTTCCCAATATATTCTCGCGGATTGATTGGATTATCAACGGCAACCAAATCCGGACGGCAATTAAAACCGTGTTCAATGCGTCCAAGAGTAGGTAGGAAGGAGCCGCCTGCATGAGAGAAACAAATCCGTAAATTCGGAAGTCTTTCCAAAACGCCCCCAAAAATCATGGAGCAAGCGGCGCGTGAAGTTTCAGCAGGCATTCCTACTAGCCAAGGTAACCAGTATTTTTTCATGCTATCAAAGCCCATCATTTGCCAGGGATGTATCATCACGGCCATTCCCAATCGTTCACATGCTTCAAAAATGGGGAAGTATTTATCCTCACTTAAATTTTCATCGTTGATATTCGATCCAATCTGAATCCCTACGAGCCCAATATTTTTTGCTCGTTCAAGCTCTTGAATTGCTGCTTCCGTATCCTGCATCGGAATTGTAGCAAGTCCAATGTAATTTTTTGGATACTTCGAAACAAGCTCTGCAATGTGATCATTCAAAAATTCAGAAAGTGCTAGACAATCTTCTGTTTTTGCCCAATAGGAAAACATCACTGGAATCGTACAAACGACTTGAACTTGCGTATCGAATTGAGCATATTCCTGAATTCGCATTTCTTCATTCCAACAATTTTCTTTTATTCGTCTAAAAAACTGTCCTCCCTGCATCATATCCGCAGTTTTATCTTCGTTGTGGACCAAATGAATAAATTTACCATAACCAAATTTCTCTGTCCAGTTGGGCATGTGCTTGGGAATGATGTGGGTATGCATGTCTATTTTTAGCATGGTGTGAAGTTTTTACGAAGATAAATTAATTCAGATTTTTCAACTTAGAAATTAAAGAAAATTTCAACTACAAAAAAAAAAGCGACCGAAGCCGCTTTTAAAATTATGCAAAATAAACTATTCTTTCTCTGCCGATTTTCGTTCTTTCAATTTTTCTTGAAGTTTGGTATATTGGTCAGCCGTTAAAACATCTTTTAACATACTCATACGTGCCTCATTATTTTGCTTAACTGCATTTCTTCTTTCTTCAGCAGTCATTTTTTGTTCCTGAAGACCTTTGTTTTTTTGGATAATTCCTAAATTAATTTGGTAAGCTTTTTCATATTGATCGTTTGTCAAAGTTAATTCACTTTTCATACGATCTGTTTGAACTTTTGCTCTTTCCTCTGGAGTTTTTGCCTTAGAGGATTCAAGTTTGGTCATTTTACCTGTTTGAGCATTAACACCAAATGAAACGATAATTGATGCAATAATTAATTTAATAGTTTTCATATTCTAAATTTTTAAGGTTAAATTTTGATTTCCAATAATTATACCAAAACAAAAATAATAAAATATTTACTTTAAACTTTATTATTACTATTTTTAATTAAAATACTGATGCATGAAAAGATCTGTCTATTTTTCAATTTTATTGTTGATTTCTTCGGTAATATTCAGTTTTAAATCTAGTAAATGTGGTTTGGAAGTTTTAAATTCATACACACAAGAGATAATGGGTAAAAACGTTGGTTTCTATGTTAAATTTAAAAATTCTTCCAAAAAGAGCATTGATGCCTTTGACTATTTGGTAAAATATATTGATGGGTTTAATGAATTGAAAGGTAAAAAAACATTTCGATGGCAATCAGGGAATGTAATAGACGAATTAGAGCCTGGTGAAACTTTAAAAGATGGCGCAACTAATTGGGTAAAAGGGGCTAACAAAATTAAAGTTCTTATTACTCGCGTTCATTACACAGATAATACCACTTGTAACTAATTAAAGTACGTTTTTACCGAAAAACAAGTTCATCAAGAAACATCCAAGTCTTATTTCCTTTTCCAAGATGCCATTCAGGACATGATCCAGGGTTGGTAATTTTATATCTGATTGATTTAACTTCAGTTGGTTTATAGGTGTCAATTATAAATTCCATTTTTTGAGGTATAACATCTGATGATTCAGCTTTTTTGATATTGATTGGCGACAATTTTTTAAAGGTTTTTCCATCAGAAGAGACTTCAATTTCGATTTGAGAAGGGTAAAATATCCAAGATTTTAAATCGCGAAAAGCGGATATTCCAAAAGAGCTTAAATACCGAATACTATCAAAGTTTACTTCTGCCAAAATGTTATCTCCGTAATATCCCTGCCAATCGCCAGTTCTAAAATCATTTCCACCTCGCAAACCATCAATTAATGCATTTTCACCAGATGCGGAGTATTGATTAGAGTATTTGGAATTGATTAAATTCAATTTTACCAAAGAATCCTTTTTGGTGAAATCACTCCAAATAACAGGGCTATGATAAACTCTTCGATTTTCACTTCTATGTTGTAGTTTTACAAAAATCCTGCAACTTTTGTCAATGAAAAACGGTTTTTCATAAGTAATCCATTCACTAGAATCGATGCTGTAAAAAATGTAATGTTGGTCGCCAGGAAAAATATCATTGTATCCCAATGCTATTTTAGTTTTACCTTCAAAAACACGATTCTCGTTTTGTATAAAAGGTAGCGGTACAAAATCTGAAGAAATTGTTTCTTTATAAAATTGATCTTTTGTTTTAGTTGGATCACCTAATTTTGGATTCGGCCCCATTTCAAAGACCAGTAATCCTCCTTTAATCAGTTCATTATGATCGATTTGATTGTCAATAATTTCTTGATTATTCCATTTAACCGACTGAACAAACTTATTGTTAATTGAATTGTTTTGGGTAACGATTGATATTTGCTTTCCATTTTCCAATGTGAAAGATGCTTGTTCAAATAGAGGTCTGCCAATTTGATAATCCGTATTACTAGGAGAAATAGGATATAGACCTAACGAACTTAAAACATACCACGAGCTCATTTGACCACAATCTTCATTTCCCGCTAAACCGTCTGGACTATTCTTATATTGGTCTTGCAAAATTTTATCGACGTAATTTTGCGTTTTATAGGGAGCATTTGTGAAATTATATAAGTAAGCCATGTGATGAGATGGCTCATTTCCATGCGCATATTGCCCTATTAATCCTGTAATATCTGCTTGTTCGCGACCGGTAAGTTTCATTTCAGTGGTAAATAGTCTATCAAGCCAATTTTCTAAAGAGTCTTTTCCACCTAAGAGATTGGTAAGTGTTTCAATATGTTGAGGAGCATAAAGCGAATATTGCCAGCTGTTAGCCTCAGTATAGTTAAAGTTTACTTCCGCAGGATCAAACGGACCAAACCACTGAGCACCCCTTCTGGCGCGCATAAATTTTGTTTTCGGATCGTATAAATTGATGAAGTTAAAACTACTTTTTTGATACGCTTTGAAAATGCTATCTTTTCCTAATCCCTTCGCAAATTGAGCGATACAGTAGTCGTCATAGGCGTATTCAAGTGTTTTTGAAACCGATTCAGGTTCATCATTAGAGCTTATAAATCCTTGGCTTCTAAATTGATCTTTCCCAAGTTCATTTATTTTTGACGTAGCAATCATTGCTTTAAAAGCCTTTTCAGGATCGAAATCACGAATTCCTTTCAGATAAGCATCCGCAATTACCGATGCGCTATGATAACCAATCATACAATCTGTTTCATTCGCAGAAAGTTCCCAAACCGGTAGATCGCCTGTTTGATCATATTGATTTAAAAAACTGGTAATAAAATCAGAAGTTCTTTTTTGCTGAACATGCGTAAAAAGGGGATGGGTCGCCCTGTAAGTGTC
Source organism: Flavobacteriales bacterium (assembly GCA_947497485.1). GTDB lineage: Bacteria > Bacteroidota > Bacteroidia > Flavobacteriales_D > Crocinitomicaceae > UBA952. Next base: position 82,983 of record CANMHB010000003.1, read on the forward strand.
CCAAAGAGAGAAAACCGTGTATTGGTTTTTTCCTTTTTCTGTTTCATGAATCAAATTATCATGTCCACGATAACGTCCATCTGAATCATTAAAAATATTTGGTGCTACGAATGAATGATAAAGTGCAGTATAGAAAATTGTTTTTTGGTTAATATCACTTGTTTGAATTTGAATTTTACCTAATTCATTGTTCCATAATTTTTCGGTCGAATCACGAAGTAAATCAAAATAATCTGTAGAATTATTGTTGGGTTTATTTAAGAAATCAAGTTCCGAAAGGTTTGATTCAGCACCTTTTTCATCGACTGCCGAAATTCCTATTTTAATTAAAACTTTTCCTGTTTTTTTTGGAAAAACTAGTAATAATTTATTCCGACCTTTTGACTTGATTTTCTTTGCTTTAATGAAAGATTCACTCGTTTCTAAATAGAAATAAAAATGTTGTTTTTTTGCCCATCCTTCAGAAATTCGGTTGCCAGAAATTTTGTTTTTTGATAGAATATTAAAATTTGCCTCTAACAACTTATCTCGAGGATCAGAATCCAATAAAATGTATTTCTTGCCCTTTTTGTTTAAAAAAGTATACTCATGGAAACCACATCTTAATCCTGCGGTTAATCGAACTTTGATGTTTTCGTCTCTCAAAAAGACCTCATAATATCCGGGGCTTGCTTTTTCATCGGAGTGGAAAAATTTAGATCCATAGCCTTTGTTTACATTTTCAAGTTTTGACGAGATTTTTACTTTTCCAGATTGAGGAATAATCAATAAATCACAATAATCAGGCACTCCTGTTCCACTTAGATGTGTTTGACTGAATCCATATATAATTGAATCCGAATAATGATATCCTGAACAGCCATCCCAATCATCTTTTCGAGTATCAGGAGAAATCTGAATCATTCCAAAGGGTGCCGTTGCCCCAGGGTATGTGTGTCCATGTCCGCCTGTTCCAATAAATGGATTAACAAATGAGGAATAATTCAATTCAATGTTATTTTGAGAAATTACATTGGAGATAATAAGCAATGAAAATAGAGAAATTATTTGCCTCATGTTTATCCTAATTAATTGGTTTAAGTATCAAATTTTCTCGAGTTGAGTTGTGAAAAAAACTTATTCTTCTGAATGAAAAAGGACCAAATTATGCTTCCATGAAAATAGTGAACGACCCCATCATCAGATTTCAATGCTTTTCTTGCCTTTAATAATTTTGGCAAATTTCTGTATAGCGCTACGTGTGACAGAAAAACCTTCCAGAAAAAAGTAATTTTTCCTGAAAATAGAAATTTTATTGCTGCAATTCCATCGAGAGCCATTCTTCTAAAAAGTTTAGGGAAAAGCAATCCAGGGTGATTTTTTACCAACATAAATAAATTATTTCTAAAATTTAGAAAAATCTTATTTGAAGAATTATAGGGTAACGTTCCGCCACCAAGATGATAAACAGTGCTTAACGGATTGCATTGAAATTTATATCCCTTTTTGGCTAGTCTCAAACAAAGATCAATTTCTTCCATATGAGCAAAAAAAGTCTCGTCAAATCCCTCAGCTAAATGAAATAAATCTGCACGCATGAGCATAGCTGCACCACTTGTCCAAGTTATTTCGATTGGGTAATCATATTGACCTTCATCTATTTCCGTGGTTTCAAAGATTCTACCTCGACAAAAAGGAAAATAATCCTTATCTAAAAATCCTCCTGCTGCACCTGCATGTTCAAATTTGTCTTTATCTTGATAGGAACGGATTTTTGGTTGACATGCTGCAATTTCAGAATCTTCGAAAACGTTTAGTAATGGATTTATCCAATTTTCAGTTACTTCGACATCTGAATTAAGTAGAAGATAAAACTCAAATCGATTTTTTAGCTGCTCAAGAGCATCGTTATATCCTTTTGCAAATCCATCATTGCGTTCATTTCTGATAATTTCAATTTCTGGAAAGCGACTTTCTACGAAAGAAATGGAATCATCTTTACTTGCATTATCGGCTAGGATTATATTAAACGGTTTTGAAAATTCGACAACACTTGGTAAAAAAGTTTCCAAATGCTTTCGTCCATTGTAATTCAGTATAACAACAGCAAGTTTTTGCATAATTAATACTGTCTGAAATAATCATTGCTGTTTCCTCCCCAATGATCTTCTTTAAATCTATTAGGGTTATCGACATCGCCATTGACCGTATTTCTTTTATTAAGAATTTGTTGCCAAGCTGGATTTTTTAATTCTCCTAACATGTCTGAATGAAGAAGTCTATATGCATTATTCACTAAATCAGGATTGTAGAAAACAAATCTTCTGTTGCTGAATTTACCGATTTTATTGTAAGTCCAAATTTCATAAGGATATTCCGAGGGCGAAGTTTCTTTCGAAACAATATTGTTCGGCGCACCATATTTCAGAAACACTCTCCCGCGATCGGTTTCAAATCCTTGCTGATAATTTGTATGATACATTTTTTCAGCTTGTTGAACTTGCGTTTTATATTTTATCCAAGCTTCGTAATTATTTTTCTCGGCAGTTTGAACCCAAAAAGCTTGAATGTGTTTTCGAGATTTCAATTTGTCTTTTGTTTTATAAGTCGTAATTAGATTTTTGATTTCAGCGGGTTTGGCAATTGGAATAAGACTTTCGAGGTAATAAAAAACACTATCTTCGGTTATGGTATTCTGAAATGCAGGATCAAGTACGATATTTTCAGGATTAAATTCAATCTCGAGGTCATTACTTCTTTGAAATAAATATGAACTTTTCGATATTAGATTTAGTTTCTTGTCAGTTAAAATAACCTCTAGACGATAGTTTCCAGTATTTAACTTCGAAATATCTAATGTCTTCATCATTGGTATTACCTCTGCAGCTTCAGCACGGGTAAATGATGCAAAATCTTCCAATTCTTCGCCACTGTCATCGTTAAAAATCTTTTGGATTATACCAACTATCGAATCTCCAATTTTATTTGAATTGTAAACTTCGTAATAAGCTGGTATTTTGTTTAAATCGGAAGGAAAAAAACTGGAAATCAGCGGAATCATGTGGTAGCCAGATTTAACGAAATTACTTTCCTGTGTTGATTCAAAAGCATATTCTACAATCTCTATGTCAGATACGGAAGGATTAGTTTTAAAATCATCAATACTAACTTTTTGCTTTCCACCAGTTTGAGATTTTGAATTATTCACATCACCTAACTGAATTTTTATGTCATATTCACCTGGCTCTAGAACAAAACGCTTTAATTCATAAAAATCTTCAATTACGCTATCTTTTGCAATGGGAGATTCCAAAATATAGGCATCAGATTTGATGATGGAATCATTTTTTAAAATATCAAATTCAATACTTACTTTAGCTTGAAGACCATCTTTAGTGGAAATATATTTCACACTTGGACCAACGAATTGAAGATATATTTCCAAATAATTCCCAATTTCAGGAGCATAAAACTGTTTGGTATCTAGGTAAGCTTTTATTTTCTTATCCTGCGCTTCAGCTTTGAAAATTGATACAACTAAAAGAAAAGAAAAATAATAGTTCAATTTAAATTTCATAGAGATAATTGCCTTCCTTCGAAATTACGAATTTAACATTAATCTTCGATCATAAGTCGCAGTTTTTGTGCGAGCTGCCGATTGTATGTTTCGAAGAGATATTTGAAATAATTGTCTGTGCATTTAGAAATGCACTTGGTATATTGTTTAATTCGATGTTCAATATGATCTTGAAGTATTCCTTGAAGTGCTAAGGCATGATCGAGATTTTTAGCTGATTTTTGTATCGCTTCAAAATGGTTTTCAAGCGATAAATCAATACATTTTTTTCCTTTTAAGCCTTTTTCCATACTTTCAAAGTAAGCCTCTTTTATACTAAAGCTATCGAGGATTTCCGTATCAATTAATTTGCTAAATCCTTTAGGGAATTCGAATTCAACTTCAAATTCCATATCCTCCATTTCTGAAATACGAGATTCCAAAAAGCGATCTGGAAAACGAAACGCATCTTGCCAGTTGATATAATCTTGCCAAAGCCCAAATCGCCTAACATTATTACCAAGATCTATGATTTTGAAATCAGATTTATTGGACAATCGGCGTGAGCCACGACCAATCATCTGGTGATACAAAGTTAGAGATCGCGTCGCTCGATTGATAATGATTGTCTCAACTGTTGGCTCATCAAATCCGGTGGTAAGAATTCCAACAGATGTTAGGATGGCATCCGGTGTCTCTTTAAACCACTTTAAAACGTCCTTTCTGTCTTTATCCGAAAATGTAGAGTCAAGATGTCTGATGTTATGTTTTAGTTTTTTAAAGAGTTCTTCAACTCGCCTTGAAGTTTCTATACCTGCATTGAAAATTAAAGTTTTGGTCCCTAAGGCAACTTCCTCATAGGCAAAAATCAGTTTTTCTTGCATGAAATAATTACTGTAAAGGACATCCGAACTACTAATCGTGAAATCACCATTAGATCCTATTTTTAAACCATGAAGATTAACGTCGTATGAAAAGGTTTCAGCATTAGCTAAATAGCTTTTTTCAATCAAATTAGAGATCGATTCACCAACCAAGAGTTTGTTGTAATGATCCTTTAGTGGTAAAGCTTTATTACTGCTTAATGGTGTGGCGGTGACCCCTAAAATGTTACAATTTTCGTAGTACTGAAATATTTTTCGAAAACTATTGTAATGAGCCTCATCGACAATTACTAAGCCTATGTTTTCAATGAAATTCTCGTTATCTATCAAACGATTATTCAATGTTTCAACCATCGCAATAAAACAATGGTAATCATGTTGATCATTGGAATGTTTAACTTCAGAACTTATGACCTTATTATCAACACCAATGGCAAAAAGTTGTTTAGAAGTTTGAACGGATAATTCAATGCGATGCGTAAGAATAAGTACTTTTTTATTCCATTCTTCAATATATTGACGTGCGATTTCAGAAAATATGACTGTTTTGCCTCCTCCGGTGGGTAACTGATACAATAAATTGAAATCAGTACCATTTTTTCTTATTTCGTCTAAAACTTGTTTTACGGTGGTTTCTTGAAATGGATAAAGCTTTTTAGCTTGATAAAGGTCTGTGTCGATCATGTTCAATTGGCAATTTGCAAAATTACTGCCTTTATTTGAATTAAAATTAGTTTAACACAAATTATCTTACCCAATGGTAAAGAAATATTCCTGTGGCAATTCCAACATTGAGTGACTCAGCCCCACCGAAACCTTGGATTGTAATTGGATTTGTGATTTTTTTGATGATTCCAGAAGATATTCCTTGACCTTCATTTCCCAAAACGAGAACTTTTATATCCTTTGGATTTACTTCGGTTAAACGCTGTCCATCGAGCAGAGCTCCGTGAATTGGAACATTCAAATTGCTAATAAAATCGGATAGTTCAGTATAGATAATGTTCATTCTAAAAATACTACCCATTGAGGCTTGAATAACTTTTTGATTATAACAATCTACTGTGTTTTTTGAACAAACGATTTGTGTCAAACCAAACCAATCTGCAGTTCGAATTATCGTTCCTAAATTTCCTGGGTCTTGAATGCCGTCTAGAATAATTATTTTTTCGGCTACATTGATTTCTTTTGAAGTATCCTTGGAAACTACCGCTAAAATTTTAGGGGGTGTGTTTAAAGTTGAAACTTTTGATAAATCATTTTCATTTCCAACAAATACATTTTCAATATTTTCGAGCTTGTATTTTAAAATTAATTCAGAAGTTGCAAGTATAAAAAGAATTCGATTAGGATTGATTTCCAGGATTTCAGAGATAATTTTTTCGCCTTCCACAATGAAACAATCGGATTCATCACGATTTTTTTTTAATCCTAATCCCCTCAGCCATTTAATCTTCTGTATCGAAATTTTTTCCAATTGATATGCTTATTTTTGTAAATAAATTCTTCAGTGAATAGGGCGAAAATAATAATTATTAGTGCAATTGTAATGATTTTGGCATTTTCATGTAGCCTAAATCGAAACGTTCCGAATAATTTATACCTTTTGAAATCGAATGAAATTTTCATCAATAAAAATACGATTCCCAAAGAAGATATTGCGCTAATCGTTCGTCAAAAGCCCAATCAAAGGACTTTTGGATTACCTATCAAACTTTACATCTTTAATCTTTTTGATTCAACCGCAATAGCTCACAAACGTTTAAAAAAAATGGATTCATTTGAACGCCGCGTATTGAAAAAACAACACAAGGCTGAAATAAAAAATCAAAAAAGGATCAAAAGAGCAATAAAAAAAGGTGAAGGAGAATATGTCAAAAAAGTAGTTAGCGATACCGTTTTTTCGAAAATACTTTTTCGTGAAAAAATGAAATATAAGTTTGGCCAGAAACCTATAGTTTTTGACTCGTTACTATACAAAAAGAGCCTTGATCAAATTGGGATCTATTTAAAAAAGAAAGGTTATTACTTCAATTCTGTAATTGGTGAAGTTAATTACAATCAGAAAAAAAAACACGCACATGTTGCTTATAAAATTGAAACAGGTAAGCCTTTTATAATTGATTCAGTTAAAATTATTGGATCTAATTTAATTACTGGACTTTATGGCAAATATGAGCGTAAGTATAAACAAGCGAATGAAGGAGAAAGCCCTTTAAAAGATAAGAACTTCGACTTAGATTATCTTGATCAATTTAGAGCTGATGTTTCTGATTTCATGAGAGATGAGATGATATATCAATTCTATCCTTCGAATATTCATTTTATTGCCGATACATTCAAGAAATCAATGAAAGTTAATTTAATTCTTGAGTTTAATGATCGACTAATTCCCGATCCAAACAACAAAGATTCATTGAAAAAAATTCCTTTTAAAGAGACATTTATTAACAATGTGTTTTTTCATTTAGCCGATACATTGAGTGTTAAAGGAAGTTTTTCTGAATTAATTAAATCTAATGGAAAAAGCTTAAATGATTCAATATTACCTCAATTTGTGAATACTTTGAATAAAATAGTTTATTCGGATATTTCCTATTCTAAAAAGAAATTAAAAAAGTTAAAACTACCCAAAGGCTCGCCAGATCCCTTTCGAATTATTCAAGTCACCTACAACGGGCAAAAATCATGGATTAGACCGGACATTTTAGAAATGCAGAATTATTTAGAACATGAAAATAAATACAAAGAATATTACCTTGACCGAAGTTATCGAAGTCTTGTGCAATTGGGTGTATTTAGCTCGATAAAGCCTATTTTAGTTGAAATCCCTGGAACAAATAAATTAGACGTACATTACTATTTGGAGCCAGCTGAAAAACAATCATTTGGATTTGAACCTAAATTTACTACAACTTCTGGTTTACTAGGTGCAAATGCCTCTATTAATTACACGAATAAAAACCTTTTTAGAGGTACTGAAAAAATGACGCTATCCTTCGGTGGTGGCTTTGAGACACAGACCCAAGTACTAGATGAAACAAGTCAAAGAAATTTTTTCAACACATTTGAAATAGGGCCAAGCATTAAATTTGACTTACCAGGATTATTTCCTGCACCTCCAACAGCTCTTAAATCAAAAAGGCAAAAACCAAGAACCGAAATATCGACTGCCCTCAATTTTGAAAAAAGGGACATTTTTGACCGACGTGTTTTTCAATTGAATTACATGTGGAAATTTTATGTTGGTAAAACACAAGTTTTCAAAATGGGCTTCCCTGGAGCATCAGTTATTAAATTTGTTCAAATTGATCCAAGTCCAGCTTTTGAACAGCAGTTGAGTACAATAAACGACGTCTTTTTAACCAATTCGTATAGTAATCAATTTATATGGCAAGACTTTAAATTCTCATGGGAATTCAATAACAAGGATAAGGATTTTGAGGAAGGAAAAAAGAGATTTTTAAATTCTAATATTTATTTCTCGTCAACACTCGATGCAGCTGGAAATTTTTTATATGCTTTCCGAGATAAACAAGATATCATCGACGGATTTTATCAATTTCAGAATTTAGTTTATTCTCAATTCGTTCGCATAGATAATCAATACATTTTGACACGAAAACTAAAGCAAAAGACGAGTCTTCATGTTCGTTTGTCTGGGGGAGGAGGGATACCTTATCGGAACTCAAAAACATCCTTGCCTTATGATTATTCTTTCTTTGCAGGAGGATCCAACGATAATCGTGGATGGACAGCTCGAGCTTTAGGGCCAGGAGGTTATAAATATCACCTTGACACCAATAGATTGGGAACGCAAATTGCCGATATTCGATTGGGCGGATCAGTTGAATATCGATTTTCATTAGGCGGAATGTTTAAAGGGGCTGTATTTTCTGATTTCGGAAATATTTGGACCTACAAAGAAGACCAGAGCAGGGAATTCAGTCGGTTTTCTTTGAAAACGTTTTTTCCTCAATTTGCTGTTTCAGCTGGAGTTGGTCTGCGTTTGGATTTGGATTTCTTTGTTATTCGATTAGATTTGGGATGCCCAATTTATAATCCTGCATATGCGGATGGTGCGCGTTGGGTTTTTCAGGATATGCGAACCAGATCAACATACTACAAAGAAGGTGAAGATTATTTTAATAAAACTAATCAAGAGGTTAAAAAAATTATGCCGAAACCTTTTCCGATTAATTTTTTAAACTTTGGTATTGGTTATCCCTTTTAATTTATGTTTCGTATTCTATCTATTTCATTATTGCTTATCGTTTTATTGGCATCTTGCATGAAAGGAGAGCATGTGGATTTAATTATTCACAACGCACAAATTCATACAATGAACGAGGGGATGGATGTTGCCGATGCTGTTGCTATTCGTGACGGAAAAATCATAGAGGTTGGTCCTGAGCGACAAATTTTAAATAAATACCGCTCTGATGAAACCATTGATGCATTGGGAAGAGATGTCTATCCAGGACTTACGGATGCACACGGACATATTTTTTCATATGCTAATCAAAAAATGAATGTTGATTTGGTAGGTTGTAAATCAATGAATGAAGTGGTTTACCGTTGTGAAAAATATTTGAGTAGAACAGGTAAAAAGTTTATTGTTGGTCGTGGATGGGATCAAACTTTATTTTCATCTAAGGAGATGCCTGACTACAAGGCTTTAAGTGAGAAATTCAAAAATATTCCTGTTTGTCTCTATCGAATTGATGGCCATGCGGCTCTCGTAAACGATTTTTTAATTAAAAAAGCTGGGATTTCTGAGTGCAGTGCAGTAGATGGGGGAGAGGTTCAGTTAATTAATGGCAAACCTAGTGGCATTTTGTTAGATAACGCCATGAAGTTGGTTGAAGATTTTCTTCCTAAATTTTCCAAGATTGAATGGAATGATAAAATTCTGGAAGTACAACAAGAACTTTTCCAATATGGAGTTACAGGTGTGCATGAAGCAGGAATAGAATTTGAGCAAATTTCAACTTTAAAGAATTTGATTGCGCAAAATAAACTGAATTTGAATGTATACGCCATGTTGCTTCCAACGGAAAAGAATAAAGAATTTGCGCGTAAAAATGGTCCTTACAATTTTCGAAATCTGAATATTCGAAGTTTTAAAGTTTATGCAGATGGTGCCCTTGGTTCACGAGGTGCTTTATTAAAAAAATCATATTCGGATTCTCCTCATTCAAATGGTCTGCTTTTAACGAAAACTTCTGAAATAGAAAAAATCATGAATTTTTGTCTTGAAAATGACTATCAAATGAATACCCATGGAATTGGTGATTCTGCGATTTCTGTCATTTTAAATTTATGTAAAAAAGCATATACCATCAAAAAAGATCATCGATTCCGAGTTGAACATGCTCAGGTCATTGACCCAAAGGATTTTCAAAAATTTGCAGATTATGCTATTTTCCCTTCCGTTCAGCCAACGCATGCTGTTTCTGATTGCAGGTGGGCAGAGGAACGCATTGGAAAAAAACGAATGCATGGAGCATATGCTTATCGATCATTACTCAATCAATTTGGCATGATTGCTATTGGCACTGATTTCCCAGTGGAATCCATAAATCCTTTTCTGACAATTCACGCAGCCGTTCAACGAAAAAACAAACAAAATGAACCTAAAAATGGATTTAATATGGCTGAGGCTATTTCTCTCGATGAAGTTATGAAAGGAATGACAATTTGGGCGGCTTTTGCAGAGTTTAATGAAGCTAAAAGGGGAAGTATTGAAAAAGGAAAAGAAGCAACTATTGTAATTTTTGATAAACCTTTAACCTCAAATGCGCTATTTATTGAGAATTTCGCTTGGAAAACGTTAATTCGAGGTAAAATTGTCTATGAACAAGGGGAATTATAAGTTAGTAACCTTTGTTACAAGTAATCAAATAATTCTAAGCAATTTTGTCTCTAAACTAATTTGATGTGATTGAATTAATCGGTTTTCTGCTTGCTACAATTGTTGGTATCACATTGGGATTAGTGGGAAGTGGTGGGTCAATTTTGACTGTTCCAATTTTAATTTCATTTTTTCAAATTGCTCCTGAAACAGCCTTCGATTACTCATTATTCATTGTCGGAAGTGCCTCCTTGATTGGCACGATAAAGGCATTTATAAATAAAATAATTGATTTTCGCATTGGTCTGTCTTTTGGAATTACTTCGATTATATCTGTTTATCTAACTCGTATTTTTTTAGTACCGAATCTACCTGATGTACTTTTTAGAATAAGAGGATTCCAACTTAGTAAAGAAAACTACTTGTTGCTACTTTTTGCGTTGTTGATGATACTTGCATCTGTTACAATGATAAAAAAGAATAATTATTTGGTAGATCGAAATGAAAATTGGCTACTAGCTAATAAACGATTGATTTTTCTTTTAGCAGGAATTATTACAGGTTTAATTACAGGATTAGTTGGTGCTGGTGGAGGTTTCATTATAATCCCAATTTTATTCTTGATCGGAAGATTACCTATGAATAAAGCTGTAGGAACCTCCCTTATGATAATTACCATGAATTCGCTTATCGGTTTTTTTAGTAATTTACAATTGAAAATAGCTATAAATTGGTATTTCATATTTTCGTTTGCTTCATTTACAATTATTGGGATTTTAATAGGAACTTACTTAAGTCGTTTTATTGATGGGCAAAAATTGAAAAAAATATTTGGTTGGTTTGTAATGCTTTTAGGACTTTACATTATAATTTCCAGTCTAATTAATTAACTTTAAAAAAAATAAATCATGCAAGTCGAACAAATTTACACAGGCTGCTTATCGCAAGGATCTTATTATATTACATCAAATGGAGAGGCCATTATTATTGATCCGCTTCGTGAAGTTGAACCATACATTCAAAGAGCAGAAAGAGATGGTGTTAAGATTAAATATATTTTAGAAACACATTTTCATGCAGATTTTGTGAGTGGACATATAGATTTAGCGAAGGCAACAGGAGCACAAATTGTTTTTGGTCCAAATGCTGACACTAATTATGAGTTTCATCAAGCTATCGATGGTGAAATTCTTCCGTTCGGCAATGTTTCCATTAAAGTTTTGCATACGCCTGGTCACACGATGGAATCTACTTGTTATTTATTGAAAAATGAAGCAGGTGAGGATTATGCGTTATTTTCAGGAGATAGTTTGTTTATCGGAGATGTCGGACGGCCAGATTTAGCTCAAAAATCAGCATCAATGACAATGGAGCAACTTGCAGGTTTGCTTTTCCATTCACTTAGAAATAAAATTATGACCCTAGCTGATGACGTTATTGTTTACCCAGCACACGGAGCAGGAAGCGCATGTGGAAAAAATCTTTCGAAAGAAACTGTTAGTACGATTGGTGAGCAAAAGAAACAGAATTACGCGCTGAGATCAGATATGACTGAAAGTCAATTCATTAAGGAAGTTACCGATGGATTGCTCCCGCCACCGGGTTATTTTGGGATGAATGTCGCAATGAATAAATCCGGTTATGAACAAATATCAGAAGTCATGAGACGGGGATTAACTCCATTAACTTTAGAAGCATTTGACCTACTAACTTCAAACAATGAAATTCTAATTTTAGATACACGATCAGCGAATGAATTTTCAAAAGGATTTATTAAAGGAAGTTTATTTGTAGGTCTTGAAGGACAATTTGCACCATGGGTAGGAGCAATGATACCCAATATTGATCAGCAAATTGTTTTGATAACAGATCTTGGTAAAGAGGAAGAAACGGTTAAACGTTTAGCGAGAGTTGGTTACGATCACGTTTTGGGTTATTTGAATGGAGGTTTCCAAGTTTGGAGAAATGCTGGTAGAAAAATTGAAACGATTGAACGAATTGATGCTGAGCAATTTGAAAAACAATTCCAACAAAGCCCAATCGTAATTGATGTGCGTAAACCAGGAGAATTCGAAGCTGAGCATATCGAATCAGCAACAAACTTGCCATTGGATTATATTAATGAAAATTCAAGTAATTATCCAAATGAACCATTTATTCTGCATTGCGCAGGAGGGTATCGCAGTATGATTGCAGCTTCTGTATTGAAAATGAGAGGCCTAGATAATTTTGTTGATGTGATTGGAGGGTTTTCTGCAATTGCAAAAACAGCTGTGAAAAGGACTCAATTTCAGTGCTCCTCTAAAGGATAATTTATTTTAAGTCAATCAATTCATATATAGATAGTTTCATTAATTTTAAACAAAAAACATGAACTTTATTAAGGCTAATGCTGCAACAATTTTAATTTCAATTGCGGTAATTATTACGGGTTATATTTTAGGTGAATCATACTTATCTAAAGGTAAAGCTGATCCTGAAATTAGTGTCACAGGTCTTGGAGAACAATCATTTGATTCTGATTTGATTGTTTGGCGGGCTAGTTTCTCAAAGAAAAACTTGGATTTAAAACAAGCCTATTCTGATTTAAATGCTGACGTCAAAAGAGTGAAATCATACTTGAAGTCGCAAGGAATATCCAACGATGAAGTTGTTTTTGAGGCTGCTGAAATCCAAAAGGAATATGCAACTGAATATGATGAAAACGGGAATGAAAGAAGTAGTTATTTTACCGGTTACAATTTAACACAAAGCATAAGGGTTCAGTCAAAAAATGTTGATTTAGTAGAGAAAACATCGCGTGAAGTCTCCCAGTTAATAGATTCAGGAATTGAGTTAAACTCTTTTGCGCCAGAATATTATTACACAAAACTTGCAGAATTAAAATTAAAAATGATTGAACAAGCCACCAAAGATGCACACGATAGAGCTGAGAAGATTGCTGAGAATGGGGGAGGGGACTTGGGAGATTTAAAAAGTGCTGATATGGGGGTTTTTCAAATAACAGCAGAAAATTCATCGGAAGATTATAGTTGGGGAGGTAGTTTTAATACATCGTCCAAAAGAAAAACAGCGAACATCACGATGCGCTTGAAATATGAGATTGATTAATTCCCATTTTATTTTATAAAGATTATGTATAAATTATTCCTGTTAGCTCTATTTTTTGCTTTTAAAATGTTTGCCCAAAGTGAACAATCCATTGTGAGTGTGCTTCAAGATGGAAGATATACCTTAAGTAACGAAGGCGCATCTTACTTTGCAAAACTTTCGTTGGATTGCACCAATAAATCAAGCCCACATTTTTATTTCAAAGCACTTAGGAAGCCAGGAGACAAGGCAGGGCCTCGAGATTTATGGCCTTCATTTTATGGGTGTTATGATTGGCACAGTGGCGTTCACAATCATTGGTGCATGGTTAAATTATTAAAACTTTTCCCGAATATTCCTGAAGCTAAAGAATTGAAAGAAAAATTAGAGCTTAGCTTTTCAAAAGAAAATATTCTTGCTGAATTAAATTATGTTCGTTCGAATGAAGAAGGATTGTTTGAATTTCCATATGGTCAATCATGGCTATTGAAAGTTGCTGATGAATTGAAACGTTGGGATAACCCAGATGCAAAACGTTGGCTAACTAATTTAGAACCTTTATCAAATTACATTGCTTTTGTTCATTTGAAAGTTTGGCCACAAGTAGAGAAATTAGAACTATCAGGAAGTCATGACAGCCCAGCTATGGGTTTGTCATTTGCGTATGATTATTCTGTGAGTTTCAATGATAAGGCATTAAAAAAAGTTGTTGTTTCTACTGCGAATAAGTATTATGGAAACATGTCAAATGTACCAATCGCTAAAGAACCGTTTGATTATGATTTCATGTCGGCTTCACTTTTAGTGAGTGATTTAATGAGAAAGGTTCTTTCCGAAAAAAAATACTGGGAATGGGTAAATAAATTTACGCCTGAATTATTTTCACTAAATGGATTGAAAGAGGGGTTGAAAATTAAAAAAACAGAAAAGCACGATGGATATGAGTCTCATTGGGATGGGTATCATTTGAATCGCATTTGGTGTCTGAATGGAATGCTAAAATCAATTCCTGAAAATAGTTTGAAGCCAGAAATTAAAAAACAATGGGTTAGCCAAATGAATGATATGTGGGATTACGCGCAAGAAAGTATCGGAAAAGGAAATTACGACATAGACCATTGGCTATCTAGTTTTTCCGTTTTTGCGCTAATTGGTTATGATTAGTATTACTGTGGCCTAGGACAACCGCCGCCTTTACCTAATTTTATGGTAACCATGCCGCCACAATAGACATACCAGTCTTTAGTTGAAGAATTACCTCGTTTACCAAAACGGTTTCCATCCAAACTTCTATTCGCTAATGCGGCTGCATTTGATCCATTCGCAGATGCAAGCGACACGGGATCCAAATATGTATCACTTGCCACATCGTCTAGATAATCAGTAAAGGTCTTTCGAATTGCAATATCCAAATTGAAAGTAGCAAATTTGCCAAGTGTCAATTTTCCTCCAACGCCTAAAGGAACGCAAAGTTGAAGATTGTTGTATTTTCGTTTGTTGTTTAGTGAACTTCCTTGACCTTCAGTCCCAATCTCATTTAATTCGATTATTTCACCATTATAACTTGTTGTCGGATTCATATAAAACAAACCGATTTGAGTCAAAAAATAAAAAGTTCCAAAATAGCGTTTATTTCCAATTTGAAAAGGGGAGTGGTAAAACTCTATTCCACCTGCTAATTCACGAATTTTCGACTGAAAATCTAAGTTGCGATTGACTAAAAGTGGTTTATCAGAGTCTTTATCGTAAGCTTCAACGCTTCCAGCTGTAAAATTAAATCGTAAAGCCATTCGGTTTTGCAGATTAAACCGATACATCAAACCACCTGCAAGATTACTTTGATAAAATTGTTTCAGCGGATTTAAATCACCTAAATAATACATTTGACCAATATGAACACCCAGCTCCGATCGCGACATAAAAGTTGATCGTTGTGCTTTAATTGAAAAGCACATGAAACAAATTTTTAAGATGAAAAGGGCTTTTTTCACCATTTTAAAACGTTCAATCAGCTGTTTTATTACATAAAGAGCGAAAAACTAAAATCTCACAAGTTTCCTTAGGCTATTTTATGACCTCTTTTCCGTTCGGTTTCTTTCAAAAGAATTTTACGAATCCGCAGGTTCTTCGGAGTAATTTCTACATATTCATCTTCCTGAATATATTCTAGACATTCTTCCAAACTAAATACTTTCGGTGGAGCTAATCTCACTTTATCATCTGATCCTGATGCACGCATGTTGGTTAACTTCTTCGTTTTAGTAACATTAACACATAGATCTCCAGCTCTTGAGTTCTCACCAATTACTTGACCTTCGTAAATATCTTCATTTGGTGCAACAAAGAATTTTCCACGATCTTGTAAGTTGTTCAATGAGAACGGAATAGAAGTTCCTTGCTCCAAAGAAATTAATGAACCATTTTGACGACCTGGAATTTCGCCTTTGTACGGTTGGTATTCCAAGAAACGATGATTCATAATAGCCTCACCTGCAGTTTGAGTAAGTAGGTAATTTCTTAATCCGATAATTCCGCGAGAAGGGATTTCAAATGTGATAATCATACGATCTCCTTTTGGAACCATGTTTTTCATTTCACCTTTTCTTTTTGTAACAGCCTCAACAGCAGTTCCACTAAATTCTTCTGGTAAATCGATTGTTAATTCTTCAATAGGCTCACATTTTACTCCGTCAACTTCTTTGATGATTACTTGTGGTTGCCCAACTTGAATTTCATAACCTTCGCGACGCATTGTTTCAATCAAAACAGATAAATGCAAAACTCCACGACCGAAAACCATCCATTTGTCTGCTTTATCGGTTTCATTAACACGTAAAGCCAGATTTTTCTCTAATTCCTTTTGTAGACGATCAAAAATATGTCGTGATGTTACAAATTTCCCTTCTTTACCAAAAAATGGCGAGTCGTTAATTGAGAACAACATACTCATAGTTGGCTCATCCAACTTAATTGTTGGAAGCGGTTCAGGATTTTCGGCATCACAAATTGAATCGCCGATTTCAAATCCTTCGATTCCTGTGATTGCACAAATGTCACCCGCTTGAACAGAACTTACTTTTCGACGCTCAATTCCGTCAAAAACAAACACTTCTTTGATGCGGTGTTTTTCTTGTTTACCATCCGATTTTGAAATGATTACAGGTTGATTCTCGTTAATTTCGCCTCTAGAAAGTCTACCAATTGCAATTCGTCCTACATAAGAAGAAAAATCCAAAGATGTAATGAGCATTTGTGTATTTCCTTCTTCAATTTTTCTTGGAGGGAAATACTCTAAAATTTTATCTAACAGAGGTGCAATCGAATCAGTTTGTTTTTTCCAATCTTCAGACATCCAGCCGTTTTTAGCTGAACCGTAGATTGTTGGGAAATCCAATTGTTCCTCGTTTGCATCCAATTCAAACATCAAATCAAACACTTTCTCGTGAACTTCATCTGGCGTGCAATTTTCTTTATCTACTTTATTGATAACCAATAAGGGTTTGATTCCCATTGAAAGTGCCTTTCCAAGCACAAAACGCGTTTGAGGCATTGGTCCTTCGAAGGCATCTACTAACAAACAAACACCATCCGCCATATTCAAAACACGTTCTACTTCACCACCAAAGTCAGCGTGACCAGGAGTGTCAATGATGTTGATTTTCGTTCCTTTGTAAGTAACTGATACGTTTTTTGAAACGATTGTGATTCCTCTTTCACGTTCCAAATCGTTGTTGTCCATTATCAATTCACCCGTTGGACGATCACGTTCGTTCAATACACTTCCTGCCTCTATCATTTTGTCAACCAATGTTGTTTTTCCGTGGTCAACGTGTGCGATAATTGCTATATTTCTAATTTCCATTTTTAATCTAATTAATTCTGCATTCAATTTCATTTCCCACTTCTTCTGCGATCTCCACCACCGCTTCCACTTGGTTTACGATCTCCACGATTGCGATCTCCACCAAAGCTTGATTTTCCTCCTGAAAAACCACCGCTTTTGAAACCACCTCCACCAGAAGAACCTCTTCCGCCACCTGATGAGTTTCTGCTTCTTCCTGAAAAACCACCTCCAGATTTGGATTCACCACCAAAACGTCCACGACCTCTGTTTCCTTCAGATCTTCCGCCACCACCACCACTTTGTTTTGCAGTAGTTACCTCGATTGAAACTTCGTGTCCTTCGAAATTGGCGCCATTCACGTTTTTCAAAATACGTTCTGTGTATTCCTCATCCGCTTCAAAAAATGAGAATGATGTCATTAAGTCAATACGACCGACTTTATCTGATTTTAAACCCGTTGCATCGCAAACAACGCGTAATAATGCTCCCGGATTTAAGCCATCTCGACGACCGATATTCACAAAGAATCTTGTTTTTCCTTCTTCTCTTGCACGAGAACCTTTATCGCCTCTGCGTTCAGAACGATCATCTTTTCGTGCGGCAGCATTTAAATCTCCAGCGCGTTCGTAATAATCTATGAATCGGTTAAATTCAGCTGATACAAACTTTTTAATTACTTCCTCTTTCGATAATGATTCGAATGAAGAGAGAATTTGAGGCATGAATTTCTCAATGTCATCTTCTTTTACTTCTGTTTCGATTGTTTTATTGATGAGTTTCATTAACTGAATCTCACAGATTTCCTCTGCATTTGGAATTGAACCAACCGTAAAAGTCGTACGCATTTGACGCTCAATTGCTTTGATTTTTACAAGTTCTTTAACATTTACCAAAACAAGTGATTCACCTTTTTTACCAGCACGAGCAGTTCTACCGCTTCGGTGCGTGTAATTTTCGATATCATCCGGTAAATTATAATTGATTACGTGCGTGATATTGTCGATGTCCAATCCTCTTGCTGCAACATCAGTCGCAACCAAGATTTGTAATTCCTTCGTTCTAAATCGAGCCATTACGCGATCGCGCATTGCTTGCGTCAAATCGCCATGCAACGGTTCCGCATTGTAGCCTTCTTTGCCTAATTTTTCAGCAACAGCTGCGGTTTCGTTTTTCGTTCTACAGAAAATCAACCCATAAATACTTGGATTGAAGTCAATTAGTCGTTTTACCGCTTCGTAACGATCACGTTCTTTAACCAAATAATAAATGTGGTCTATGTTTTCGTTACTCTGATTTTTATGTCCAATAGAAACTTCCAATGGATCTGTCATGTATGTTTTTGCAATTCGTGCCACTTCATTCGGCATTGTTGCTGAAAACAACCAAACATTTTTGTCAATTGGCGTTGTATCTAACACGGCATCAATGTCTTCTTTGAAACCCATGTTCAGCATTTCATCCGCTTCGTCCAGAATTACGTAGCGAACTTCACTCAACACAACAACTTTTCGATTCATTAAATCGACCAAACGTCCCGGAGTTGCAACGATAATTGCTGCTCCTTTTTTCACATCCGTAATTTGTCGGCGAATGTCTGTTCCACCATAAACGGATACAACGTTGCAATCCAAATACTTGGAGAAAACCTCTAAATCTTTTGTGATTTGCAAACAAAGTTCGCGAGTCGGACAAATAATCAGTCCTTGTGGAAGTTTTGCTTTTGTGTTGATATTGTTAATTAACGGCAAACCAAATGCCGCTGTCTTTCCCGTGCCCGTCTGTGCGAGGCCGACAAAGTCGCAATCCTCCTGCATCAGGTATGGAATTGCTTTTTCCTGGATGGGGGTCGGTGCTTCAAAACCCAATTCTGATAACGACTTCAGCACCTCTCGCCTCAATCCCAGCTCTTCAAATGTCATAAATATATTTTAAATTTTTTGCAAAGCTACGACAAATAAAAGGATTCAGGAATTTTATCTTCGTGTTTACCAAAAATAAAGGAGTTTAAATAAATTTCCTAAGATTGAAATTCTACAATTCTAGTTTTTTAAACATAAGAATTTTCAACCACATTTTCTTGAAATTTAGATCATGGAAAATGGTTTATCAAGCGAAGATGCTGAAAAGAAGTTGAAGGAATTTGGACACAATGAATTACCGGATATTGTTTCTAAGAATTGGCTTGATTTAGTGAAACAACTACTTAAAGAACCCATGTTTATTTTATTGATTTCCAGTTCTTTTATTTACATGATTATCGGAGACTTTAGAGAAGGTATAATATTACTTTCGACATTTTCCATTATAATTTTTATTACATATTATCAGAATTTGAGAACCGAACAGGCGCTTAGAGCTTTAAGGAAACTATCATCACCAAAAGCAAATGTTATCCGCGATGGTATTGAAAAAGTTATCCCTGCCCGAGAATTAGTTCCTAATGATATTTTAATACTAAACGAAGGAGATCGAATTGCGGCAGATGCTTATTTAATTGAATGTCAAAATTTAACGGTTGATGAATCAATGCTAACTGGTGAGTCATTTCCTATTTTAAAGTCATTGAATGAATCTGAAAATTCGGTTTACGGCGGCACACTTATAACGCAAGGTAAAGCAATAGCAAAGGTTATTGCAACAGGAAGAAATTCAAAATTTGGACAAATAGGGGAGTCTTTATTATCAATTAAGTCAAAACAAACACGACTCCAAGAAGAAATGAAAGTTTTAATTCGACGACTATTTTTAATTGGAATTGGAATTTCGGTTATCGTTTTTATTGCAACTTTTTTGACAAGAGGTAATTTAACTGGTTCCCTTTTGAATTCGATTGCTACTTCGATGGCAATTTTACCAGAAGAATTCCCAGTGATTTTAACTGTTTTTCTTGCTTTGGGTTCATGGCGCTTGTCAAAGAACAATGTATTAACACAAACGCCAGTTGCAATTGAGAATTTAGGATCAACTACAGTATTATGTGCTGACAAAACCGGGACTATTACGCAAAATAAAATGGAGGTTGTTTCTATTATATGTGAAAACAAAATCATAGTTAAATCAGACTTTCAACAACAAAAAACAAAGATTTCCGAGCTTTTAAAAGTTGCAATGAATGCATCAGCGGAAAATTCAAAAGATCCCATGGAGCATGCGATAAAAACGATTAATGATTCAATAAATGATCACGAATTTTTTGTTAAAAAAAATGTCAAACAATATCCATTGAGTCCTGAATTAACAGCAATGACCAACGTGCATGAAAAACAAGGTTATAATTCATTTATGGTGTCAGCAAAAGGTTCTCCAGAAGCCATAATGCAGTTGTGTCAGCTTACGGATCAAGAAAAAGAGGAACATTTAGTTTTAATTCACGATCTGGCTTCCAACGGTAATCGAATTATTGCTATTGCAAAAGCTGATCATCATGATTTGGATTTCCCTAAAACGCAAGATGGTTTTGATTTTAAATTACTTGGTTTTTTAGGTTTGGAAGATCCAATAAGACCTGAGGTTCCTAAAGCAGTTGAGGAATGTCAACATGCTGGAATTAAAGTCGTTATGATTACAGGGGATTTTCCTACAACAGCTCGAAGCATTGCTCATCAAATAGGAATGAAAACAGATTTTGAAATCATGATTGGAAAAGAATTAGATGCATTAAATGATGAAGAGCTAAAAAACAAAATTCACCAAATCAACATTTTCGCACGTGTTATTCCGGCTCAAAAACTTCGGATTGTGAATGCCTTTAAATCAAACGGAGAAGTTGTGGCTATGACTGGAGATGGTGTAAATGATGCTCCTGCATTAAAAGCTGCTGATATTGGAATCGCAATGGGAAAGAAGGGGACAGATGTAGCGAGGGAAGCAGCGGCACTCATTTTGTTAGATGATAATTTCGCGTCAATTGTTTCGGCGATTCGCAGCGGTCGTAGAATTTTTGATAATCTCCAAAAAGCAATGTCGTATGTTTTGGCTATTCATATTCCGATAATTGGAATGGCCTTAATTCCTTCCTTTATTGCTGATTTACCTATTTTTCTAATGCCGCTCCACATTGTTTTTTTGGAATTAATTATAGATCCCATATGTTCAGTCGCTTTTGAGTTAGAGCAAGAGGAAAAAGGAATTATGTCAAGGACGCCGAGAGCTAAAAACGAATCTTTTTTTGGATTTCAAAAAATAAGGTCAAGTTTAATGAAAGGATTGATACTTTTTATGCTTATATTAATTGTTTACCTATTCGCAGTGTCTCAGGATTTTTCAGCTGGGGAAACGCGCGCAATATCCTTTTCTACCTTAGTTCTTGGAAATGTGTTTTTGATACTTACAAGTCTATCTGAAACCCGCGGATTTTTAGCTGTTTTCAAAGAGAAAAATTATGCTGCATGGTTCATTTTATTTGTTGCAGTAGCTTTGTTAGCAATTGTTTTCTTGGTTCCCAATCTTCAAAAATTGTTCAATTTTGAAATATCAAATCCAAATCACCTTATTATTTCACTCATTGCTTCGTTTTCGCTTTTGCTCGTTTTGGAATTGATAAAATTTATTCGGAATAAAAAAGAAAATAAGAAAATCAAATAATTTGTTCTTTTCTTAACAATAGCTCAAGCTCAATCCAATCGACCATCATTCCAAATTCTAACGCTTGATTTCTGCGCATTGGAATTCCATCCGAAACATCATCAATGTATAGTTGATTGCATGCTTTAGCGTTATCCAAATTAAAACCTTTTGGATCTAATTTCTTTGGTAGAAAAGATTCTATTGGCTTAAATAAATTTGGATGTGAATTAAGAAAGTTAAGCGCCTCATGAACGTAGGTTAAATCAATATCGGCTCGGTATGTATTCAAAATAAGATCATGACCTGCTTTTTGTAATAGTGATATTACCTTTATTGCATTGGGGTTTTCTGCACCAATTGCAGGAAAGTTATGCTCTACGACAGTTCCATCAAAATCAAGGTAGATTCGCATAAGGTTTATCGACAAAATTATTAAAAAGGTAAATCGTCTTCAAAGTTGTGGATCCAAAATCGTTTACTAAAGTTACTTGAATCAAAATTTGTTTTAAAGTTTGTACATTCAAAAAGATCGGTAATCTTGTTATTATCTACATCAAATAAAAGATTCATATAATTTTTACTATTGTTGCCAACGAACAAAAAGCCTGTTTTATTCTTAAAGCATTTATTGCATCTACCTTCAATTGCATTTAAAAAAGTATCTCCAGCAGACTTGAAATCATTAATTACTCGCTCCAATCTGAATAGAAATTCATTTCGTGTAAAGTCTTGATACGATTTTTCTTCATCTAAAATAAAATATAGCATTTCAATATCCATTGTTTGAATGAAATAGCGAACTGCATCTGCTTGTTTTCTTAGTGGGGGATAACAGTTGGGATTATTGTTTTCTGCAGGCATGTTTTTAATGAACTAATTTTCAGAAGCTAAATGCGTTTATTTAAGCAGTCCTATCTAACAACAATTTTCAAATATTCCCTCTGTCCATTTTCCCTATCCAATCGAATGAAATATGCTCCTGAACGTGCTATTTGTGCAGAATGTATGGATGACATTTCTTTGTTTTCCTTAATTAAATGTCCTTCCAAATTGAAAACAGAATATGAAAAATTTTGACCTCCTTTAAGTGTAAAGTATCCATTGCTAGGATTTGGATAAACAGAGATTTCATCATTCTGAACTTCCAGAACTTCAGATACCTGCTCAAAATTTGCAACTAGATTTCTATCTTGATTTACTACAAATGAATATGAATTTTGATAACTCACAACATTGTTATTTTCAGTCCAGTATGTAAAATTATATCCATTGGATGGTGTTGCTATAACTGTAGCATTAGAGCCTAAAATAAACGAACCGCCACCATTTATCGTTCCTGCATTGGTTGGGTTTGCAGATACACTTACCGCATAAGGAATTGCACCTCCAAGAATTACGGTATCTGATATAGAATAGCAACCATTATATGTTTCTAAATAATAAATTCCAGGCTGGGTAGCTTCGTGATTTACACTCATTGCACCACCAATTGCGACATCATTCAAATACCATTGATAATTGCAAGTTCCGCAATTTTGAGCAGTTAAAATTTGTGGAATTTGATTACCTGAAATTGAGTTTATAATCGATACTGGTTTTGAATTTACAGTAATTAAAACAGGGTCGGATAATACATTATTTGAACCGAGCGAAATCAAAACGGTATAATTCCCTGATTGAGTGGCTTCTAAATAGTAATTTGTTGCTCCAGTTATTGTTGAGCCATTTAATTTCCATTGATAAGTATAACCCTCTCCTTGAATTGTTTTCAATCGAACGGACTGTCCTTCGCAAAAAGTTGTTGCGCCCATTGGAATTATACGCTTGTCAATAATTGTATTTTCATCACCATTTAAATAAGGAGAGTATGCAAAAAATACAATCATCATTTCATCATTTGTGCCTTCACCTGCAACAACATTTTGAGGTGGTGAAGAAGGATTATTAGGATTAGTCGCCGTATTATCGAAATGAGCTGTGGCTTTTAATGTGGAGCCTGCTGGAACTTTAATGGCATTGGAAAAAACATAATTGTCTTGCCAATTAAAATCCCAATCTGGGACTTTTACAAAACGAATGGTATCATTGGTTACAGGTTTGTTAGCCCAAGCTTGTATACTTTTCCCTATGAGATGCATATGTGGAAAAGCATAAAATGTTGTTACAGTGGTATTTAAAAGAAAAGATTCGTTGAATGTTCTAGTCTCATTGGCTGGAATCATTAATGGGCCATTTGTTATTGAATTTAGATGATTTAAAGCGGCCGAAACAAATATTCTTCGTTGAGGAGTCGTAGTTAAATTGAAGTTTACAGTTGTATTATCTATTTGACCTAAACTACCTGGAGCATAATGAATTTGTAAAATAATTCTCGAATTCGTAGGCATTCTAAAACCTGTTCCAATTGGAGTGTAGTAGGGGATAGAGCCTGGAACATAACTATAAATTAGTTCAGATTGAAGTCCTGCGCTCAAACCATCTGGAGGAACAGGGGTTGAATTGGTATCAACGAAAACCAGGACATGATGAACAATACTTGGATTTCCTGGGATAACTTCAATTGCATTTGCAAAATTTACTTGTGTAAGTCCCATTGGTAAAACAAAATTTCGATATTGATCTCCGTTTTGAGTAACAGTAAATGGTGTTATTTGTAAAGAAAGGCTTGGTGATCCAAGTTGAGATCCATTCGAATATTGAGGAATTGGAGGAGTAAAACGCAAATCTCCTGAAGGAGTTCCTGCAGAAACCCAAGCAGAAAATGTCTGTTTATCTTGCTGAGAAAGTACACGTTCATGAACAAATGACTTGTAATCTTCATCTGCTGGCCAAGGAGGCATGTTTTTATTTGTAATATTTTGTTCAATCCACGTAGCCATAGGCGAAACATCCTCATAATTAGTAAGTGAAAATGGAGCCATCCCACCAGGACGATGGCACGATGTGCAATTCCCATACATTATTTTAGCAATATCTCCAGACCAAGTAGGGGCTTGGGCGAATGATCGAAAGAAGATGTTTTGCACAAAAAATATTAGAAGAAATAATACCTTATTCATGGTCAAATTTTTACTATTTCTAAAATTAAATAAAATATCTTGACAATAAAATGATAAAATCTCTTTTCAAAAACTAATTATCCATCGGATTACGAGGAAATTTAGTCATTAATTTAAATCGTTGACCTTGTTTCTCTAGACAAATTTTCCAAAGATTTTCTAAAGAGGTATCTAAAACGAGAGAGGTTTCAATATTGTTTGCTGTAATCCAACTTTCAGATTTAATTTCATCATTAAGCTGTCCGAAGCTCCAACCTGAATAACCAATAAAAAATCGAATTTCACTTTTAGGATTTTTAGACTCATTAATTCGTTTGCAAATCTCATTAAAATCGCCGCCATAATAAAGATCTGATCGAACTTCTAATGAATCCTTAATGTTATCATATTTGTGAATGTAATACAAGTTTTCTTTTTCTACTGGGCCTCCAAAACTAATTTTTGCGTTAATATCTGGAAAACTGTCATCAAGCTGGTGCAAGTCAATATCAATGTAATTATTTAAAACAAAACCAAAGGTTCCTTCCTCGTTATGTTCACATAATAAAACTACAGATCGTCCAAAATAAACATCATCGGAAAAGGGATCAGAAATGAGCAAACTCCCTTTTTTTGTTTTCTCATTATTATTAAATGAAAAGTTCAATTTTTTCATGTTCTTCGAAAAAGAAATTGTAAGCTAAAATAAAAAGTCTTTAACCATTAATATTACAATTAATCTTTATTATTTAATTAAGTCTAATGGAGATTTAGGCCTTAAAGCAGGATATAAAATGAATCCATTTATGAATTGTTCTTCTGGATTTATTTGATCCATCGGGTAGAAAATACCATCTGGTTTATCAAAATAAGTGATTCCTTTAACTTCGCCACTATCTAGATATATTCTTAAATCAGAGGCAATAACTCGGTTCATTCCAATTCGCTTTTTCTCAAAAATTGAATCTGATTTTGAAGTTTCTTCCGGAAAATAAATAGTGTGTGCATTTCCTTGAACATCGGTGCGAACAAGTTCATTATTTTCAAACAAAGCAACAATTTCTTTTCCTGCAATTTGATTGTAAAAATTTCCTGAATCGACTTCCATTATCGCATTTGAATTGCCGGATATCAGGATTTTATCAACTAATGTGTCTTTTAAGAAAATATCCATTTTAGTTCCTTTCAATTCAGTATTCTGCGCCCAAACAATTGGTTTCGATCGCAAAAAAAGCATATCTTCATTAGGTAAATAATATCCCGAATCTGCAATACATTGAATTGATTTATTATAAATCATGACATTTCTATTACCCTTAATTTCTTGGGTTCTATTTAATGTATCTTTAATCAAATGGAGCGTATCAGCATGAATAAAAATGGTGTCTTTGTCTTTAACTTTAAAAGCCAATGCTTTTCCAGTCAAATAGGCATAATGTTTTTCATTACTTGAATAGCCTCGATTTCCTTGAAAAACTAAGTTTTGATCATAATCCTTGTAAAAAACATTGCCCTTTCCTTCGTAAGCCTGCTTTGCTCCATTGTAATATAATGTATCTCCACGAATGAGGCTACTTTTTTGAATGATTTCTGCTTGTTTGTAAAGAACTCCTTCCTTTTTTTCTGAGTTATACCATCCCTTCTTACACAATATGGTTACGGTATCATTAATGATTTTTGTTGGTCCATAAAAGTAACTCGTTTGCTTTTCATAGGAGAACTGAAGTGTATCAGTTGTTATTGCTAATTTCTCCTTTTTGTAATTGACATTTCCACTGAAAAAAAAGCTTCCTTTATTGGGATAAAAATAGCCTGTTCGGCTAGTTATTTTTTCATCTGAAACAATTGATTCGATTGTTCCATTTCGTCTATAAATTGCTTTTCCATTCTTAGCATCGTAATCGAGCGAATCCGTTGTGATTTTATACTCACTATCTCTTACACGAACGTGACCCCATAGTTTGGCATATTTTAAACTACCATTGTAATAAAGTGAGTCACAAAACAGATTGATATCACCCTTTCGAATTTGAACCTTTCCATAGGCTCGGACTATTTTGTTTTTCTCGCGATAGTGCGCAGAATCACAAAACATGGTATTTCCTTGGTAATTAAAACTGACGGATCCAACCAATCGATGAAGACCACTTTTCTTGTCATAGTATATTTTTTCGGATCCCGGAAGAAGTTCCAAAATGTTTTTTTGACTAAATAAAATACCGCTTAAAAAAAATGCGCCTGTGAAAAGCGCACATTTACGGATATGTTCAAATTTAATCAAGCGTTTGAAAGTGTTTGTTTTCTGTCTGGGCCAACTGAAACTACTCGAATTGGAACTTGAAGTTGTTCCTCTAAATACGAAACATACTTTTTAAGTTCATTCGGAGCGACAGAATAGTCATCCAATTGAGTTAAATCACAGTTCCAACCTGGTATTTCCTCATAAACAGGAGTAAAATTCAAATCATTGACATCAAAAGGGAAATCAGTAACTTTTTCGCCGTCAACAAGGTAGTGGGTGCATGCATAAATTTTATCAAAAATACTTAATACATCAGCTTTCATCATCGAAAGTTCGGTGACTCCGTTTATCATTATGGCATAGCGCATTTGCACTAAATCAATCCAACCACAACGTCTTGGTCGACCTGTTGTGGCACCAAATTCACGACCTTCTTTTCGAATTGCCTCACCAACTTCATCATCTAATTCGGTAGGGAAGGGGCCACTTCCAACGCGTGTACAGTAAGCTTTAAAAATTCCAATTACCTTTCCGATTCTTGTTGGTGCTATTCCCAATCCTGTGCATGTTCCTGCTGTAACTGTATTTGATGATGTCACAAATGGATAGGTTCCGAAGTCTATATCGAGCATTGTTCCTTGCGCTCCTTCAGCCAACACTTTTTTTCCTTCGAGAAGCGCTTTATTCAGAAAATGTTCACTATCGACTGCGTGAAGCTTACGGAGAACCTCGATTCCTTCCATCCAGGCAGCTTCTTGTGCCTTAATGTCATATTCAAACCCTTCATAATGTTTAAGCATGCCAATATGTTTTTCAACGAGCGCATTATATTTTTCTTTGAAATTTGGCGAGAAAATATCTCCGACACGTAAACCATTACGCCCTGTTTTATCCATGTAGGTTGGCCCAATTCCTTTTAACGTTGAACCAATTTTATTTTTTCCCTTCGCATTTTCAGAAGCAGCATCAAGCAATCTGTGAGAAGGTAAAATAAGATGAGCCTTTTTCGAGATGTATAATCTTTTAGAAAAATCAATATTAAAAGGAGCAAGTTTGTCTAATTCCGCTTTAAAAATAACTGGGTCGATTACAACTCCATTTCCAACTAAGTTTATAACATTTGAATGAAAAATGCCAGATGGAATGGTGTGAAGAACATGTTTAATACCTTCAAACTCAAGTGTGTGACCTGCATTCGGACCACCTTGAAAACGTGCAATTATATCATATTCAGGTGTCAGAACATCAACAATTTTACCCTTACCTTCATCGCCCCATTGAAGGCCTAATAATACATCTACTTTCATTTATTTTTACTTTTCAAAAGAACTTGTAGAAGTTCTCTGTTTGGGATTAATCGAAATGTTTTTTTGCTGCTTCAAGCGATTCATAAATACTAAAAACTTCATACATCTTCGTTATTTCGAATAACTTAGCTAATTGTGCATTCGGTTTGACCATAGCTACGTCACCATTGTTTATTCGAGATCGAGTTAGTGTTTTAACCATAAATGCAATTCCACTTGAATTCGAATGTGATAAATTACTTAAATCCATTACGATATTCCAATTCGAAATTTTATCAAGGACAGCTTTTGCATTTTCCAAATCGCCATCAGATAAAATTTTCCCGGACATTTCGAGAATAAGTAAATTCCCTTGATTCTGTTGATTTAAAGTAAAACTCATTTCGATTTTGAATTTGATTTAACACCATAAAAATAAAGCGAGTGATGCTGAACTGACACACCAAAAAGCTCTTCAATTGTTTGTTTAATTTGTTGAATTCGCGGGTCGCAGAATTCAAAAACTTCACCCGTATCAGTACAAATAACATGATCATGTTGTTTTGATCCATGTGATTTTTCAAATTGAGCAATGTTCTTACCAAATTGATGTTTACGAACTAAATTACAGGCTAGAAGTAAGTCGATTGTATTATACAAAGTAGCTCTCGAAACACGATAATTATGATTTTTCATTTTAATGTAGAGCGACTCAATGTCAAAATGACCTTCATAGTCATAAATTTCTGCGAGTATAGCAAAACGTTCCGGTGTTTTTCGGTGGCCATTTTGCTCAAGGTAAGCAGCAAAAATATCCTTAACAATTCCCTTTAATTCTTCGTTTGTCATTGTTAGTTACACGCAAATTTAACCATTTTAATGTTTTCGAAATTTATATGGAAGGTAATACTCGAATTCTTTATCAACATATTATGAACGAGCAAAAAAAAAGAGAACCGAAGTTCTCTTCTTTATTTCTCAGAAATCGGAAATTATTCTCCTTTTTCCATTTTTTCTTTTAATGCTGAAAGCGCATCTAAATCACCTAATGTTGATTTCTCTGAATTAGAATTAATGGCTTTCACTGCTTGATCAGTTGAAGAACCTGCAGATTTTTTAACAGCTTTGGAAGTCGAAGGTTTATCTTCACCTTCTTCAAAAGTTCTAGTATGAGAAACGACAATTTTCTTCGCTTCTTTGTTAAACTCTATTACTTTGAAATCTAACACCTCTTCAGTCTTAGCATTGCTTCCATCTGCTTTCTTCAAATGTTTAGAAGGACAAATCCCTTCAACTCCGTATGGTAAAGAAACGATTCCAGATTTATCTTTCATGTCGATGATTGTTCCGCTATGAACTGAACCTTCAGCGAATGTTGATTCAAAAACATCCCATGGATTTTCTTCCAATTGTTTGTGACCTAGTGAAATTCTTCTGTTATCGCGATCGATTTCCAAAACTACAACTTCCATTTCGTCACCTACTTTACAAAATTCAGATGGATGCTTGATTTTCTTTTGCCAAGAAAGATCAGAAATGTGGATTAATCCATCAACACCTTCTTCCAATTCAACGAATACACCGAAGTTAGTGAAGTTACGAACTTTCGCTTTGTGCTTAGAACCAACTGAATATTTTACTTCGATGTCATTCCACGGATCTGGCATTAATTGCTTAATACCCAAAGACATTTTTCTTTCTTCGCGATCTAATGTCAAGATAACAGCTTCAACCGTATCACCGATGTTCATGAAATCTTGAGCAGAACGTAAATGTTGTGACCAGCTCATTTCTGAAACGTGGATCAAACCTTCAACGCCTGGAGCGATTTCGATGAATGCACCATAATCAGCCATCACAACAACTTTTCCTGAAACTTTATCACCTACCTGTAGGTTAGCATCAAGAGAATCCCATGGATGTGGTTGTAATTGTTTTAATCCTAGAGCGATTCGTTTTTTATCATCATCGAAGTCAAGAATTACCACATTGATTTTTTGGTCAAGCTCTAACATTTCTTCTGGATGCGTAACGCGACCCCAAGAAAGATCTGTAATGTGAATCAAACCATCTACACCTCCAAGATCGATAAACACACCGTAAGAAGTTACGTTTTTCACGATTCCTTCTAATACTTGTCCTTTCTCTAATCCAGAGATAATTTGTTTCTTTTGTTCTTCTAATTCTGCTTCGATCAATGCTTTGTGAGAAACAACTACGTTTCTGAATTCTTCATTGATTTTCACTACTTTGAATTCCATGTTTTTACCAACGTAAACATCGTAATCACGAATTGGCTTCACGTCGATTTGAGAACCAGGTAAGAATGCTTCGATTCCGAAAACATCTACAATTAAACCACCTTTAGTTCTGCATTTAACATAACCTGTGATGATTTCACCTGAACGCAATACATCATTCACACGAATCCAAGCACTGTGCATACGAGCTGTTCTGTGAGAAACAATTAATTGTCCTGTTTTGTCTTCTCGACATTCAACATAAACATCAACTGTATCACCAACCTTTAAATCCGGGTTGTAACGGAATTCGTTTGCAGCAACAACTCCTTCAGATTTATAACCGATGTTAACGATTACTTCTTTCTTATTAAGCATTGCAACTGTCCCTTGAATTACTTCTTTTTCGTTGATAGAAGTTAGGGTTTTTTCGTAACGATCAGACATTTCTGAACGTTGAACTTTTGAGTAGCCGTCTAATTGTAGAGCTTCCCAATCAAAATCTGCAGTTCCCTGCGGGTCAATAGAATTTGCCATGTGGCTTTAAAAATTTGTATTTCAGAATCCTCTTACTTCTGAAAGTGGTTAGTAAAAAATGTCACAAAAAGAGGTGCGACCTTGATTTAAGGGTGCAAAGATAGGGATAATATTTTAAATATCAAGATAGAAACTAATCTTCATAGCTTGATTTTCTCGTTTAAATAATAATCTTAAACCAAGATTGGATGCTGTTTTTCAAAAAGTCTATTTCCTAGTGCGCTGGGATTTTGGGAATGGAATTTATTTTTATCAATCACCCCTCTTAATCTCCCCTCCCGTCGCAAGCGGACAGCTTAGGGGAGAAACTTAATTTTACTTCGTCTCAAAAAAAATAGCATCGTTTCCACTCAACTTTCATACAGCGTTAACGAAGTTTTGAATGCAGTTGCGGTTCGCGGAGACGTTAGTCGTAGCAACGGAACCAAAGCACGAAATGAAAAAACAAGTGTTCCGCAGGAAACGCCTTATGAAAGTTGAAAAAAGCAGTTTTTTTGCCTTACTTTTTTTCTGCTTTGGCAAAAAAAGTAAGAACTAAAATATCTTCCCAGGATTCAAAATGTTTTTCGGATCAAAAACTCGCTTAATTTCGCGCATTAAATTCAATGTGACCTCCGGAAAAGCGATATCCATAAATGGTTTTTGAACAAGCCCTATTCCGTGTTCACCTGAAATGGTTCCGCCAAGATTAATTACTTCAGTAAATAATTCACGAATCGCAATTGGAAGTTCGTTTTCCCATTGTTCATCCGATAAATCACCTTTAAGAATGTTTACATGAAGATTTCCATCTCCAGCATGACCATAACAAACTGATTGAAAGCCATATTTTTTGCCGATTCTTTTAATATGTCCAAGTAATTCCGGAAGCGCATATCTAGGAACAACTGTATCCTCTTCTTTATAAATCGATTGCGATTTAACAGCTTCACCAGCTTTTCTTCGTAATGACCAAAGTGCATTTTTTTGAGCCTCCGAATCTGCGAAAAGAATTTCATCTGTTTCAAAATTTTCAAGAACATTCAAAATGCCTTCACAATCCTTCATTAATTGTTCCGGATCAAAACCATCAACTTCTATTATTAAATGGGCTGCATGGTTGTCTCCAATGTTAATTGAGGATTCACCAATAAATTCCTTCGTATAGATCAGGGCATCTCTTTCCATAAATTCTAAACCGCTTGGGGTATAACCTGCTTTAAAAATCGCAGCAACGGCCTCGCAAGCTTTTTGAGCATCAAAAAAAGGAACGAGCATCAACATATCATTGGTAGGGTGCGGAATCAACTTTAGGACGATTTTTGTTACAATTGCTAACGTTCCCTCAGAGCCAACTATCAATTGAGTCAAGTTGTAACCCGTTGCATTTTTAAGCACGTTAGCTCCTGTCCAGATTACTTCACCGTTTGGAAGCACAACTTCAAGATTTAAAACATAATCTTTTGTTACACCATATTTTACTGCTTTTGGTCCACCCGAATTTTCGGAAATATTTCCGCCTATAAAGCACGAACCTTTACTTGCAGGATCAGGTGGGTAAAATAACCCTTTTTCTTTAACAGCATCTTGTAATACCTGAGTAATAACGCCAGGTTCAGTTATAACTTGGTGATTATTTTCATCGATTTCCAAAATACGATTGAATTTCTCCATCGATAGTAAAATTCCGCCATGCGTTGGTAAAGCACCACCGCTTAATCCAGTTCGCGCACCAGCAGGAGTAACAGGAATTTGTTCTTCAAAGCAAAATTTCATTATTGATGAAATTTCTTCAACCGAATTTGGTTTCAAAACAGCGCTAGGAGGGAAGTTCAAATCTTCCGTCTCATCAGAACCATAACTGATTCGTATTTCCTCATTAACAATATATCTTTCGCCAAGTAATTTGGTAAAAAACGAAGCATGTCGATCATTCAAAATTGAAATCATTTTTTAAGGCTTGAAAAGGATTTTTAATCAAATTTACTTCGAACATACAACTAATTATAAGTCGAACAGAAGATTTTTAAATTATTTAAAAACAATCAATATTGGAAAACCTTTTAGTTGAATTCTAATTAAATTCTAACTTTGAAAAAAAAGAATGCTATGTCGAAAGATGTTTTTATAGTGGATGGAATCCGAACTGCAATTGGTAATTTTGGAGGAACCTTGTCAGCCGTTCGTGCTGATGATTTAGCTGCTCACGCGATAAAAAGCCTCATAGAACGACATCCAAACCTGGATTTAAAAGCAATAGAAGATGTGATTTTAGGTTGTGCAAATCAAGCAGGGGAAGACAATCGAAATGTAGCACGAATGGCAGGACTTTTAGCTGGGTTACCAATTGAAATTGCGGGTGAAACTGTAAACAGGCTTTGTGCCTCAGGAATGGCGGCAACAATTAATGCAGCGCGCGCAATTAAAGATGGAGCAGGTGATTTATACATAGC
Organism: Flavobacteriales bacterium; assembly: GCA_947497485.1. Lineage (GTDB taxonomy): Bacteria > Bacteroidota > Bacteroidia > Flavobacteriales_D > Crocinitomicaceae > UBA952. The sequence continues at coordinate 116,531 of CANMHB010000003.1, forward strand.
TGGTGGGGTAGAGCATATGACACGTGGACCTTGGGTTATTTCAAAAACTTCATCTGCTTTCGGACGTGATGCTCAAATGTTCGATTCTTCGTTTGGTTGGAGATTTATAAATCCAAAAATGGAAGAAATTTATGGTGTTGACAGCATGGGAATGACTGCCGAAAATCTTGTTGAAAAATATGGAATTGAACGTGAGGCTCAGGATAAATTCGCTTGTTGGTCGCAGGAAAAGGTGGCTAAAGCTCAAGAAATTGGATTTTTTGACGACGAGATAGCACCCGTTATTATTCCGCAGAAAAAGAAAGATCCCATTCATTTTGCAAAGGATGAATTCGCGAGAGCTTCGACAACCATGGAAACACTTTCTAATTTAAAGCCAGCATTTAAAAAGGATGGTTCAGTTACAGCAGGTAATGCCTCAGGATTAAATGATGGGGCAGCAGCCTTGTTGATTTCATCGGAAACCGGATTGAAAACGCATTCATTGAAACCAATTGCACGTATTGTTTCTGCTGCAGTTGCTGGAGTTGAACCACGAATTATGGGTATTGGACCAGTTTACGCATCTCAGAAAGCATTGGGTCGTGCAGGATTAGCTTTAGCTGACATGGATATCTTAGAATTAAACGAAGCTTTTGCTGCGCAGGTATTGGCTTGCACCAGAGCAATGGGAATTGCGGATAATGATCCACGAATTAATCCGAATGGCGGAGCAATAGCTTTGGGCCATCCACTGGGAATGTCAGGAGCAAGAATTCTTTTGACTGCTGCTCGTGAATTGCAACGCACCCAAAAACGTTTTGCACTTGTAACGATGTGTATTGGCGTAGGGCAGGGTTATGCCACGATAATAGAGCGTGTGTAGATTTTATTTTCAATCCGTTATTTAAAATAGACTATTTTAGAAACCTGAGTTTTTCTCGTTCAACTTTTATTTTGGCGTTTCCGAAAATGACTTCCATGTGTTTTTCTTTAACTTTATCGACAATACCAATTCTGTTTGTGCCTAGAATTTGAACGGAAGAACCGATTTTAATAAGATGTTGATTTAATTCCTCTTGTTTTCTTTGCTTCGCTACAGTTACTTTTTTCTTTTGAATTTCGGTTTTTTCTTGTTGTATTTTTACTTCTGTTTTTGACTTCTCAAGCTTCATGTAATTACGAATCTCCTCCATCAATTGCTGATTCGCATCTTTTTTTCGGGATTTAAGGTTGAATTTATCGATGAATTGAAGCATTTTCTTTCCCGAAGACAATTGTTTGTTGTGTTCATCAATAGTCTTTTGTTGCGACTTCAATCGATTTTCATAATGCTCACGCTTTTCGATGAATTGGACGCGCGCATTTTCAGCATTTTCTTGCGCTTCAAGATGTTCTTTGGTCAAACGCTCTAAATAGTTTTTTTCTTTCTGAAGCTCATTCAGCAGACGATCTAATTTCACTTTTTTATCGTCCAACAATCCTTTTGCAGCTTCAATAATTGGAGATTTAATTCCATTCATTTTGGCAACTTCGAAGGTAAACGAACTTCCTGGTTGACCAATAGCAAATTCATACTTAGGCTTCAATGTTTCTGAATCAAAAAGCATACAGCCGTTTTCTGCGTTTTTAAGAGAATTTGCCTTCAATTTAATATTGCTGTAGTGCGTGGTAATAACGGCAAATGCAGATTTCTTATACAATTCCTCGAAGAAAACCTCTGCCAATGCACCACCCAATTCAGGGTCGGAACCTGTACCAAACTCATCTAAAAGTAACAAAGTTCGATGATTTGAAACCTTTAGAAAGTAATTCATTCTTTGCAAGCGGTAAGAGTAGGTAGATAATTCATTTTCAATTGATTGATTATCGCCAATATCAGAAAGAATTTGTTGAAAAAAACACGCTTTACTATTCTCATTTACCGGAATCAACAAACCTGATTGCAACATGATTTGCAATAAGCCAACTGTTTTTAGCGTAATGCTTTTTCCACCAGCATTTGGACCTGAAATCACTAACATACGTTGATTTCCATTCATTTTGATACGCTGTGGTTTCGTTTCCTTTTTGATCAAAGAATTTGAACGGCGTAAAATAGGGTGGAAGGCATCCACAAATTCAAAGTCTGTATTTTTGTTGATTCCAGGTAATACAGCGTTCATTTCCAAGGCCAAACGACATTTTGCATTCAAAAAATCAAAGTGAATCAATGCATCTTGGTAAGCTGAAATCAATGGTGCATAAATGGAAATATCCTTCGTTAGTTGTTTTAAGATTCGGTGAATTTCTTTACGTTCGTCATCCAATAGAAATTCCATTTCGTTGTTCAACGGAACATTTACCTGTGGCTCAACGTAGGTTAAACTTCCTGTTTTACTTGAACCATGGACGTTTCCGAAAACCTTTCTTTTAAAGGAGGATTGAACAGAAAGCACACGACGTTCGTTGACAAAACCTTCCGTAACATCACCGAGAATATTGTCTTTCAATAATTTTCGTAATTCGCGTTCAAAATTCCGATTGATTTGATTTCGAAGGGTTTTTATCCGCTGTCGAATTTCAGTCAAAAGGGGAGACGCATCGTCTTTTATTTCTCCGCTACGATCAAATACCTGCTCAATTTTCTTGTTGATTTCTTCATTGTGCTCACAGGAACTCAGAATCATTTCAAGTAATGGGTATCTGTCTTTTCGTGAATCAAAAAATAACAGAAATCGATTAATTAATTCTGAAGCTTGATGAATTCGCCTAAATCCTTCAACGGAAATGACAGAATTTTGAATATTTAATAATCGAATTTCATCTTTTAATTCTTCAAAATCCAATGCCGGAAATGTTTCATTTGAAATTCGAATGGTTTTTAATTCGTTTAGTTGCTTTAAATCGAATTCAAGTTTGTTGAAGTTATTCGAAGGTTTTAAATTTTTAATTTGTTCCGCAGCCGTATGTTCAATTGTAAATTGCCCAAGCCATTCAATAATTATATCGAATTCTAAATCTAAAATCGTTTGTTTATCGCTTGCTGCTGACAATGATTATTTTTTTTCAAATATACCCAACATATCAGTTTAGTAATTGTTTGATTAACTAAGATTTGTATTTATGATATTTTGTATTATAATTTATATTATGTTAAATAGAATATTTAAAAAGAAAGTCTCCGAAGAAACTCTAGCTATTATTCCTTCCAATTATCATATCCTCCTTCGAGATCATAAACTTTTTTGAATCCTGCTTTCTTAAGGTCTTTTGCTGCAGATGCGCTTCTTCCACCAGCAGCGCAATAAACCAACACGGGTTTATTTTTATCTAATTTACTTTTGGCAGTCTCCATAAAATCTGCTTTAAAATAATCGATGTTCAATGAACCTTGAATTTTACCATGTGATACTTCATTGGCTGTGCGAACATCAACAATTTGAGCGTTTGAATCTTTCATTAATTTTTTAAACTCTGATTGACTAACCCTCTTTTGACCATATGAACAAGCTGCTAAAAGGAATAAACTAAAGGATAATGTAAAAGCTTTCATATTTTATTAATTGAAATTTATTTCCAAATTTAATTACTTTTAAACTTTATCTAATTCTATTTAACATAATAAAATGGCGATCTACGAATTTAATGGTTTCAAACCAGTAATTAAATCATCGAGTTTTATTCATCCTCAGGCTTCGGTTACCGGAAATGTGATTATTGGTGAAAACGTTTACATTGGTCCTGGCGCGGCAATTCGTGGCGATTGGGGACAAATCATTATTGAAGATGGCTGTAATGTGCAAGAAAACTGCACGATTCATATGTTTCCCGGAACATCAGTCCACTTGAAAAAAGGAGCCCACGTTGGACATGGAGCAATAATTCACGGTGGAAGATTAGAAGAAAATTGTCTCATCGGTATGAATTCGGTGATAATGGATGATGTTGTTGTTGGAAAAGAGAGTATTATTGGTGCCTTAAGTTTTGTTCCCGCCAATATGCAAATTCCTGAAAGAAGTTTAGTGGTTGGTAATCCTGCAAAGATTATAAAGCAAGTTTCTGATGAAATGATTGCTTGGAAAACAGATGGTACGAAATTATACCAACAATTGCCAGCAGATTGTCACACCTCTCTCCTACCCTGTGAACCTTTTACCGAAATTGAAGAAAATCGTCCGATTCAAGAAAAAAACTACTTTAAGTGGAAGAAGTAATTTTTATTTTCAACAATTCGGAATTCTTACGAATGATGTATTAACTTTGCATCCCGTAGTTACAAATTAATTTCATGTCCAATTCAACTAAGTATGTCTTTGTAACCGGGGGTGTAACATCTTCTCTGGGAAAAGGAATTATCTCAGCTTCATTAGCAAAATTATTACAAGCAAGAGGTTACTCAACAACTATTCAAAAGCTTGATCCATACATTAATATCGACCCAGGAACGCTAAATCCATACGAGCATGGCGAATGTTTTGTAACAGATGATGGCGCTGAAACTGATTTGGATCTAGGTCACTATGAACGTTTTTTAAATGTTCCTACTTCACAAGCAAACAATGTTACAACGGGTAGAATTTATCAGGCCGTTATTGAGAAAGAACGAAAAGGAGAATATTTAGGAAAAACTGTTCAAGTTATCCCACACATTACAGACGAAATCAAGGATCGAATTCAGCTTGTCGCGAAAAAAGGGAAATTTGATATTGTAATTACTGAAATTGGCGGAACGGTTGGTGATATTGAATCACTACCATATGTTGAAGCTGTTCGTCAAATGCTTTGGGAACATGAAAATGATTGCATCGTTGTTCACCTTACACTTGTGCCCTATTTGGCTGCTGCTGGCGAGTTAAAAACAAAACCAACACAACATTCTGTAAAGCAAATGATGGAATTGGGAGTTCAGCCTGATATTCTTTGTTGCCGAACTGAACACGAACTCGATTTGAATCTTCGAAGAAAGATTGCGAAATTCTGTAATGTTTCAATGAATGCCGTAATTGAATCTAGAGACGCATCTTCGATTTACGATGTGCCTTTATTGATGCAAGCGGAAGAATTGGACAAAGTTGTACTTGAAAAATTGGGTTTACCCAAAAAAACAACTCCGAATTTGTCGAATTGGAAATCATTTCTTGAGCGTTTAAAAAATCCAAAAAAAGAAGTAACAATAGGCTTGATTGGAAAATACGTAGAATTGAAAGATTCTTACAAATCAATTAGTGAGTCATTCATTCATGCAGGCGTTGCAAACGAAGCGAAAGTGAATGTGGAATGGATTCATTCTGAAAAACTATCCAAAGACAATATTGAAAGTCAATTAGGCCATTTGGATGGGATTCTGGTTGCTCCAGGATTTGGTTCTCGTGGTATATCAGGAAAAATTGAAGCAGTTCAATTCGCTCGAGAAAGTAAAATTCCATTTTTAGGAATCTGTCTAGGAATGCAATGTGCCGTAATTGAATTCGCAAGAAATGTTTTAAACCTAGATGATGCTCATACTACCGAAATTTCTGAAGAAACAAATCATCCGGTAATTTCCATGATGGAGGAGCAAAAGAGTATTTCAAATTTTGGAGGAACGATGCGCCTTGGAGCTTATGCTTGTCAATTAAAACCAAAATCGAAAGTTTCGAAAGCTTACAATTCAGAGAAAATTTCCGAGCGACATCGTCATAGATATGAATTCAACAACGATTATTTAAATCAATTTGAAAAAGCAGGAATGCATGCAACAGGAAAAAATCCAGATACTGGGTTAGTAGAAGTTGTTGAAGTAGCTGATCACCCTTGGTTCGTTGGCGTTCAGTTTCACCCGGAATATAAAAGTACAGTGGATAAGCCGCATCCATTGTTTGTGGCCTTTGTTAACGCGGCTTTAAATCACAAAAATTAATTTTCACGAATGGATCGCAATACCACTATTGGACTTATTTTACTTGGATTAATATTAACCGTATTTTCTGTCATTAATCAACCTTCTCCAGCAGATAATAAAAAGAAGAGCAAGGCTAAAATTGAACAAACAGACAAAGTAAAAGCTCAAAAAGATAAAACGAAAGTTTTTCAAGCCAATACCGGAAATGACACACCGGAACTTATGAAAAAATCAGTGCCTGTTAAAGGTGAAATCGTAAAATTAGAGAATGATAAGCTAATTGTAGAATTCAATACGAAAGGAGGTCAAATCGCAAGTGTTTATTTAAAAGAATTTTCTTCTTACAAAGATTTTGCAAAGAAAAAGAAGGCTTCACTTTGCCTATTTAAAGATGGTGACAATCGAAATCAACTTGTTTTCCCTTATAAAAATGGAACTTTTCGAACAGGACAGCAACAGTTTAATGTTTTGAAAAAATCGCAAAATTCAATTGTTTTTGAATTGGAATTGGAAGGCGGTAAAATCATTCAGTCTTATAATTTGAATAAAGGATTTGATTTAGATTACGATATCCAACTTTTTGGTTTAAATGATGTTGCGAGAAAAAATATACAACTTAACTGGAGGACAGAATTCAGGAAAACAGAACGACTTTTCAGTGAGCAACGCCGTGTTACTACAATCTGTTATGAACAGAAAAAAGAGGGTTTCTCCTATCTAAGTGAGACATCTAACGATTATTTGGAAGCTGAAGATGATTTAAATTGGGTGGCCTACAAACAAAGTTACTTTTCATCCATTCTCCGTCCAGAAAATGGATTTTCAAAAGGTGGTTCAAAAATGAATGTAAGAAATTACGCTGATGGTGAGAAAAATCAATGGTCACATTTAAAAGACTTTAATTCTACTTTCACTTTGAATTTTAATGATTCAAAAGCCTCTTTTAATTGGTATTTTGGTCCAAATCACTACGAGTTATTGAAATCCTATGATCAGAATTATGACGATATCTTAAATTTTGGTTGGGGTCTTTTCCGTTGGATAAATATTTATGCCGTGCAACCGATTTTCAACTTAATCTTATCGGGAGGAATTGGTGCAGGTATCGCAATTTTAATTTTGACACTGATCCTAAAGTTGATTCTGATGCCAGTCCAATGGAAAATGTTTGTTTCTTCTGTAAAAATGCGAATTCTTAAACCGGAAATTGATGCGTTAAATGCGAAATATCCAAATCAAGAAGATGCCATGAAAAAGCAGATGGACATGATGAATCTGTATAAGGAATCTGGTGCTAGTCCGCTTTCGGGTTGCGTTCCAATGCTCATTCAAATGCCAATTCTTCTTGCCGTTTTCCGTTTCTTTCCTTCCGCTTTTGAATTACGCCAACAACCTTTCTTGTGGGCTGAAGATCTTTCATCTTATGATTCAATTTGGAATTTTGGAGTTAATATCTGGCCATATGGCGATCACGTTAGTTTATTTACGCTATTGATGTCCGCCACTACCCTACTTTACACATACATGAATAGTGGCAATGTTCAACAACCACAACAGCCTGGAATGCCAAATATGAAGTTCATTATGTATTTCTTCCCTGTTATGATGATTTTCTTTTTCAATAATTATTCAGCAGGTTTGAGTTACTATTATTTCATTTCTACTTTAATTTCGATTTTATTAATGGTTGCCATTAAAAATTTCTTTGTGGATGAAGAAAAATTAAAAGTAAAAATGGCTGAGCGCAAAGCATCGAATACGGGTAAGGAAAAGAAAAAATCGCGTTTCCAACAAAAATTGGAAGAAATGCAACGCATGCAACAAGAAATGAAAAAAAGAAAATAAGCTGACCTATGAAGTTTTTTATTGATACCGCAAATTTGAATGAAATTAAAGAAGCCTATGATTTAGGAATTCTTGATGGAGTAACAACCAATCCATCTTTGATGGCGAAAGAAGGAATTACAGGAGCTCAAAATATTTTAGACCATTATGTGGCAATTTGTAAAATTGTTGATGGTCCCGTAAGTGCAGAAGTAATTGCAATCGATTTTGAAGGAATGGTTAAAGAAGGCGAGCAACTAGCAGCATTACACAAAAATATCGTCGTAAAAATACCAATGATTCCAGAAGGAATAAAAGCAATAAAATATTTTTCAGGAAAGAACATCAAAACAAATTGCACCCTAATTTTTTCTGCTGGACAAGCACTTTTAGCCGCAAAAGCAGGAGCCACTTATATTTCTCCCTTCCTTGGTCGTTTGGATGATGTTTCAACAGATGGATTAGCTTTAATTGAGCAGATTCGAGGAATTTACGACAATTACGCGTTCGATACCGAGATTTTAGCCGCTTCAGTTCGTCATCCTATGCATATTATTCATTGTGCCGAAATCGGCGCTGACGTTATGACTGGTCCTTTGAATGCCATTAAAGCTTTAGCTAAACATCCATTAACAGATCTTGGGCTTCAGCAGTTTTTAGCAGATTACGCCAAAGGAAATAAATAAGCATGTTATCCAAAGAAGCGCGCAAGGAACGTAATGAAAAGTTCTGGGCAGCCTTCAAGGAGGTAATGCGGAAACGTGTTTCAAGTTCAGGACGCAGAGTTAACTGGTCTACCTATCCTACTGAAGTAAAAAATACTTACTTGCGCTTGATTTCTGATGGAAAACTAACCGCGGTTTGTTACGATATTCAATTCAAGGATGAAGGAGTGCAAGCAATTTTTTGGGAACAACTGGGAGAATTAAAGACAGTTCTTGAATCCGCTATGAATTATCCAACGCAATGGAACGAAAAATTTATAAATGCTGAAGGAAAAACAATCGGTCGAATTTCCTGGGAATTAGAAGTCGTAAATTTTTACAATGATTCTGATTGGACCAAAATTCATAACTTTTTCAAAGATCGCGTGATTGAATTTGATTCATTTTATCAGGAATTCAAAGACATACTTATTTCTTTGGTCGAATAAACGTAAATTTGCTTCATGAGATTATTTTCAATTACTTTTCTTTTCGCTTCATTTAGCACTTTTTCGCAAGTTGAAATTTTCAATGCGTCATTTCAAAATGGTATTATTCCTTCAAATTTCACATTAGTTGATAACGACATGAATATGCCGGCTGCGCAAGTAGCGGAATATACATCTGCATGGATTGTTGTTGCCGACCCTGAAAACACTTCGGACTCAGTTGCGGCTTCAACATCATATTTTGAAAATCCTGGAACAGCAAGTAAATGGCTTATTACGCCACCCATATTACTAGGAAGTTTTGGGAATTACATTAATTGGAATGCAAAATCACATGATCCTTCTTTTCCAGATGACTATTTGGTTTTAGTATCAACAACAGACACTAATTTAGAAAGCTTCACTGACACCATCGGAAGTATTGAGCAAGAGAATTTTGAATGGACGAATCGCGAAGTGAAACTCAATTATGATAATCAAACAATTTATGTGGCTTTTGTCAATGTGACTAATGATGGTTTCAAATTGTATATTGATGATATCAATATCCGAAAAGACGATGCAACTTCTGTCAATGAATTGAATTCACAAAACTTTCAAATTTATCCAAATCCATTTAATGATATTATTCAAATTTCTGCTGATTTCAACTTCGAAAAAATCGAATTAAGGAATTTAAATGGTCAACTTTTACTTTCAACTTGTCAGACTTCGATGGATGTAAGTTCCTTACAAAGCGGATACTACATTGTTTCATTAAATTCTAATAATCAAGTATTTAATAAAAAAGTATTAAAGCTTTAATTAATGTCTGAAATTGTCACATTATTAAAGGATAAAATCAAAAATAAGTTTTCGGATCAGGAAGGAAGTCACGATTGGCAACACATCGAGCGTGTTTACAATTTGGCAGTGCTCATTCAATCCAAAGAAGGTGGAGATAAGGAAGTTATTGAGCTAGCAGCATTACTCCATGATATTTCTGATCATAAATACAACGGAGGCGATTTTGATGCAGGTTGGAAAGTAGCGAAACAAATGATACTCGATCACGGAGGGTCGTCCGCTTTAGCTCAAAAAGTTTCAGATGTAGTAAAAGTAGTTTCGTTTAAAGGAGCCCTCGTTCAAGATGAAAATACAACTCTAGAAGGTAAAATTGTTCGTGACGCTGATCGATTAGATGCAATTGGAGCTATTGGTATTGCTAGAACTTTCGCTTATGGAGGCAGTAAAAATCAAGCTTTGTATCTCGAGAATGTCTCTCCTGTTTTACACGATTCAAAAGAAGCTTACTTTCATTCAAAAACACATACGATTAATCATTTTTACGAGAAGCTTCTACTTTTAAAAGATCGGATGGAAACTACAACAGCAAAGGAATTGGCAAAAATCCGACATGACCGTATGGTGAACTTTTTATCTAACTTTATGAGTGAAACGCGCTGCGAATCTTAAAAGTTAATAACTTTCTTTAAAACTCTTTTTGGTTCGTTTTTATTTCCCAATGTTAATTTCTCAAATTTGATTCACAAATACATTGATTATGGAAAATGAATTGACAATAGCGGAGAAAATTGCTGAACTTCAAGCTCAATTGACTGGAGACATGTTTGCTGATATGGATTTGAAAGATCAAATTCACAATCTTGAAATGAAATTGAAAGGCGTAAAGCCAATGGATAGTCATTTTGAATGTGTTGGTTGTGGTTCATAATCTCTTGAACAATAAGATAAAAGAAGCGTTTTAAAGGCATGAAGCAATTTGAAATTCCAGAATTCTATCGTTCGCCTATCATTAGTAAGGTTAAGGAAAAACGAAAAATAGAAGATCCTCGTAAAAAGGACTTTTCCCCTACTCTATTGGATTTTGGACGAATATCATTTTTGATTCCACGCCATTTTGGTTTTTGTTATGGCGTTGAAAATGCGATTGAAAAAAGCTACAAAGCCATTCATGAAAATCCTGAAAAACGAATTTTCCTCCTGAGTCAAATGATTCACAATCCGGATGTCAATCGTGATCTTCTGTCTTATGGCTTATCTTTTTTGCAGGATACCGAAGGAAACCAACTCATTCCTTTTGAAACTTTAACTCCCGATGACATTGTTATCATTCCAGCTTTTGGAACAACACGAGAAATCGAAAATAAATTGAGGGAAATCGGCGTTAATATTGATACCTATAATACCACTTGTCCGTTTGTTGTCAAAGTTTGGAATCGATCTGAGAAGTTAGGAGAAACAAACCATACCATCATCATTCATGGTAAATATAAACACGAGGAAACCAGAGCAACATTTTCCCACAGTTCAACGAATGCGCCCTCACTGGTGATTAAGGACATGAATGAAGCCATCTATTTAGGCGAGGTAATTTTAGGGAATAAGTCAAAATCAGATTTCTACTCATTTTTCGAAGGTAAGATGACACAAGGTTTTGACGTAGATAAAGATTTAACGCGAATCGGTGTAGTAAATCAGACCACCATGCTCGCAACTGAAACACAAGAAATAACGGATTACCTGAGAGAAATCATGGCAAAGCGCTATGGCACAGGCAACTTAAAAAATCACATGGCTGACACGCGTGATACGCTATGTTACGCAACAAACGACAATCAGTCGGCCACACTGGGTTTACTCGAACTTGATGCCGATTTAGCAATTGTTGTAGGTGGTTACAACAGTTCAAATACAAGTCACCTTGTTGAGTTGTTGGAACAAAAGTTCCCGACTTTTTTTATTAAAGGAAAAGATGAAATAAGATCTCGAAATGAGATTAATTCATTTGATATACATACAAAAGAGATTAAAAAATTTACCAACTTTCTTCCTGAAAAAGATTCGATTCGGATTATCATTACCTCTGGTGCTTCTTGCCCTGATGCCATTGTAGATGGTGTTATTCAGAAACTACTTAGTTATTTCGATGTAGAAAATAAAATAGATTCTGTTATTGAAAACCTCTAATTATGAAGATTTACACAAAAAAAGGCGATGAAGGTAAAACCGGTTTAATTGGCGGTACTCGCGTGACTAAAAATGCATTAAGAATCGATGCATATGGAACGATAGATGAGTTAAACTCCTACATCGGTGTGGTTAGAGATTATCAAATAGATGAAATCTACAAAAAACAACTCATTGAAATCCAAGATCGTTTATTTACAATAGGTTCGAGTTTGGCATCTGATCCTGAAAAATCCAATATGAAAATTCCAGATTTGAATGAATCAGATATTGCATTTTTGGAACAATGCATGGATGAAATGGATTCCCAATTACCCGAAATGCGTTATTTCGTTTTGCCAGGAGGAAATCATGCTGTATCTTTTTGTCATGTCGCTCGTTGTGTTTGCCGTAGAGCAGAAAGGTTAATTGTAGAATTAAAACAAAATGAGTTTGTTGCACCATTGGTTTTAACTTATATGAATCGTTTGAGTGATTATTTATTCGTTTTAAGCAGAAAAATAGCAATGGATTTAAATGCCGATGAACAACCTTGGCACCCCAGAGTTTAATATTGTTGAAAAAAGATTTACTAACATTCGTAGAAAAGCTTTGAAAAAATAAAATATATTTTACTTTTGCCGAAAATACGAGACTAAAAACAAACAAATATGTATTGGACATTAGAACTTGCATCGTACCTTGAAGATGCTCCATGGCCAGCAACCAAGGAAGAGTTAATTGATTTTGCCATTCGAACTGGCGCTCCGCTTGAAGTTGTAGAAAACCTACAAGACCTAGAGGACGAAGGCGATATGTATGAAAGCATCGAAGAAATTTGGCCAGATTATCCCTCGAGAGAAGATTTTCTCTTTAATGAAGATGAATACTAAAATTAGTCTCGCTTCGGCGGGACTTTTTTTTTTGAATGATGAATTTTCTAGGGCACTTATATTTCTCAAATAACGATAAAGATTTGATGATAGCAAATCTCTTTGGAGATTTTGTAAAAGGAAGAAATTATAGTCACTTTTCAACGAAAGTTCAACAGGGAATCGAGTTGCATCGGAAAATCGACACGTATTTCGATCAACATCATGCAGTAATGAATTTGAAGCTTATGCTTTATAAAGATTTACCTAAAGTAGGTGGGGTTGCAGTGGATTTGTTTTTTGACCATTTACTTGCTAAGTATTGGGAAGATCACCATATCATTGATTACTATGAATACCTGAATGATTTTTATGCCTACCGCTCAGAATTAGAAATAGAATTAAGCACAGATTTTATTAACTTCATTTCGATTTTTAGAGAACGTAAATGGCTTGACCACTACCCTACTTCCTTTGGACTTGAAAAATCATGTCAAGGAGTTTCATCTCGAATTTCATTTCCAAATCAATTAAGCCACGCACCTGAAATATTTTATCAGAACGAAGAAGTCATAAAAAAGGTGTTTGATCAATATATGCTTGAGGCTGTTAATTTTTTTTCCATTAAAAATGAATTCAATTATTAATTTGAAGAATCATGCATAAACTTCCTGAAAAATTTATTAATCGAATCAAAAACGGATTTCCAAATGCGGATGAACTTCTTACTGCATTGAATGAAACATCGCCAATAAGTGTTCGCTTAAATCCAGGAAAACCAAATTCATTGAACAAATTGGAATTAGATGAAGAAGTGCTTTGGTGTGAAAATGGTTTTTATTTAAAAACTCGACCAAAGTTCACTTTGGATCCGCTGTTTCATGCTGGATGTTATTATCCACAAGAAGCTGGCTCTATGTATATCGAGTCAGTTGTAAAATCACTTAACTTTCCTGACTCACCTGCTATTCTTGATTTATGCGCCGCACCTGGCGGAAAAAGTACACTCTTAGCAGGATTTTTGAATAATAACGGTATTTTGGTAAGCAATGAAGTTATTCGTTCTAGAGCAAATATTTTGGCAGAGAACATCACAAAAGCTGGTTATGCGAATTGCCTCGTTACGAATAACGATCCCAAAGACTTTCAGAATCTGAAAGGTGCATTTGACGTTGTTTTAATCGATGCTCCATGTTCTGGTGAAGGAATGTTCCGAAAAGACCCGAAATCCCGCGGTGAATGGAGCGAAGAAAATGCCAACTTATGCAGCGCGAGACAAAAAAGAATTCTAATGGATATATGGGACTCGGTAAAGGAAAACGGTTATATCATCTATTCCACATGCACCTTTAATCCCGATGAAAATGAAAACAACATTGAATGGTTTTTGAAGGAACTTGATTGCGAAGTTGTTCCAATTCCAAGATTTGAAAACATGTTACCAGATTCAAAAGGATATGGTTTTTATTTTGTTCCGGGCTTGATTAAGTCAGAGGGATTTTATTGCTGTGTTTTGCAAAAAAAGGAACTTTTAAATTTAAAACATAAAGTTAAATTAGAAAATATATCTATTTTAAAATCAATTGATTACATTTCATTTATTTCAAAAAAAGAAAACTCCCTGATTTATTGGAATCATGATAACTTCTTGTATTCCTCTACTCCAAAAACGCTCGAATTCTATCAGCAAAGCCTTATAAAACTTAATTGGATCAAAAAAGGTGTTAAGCTCGGTGAGAATCATAAAAAAGGATTTCAACCTGACATCGAATTAGCACTTAATTCAACCTTAATTAATTCTGAAATATGCATTGAATTGAATGAACAAGATGCTTTGAAATATTTGCACGGTGATACATTCCCATTGGATGCTCCTTCAGGGATTCATTTAGTATGTTATCAAAAACAGCCTTTAGGATTCATTAAACATCTTGGAAATCGATTTAACAATTTATACCCAAAAGAATGGCGAATACGAATGGATTTAGGATTTTAGTAATAAATTACTTAATGATACTTACTATTCCAGTAGAATTTGAACTATTGTCATCATTATATTCAATGATAAAATAATAACTTCCGACCGGCATATCTTTTCCTTCAAATTTACCATCCCAAGGATTTGATTCGTATTTACCTTGTTGAGATTCAAAAATATTGTTACCCCAACGATTGTATATGTAAACTTTATTTTGCGGATAATAGCTATCTAAATTATTGATTTGCCAAAAATCATTTACATTATCATCATCCGGTGTAAACGCAGTCGGAATAATAACTTCGCAAAGTTCAATGTTAATTTGAATTGTATTCGGTAAGCTTTGGCACCCATTCTCGCTCTGAGTAATGTAGTAAATGGAATTCCCATTGTTCAAATTTGGAGTCAAGGTTGAACCTGTCGTAATTAAATTATTCAATGTCAAATCTGAATACCAGGAAATAATTCCGTTTCCAATAGCCAACATAGAAATGGGAATAGCATTTTCGCAATAAGTTGTATCGGAAAAGACTACAGGAGGATTTGGAGTTAGATTTATTGTAATTTCGATCTGATCACTTTGAGCTAAACACGGTCCTGATGGGTCATCTGTAGTAACAGTTAATGTAATGCTGGAATTATTAATCTCTAAATTTGATGGCGTGTATGTTGTGCTTAATACAGATGAATTGGGATTAAAAACTCCGGTTCCACCCGACCAAGAAACTGAATTTGCGCCACCAGCTATTGATGCAGATAGTTGAATATTCTCACCTGAACAAATGATCTGATCCAATCCAGCATTGACAATTGGATTTTCATAAACTAATACTGAAATCGTCGTATCAAACGCACATTGATTTGAATTTGGCGTAAAAACATAATTAAAATTACCAGCAACTGAAGTGTTAATAATTGATGGATTCCAACTACCGTTTATTCCATTGTCAGAGATTGAAGGAAGTATTTCAGCAATGTCGTTTTCGCAATAGTTTGAGAGTAAACTAAAAATTGCAGTTGGACTAGGGGTTATATTTACCGTTAAAGTCACTCCGACTCCACATTCGGTTGGGTTCGGCGTAAAAATGTAGTTTGTATTACCAATTAAATTTGTATTAATGGTGTTTGGAGACCAGGTCCCATTAATTCCGTTGTCCGAGGTTGTTGCCAATGAAGAAGGAATTGCTCCTTCACAAAAACTGGTTGGTATACTAAATGTTGCGACGGGATTTGCATCAAACGTTATTAAAATAGCATCTGACTGATTTGCGCAAGGACCAACAGGATCATCCGTTGTTAAAACTAAAGTGATGGATCCAAGGTTTATTTCGGTGGCAGATGGAGTATAAATCGCTGACAAATCACTTGAACTAGGATTATAAGACCCTGTACCTCCCGACCAAATTGCAGAAGATGCTCCTCCACCAATTATTCCAGAAAGATTAACATCAGATCCTGGACAAATAATTAGATCTTGTCCTGCGTCTACTAACGGGATTTGATTGATCGAAATAACTACTTCATCGTTAACAGATGGACATGGCCCTGATGGATCATCACTTGTTAATGTAAGGTTAATTAACCCAGATGCGATTTCTAACGAACTTGGGGTGTAAGTTGCATTTAGATCACTTGTACTTGGATTAAAAACCCCTGTTCCTCCTGACCAAGTTCCGCTTGAAGCACCCCCACCGATTATCCCAGAAAGCGAAGCGCTTGAATTTGAACAAATCACTTGATCAATTCCAGCTGAGGATATAGGTAAATTAAAGATTGTAATCGTTTCATTATCTGACTGAGAAGGACAACTGTTGTTTAAGTTAATTGTTAATGTATGTGGCCCACTAGAATTAACCAAAACAGTTTGCGAGGTTTCACCACTACTCCAATTGTTTCCACTTGAATAATTAGAATTTAAAGTCGTCGATTGCCCTTCGCAAAGTTCAATGGTATTTGCCGTAATAAGCGGAGTCGGTTTAATTTGAAAAAAGGCTTTGTAATTCGCTCCATTGTTATTCACATAGATTGTATCGTTACAAACCGTTGTACTTGTAAAACTTCCAGGAACGGAATAATATACCTCTAAAACATAGTCACCAGGCGCAAGCGTAGTTAAATCGATGTTGTAATTTTCTTTTGCCCATTTTTGATCGGTAGCGTTGAAGCAAGGCCCGCCAGTCGGGAAAGAGTTTGGACCAACGGTACATGATTCTTTAAAAGGTAAATCCAAAATGGTAAAAACGGGATTTATCGGCTGATTACCAACGGTGTAAATGGTATAATTTAATTTAGCACCGCATACATTTGAACCTGGATTCTTGAAGGTTTTCACCTCTCCTCCGCGTAAGATTAATGTGCTTGAGTTTTGAAAATAAGGTCCGTAATCGTATCCATCATATAACACTCCATTCGGATTAATTTGATCTGGTAAGTTAGCCCAAGTTGTATTGTAAAACTGATTAACAACACAATTTTCTATCATCGTTGCAGAGGCAAAAGTACCGTAATTAGAGCAGTTTGAACCGATGAAAACAGTAATGGTATCTGAGCAGCCAATTGAAGAAGTAACTACGCAGTAATAGTTTCCAGAACAAAGATTCGAGGCGGTATTTGTCGTTTGTCCAATAGGCAAATTAGTCTGATTATACCATGTATATGAATATGGACCAATTGAACCTGAAGCAGAAATGGTTACACTTCCATCACAGGTGCACGACTGCGAAACGGTTCCAGAAAGAGATAATGCAAGAGGGGTTATTAATTGGCAATTATTTGAAATTGAATTAATATAAGCTGTATTTGCCATATTATTTGGATCTCCAGGTGTTTGTTGATCAGGCGAGGAACAAGTACCAGAGGTCCAGTTATTTTGATTGTTGAAATCATTATCTACATTATGCGAAAAAAAATAAACACGATTTGCTGCTGATCCAGTGAAATAAATAATATTGTTGGAATTGTTATTCCCCCAGCTAACTCCATGAATTGGAAAACTTGTATTATTCGAGTTGTAAATTTGAAATGAGTCATCAGAGTTAGACATTCCTAAAGGGTTCCAAGATGTTGGAGGTGAAATCCATCCCGCGCTTGGATATGATGAAGAAGCGGGAGCGGTTGTTGTTGGGGAACTTGTTTGAGATTCAAGTAAATTTGATGTTACGGGTAGGATTAATTTACAATTTCCATCGGTCAAACTGAAATCATTGGGTGGCATTGCAGAATTGAGATCACTTGAATTATAAATTACGATCAAAGTACCAATTGGAACACAAGACCATAATGCGTTTGAACTAAATCTAACAGCTCCGGATGCAATACCCGTTGCGGTAATTGGTCCTCCGCTGAAAAAACCATTATTGTCATCGATTATCCAACCTCGGATGTCTAAGCATGAATTTGAACATAACTGATTTGATGTAGGAACAACTAGTAATTCTACATATTCTTTATTTCCACTTGGTCCTTGAGATACTTCATTGATAATAAGAGTTTGAGCAGAAATAGATTCTGAAACTAGAAAAATTAAAAGAAAACGAAGTATATTCTTAAAAAGCATTTTTGATTCTAATTCAATAAAAGCAACGCAATTTACAACATAAAAAACAGATAATTTAATTTAAAAAAGGTTTTTTATCAATGAATCATGTTTCTAACTAAAATCAAACATTGTTTATTAGAATGTTAATAAAAACAACTAGGCCTTTCAATTGTCTATAATACAACTATCTAATTTTGTATTATTAATTAATTCTGGTTACGAAACAACTACAATTATGGCTGATATTTTTGAAAAAATTAAAGCGAACAGAGGTCCTATTGGAATGCACGCTAAGGAATCACACGGTTATTTTACCTTTCCAAAATTGGAGGGTGATATTGGGCCACACATGAATTTCAGAAGTAAGAAACGATTAAACTGGTCTTTGAACAACTACTTAGGTTTAGCCAACCACCCCGAGGTTCGAAAGGCTGACGCTGATGCAGCTGCTGATTTTGGTTTTGCAATGCCAATGGGCGCTCGAATGATGAGTGGAAATTCCAATTACCACGAACAACTAGAAGCTGAATTATCTGCTTTTGTCGAAAAAGAAGATACCATACTTTGTAATTTCGGTTATCAAGCGATGGTTTCAGCAATCGATTGTTTGGTGGATCGTCACGATGTAATTGTTTACGATGCAGAATCCCATGCATGTATTTTGGATGGTGTTCGTTTGCACATGGGTAAACGATATGTATTTAAACATAATGATATTGAAGATTGTGACAAACAACTTCAGCGTGCTACCAAATTAGCGGAGGAAACTGGAGGAGCCATTTTAGTTATTACCGAAGGTGTTTTCGGAATGCGCGGAGATCAGGGGAAAATTAAGGAGATTGTAGAACTTAAAAAGAAATACAATTTCCGACTTTTTGTGGATGATGCACATGGAATAGGCACTTTAGGCGCAAAAGGTGGTGGAACAGGTCAAGAACAAGGTTGTCAAGATGGTATCGATGTTTATTTTGGAACATTCGCTAAATCTTTTGCTTTGATCGGTGGATTTATTTCAAGTGACGAGCAAGTAGTTGAATATTTGCGTTATAACATGAGGTCTCAAATTTTTGCTAAATCTCTACCGATGCCTTTGGTTAAAGGTGCTTTGAAAAGATTGGAATTAATGCGAAATCATCCTGAATTAAAGGACAAGCTTTGGGAAATCACGAATGCGCTTCAATCAGGTTTAAAGAAAGCTGGTTTTGAGATTGGTCCAACAGACTCTTGTGTCACACCTGTTTACATGAATGGTTCTATTCCTGAATCTACCAATTTGATTTATGATCTACGTGAGAATTACAATATTTTCTGTTCAATGGTTGTATATCCTGTTGTGCCAAAAGGAATGATTATACTTCGTTTGATTCCAACTGCAGTTCATACCCTAGAAGATGTCAATTACACAATTGAGTGTTTCTCTAAAATTGTTGGGAAATTGAAAAACGGAGAATATATGTCAGATAAAATAGCTTCCGTATAATTTAAATTTAAATTTAATAAGAAGTCGTTTCGAAAATCGAAACGACTTTTTTGTTATAAAATGAATTTCTTGAGTTAGCCCTTGGTATACTCCCAGTCTTTAATTTCTTCAAAACGTTTCTGTCCTTCCAAAACAGATGGGTGTGTTAAAACGGACTCAACAGTTACCTCAGGAATTTCGTCCGCTAAACCATTTTTGACAAAAATGAAATTAAAGCCTAATTGATTTGCACCAACAAGTCGATATCCCTTTTTTCTGGCTAATTTAACCATAGCAACAGGTGAAGCACCATGATATAAAGGATGCTTTTTCGACAATGACATGTCTGGATCATATGGAACAACGATATCATTCAACCCAAACTCATTATGCGTTTCGATAATAACTACTTGTGGATCAACTACTGAAAGCGCGTCCCAAACCCAATAATCATTTCCATCAATGTCAATTGAAAGTAAACCTATCTCACCTTTCAATCCATTTTCCGAAATGATTTGATTTATATTTTCACGAGTGATTTTAGCATGAGCAAATTTTGGTTTATATTGCCATGGGTTTGGATACCTCTCATAAAATCTTCTACCGCGTTTTATACTCCAATAATCGTAATCAATAAACAAACCATACCAACCGAAATTAAAAAAAAGGTTCGCACAATTGCTATTTACTCCATCATTCGAACCGATTTCAATAAACTGACTATTTTTCATTCCAATAATCGAAAACAGAAACAACAACATGCCATCCTCCTCAAACTGAGAAAAAACGCTAAATCCGGTATCTGAAATTTCAGGTAACGATTTGTTTTTCAAACAATCTCGATAATAATGAAAAAGTTGTCGTTGTGTTAGTTGATTCGATGCTTGAAACTTATGTTTTACACGAAAGTAGAGCAGCCAATCTTTTAGAATGTTTTTAATCAGATTCATTTACAGGCATTAAATTGAACAAGTATAAATAAATGCCGGCGGGAAATTAAAAGCTGTGAAATCCACTTTTACGGAATGGAAAATTCTTTTCAACGTTTTCATCGATTGTAAAGAATATTGAAACTGAACAAACTTTCCTTTTTCTGATAATGAATTCTTGGCAGTCAGCAATAATTTGTTTCTTAATTCGGGAGGGAAATTAGCTAAAGGAAGTGATGAAATGATTAAATCTGCTTTTTCAAATCCTAGTTCATTCAAATAATTACCAATTTGGTCAGCTGAATCATGTTTCAAATGCAAATTGGGGTGTTTTAATTTTGTGTTGAGTGCTTGATAAAATTCATCATTCAATTCGATTACAATTAATTGCGTATCTGGACCTAACATGTCTAGTATTTTCTCTGTAAAGACCCCTGTTCCTGGACCCAATTCAACTATAATCTTCGCATCTTTAATCGCAACATGATTCAGCATTTTCGCAGCTAGAAACCTTGAGCTAGGTGTCATAGATCCCACCATCTTTTTCTCTTTGAAAAACTGCTTTAAAAATGAACTCTTCGACACTTAATTATTTTTAATTGTTGCTTTATCCCCATTGATTACTGCCAAAATAACACCATTCAATTCCTTATTTAAAAATGGTGTGTAAGCATGTTCTGAAAGCATTTCTTCTGTAGTGAAACTCACCAAAGCCTTCGGGTCAAAAACTGTTAAATCTGCTTTTTGACCAACTTCAATAGGGTTTTCAGCTACGCCTAGAATGTTTCTTGCATTTATTGAAAGACATTCAATGATTTTATTTAAGTCATTTGGAAAAGTTGTGTTAAGAGCAGAAAAAACTGTTTGAAGTTGATAAGAACCAAAACTAGCATAATCAAACTCGAGTTCTTTTTCCTCTTGATCTGCCGGTCTGTGATCTGAAACAACCGTATCAATCGTACCATCCTTTAATCCTTCCAAAAGTGCTATGCGATCAGATTCGGACCTTAAAACTGGTAATACTTTAAAAATAGAATCAAAACCCAGCACATTTTCTTCTGTAAAACATAAATTCATAAGATTGACATCCGCTGAAATTTTCAATCCTTTTCTCTTCGCTTCACGCAGCAAATCAACGCTTTCTTTGCAAGATATCCCTGTAATATGGAGTTCGCTTTCAGTATACTCGAGAAGTCGGATATTTCGCTCGAGCTGAATTACCTCCGCGACCGATGGATCAGCCTTTAAACCCGTTCGAGTTGACGCAACTCCTTCGTTTACCATCCCTTTACCCGCAATTGAATTGTCTCGACAAAATGCTATAATTTTACCTCCAAAGTTCTTCGAATAAAGTAAAGCTCTATACATGATACCTGCGTTTACAGGATGTAAATCATCTGAAAACAATCTCACACCACATTGAAACATATCAAACATCTCGGCCAACTCCTCACCTTTCTGCCCTTTCGTAATCGCACCGATGGGATGAATATTCACCACATGTGAATTTGCTTTACTAAGAAAATATTCTACTTGTGATTTACCATCAACAACTGGATTAGTAGAAGGCAATACGCCAACATGCGAATAACCTCCTGCAGCAGCTGTATCTAAACCATTTTCAATTGTTTCCTTGTGTTCGAAACCTGGATCACAAAAATCTGATTTAAGGTCTACCCAACCTTGTGAAACGGACAAGTTTTCTGATTCAATTGTAATTGCATCTTTGTTAGAAATAGAATTACCGATTTCCGAAATGACTCCGTTATCAATTAACAGATCTCGTTTTTGACCAAAATGACTTGATTTTTTATCGAGAATTGTGGCGTTTTTAAGGATTAATTTCATTCAAATTTCATTTATCTATTTCCAAAATCGCGACAAAGCCATTTCTGTCAAAACCATTAGAAGCGCGAGTATTAAAAATAAACGCCAGTATTCATGGGGTTTTTCAAGATCAACCATCGTTACGCTCTGTCCGTTTTCCACGGAGTTAAAGTTAATATTTTTTACTCCACGTTCTTTCAATTTAATTTCAACATCTTGTTTAGAAACGTATTCCATTTTCGATTCTTCACGGTCGTAATTTAAAGCAATTCCATTTACTAGGACATCTGTTTTGATGGTGTAATTTCCAGATTTCAACTTCTCGATTGCTTCTGGACCTGAGATAGAAATATTAACAGATAATCCATTTTTAGTAATAACGGGTATGAATTCAAATGCTTGATTTACAAGTTTTAAAGGTGTTTCTTCGGGAAGTTCCTCAAACAGGGTTAGTTTATTTTCTTTACCAATAATTGCATACAGCGGAAGATTCCGTTTGGCAAATTCACCTGCTCTCAATAAAGTTGTTGGAAAAAGAGCGTTTTCTGTAAAATTGCCAAAACTAGGATGAAGTGAGCTTGTGAATAAATATACATTTTCGTTCGATCTTAATAGTAACGGAGAACCATTTCTCATAGTAATCAGCGGAAATATTGTAGATTGCCTATAGTTTGGAATACCATAACAATTCGAAACATTGGGTAAGTTCAAATTGAAACTTTCCTTTTCAAAAACATTTTTAAAGAATGGATCCTTGAATTCTATTCTGTCTATTTTTGTTCCCGCTTTCGCTGTTCCTGAAATATTCGGTAAATCTAGTTCTGAGAGAAGATTATTGTAATCAGGGCCATTGATTTTTGAACCAGGAAAAATAAATAAACTCCCCCCTTGATTTTTAAATTCTATAAGTTCAGAAGCCAGTCCTGAGGAAATTTCATTTAAACCATTTAAAATGATTAAATCTGTCCCTTTCAAAGCTTCACGGGTAAAACTTAAGTCCGAAATGGATTTAACATCATAGAACTTTTCAATTGAATAAACACGATTAACAGATGGATTTGCATCTTCTCCGTTTAGAACTAGAACACCTGAACTTGCGGCAACGTCATATGTAAAGTAAAAATCATCATCCCAAAATAACTGTTTATCATTTATGCTGACTTTACCTTCCTCCAAACCAGATGTTGAATTCGTTATTTGAAAATTTGCCGTTGTCGTTTTTTGCGCTGGAATATCTAAAAACAATGTTCGTTTTTGAAATCCTACTTGCATTTGTAATTCTGCATTTATTACATCCACATCAGACATATTTTTAACTTGAACAAAAAGCTCATTTGCCTCACTTTTTTTATGAATAGGTGAAGAAAACCAAACAGAATCAATCAATAAATTACTTATTTCTTGAGGAGAAATTTGAATTGGATAGTAGTACGCTTTTTCATCTGAAATAAGATTTTCTGTTTTAAATTGATTTTTTTGGAAATCGGAAATAAATACATATTGCCGAACTGAAAAATTGACATTCTGATCATTTTCGCGATCCAAAAATTCTTTTTGCCAATTCAAAACTTCTTGAATATTTTTTCGAATAGGCGTTGTCTCTATTTTTTCCAAATAGTCAAGTGCTTCGACTTTTGTAACTAAACGCTGTTCGATTCCATCGAGTTTATTCGTAGAAATGAGTATATGCGTTTCGGGTTCAACTTCCTTGAGAATTCTTCTTGTTAATTCTTTTGCTTCTGAAAGTAATTCTCCTTCAGTCCCTCGAGCAGTCATTGAAAACGAATTATCAATGTAAATTGCCAAAACCGTTTTTCCTGCTTTTGAACTTTTTGAAGTTCCTATGTATGGCTGTGCAAAACAAATGATGATAAAAATCAAGGCGAGAAGTCGCGTTAAAAGAATTAAAAGATGTTTTAATTTTTGAGTCGATTTCTGTTCTTGCTGAATAAACTTAATAAATTTTAGAGAAGGAAAGTAAAGCGTTTTGTGTCTTCTAAAATGAAATAAATGGATTATAATTGGAACAATGAGTAAACTCAAAAACCATAGAAACGCAGGATGTACAAATTCCATGATTCAAAAATAACAAAAAACGAACTGTTAAAATTGAAACGTTAAAAAGAAACTCTTAATAAAAGAATAAAACTATTGTTTTGTGAAAGTGGTAAATTTATCTGTCTGAGAATCTCCGAATTTCGCACAATCTCCTCCAATAAATTCATAACCTGCGGTAATCGAAACTTTATTATCAGAAAATTGGAATGAAATATTTGAATTTTCAGAAGTTTCGCCATAATAAGCATCTTCCGAAGAATTCAAATTAGCAGATCCCTGTGCTTCAAAAACACATCCCCAACTATCGTTAACACCCCATTTTATTTTGAAATCAAAACAACAATCGGTTTTATTACTTATTGTAAGCGTTTGTCCAGCCTTATTCTTGTATGTCCCTAAAATGTTTCGCTGAAATTCACCATCTACAAATAATCCAGCTTGTTTAGTCCCATTTGGAAATGTTATTACTCCTTTTCCATTTGGAAAACCATTGACTATTTCTCCTGAATAACTCGAACCATCAGACCATTTGATAAAATTGTGAATATTATCCTTATAGCCATTTATAATTTGCGGGTTCGGATCATCGCTATAACCCTCACCTCCGCAAATGAAATTATCTTCATAATAAGGTGGAACAAGAAAATTCCCATTTTTAATATTATTTTCATTATTGTAAAAACGATTGATAAGGATCGCAAATTGAGCTTGACTAATTTCAGAAGGCAATAAATGTTTAATTCCAAGTTCACTTTTAATTTGATTAAATAAAAATGCGTCTATCTTTTTAAAATCTTTGATTGAACCATATTCTTTTAAAAGGATTTCATCTCGCTTTTGTATTAAACTATCCAATAAATTTGAGTAAGTGGATTCAGAATCTTCATAAAAACTCTTTAAACGAACCGAAAAACCCGATCCTTTTGGAGCAAAATCACCTAAAATACATCCATTAGAATTTTTAACGAATCCTATAAAATCAGCCATTTCACCACGCTCTGTATTAGTCCAAAATCTAGCTCCTTCATTTTTGGCAATAAAATTACCTTGCTCATCGCGATAACCTTCAGGTGAGCAATCGAACCCCAAATAATTATTAATACTCTCTTCTTGATTACCTTCCTCTTGCCAAGAAAAAGAACACTTCAAATTTAATCCAGCACTTGAACTTCCACCTGCTTCGTTAATTAATTGAGCATATTCTTCGGAACTGGGGACGTTGTAATTAACAGAAGACAACCCTCTAGGATCACTAACAGCATACCAATTGTATAATTTACCTTTGTAATCTGCATTCTCTGGTTTGTTATCATAATAACACCAAACCGGCTTCTTGTCTTTTGAAGCCTTAATCCAATCCTCTTTTGATTTGGCTTGCGGGATAGTATCACCATTTGCAAAGTGACTTACATTTAAATTTTTATATATCCATTTACCGGAATTAAGATCGATTGTATTAAATTGATTTAATTTATCAAAATCTAAACCCAAATGATATTTATTATTCAATATCCTGATTTCATTTAGACTTTTGTTCACTTCGGACAATTTAATTATTGCAGAAATATTCGATGGGCATACAAGTCTCAACATTTTTTCCAATGCAACCGAAGAATAAATCGATGAGGGAAAACTATCCATGAACTCCTTATATCCTACAATAGTATGAACGCTATCAGCTTTTCTTAAGGCCACTAATGAACAAAGCGTATCAATTTCAAAAAAGTAGTTTGAGTTTGGATATTTTTTTAAAAAAGATTTATAATTGCTTAATTTGTCTAATTTTTTAGCTAAATTATAGTCATCTAATTCCTGTTGAATCGCTTTGGCATTATTCAAAGAATCCTGAATAAATGAGGCTCTTTTTTCCTTTGCGATACGATCCTGTTCAATACTATCAGCGACAAACTTTTTTCTTCTAACCTCCTCTAATTCTTTTTGTTTCTGATTTTCGGCTAATTGTATTGGAAAGGCAATTTTTGCATTGTTCAAAGCAACTAGTCTATCTTTAGCCATTAAACTATCGGAATGTCGATCAGAAAGCATTCTTTTGTACCAAAAAATGGATGTATCCGCCAATGCCACAGATAAACTACTGAAAGCTTTGTTATCATAATTAACGGCCAATGTTTTCTCTGCATTGTACATGTAATTCGCCTCTAAAAGCATAACTTTTGGATTCCAAATTTCACCTAAGATTAAATTTTGATTGAAATATTTTTTCAAAAGCGGAATAGCTTCCTCAACTTTAGAGGATTCAATTAATGGTAAAATTTCTATTTTGTAATTAATCTTGGGTTCCTTTTCTTTTTTTTGACTTAAACCACAATTTGCAATAGATAGAGCAAAGAAAAGACATGTAATAAAATTGGTTTTCATATAATTATAAGTAAATGATAAGTTTTTAAACAAGCTTTCTATATTTTATCCTTTTCGGCCCTGCATCTCCAAGTCGTTTTTTACGATTTTCTTCATATTCGGAGTAACTACCTTCAAACCAGTATACTTGCGAATCACCTTCAAATGCCAAAATGTGTGTGCAAATACGATCCAAAAACCAACGATCGTGAGAGATAACCACGGCACAACCTGCAAAGTTTTCAATTCCTTCCTCTAAGGCACGCAGTGTATTTACATCAATATCATTTGTAGGTTCATCCAGAAGTAGAACATTTGCTTCTGTTTTTAAGGTCATAGCCAAATGTAAGCGATTTCGCTCCCCACCAGAAAGAACTCCGACTTTTTTATTTTGATCGGAACCATTGAAATTAAACTTTGATAAATAAGCTCTTGAATTGATTTTTTGGTTTCCAATTTCGACGTACTCCAATCCATTCGACACAACATCAAAAACTGTTTTTTCTGGATGAATGTCTTTGTGCGTTTGATCGACATAACCAATTTTTACAGTCTCTCCAACTGTAAACTCACCTTTATCGGGTTTTAATTCATCCATGATCATTTTGAAAATGGTCGTTTTTCCTGCACCATTTGGCCCAATTACACCAACGATTCCGGCTGGCGGCAATTTGAAGTTTAAATCCTCATAAAGCAATTTATCTCCAAACCCTTTTGAAACATGAATTGCATCAATAACATTTTGTCCCAAACGCGGACCATTTGGAATTGGCAATTCGAGTTTGGCCTCTTTATCTTTGACATCCTCTGCAAGCATTTTATCGTAGTTCTGTAGGCGGGCTTTACTCTTCGCCTGACGAGCTTTTGGATTCATGCGAACCCACTCCAACTCACGCGCTAACATCTTTTGACGTTTGGATTCGGATTTCTCTTCTTCTTTTAATCGATTTCCTTTTTGTTCCAACCATGATGTATAATTTCCTTTCCAAGGAATGCCTTCTCCCCTATCCAATTCAAGAATCCAACCGGCAACGTTATCCAAGAAATAACGGTCGTGAGTTACGGCAATAACAGTTCCTTTGTATTGCTGTAAATGTTGCTCCAACCAGTCAATTGATTCAGCATCCAAGTGGTTGGTTGGTTCATCTAACAATAAAATGTCTGGGTTTTGTAAAAGCAAGCGACATAAAGCAACACGACGTTTTTCTCCTCCAGATAGCGTTGAAATCAATTGATCATCTGGGGGACAACGTAAAGCATCCATTGCACGTTCCAATTTCGTGTCTAACTCCCAGGCATCTGTTGCATCTATTCGATCCTGAACTTCACCTTGTCGAGCGATTAATTTATCCATTTTATCCGGATCATTTAATACATCTTCATCCATAAAAGCTGCATTAATCTCCTCGTATTCTTTCAAAATATCTACAATTTCCTGAGCACCTTCCATCACAACCTCTTTCACTGTTTTAGTCAAATCTAATTCAGGTTCCTGTGGAAGATAACCCACAGTATATCCGGGTGAAAAAACAACATCGCCTTGATAAGCTTGATCGAGCCCTGCAATAATTTTCATCACAGTTGATTTTCCTGAACCGTTCAACCCAATGATGCCAATTTTGGCTCCATAGAAAAATGACAAATAAATGTTTTTAATAATTTGTTTTCCTTGCGGTGTAGTTTTGGAAACACCAACCATCGAAAAAATGATTTTCTTATCGTCAGACATTGCAAATTAATTTGATTGCAAAGATAGAATTTTAAAGTATTTCAACAGAAAATTCAAATATCATAGCCAAATTAATGTCTACGATTATTTTCACAGAGATCTAAGCGATTGCAATTAGATTAAAAATTGTAAACAAAATAAAGAGTGTTAAATCAGTTTCAAACTTAAACCAACTTAAACTTTTTTGAGAATATAAAATCATTTCAAAATAATTATGTTTGATTATAGTATCAAATGTAACAGAATTGTTTAAATTTTTTGTAACTTCATCAAATTAAAATTTAAGTATTATGGGATTTTTATCAAATTTTTTCGATCGTTTTAAAGCGTCTGATTTTCAGTTGTCTCCAAACCAAAAAATAAAGTCTGTGCAAGCTGAATTCAAAGAGAATTTTGGACTAACGTTAAGAGTTTATAAAGGCAAAGTTCTTGCTGATGCTGATTTAACTTTTGCTCAACTCAATCAAAGAACATCTAAAAAAGTCAATTGGAATGAGGAAGAATTAAAAATACGCGCCAACATGACTATCAAACAAGTTGAAGATTTAATTAATGAACAATTTGGTCTCACCATTCAAGTTGCTAACGAGTATGATACATACAATGTAGGAAATCATTACACCTTGGGACAAGCATCTCGTAAGGAAGATTTAGAGGACTGGTGTAAAAAGGAGGGATATGCAAATAGTGCCGAATATTTAAAAAAAGAGGGCGTTAAAGATTGGGATGAATGGTACGCTAAAAACAAGAAGAAATAATCAATCACTTCTTTTAATTTGAAGATTTGTTTGGATTCAAAAATAAGTTTGGATTTTCCTTTTCGTGGAAACGTCTTCTTGGCATTTCAGGTTTTAAAAATAGTATTGCTCGTAAGACCGGTGTTCCCACAACAAGAGGTGGTGTTGAACGGAAATTAGGCCGTTGGTTTTTAAATTTATTTTTTGGTCGTAAATGAAACGAAGTACGTCTGAAGGCACATCGAGGACTTCTTTAATTTTATTACTTGGATATCTTATTTCCTCTGTTTTTGCAGGATTGATTTTCAGTTTTCTAACCATAAGATCTAAGTCAAATGGAGAAACAGGAATTGGCTGGGGAATATTATCATTAATTTGTATATTTATATTCGGTTATTTAGGTTTTGCACTTTATGTAACTTCGAACGCAGCCATTGAACCTTTTTGGTATTATTTTGGTCTAATTTCGATAATAAGTAATGCTTTGGCATTTTTAATTCTTACATTAGCTATTTTTAGAAGAAATTAATGGGACTAATACAAGCTATTGCAGACGAAATTATATCCTTTCCAAAGCAAACAGATTTTGCGGTATCAGGGGAAAATAAAATGTTCGGGATTAATAGGGTCGGTTTTTCAATTTTAAACCTTATTTTTCAATCAATAGATTGCGTATTTGTTCCATTTGCGGCATATTTACTTTTGTTTGACCAAATTCAAGTTGGTTTATTCAAATGGTTTATTATCGTTTTGTGCTTTGCTACCACATTTTTTAGTTGGCTTCAATTCATCTATTATTTTATTGCTCCCACTGAGAAATACGTAAGTCCTTTTTCAGGAAGAATATTTGGTGAAACGGCTATTGGAGGTCTAATCGCAGCATTGTTCAAAATTAAAATTTACACCTACATAAAATGACGAATAGAAAGAAACCTGTAAAAGCTATTTTTTCTGTTTTTAGAAGGAAAATTGATGATGAAAATTATGAACATAATGCTCAATTGAATCGCCAATTGGATTCTTTTTCAATTAAATTGATTAAGGCTGTTGGTATTGTTGGTGTTATTCTTGGGCTCTTGATTTTAATTGCATTTTGGGTTTGGGTGATACGGTGGTTATATAAAGTTTGGTAAATAAAGAAAGATTACAGATTGCATGAAAACATTTTTAGTTATCCTTTTCATAAATACTTTTTTAGCCCTCAATTCGCAAGTTTTGAATATAGATCGTGAAATTGGAAATGATACAACATTTAAACGGATTAGAGCGTCATTCAATTTTAATTTTGCCAACGATAAACAGAAGCGTAACTTATTAGATTTCACAAATTCCTCAGAATTAGATCTATTTCTTAAAAACAACTATTTATTCATTTTTCTTTCTAAAACGGAATTATCATTAAATGGTATACAAGTATTAGAAAATAATGGTTTTTTTCAGTTAAGATATAGAGATAACGACTCTCGCAAAGCCGCAGCAGATGTTTTTACGCAATATCAATGGAATGGCATTCAAGGAATGGAACATCGAGCGATTTTTGGATCAAATTTGCGCCTGAGGTGGCTTGAAAAGAAACAATCCGATTTATATACCTCAATTGGTGTTTTTTATGAATATGAAAAATGGAACCCATTTCTAGGTGCTTATGCATTTGAAAAAGATAGCCTAAATATAATTTACCGCAATTTAGTTCGACTGAATACATCCGCTAAATTTGCTTTTAAAATATCAAAGAATATTGATTTTGCAGGAACAACTTATGTTCAATTCCCACTGAATACTTATTTCACTTCGCCTCGCTGTTTTTTCGATTCGAATCTTTTTTTTACAGTCAATAAATATTTGGGATTTGTGATTCATTACGACTTTAATTTCGATACCTACAGACCTTTGCCAATAGACAATTATTATTACTCTTTTTCAACAGGAGTTAATTTAAAATTCTAAAATGCCAAAACCGAAATATCAGATCACAAAAACGCTTCTGGATGGTTTAAAGTGGAAATTAGAAGAAACTATTTTTTACAAAATTTCAAGCAAAACAGATTGTAAAAATCTATCATTCCTAATCAAAGAAAAAACAGGGAAAACCGTTTCTGAAAGTACAATTTACAGGTTATTTTTATGGGATGCCAATCAAAATGCACCCTACAAGCACACTCTAGATATTTTAGCCGAATTCACTGGGAAGAATGATTGGGCAGAACTTGAAAATGAAATAAGTAATTTACATGAGTTAAAATTGTTATTCGGTTCAAATCAATACAATCGAAGACCCTTTAATAGTCTGTTAACCATTAATATACATCAAGGGAATTATGATGCGCTATCTATTTTTTTCGATCAATTTGATAGTAGTCTTTCACTTGAAAAAAAAATGACACTTGGTGAAGAAATATTTCATTCATTAAAAACAAACAAAATATCCAAAAACAAAATCTTTTTTAAGCGTTTTTGCTCGAAACCAATTGTTCGTGAAAGTTTTTTTGAGTTGTTGGCAGATCCTGATTTTACTATTTCTGATTACGAAGATGGAATGAAATTTTATTTAAACGAAATCAATTCAATTATATCACCTGCATCGTTTCAAGATTTTATTTTTGGAAACGCTTTGTTATTTCGCTATTATTTTATTCTTGATCGCAAAGCTGACTCCTTAAAAATAGGACAAGAACTATATTCTAAGAAATCTTTCACAACGGAGAAATTAAATCAGATTTATGTTTTTCCAAAATATCGATATCTAGCCTATCGTCTGATGTATAATTATTTAAAAGGTAAACCCGACAAAAATTATTGGGATTGGTTATTTGAATATTCAAAGGAAGAAATACGAAATACGACCTCGTTCATTGAACAAAGAATTATAATTCATACGATTTTAGATGCCTTACAATTCGACTCTGTTTTTCAAGAAAAAGTTTTTGATGAATTCTATTTTCTATTCCCTAAAGTATTTTCGCTATACCCAAAAAACATCAAGAAAAAATCAATGTCAGAAAGACTTTACTTATTAAATGCAAATGCATCAAAATTCATGATTTGAAGTTGAAACTAATTAGAATTTTTGGGTTATTAAACAATAAATTGTCGTTATTAATTTTTTTAAAGTTTTATATTTTTATTGTTTATTTACAAATTTTAACTTCGTATTACACTAATTTTGGGGAGCAAAATGACTCAAATAGCACCAAAAAGAACTAAATTGGTCAAAATGGTTTCACCCGTTTTGGCGTTAACGGGATTAGTAAATCTGCTTCTCTTGCTAAACCTTTTGTTGTTTTCAAATACTGGCTTACGATCTCAAACATCTATTTCAAATGAGACACAGCAACCACCAGACTCTACCAGTATTAACGAATCAAGCAATAAACTACCTGTTTTTCAATTGATAAACTCGGATACAATAAACTTGGGTCCAAACGATGAACTAGTTAAAGATAAATATACTGCAATGGGTCAACCGCAAATTTATGACGCTCTTCATTCTTTTAACTACCGAAGAAGTGATAAGTTTGGCGGTTATATTAATGAAAAAATAAATGCTGGACTAGAACGCGTTAGAGAAAAAGGATACAAATCTGATATTAAAAAATTATATATTCAAATAGATCCGTTAACGCTCACGGTATTCTGGTTTGCGGTTGTTGGCCCTAGTCGTGATCGTTATTCATATATCCGAATTGATAGCAGAGGATCAGCAGGAGGATATCTTAAGGCTGTAGAAAAACAACTACCTAAAATGCACGAACTCTATCCAGATCTCGTCCCTGTGAAATTTTTAGAATTTAATCAAAATGTAACAACTTGCTACACTTGGGATGGCAAACCGTTAAGTAATTATTCAGGGTTTGTCAATATTCAACAGCATTTTTTCAAATACAGAAAAAGATACGACAATCAAAAGAAACTTAAATCTGAAAGCCAATTAGATTTGATTTTTGGAGAAGAAATTGACACTTCATCTTCTTCGGATTCTACTTTTCAAAACGATATTTTATTGGAAAATAAAGATCAGATAGTGAAAATTAATCCAGAAAAAAAAGAAGTAGTAAAGAAGAAATCGGCAGCAACAAAGAAATATAAAGTAAAAAGTGGTGATACACTTTCCGAAATTGCTGAAAAACATCGGACCAGTGTCTCAAAAATTAAAAAGATAAATAACCTTAGAAGTGATAATATTCAAATTGGTCAAATCTTAAAGATACCCAATTAGGACTTTTCCATTAATCTGTAAGAATTCTCAATTAGTATATCAGGA
Source organism: Flavobacteriales bacterium (assembly GCA_947497485.1). Taxonomy (GTDB): domain Bacteria; phylum Bacteroidota; class Bacteroidia; order Flavobacteriales_D; family Crocinitomicaceae; genus UBA952. The sequence goes on from CANMHB010000003.1 coordinate 150,045, forward strand.
CTGGAGTTCCAATACTTACATTATTATAAACAATTGGGGCTAATTTAGGAGGGATATTCACGCAGCCATGAGAACCTCCAGACTCATAAATATTCGCTCCAAATCTTCTTCGCCAATTTGCATCATGTAAACCATACCCCCCATAAAATGGCATCCAATAGGAAACAAATGATGCATATCCACGTCCGCGTAAGACTCTATTTCTCTCCTTGTATAAAACTTTATAATCTCCCGGTGGCGTTGATCTTCCGTATCGCTTATTCCCAGTTACTACATCTGTTTCCAAAATGAGGTTCCCCTCCTTAAACAACCATAATTTTTGTTCTGATATACTGACTTCAACAAAGTCTTTGTGACCTTTTTTAATACCTTTTGGCAATCCTCTTTTGGTCATTATTAATTCTAAATTACTTTTATCACCTTTTGGAATTAATTTTAAAATCTCATTGATTTGGTTATTAATATTTACTCTTGAAAAGATGACCTCATTCATTTTTAATGAATCAGTTAAATCAACTTCAGCTAAAATTTCAGATAACGGAGTTTCAATTTTTTCAGCAATCTTTTGCAAATAAACCTGCATGGGATCTGTTTCAATTTTGACTTTCATTGAAGTATCTAGATGCAGCCATGTTGCAAAAATTTCCTTATCCATGTCAAATTCTTTATCTTCATATTTTAATTTGATAACAGATTTTAAGCATTTCTCTAAACTTTTCAATCCATCTTTGGCTTTTAAAGAATCGATGGTATATCTTGGTTTAACATAAAGATTTTCCTTTTCTAAATTGATTAAAACATTTTTTTCCTTCTTTTTATTTGTAATAAATGACATCAACAGAATTGTATCAATTTCAGAACCTTCGACTGGCGAGATTTCTTCGAATTTCTTGTTTTCGTATTTAAAATTAACACTCTGTGATTTCTCAAAAGGAATCTTATATAAAATTGGCATCATACTCGAATATAAGTTTTTAAGTGATGCCGTTTTGAAAGTCGTATCGATTTTCAGCTTTGATTTAGCAAATATTTTTATTTGGGCCTTGAATTGATGTTTCGCACTATTTGGATTTACCTTCGTAATTAAAACCGAAGCTTCAAAGTTGTTTTTGCCAGTAATTTTAAAATTCGAAACCAAATTATCAACTTTAATCGTTTTCTTTTTAGGTTTTATACTTTCAGAGCATGACGAAACAATTATTACAATTAAAACTAGGGTTATGAATCGAAGAAATCTCACGAACAAAAAATTAGAAAAATATAGAAAGAATAAAAAAGTGTAATAAAAACGTAAATTTAATAAAAAGAATAAGATTTTATAACAACTATTAAAAGAAAATAATGTTATTGAATGGCTTCCAAATACCTCTCGAGATTCGGATTTTGAATTAAATCATCTGAGCCAGCTATATAAACGCGCTTTACTTTTGCTCGTTCTATCCATAATTCAAGGTTGGAAAGCCCAACCATTAAAGTTCCGTTGATGTCGATTTTGTGTATTGCTTTTTGCTGCTTATCAAAATGTGACTTAACGTCCTGAATTTCTTTATTTAAATTTTGATTTTGATTAAAAATCAGAAGGCTGTCCATTTCTAAAAACTGCTCCTGAAATTTATCGGTAACAATAATAGTTTCATTCGATTTATTCTCACCCCATTTCTGAATGAGTTCAGAAAATTTGGATCCACTGCGAATGTATATTTTATCTACCCTCATCTCAAATTGCGGTGCAAATATAATAGTTTATCCCCGTGAAAAAGTAAAATAAAGTTAATAACCTAAAATTTTCAAATAATCTTGCGCCGTTTGTTCTTCACTAAAGATTTCCGTATTGATTTTACCGTCTTCATCACGATTAATCAGAATATGTTTTGGCTCTGGTATCAGACAATGTTTTAAACCTCCAAATCCTCCGATGGTTTCTTGGTATGCTCCCGTATTGAAAAAACCGATGTATAAAGGATTATTTTTATCAAATTTCGGCAAATAAATAGCATTCGAATGTTGCTCCGAATTATAATAATCATCGCTGTCGCATGTTAAGCCTCCGAGTAAAACACGCTCATAGTCATCATTCCATCGATTAATTGGGAGCATAATAAATCGTTGATTAATTGCCCATGTATCAGGAAGATTAGTCATGAAAGAAGAATCAATCATATTCCATTTTTCACGATCATTTTGTTGTTTCTGATGCAAGACACTAAAAATTGCTCCTCCACTTTCACCAACGGTAAACGAACCAAATTCGGTAAAAATATTTGGTTCTGGAATATCATTATCGGTGCATACCCTCTTTATTTGGGTTAATATTTCTCGCACCATGTAAGCATAATCAAAATCGAAAGCCAATGATTTTTTAATTGGAAATCCTCCACCAATGTTCAGCGAATCGAGTTCAGGGCATAGCTTCTTTAAATCACTGTAAATTCTCAAACACTTGGTTAATTCGTTCCAATAGTATGCTGTGTCGTTAATACCCGTGTTTATAAAGAAATGAAGCATTTTAACCTTAACTCTTGGATTATCTTTTAAAATTGCTTTATAAAATGGTACTATTTCGCGATATCGAATACCAAGCCTTGAGGTGTAAAATTCAAATTTAGGTTCCTCCTCAGAAGCAATTCGAACACCTATGTTTAATTCTTTACTTGTACTATCTATCAGTCTTTGTAATTCGTCTATATTATCTACAACTGGGATTACTTTTAGAAAATCATCCTCAATTAATTGCACTATATTATTTAAATACAAATCTGGTTTGTAACCGTTACAAATAACATATCTACCTCGATCCAACTTCCCAGTTTCAACAAGCTTGTTTACAATATCTATATCGAAAGCCGAAGAAGTTTCAATATGGACATCGTTTCGAAGAACTTCATCTAGCACAAATGCAAAATGGCTACTTTTTGTGCAGTAAGAATAATAATATTTACCAGCGTATCCAAGATTATTTATAGCTTCACGAAACCAACTCTTTGCTCTTTGTATATTGTTAGATATTTGAGGTAAATAGTTAAATTTTAAAGGAGTTCCATACTCATTAATCAATCTCATCAAATCGATTCCATGGAAAAATAAGCGATCTTCCCTTAAATTAAACTCATTTTGGGGAAAATCAAAAGTTTGATCAATCAAGTCAATGTATTTCGTTCTCATTTTTCTTTTAGTCTAGAAATGCTGTTTTAAATTTTATTAAGTTCAACGGATCGAAAGTTTTCATTCTTATTCTTTACCACAACAAGCTCATCCTACGAATTCGTCTAACAATAAGTTTCGGTAATTTCAAACAATCATGAACTTACCATTTTTCATTCAAATTTGTCATTAAAGAAAAATTAAAGACAATTGAACTATTCGGCCGTAAAATTATGAAAATAAATTAGTGCTATTCTATGAAGGCTATTTATCTGGCATAAGTCAATTTTTCTGTAAATTATTTTTGGCACAGCCCTTGACGAATAGGGGAAAACATTCCGAATATCCATTATTGTTAATTTTGATCATGGAATAACTGACAGAATGTCTCAAATATTTCGACTATGAGTAATTTAAGTGATATTGATTTTTTTGGTTTTTCAGGTGAAATGGAAAGTGATGCTGAGTTTATTCCTCTTATTACCGCTGAGGAAGAGGAAAATGTGAACAATCAAAAATTTCCATCTGAATTACCTATTTTACCCCTTAGAAATAATGTATTGTTTCCAGGCGTTGTTATCCCAATAACTGTTGGAAGAGACAAATCTATTAAATTAATTCAGGAAGCGAACAAAGGGAATAAAATCATTGGTGTTGTTTCTCAGAAAAATCAAGAGGAAGAATCCCCAGAATTCGAAGATTTAAATAAAATTGGTACTGTTGCCCAAATTGTAAGAATGCTCAAAATGCCTGATGGTTCAACTACTGTTATCATTCAAGGTAAAAGAAGGTTTGAAATTATTCAACCTCTTCGGACCGAACCTTACATGTTAGCGACAGTAAAAATCATCAAAGAGAAACGAATTGATAAGAGTGATAAGGAATTGGATATCATTTTTAAATCAATAAAAGACCTTGCACTTCAAATTATTCGCGATAGTCCTAATATTCCATCAGAAGCTCAATTTGCAATTGGAAACATAGATAGCCCAACATTTTTGGTGAATTTCATTTCATCAAACATGAATGCGGATGTTTCCAAAAAGCAAGAAATGCTTGAAGAATTGGATTTGAAAAAACGTATCATGATGGTCCTGGAACATTTGACTCTAGAGGCTCAAATGCTCGAAATGCGTAATGAAATTCAAAACAAAGTAAAAAAAGATTTGGATCGTCAACAGCGTGAGTATTTCTTACATCAACAAATGCGTACCATACAGGATGAATTGGGCGACAATCCTCAAGTTCAAGACGTTCGAGATATGGAAGAACGTGCGAAAAAGAAAAAATGGTCTAGTTCAGTTGATAAATTATTTCGAAAGGAACTCGAGAAACTTCAAAGAATGAATCCACAAGGTGCTGAGTATACCGTTCAGTTGAATTATTTAGATTTATTGTTAGATCTTCCTTGGGGTGACTACTCAAAAGATAATCTCGATTTAAAACGCGCTGAAAAAATCCTTGATCGTGATCATTTCGGATTGGAAAAAGTAAAAGAACGAATTCTAGAATATTTAGCCGTTTTGAAAATTAAAGGAAATATGAAATCACCGATTTTATGTTTCTACGGACCTCCTGGGGTTGGAAAAACCTCTCTTGGTAAATCAATTGCAGAAGCGCTTGGAAGAAAATACATTCGAATGTCGCTAGGTGGAGTTCATGACGAAGCTGAGATTCGCGGACATCGAAAAACATATATTGGCGCAATGCCTGGCCGAATAATGCAAAATTTAAAAAAGGCAGAAAAAGCAAATCCCGTTTTCGTTTTAGATGAAGTTGACAAACTCGGTCGCAGTAACCACGGAGACCCCTCCTCTGCTCTACTTGAAGTTTTGGATCCAGAGCAAAACAATGCCTTTTATGATAATTACGTAGAAACCGAATTTGACTTATCCAAGGTCATGTTTATTGCTACAGCAAATAGTTTATCTTCTATTCAAGGTCCATTAAGAGATCGAATGGAGATTATTGAGGTAAATGGTTACACAATAGAAGAGAAAATTGAAATAGCTAAAAGACATTTACTTCCAAAACAAATTTTTGAACATGGAATTTCGAAAAAAGACATTTCAATTGATAAAAAAATCTGGGAGAAAATCATTGAACAATATACAAATGAGTCTGGTGTCCGTGGACTAGACAAACTCTCGGCAAAAATTGTCAGAAATCGAGCTAGACAAATTGCTATGGAAGAATCTTTTGAGGTAAAAATAACCGAGGAAGATATTTTTAAATTTCTCGGAGCGGGCCGAACACGAACCAAATATGACAACAACGATGTGGCCGGTGTTGTTACGGGACTGGCATGGACAAGTGTCGGCGGAGATATCTTGTTCATTGAGTCATCCATTACAAAAGGAAAGGGAAAATTAACCTTAACAGGTAATTTAGGAGATGTAATGAAAGAATCGGCTTTAATTGCTTTGGAGTTTCTAAAAGCAAATAGTAACGAACTCAACTTGAATCAGGATGTTTTTGATAATCATAACGTTCATATTCATGTTCCAGAAGGTGCTACTCCTAAAGACGGACCGAGTGCAGGAATAACCATGTTAACATCATTAGCGTCCTTATTCACTCAGAGAAAGGTTAAAAATAATCTAGCAATGACCGGTGAAATTACCTTGCGAGGTGATGTGCTCCCTGTTGGAGGAATTAAGGAGAAAATTCTCGCAGCAAAACGAGCCGGTATAAAAGAAATAATTCTTTGTGCTAAAAACAAGCAAGACGTTGATGAAATTAATTCAGATTACTTAAAGGGATTAACCATTCACTATGTAAATAAAATGACTGAAGTATTAGAGATAGCCCTTTTGAAAGAAAAGGTTTCAAATCCCAAATCTATTAATTAAAAAATGTGTTGATAAAATCAAATTTTACAACCTCTGACCGTTTGGCATAATTTTAGATATTTGCACAAATAAATTTACAAGATGAAATCAGTATTGACAACAATTTTATTGATCGTTTTAAACGCTCAGTTTTCTTTTGCGCAAGATTCTAAGGCTCAAGGCATTTTAGATAAATTATCAAATAAAATGAAAGGATTAAAATCTTTCTACATTGAATTTAGCGCAAGCATCAAAAACTCTGAAACGGGAACAAACCAAAGCGAAACAGGTAAAGGTTGGGTTAAGGGCAACAAATTTTCAGCATCATATGGAGATAACACAATAATTTCCAATGGTTTAAAAACATGGACTGTTGTTAAAGAAGAAAAATCAGTTTATGAATCCGATGCCAACGATGACGAAGATGGAATAAATCCTAAAAAATTAATGACAATCTGGGAAAGTGGTTTTAAAAATAAATACATGAAAGAAGATAAGCTAAACGGTGATGCTGTGCATGTAATTGATTTATATCCAAAAAACCCTTCAAAGGCTGAATATCATACAATCGTTCTATACATTTCTAAAACAGATGGTGAATTAAAAAAGGCCATTATGAAAGCGAAAGATGGAACCGTTATGACTTATTCCTTGACAAAATTCACTGAAAATCCGGATGTGGATGACAGTAAATTTGTATTCGATAAAAAGAAATACCCTGGATATCCGGTAATTAAGGATTAACGTTTTAGTGCTCGATCCATTTCGCGTTTGTCATCTTTCTCTTTAAGATCCTGACGTTTATCGTGAAGTTTTTTACCAATAGCACAAGCAATTTCTACTTTTACCCAACCCTTTTCTGACAAAAATAATTTCAATGGAATAAGCGTATTTCCTTTAATTTTTAGAAATTTTTCAATCTTATCGATTTCCTTTCGATTTAATAAAAGTTTACGATCCGCTCTCGGTTTATGATTGTAGAATGATCCATTTTCATACTCCGTAATATGCATGTTTCGGATCCAAACCTCTGAATTACTGTAGACACAGTATGCTTCAAGTATACTCGCTTTGCCATTTCGGATGCTTTTGATTTCTGTACCACTAAGCTGGATACCCGCATTAAAAACATCCTCGAGATGATATTCGAATCTCGCTTTTTTATTACGAATATTAAGTTCCTTTTGTGCCATTCTAAACAAAGTTAATCTTTTTCAAATCTTTAAACAATTAAGTCAATCGATACGACAAGAATTCATTATTTTTGATTGAATTTTTACAATTTGAATATCCCTTCAAAATATCTTGAAAATGCTGTAGACCAGTTAGCCTCTTTGCCAGGCATAGGAAGACGAACTGCCTTAAGATTGGCTTTGCATTTATTGAAACGATCTGAAACAGAAATAGATGATTTTTCTGCGTCTTTAATCGAATTGAAACAAAAAATTAAAGCTTGCAAAATTTGTGGAAATATTTCTGACTATGTAGTTTGCCCAATCTGCGAAAATCCCAATCGCGACCATCAGACAATTTGTATTGTGGAAGATATTCGCGATGTAATGGCGATCGAATCAACAGGAAGTTACAAAGGGATTTATCATGTTCTTGGAGGATTAATTTCACCTATGGATGGAATAGGACCAAATGATTTGAATATCGAGTCATTGGTTGAGAAAGTATCTATTGGTCAAACAAAAGAAATTATTTTCGCTTTGAGCCCAACTATGGAAGGAGATACAACCAATTTCTATTTATTCAAAAAACTCCAGGGATTTTCTCCGTTTATCACAGCACTTTCAAGGGGTGTGGCGGTGGGTTCAGAGTTACAATATGCCGACGAAATCACCTTGAGTAGATCGATACAGCAACGACAGGAATTTAAAATCTAATCCATTGGATTAAAGAAGGTTGTATACTTTTTTATGAATTTAAATGTGATTCCAAAAACAAGTATTATGCCTGCGAAAATAAAATCTGTTTGAGTGAAATGGAATTTACTTTCGACCACAGAACTTTTCAAAACAAAAATGAACAATAAAGTAGTTGCAGTGGAGATCCAGCCCGGGTATTCATTTTTTAAAACAATCCTCCATGAAAATAAGTTGGCAGATGATTGATAATTCTTAAAATCAGGAATAAAAGCTGGGACTTGATTCGCCCATTTACAATAATCATCTCCAAATTTTCTAGATAGAAATTGCTCTTCAGCGAACATTATACGCTCGTAATAAATCCAAAAGACTAAAATAAAAATTATCGAAAACCAAAGATTTTCAAGAAAACATGTCAATCCTAACCATATAAAACCATTACCAAGGTATAAAGGATGACGCACAATTGAATAAATTCCTTTTGTATTCAAATTGTTAGCAACTTGATGACTTCTATTTCGACCAGATGACTGCATGAATCTTCTTCCTACTGTATGAATTCTGATAAAATGACCTAACGCGATAAAGATAAATGCACCAACAAAAATTGAAAATTGAAAATATTCAATTTTGTGTAATTGATTATACGGAGTCAAAAACGCAACTGGAATTGATAAAATAATGAGAATCAACGGTAAATGACCTCTATACCTGAATAAAAAATTTCCGCTTTTTTCAAAAGAATCTATTAGTGCCAAAGAAAAATTTTATTATATTGCAATGAATAAAAACAAAATTACAATTTAAACTCAAGACTATTCTTATGAAAGAAATGTATCAGTTGGAATTTATTCTAAATTCTTCCCCAAGAATTTTAGAGAAAATGTTTTCATCACCGGATGGTCTTGGCGAATGGTTTGCGGATGACGTGAATGTAAAAGATGATATCTACACCTTTGATTGGGATGGTAGCACTGAACAAGCTCGGTTAATTCATCACAAAGCGCAATCGCGCATTCGATTTAAATGGTTAGCGGATGAAGAGGAAGGTTTAGATTCATATTTTGAAATAGGATACACTATTGACCCAATTACGAATCAAGTTGCACTGAACATTACAGACTTTGCCAATCCTGAAGATAAAGAAAGTGCTATATTGCTCTGGAATCAGCAGGTTGCTGATTTAAAACGAATCCTTGGAGCTTAAACTCCTGTGTTAAATAGTAATTCCCTATTTTTGTATAAATTTTAAGACTTGAAACGTCTTTATTTATTCAGTTTACGATCGTTCGCCGGACCCTTTGTCATAACATTGATAATTTCAATGTTTATTTTAATACTTCAATTTTTCTGGGTTTACATCGATGACTTAATGGGAAAAGGATTGGGCGTTTTTGTTATATTGGAATTATTGTTTTACGTTTCCGCAAGTTTAATTCCTTTGGCACTTCCACTTGCCATTTTACTCTCTTCCTTGATGACATTTGGAAATCTTTCCGAAAATAATGAATTAACAGCACTGAAGTCAAGCGGTCTGTCGCTTTTTCACATTATGCGTCCATTGATGATAATGGTTACGCTAATCGCTTGCTTTACGTTTTATTTTGCAAATTACGTTATTCCAGTCGCTAATTTGAAGTGGCATTCACTTATATATGATATTCAGAATACTAAAATTTCAACCGTTTTAACACCAGGAGTCTACACCAAAGATTTCGAAGGGTATGCAATCAAGGTGAAAGAAGGAAAAGATAGTTTGTTCAAAGGAATCACAATCCATGACCATACAACGCCCACGGAAATTAAAACGGTTAAGGCAGAAGAAGCTCGTGTTTACAAATCCGAAAATGGAAGATACTTGTTTTTTGACTTAAAGAACGGGCATATTTATGAGGAAATGGAAATACAAAATCCAGTTTTTAGTCCGAATGGGAACCCTATAGGCAATGCAACATATTCCCGCCCAGCACGGATTTCCTCTTTTGAAAAAGGAATTTATAAATTAAATATATCCGGATTCTCGTTAAATCGATCAGATGAAGACATTTTTACAGATAAATATGAAATGATGAATGTTTTTCAGATTTCACAGGCGATGGACTCCTTAAAAGTAAAAAAGGCCAAGATTTTAGATCAATTTGCAAAGGGACTTAAAAACCAACATGCTTCACTTACTAAAATTCAAACAATTAAAAATCAAGGATTTAGAAATAATACTTCCGATAAAATTGATGTAGTTATATTCGATAAATTGACCAAAGTTGAACGAAAAAGAACTTATGAAGCAGTGATTTCAGCATTGTACAATAGTAACGAAAACATCAATAACCAGATTTCCTTCTTGGAAACTACCGAAAACGAATCTAATATGTATTGGATTGAATTTCATCGAAAGTTCGCCCTGACATATGCTATCATCGTGTTGTTTTTTGTTGGAGCACCGCTTGGCGCAATTATACGAAAAGGTGGATTTGGTGCCCCAGTAGTAATTGCTGCAGTCGTTTTTATGCTCTATTTCATTTTGATTAGTATCGGAGAAAATTTAGCAAACACAAAAGTACTCAGTCCTTTTTGGGGAATGTGGTTAGGAGGACTTTTCTTTACACCTGTTGCAATTTTTATATCATATCATGCATCAAATGATTCGGAAATATTCAACAAGGAATTTTGGCTAACAATTTTTAAAAAGAAATCCAATAAATGAATATTCTAATTATTAGCCATAAACCACCCTACCCAATCATCGATGGAGGATGTTTGGCTATGAGCAGATTTTTAGAAAATTTAAAAGACATCGATATTGTTGAACGAATAACTCACTTTTCACTTTCCACATACAAACACCCTTTCGATATTAAATCATTTCCAGAAAAAACTCTTACTAAATTCGAATTTCTTAATGCGAAGATTGATATAAGAATTAAACCGGTCGATGCCTTTATTAATTTAGTTACAGGAAAATCTTATAATCTTAGTCGTTTTTACAACAAAAGAATAGCTGAGCAACTCATAAGTTTATGTCAAGCTAAAAGATTTGATGTCATAATTTTCGAAAGTCTATATGCCTCAGTTTATTTCAAAGATTTAAAATACAAAACTAATTCTAAGTTCATTTATCGGGCCCATAACATCGAAAATCAAATTTGGGAAGATCAAAAGCATAGCGCTAAAGGCATTTTTAGGAAAATTTACTTAAATCAACTTTTTAGAAAATTAAAAAAATACGAACAATCCTTCCTTTCTGAACCTGAACTAATTTTACCACTCTCAACAAATGACTCCAAAATAATTAAATCATTTTCAACTTGTAGAACAGTTCTTCTGCCTGTTACAATGGAAAATCAGGATTTCGAATTGAATTATGGCAATAAAAAACTTTGTTTTATTGGCTCATTTAATTGGGAACCTAATAAAGAAGCGATGAATTGGTTTGTACAAAATGTATTCATTAAATTGAAAGAAAAATTTGAATTTCTTGAGCTTCATATTGCTGGTTCTCACTCAAATGAAATAAGTCATTTGAATAAAATAGATGGGGTTCAACTTCATGGATTTGTTGAAAGTTCATCTGATTTTTTATCGAAAAATGATATCTTTATTTCTCCACTTTTAAGCGGTTCTGGTGTGAAAATGAAAGTTCTTGAGGCAATGACTATTGGGATCCCATGTTCTTTATCAAAAAAGTCTGCTGAGGGAATCCCTATTGATTTTAAATCGAATGAAACTAAAGAAGAGTTCATCGCAGACTTATGTGAACTGATTGAAAATCATACTTTAAGAATTTACAGAGGAATGGGCGGAAAAAAAACAATCAAAGATTACTTCGAAAAATCTAAAATAAATGAGATTTTAGCCAATGAATTATTCAAATTAACATCCACAAATTGAGGAAATCCAAATGAAATGGTTTATTGTTTTATCGCGTGTTCCTTATCCTTTAGACAAAGGGGATAAATTAAGAGCGTATCATTTTATAAAACAACTTTCTCAATCGGGCTTTGAATTGAATGTTTGTTGCCTGCATTTCAATGAATTAAATATCGAAATAGAAAATCAATTAAAATTACCAAATGTCACATGGCATTTCATTCAACTTTCAAAATGGAAAACTGCATTACTTCCATTCAACATTTTTATTAAAAAACCATTTCAAGTTTGTTTATTTGAACAAAAAAAAGCAAAAACGAGAATCAACAAACTTCTTCAAGAAATAAAGCCTGAAATTGTGTTTTCTCAATTAATTAGAACCACTGAGTATTGTAAAAATTATGCCAACGGCCATAAAATAATCGACTACATGGATGCCCTTGGTGAAGGAATGCGCAGAAGATCTGAAAAATCGAATTTCCCAATGAATATTCTATTCAAAATTGAATCGAATCGTCTGAGAAACTACGAAAGGACAATTTGGTCGAATTTTGATGAACATTTGGTAATCAGTTCGCAAGATTGTCGTTTAATCGACTCGCCTAATCCAACGAAATGGAAAATCGTAGAAAACGGTATCGATACAATTTTTTTCAGTCCAAAAAATGACAACTCAAAAATTGACTTTACGATCTTGTTTACGGGCAATATGTCATACCCACCAAACATCGATGCCGTATTGTTTTTAGCTAAAGAAATTATGCCATTGGTATGGAATAAAATTCCAAAATGTAAACTTACAATTTCCGGGGTTGATCCTGATCGTTCTATCAAAAATTTAGAAAATGAATTAATTGAAGTAACTGGTAAAGTTGACGACATCAGAACTGCTTATTCAACGGCTACACTTTTCGTTGCTCCAATGCGAATAGGTACAGGAATGCAAAATAAAATTTTAGAAGCATTGAGTATGGAATTGCCGGTAATAACTACATCAATGGCAGCTAATGCGTTTGAAATTGATATTCAATCACACTTAAATATTTGTGATAATGCTAATGAAATTGCAGAGTGCGCAATTAGAATGTTATCATCTAAAACTCAACAACGACAAACCGAAGCTAGAAAATTATTATCCGAAAAATACAATTGGGAAAGTAAAATTTCAAAATGGCTTAAAACTCTTCAGTAATTTAATATTTTTCGAAAAGATAATTAAAAATGAGGTGATAAATTAATAAAACCTTATGAATTAAAAATCTCTTCCACTTTTTGAAAACGATAAGCAAATATCTCTTCTAATTTCTTGCGGACAATAATTGGGTGGGCAATTTTCCCTAAAATCCCAAGAGGAATAACATACGAAACGATGTCGGTCATTTCAACTCCACCTTCAACTTGTTTAAAATGATGTTCATGATGCCAAATCGTGTAAGGACCTTTTCGTTGTTCATCAACAAAGAATTCGTTTTCTTTAACTGTTTTTATTTCAGTAATCCAAGACATTGGAATACCAAAAAGCGGTCGAACGGTGTATTCAATCATCAAACCTTCGTACATTTTTTCAGGCAAATCCACTTTTACCTCAAATCCCATGTATGGTGGAGTTATCAGTTTTAAATTTTTCGGCGAAGAAAAAAACTCCCAGCACGTTTGAATATCTGCCTTTATGAATTGTGTTCGTTTAAGTTGATACATGACCTTAAAACAAAAGCAAGTAAAGAAAGTTCAGATTCTATAACGAACTATAAGTTATCCGACTTTCAACTCATAATTGGTACTTCGACCTCCTGCAACTTCTTTTTGGAGAATATTTTTTTCGATTAAATCGTTAATATCTCGAATTGCAGAATCCTTTGAACATTTGGCAATTTTTGACCACTTCGACGAAGTGAGTTTTCCATCAAAACCATCCAACAATTTGTTAAGCAACTTTTTTTGTCTTTCGTTTAATAAAGTATCCGTGTGTTGAGTCCAAAATTTAGCCTTTCTAATGATTCTTCCCAAGGTTATATCAGTTGATTTCAATGCTTTTATTAAGCAGTTCAAAAACCAACTAATCCACTCCGTAGCATCCAAATCTCCTTTTTGAGTCTTCTCCAACATTTCGTAGTATTCTTTTCTGTTTATTCTGATTTGTGCCGACATACTATAAAATCGTTGATTGCTCTTGTCTGATTGCGCAAGTAGCATATCCGTTAATGCCCGTGCGATCCTTCCATTTCCATCATCAAATGGATGAATGGTTACAAACCACAAGTGAGCGATTGCTGCTTTTATTACTAAATCAGTTTTTATGTTGTTATCATTAAACCAATCCAAAAACTGTAGCATTTCTTTCTCAACGAAAATTGAATCAGGTGCTTGAAAATGTATTCTTTCCTTGCCCATTGCTCCCGAAACCACTTGCATCGGACCAGTTGAATCTTTACGCCATTTTGCAACTGTTATTTTATACATACCACTGCGACCACTTGGAAAAAGAGCGGAATGCCAATTAAATAATCTTTCGGCAGTTAACACATCAGAATAATTCTGGGTAGCATCCAACATCATTTCCACGATTCCGTCAACGTTTCGATCAGAGTTAACTGAACCTGCTATCTCCATTCCTAGTTTCCTTGCAATTGAAGATCTAACTTGATCAGAATTTAAAAATTCTCCTTCGATTTCAGATGTTTTTAACACATCAAGTGTCATGGTATCCAAGAGTGCCTCGTCCCTCAAATTAAAACCAAGCGAATCCATTTTTCCGAATAACCTTCCCTGTAAGTTTCGCGCTTCACTCAATGCAGGTAACAGCTCGTCATTATTCCAGATAAAATTTGGCCAATCGCGTTTTTGATAGATATAAAATGACATTCGTTGCTAATTATGCTACGAATATACAACTTATTCGTCGCAAACCAAAATTAATCGTTGCATATTTTGCATTAATTAATAAAGTTATTCGTTGCAAAGGTTAGGTTTATATCTTCTTCAACCCTACTCTTTTTCGAGCCACGTCAACTTCTAAAACCTTAACTTCAACGTGTTGATGTAATGCAATGAATTTAGCAGGGTCATCCACGTAAGTATCTGCAAGATTTGATTTGTGAATTAATCCATTTTCTTTAATCCCTATGTTTACAAAAGCTCCGAATGCAGTTACATTGGTCACAATTCCGGTTAAGGTCATTCCAACTTTTAGGTCATCAATGGTTTTGATGCGGTGATCGAATTCAAGTATCTTTGCCATTTTTCGCGGGTCACGCCCTGGTTTTTTGAGCTCGTTGATTATATCCTCAAACGTATATGAATCGATTTGTGGGAAATCACTCTTTTTCAAACTATCTAGTAATTGCGAATTGCCAATTAAATCTTTAATGTCTAAGTTGACATGTTTCGCAATCTGTGAAACGAACAAATAACTCTCTGGGTGAACAGAAGAATTGTCAAGCGGATTTTTGGCATCACGCACACGCAGAAAGCCCGCAGCTTGTTCGAATGCTTTGTCTCCGAGACGTTTGACCTTTTTCAATTCCTCGCGCGATTCAAACTTTCCGTTTTCATTTCGGTGAGCGACAATGTTTTCAGCCAAAGCAGGTCCAAGACCAGAAACATAGCTCAATAAGTAAGGCGACGCAGTATTCAAATCTACGCCAACGGCATTTACTGCTGAAATTACTACATCATCCAATGCATCTTTCAATAAATTCTGATTGACTTCATGTTGATACTGCCCTACTCCTATTGACTTAGGATCGATTTTAACGAGTTCTGCAAGCGGATCCATCAAGCGTCTACCGATGGAAACGGAACCACGGACGGTTACATCGTAATCTGGGAATTCTTTTCTGGCAATTGAACTCGCTGAATAAATCGAAGCGCCGTCTTCTCGAACGACATACACTTCCACCTCTTTGTTAAAACGGATGTGTTTGATTAAAGTCTCTGTCTCTCTTCCTGCCGTTCCGTCACCGATTGCGATGGCATCAATTTTATATGATTCAACCAATTGGGCAATTTTGGCTTTCGCTGTAGCACTTTCATTTTGCGGTGGATGCGGATAAATGGTTTGATTCATCAAAAGCGAACCAGATTCATCTAAACAAACCACTTTACAACCCGTTCGAAAGCCTGGATCGATAGCCAAAATTCGTTTTGAACCCAGTGGCGGTGCCAAAAGCAACTGCCGCAAGTTTGTAGAAAAGATTTTTATAGCTTCTTTGTCTGCTTTCTCTTTTGCTTCATTTAGGATTTCATTTTCAAGGGATGGACACATCAATCGTTTGTAGGATTCTTTGCAGGCTTCAGCGACAAGCTGACTGCAAGCATCGTTTCCTTTTACAAAGAATCGTTCCAAAGATTCTATTGCTTCTTCCTGTATTGGTTGCGATTTCAATGAAATAATCCCTTCGCGTTCCGCACGAATTAAAGCCAATAAACGATGTGACGCACATTTATAAAGCGGTTCAGAAAAATCAAAATAATCGCGGTATTTCGCTCCTTCTTCATCCTTTCCTTTTACCAGTTTCGAAACCAATAGTGCCTTTCTCTGAAATAACTGCCGCATTCTTGAACGAGCCACTGTATTTTCGTTAATCCATTCAGCGATAATGTCTTTAGCTCCTTCCAAGGCCATATCTTCATCCAAAACTTCGCCTTTTACAAACTTTTCGGCCATTATTTCAGGCACTCCACCTCGTTGCGCCATGATCATTTTTGCAAGTGGCTCTAATCCAAGTTTCTTTGCTTTTTCGCCTTTGGTAAGTCTTTTTTGTTTATAAGGCAGATAAATGTCTTCCAAGAGATTTGAATCGAAACAAGTTTCAATTTTATCTCTGAGTTCCGGAGTTAATTTTCCTTGTTCTTCGATAGCATTCAGAATTGTTTGCTGTCTCCCGGTAATTTCATCGAATTTCTTTGCTAAATCTCTGATTTGGGCAATTTCAATTTCATCAAGCCCTCCAGTCATTTCTTTTCGATAGCGCGCAATAAAAGGAATCGTTGCTCCTTCATTCAACAGTTGAAGCGTGTTCGAAACAGCTTTTGGATTTAATCCGGAATTGGATAGAATGTATTCGTGTTGTTTCATTTTTTAGATAAATTTCTTCCACGATAAATAATCAACAATTTATTAAGACTTTTTATATCAGTTGTCAGATCATCGATATAAAATTCAATTTGACCAATTTGGCAAGAATAAACTAATTTTCGTTTAATTGATTTTCCGCTACCTTCAGTGCAAACTTCTTCATCATATATTTGGGACCATTCATGAAAACCGAATTCTGAAGTTTCAATTCCTTTTTCATTAAGAATTAATTGAGGTTCCCTATTTTTCGCTTTTTTGAAACTTTTGACTAAAAAATAAATGGAAATTGCAATCATAATGATTCCTAATGTCGGACTTTGATTATTAATTAAATTTCCAATTCCAATCATCATTACTACAAACCCCATTCCCACTTGTGTATAAACATTAAATTTCGAATAATAAATCAAAGTTGTTTTTGGAATACTTGGATCATCCACAAAAACATCAGCTTTATCAAATTTTACGAGAAGTTTTTCCCAAGTATCTTTTTGATTCTGATTTCTAAATTCAGTTTTTTCAAAAAAACTACCATCTTTCCAAATCAACTTTTCGCGGATTGCTCTCTTTTTCAATTCGTGAACATTTCGAACATTCTCAAAAGCCCAAATTCGCCATTTAGTAATAAAAAAACTCCAATATAACCATGCAGGTATTATGGCTATAATAATGCTCAAAGGAGCAAACCAATAAGGAACGATTTTATTAATTGCTAAAAACAATCCAAGGAAAATACCAATAAGAATTATGAGACTTATTGGCACTGTTATCATTCGATGTCCTTTCGAAATGGCCTCGTCTACGGAAACTGTTTCAAACATATTTAAATTACTTTTGAATCACATATCTCCACTACCCTCTGAACCGGGCAATCTAGATTTATTAGACATCTCAAGTTTTCCGAATTTGTAGGAAAGATTAAGGAATATCCTTCTTGTCAACCATTTGAATTCAGATTCTTGATAAATCCCCGGTCGACTAATCTCAAAATAAAATCCTTGTTGATTAAAAATATCTGTAATTCGTGTCCCTACCGAAAGTTTTCCCTGAAAAAATTTCTTATCAAATGCTAAATCTATAGGGCCTTGACGTTGGGCAATTCCCTGAACCGTAATTCTTCTTCCATTGTAAGTTGCACTCAATTGAACAGTAGCAGTTTTTTTCCAGAATTCAATGGACATGTTGTATTTAAAATTCATCACATAACCCTGTCTATTAGGAAGTTCGGATGTATTTGTTATGTACCAAATATAATTTCCATTCCAAGAAAACGTATTTCTCCACCAAGTGTATGGTTTGTAATTTACAACCAGCTCTTGTCCTAAGGTATGCGTCTCACCAATATTTCTAAACGTGACTGCGCTTGTTCCGTTTTCATAAAACTCTTTGAATCTAGAGATTACACCTTTGCTATTTCTGTAGTATGCACTTGCTAAAACAGACCATTTTTTTTGATCATGTGAAAAAGAAAAATCGTAAGAATCAATAAACTCTGGCTTCAAATAAGGATTCCCTTTTCGCAAGTTAAATGGATCTGCATAGGAAGTAAAGGGATTCATGTCAGCCGAAGTTGCCCGTGTAATTCGCTTGCTGTAGCTAAGTCCGATTTCTGTTTTTTCAGCCAAAGAGTATCGAATATGAGCCGATGGAAAATAATTGAAATAATTATTGACAATTCGAATGGTATCTGAAATCAAATTAGGGATTTGAAAAGCTTGTTCCAATCGAATTCCACCTTGATATTTGAACTTTCCAATTTGTTGACCAAAAATTCCATAAACACTATAAATTTGTTCATTGTATCGGTACTGAAAATTGGCCAATGTGTCGTCGAACCATAAATTAGACAACGTATCACGCGTCTGAGAAATCGGATTTACAGCTTGCTGGGAAAAAATTGCCTTTGTTCCTGTTTCCATTCTCGCATTAATTCTGGGAAACAAATACGTAAAATCAAATTGGAAATTGGAAATGTTATTTTGCTCTTTATTGAAGATTTGCTGAGACAATTTATTTTTATTACTCAAAGTTGAATCAGGATTGTAATAAATATTTTGATAATACCCTTGAATCGATTCATTACCGAACGATTGACTTGCATCAAAAACAAAATTTCCTCGCTCGTTTTTCAAATCATGACGAAAATTCAAATTGACATCGTAATTATGTTGTTGAGATGGATCATAAGAAACTCTTCGCCACAAATCAATGGATGATGACGAATTAGAATAAACATTACTCCAAAGATCACCTGTTCGATCTCTACGACCAACATTTCCAGTGGCTGAAAAGGCTAACGTATTTCTTCCTTTCAGGAAAAAATCAGCTCCAATTCTAAAACTATTTCCTGCGTTCAGATCCGTTCCCAAACGATTTTGATCCACGAACAAATCATCTCCAGAACTTAACGTTTGTTTAATAAAAGAATAATTATTTCGATAACCATCTAAATATCGGTAATTGTATATTCCGTAAACATTAACCCAACCATTTCGGTAACTTAAGGATGCATTTCCTTCGGCTACATTTCCTCCAGTTAAATCTCCTGAACCAAGGTTTAGTGAAACGGATCCATTTAGCCCTTTTAATTTATTTTTTTTTAAAACGATATTTATAATTCCAGAGGTGCCATCAGGGTTATACTTCGCTGAAGGATTCGTAACAATTTCGATTCGCTCCACAGAACCTGCTGGTAAAGCATCCAATAATGACTTTCCATTCCCTCCGGAAAGCGAACTTTGCCTTCCATCAATTAAAACCGTTACAGTACCTTCACCACGCAACATTACATTTCCATCTTGATCTACTTCAACCGAAGGTAAACGGTTCAAAATATCGTTAGCAGTTCCACCTTTTACGGATAAATCCTCTGCAACATTATAAATTTTCTTATCAATCCCAGTTGTAAGAACATCGGATTTTCCAACGACTTTTACATCCTTTAAAACAACTTCTTTATTGGGTGAAAGTTTAATGGTTCCAATGTTGACCAATTTTGTATTGGCTGTTAAAAGCACCGGCGAAATAAACTTTGATTCTAGGCCCATTAGCGAAATTTTCAGAATGAAAGTTCCAAAAGGCAAATTATCCATATTAAATTTTCCGTCAGCATCGGAATAAACGCCCGAAATTACAGAAGAGTCTGTTTGAGACAACAATTTTAAGGAAACATACTCAATTGCCTTATCGGTTTGTTCATTTATAACCTTCCCAAACAAAGATCCTTCACCTTGGTTTGGCTTATTTTGTGAAAAAGCGATTGATAATGGAAATAAGATTATTAAAAATATAAGATTTCTTAGCATAATTCGTTTGCAAAACTAAGAAATTACCGAAATAAAAAAGGTTTTCAATAATCTTTCAATTAAATCAGAAAAGGAAAACTTTGGAAATAAAATAAACGCTGTGCTTGTCAAAAAAATAATTATTTTTGCACCTAAAATTTAGAATATGTTAGAAAACTTAAGTTTTGACCTTCTTAAATCAAAATTTAATTCCGATAAGAAATTTAAATTAGGTACTTACTTTGTTGGTGGAATCGTTGGACTTGGATTAGTATTTTTATTATACCGTCAATTTATGTGGTTACCGGATAATGAGAAATCAAACGATGGTTGGTGGATTGCCATGAATTATATATCAAAAGATTCCACTGATCAAGCAATCAAGGCATTGGAACCATTTGTTCGCAATTATGATGGTAAATCAGGAGGTGAAATTGGACAATATTTATTGGCAACCCAATACATGAAAAAAGGTCAATTTAAAAAAGCACTAGACAATTTAGAGGATGTTGATTTGGATGACACGTATCTTCGTGTTTTCTCCACAGGTCTTCAAGGTGATTGCTTATCTGAGATGAAAAAATACGATGAGGCTGAGCACAAGTATTTCGAAGCAGCAGAAATGGAAGATAATGAATTTACGAGTCCAATGTATTTATTCAAAGCCGGTTTATGTGCTGAGAAACTAAAGAAATTTGATAAAGCAACTGAATACTACACTTCCATTCAAGATAATTATCCAACTTTTGCATCACAAAAGTCTATCGAGAAGTTCTTATCTCGTTCGAGCAACAACATTGTTAAATAACAATGGCTACAGCCAATAGAAATTTATCTTATTACAAGAAGGAAGAAATTCCGAATGGTGCCGATTATAAAATCGGCATTGTTGTTTCTGAATGGAATGATGAAATCACTTTAAATCTTTTAAAAGGTGCGAAAGAAACCCTTGTTGAAAATGGTGTTTTAAATGAAAACATCTTTATTCAATTCGTTCCTGGAGCATTTGAACTGCCATTGGGTACTCAATATTTTTGTGAAAACGGCATTGTAGACGGAGTTATTGCAATCGGAGTTGTAATTCAAGGTGAAACAAAGCATTTTGACTTTGTTTGTTCAGGTACAACAAAAGGAATAATGGATGTAATGTTGAAATATAATACACCTGTCGCTTTTTGTGTTTTGACAGACAATAATATACAGCAATCTATTGACCGTTCAGGTGGAAGACATGGAAACAAAGGAATCGAGGCAGCTGTAGCTTGTCTAAAAATGATTTCAAACAAACGTTCGTTTAACTCATAATCTAAAGTAAATGACATTAATTAAATCGATCTCGGGAATTCGAGGTACTATCGGTGGACAAGTAGATAATGCCCTGACTCCAATTGACGCTGTAAAATTCGCAGCAGCTTATGGTACATGGATATTAAAACGAAATCCGAATACAAAACTTAAGGTTGTAATTGGACGAGATGCACGAATCTCAGGACAAATGATTTCTGATTTGGTTGTTTCAACATTGGTTGGACTTGGTATTGACGTTGTAAATTTAGGATTATCCACTACCCCAACGTTAGAGGTTGCTGTTCCAATGGAAAATGCTCATGGAGGAATTATTTTAACAGCAAGCCACAATCCGAAACAATGGAACGCATTGAAGTTACTCAATGAAAAAGGTGAATTTATTTCAGGTGCAGACGGCGAAAAAGTTCTAGAAATAGCGAATAAGGAATCATTCAATTTTGCAGACGTTGATAACCTTGGTGGTGTAACACATGATGATTCATATATGCAAAAACACATTGATGCGATTTTGGCTTTGCCTTTGGTAGACAAAAAAGCAATTGAAGCTGCCAATTTCAAAATCGTGGTGGATGCTGTGAATTCAAGCGGAGGTATTTTTGTTCCTGCATTATTAAAACAATTGGGCGTAACCCAAATCACCGAAATGTATTGCGAACCGACCGGTCATTTCCCCCACAACCCGGAACCATTACCAGAACACTTGACAGACTTATCAAATAAAATTAAAGAAATAGGAGCTCACGTAGGAATAACTGTTGACCCTGACGTTGATCGTTTGGCACTTGTTTGTGAAGACGGCTCCATGTTTGGTGAAGAATACACCTTAGTTGCTGTTGCTGACTATGTTCTTAAACATACACCAGGAGCAACCGTTTCGAACCTTTCCTCTACTCGAGCACTAAGAGACATTACCGAAGCAATTGGTCAAAACTATTCTGCCGCAGCAGTTGGAGAAGTCAATGTTGTTGCAAAAATGAAAGAGATCAATGCCGTGATTGGTGGTGAAGGTAATGGTGGTGTGATTTACCCAGAACTGCATTACGGTAGAGATTCTTTAGTTGGTATCGCCTTATTTTTGAGTCATTTAGCGCAAGAACGAAAATCTTTGTCTGAACTAAGGGATTCATATCCGAAATACACTATTTCAAAAAATAAAATTGAGTTAACTCCAGAAATAAATGTTGACATCGTTCTTGAAAAAATGGCAGCAAAATATGCTCATGAAGAAGTCGATACAACCGATGGTGTAAAAATATACATCGGCAAAGAATGGGTTCATTTGCGCAAAAGCAATACCGAACCAATAATTAGAATATATTCCGAAAGTAAAAGTGCGGAGGCCGCAGATATTTTAGCTGAGCGAATTATTACTGAAATTAAAGAACTCATATAAATTTCAAGACATAATTTCAGAAATTTTATAATATGAAAGTTCTAATTTCTTTTCTACTTTTTTCATCAATATTGAGTGCCCAAAATCACCTCACTCCACGAGAAGTCTATGATTTTTCAATTGGAGATACACTTGAATACTATATTGCCGTTGGCACTGAATTTACAATGTATCAAAATCGAGGAACTACACGCTACGCTATTGAAGATAAAATTTATTCAACAGATAGTTCAGAAATTTGCTACACTGTAAGCAATAAATCATACAACCGCGTTTTTAACAGTTCAACTGGAATGTATGACACAATTAGGTGGACAGGAAGTGACATGTGGTGTTATTCAAACTTAGATTCAAATTTAAAGTATCTACCGGATTACAATTATGCAAGTTTTTATGATTCAATAGAAATAGCTACGATGGCTGCGAATTGCCCGATAAATGGAAATCTTGAATATAAGGACACAGTTTTATTGGACAATTCATTTAATACTCTCACATCCTTGCATTATTCGCAAATTTTTGAAACATGCAATAACCTAGAACTTCTAGAACAATTTAAAATTGGATTCGGAAAAATAAGCAGTGAATTTAGTTACGAGACAAGCACATATGTCTCTTACCAGGATACCATTTTGACCTTCATTGTAAAAAACGGAATTTCTTATGGTGTGAAGGATCCTGTTCTTAGAAATGAATCAATTTATATGGAACAATTTTCCATACTAGAAAACCCAACTAGTTCACTATTAATACTAAATGGATACGTTGGATTAATTGAAATACTAGATTTAAGAGGGAACAAAGTTGTTGAAATTAATTCCATAAAAAATGGAAATGACATTTCATTTCTTGAAAATGGATTTTATTTTGTTCGCCCTAAAGGCTCTTTCAATTCAATTAAATTCCTAAAAATTTAAGCGTAAATTCAATTTTAAAAGAATTCAGTTTTTACTTCGCCATAATTTGATCTTCGACAGATTGGGCAATTGCTGATTTTTCGATTCTTAATTTAGAATTATCAGATTGAATTAACACTGTCGACTCAGCGATTTCAAGAATTTTTCCGTGAATCCCACCTATGGTTACAATCTTGTCTCCTGGTTTTAACCCTTCTCTAAATTTCTTTAATTCTTTCTGTTTCTTCGTTTGTGGACGAATCATGAAAAAATAAAACACAAAAATCATTAAAACGATAATGACAATGTTCATCGAATTCTTATCCATAATTTACTTTTTTAATGTTCCTTTAATTGTTACTACGGTTAAATTCGGCTCCGTATTCGCCATAATTGTTACTGATTTAACAATATTTTTTGAAGATAAATTCTCAGTATTCACCTCTGCAATTATTTCTCCGGTTTCACCAGGTTGAATAGGTTCTTCAGGTTTTTCCGCAACCGTGCACGAGCATGATCCACGCACTTCTCCAAAAACCAATGGGTAATCTCCAGTATTTTCGACTTTAAACCGAGCTTTAATAATTTCTCCTTTAATAACAGTGCCCGCGTTAAATTCTGGTGTAATTTCCATCGTTGTTTTCTGACCAACTTCAATTTTTTGTTCCTCACCACAAGCGAAAAGCAAAAGTGATAATGCAATTAATGATAATTTTCTCATAGATGTTAATATTTATGATAACAATCCTCTTCCAGTTTTAATAATTTTTTTCTCTTTCGTTAATCTCGAAATTGCTTTATCTAATATTCCATTGATAAAAACATTACTCTTCGGAGTACTATAAAATTTCGAAATCTCTATGTATTCATTTAAGGTAACTTTGGTCGGAATACTGCTAAAACTTTGAAGTTCCGAAACAGCCATTTTAAGAAGTAAAATATCCATTTTTGCAATACGATCCAAATCCCAATTATCAGCTAATTCATTGATTAAATGCTCATTTTCATTATCCATTTCAATCGTACGTTTAACTAAATTTAAAACGAAATCTTTTTCATCATCATCCTCTTTAAACAAGGGAAGAACCTTCATCAATCCTTTTTCGGGAATAGTCTTTAACGTTTTTATAACCATAGAACAGCATAGATCCAAATCATCTAACCAATGGATGCTCATTTCTTCAAAAAAATGATACAAATAGGACGAATTTGCAATTTCGTTTTTAAACAATTGTACGGCAAAAGATTTATCTTCCTCAAATCCGCTAAGACCGTTATTCATGTGCTCAAAAAACACTTCACTTTCCATAATCTGTAAATACATTTTACGGAAAATCTCTTGATTTACAGCTCCTATCCAATTTACTTTGCGCGATTCTGAAAGTTTTCTTAAATCATCACAACCTGCTATTTGTTTGACAACAAGATTATTAACCAGTTTAAGATTGGGATTCAAATCTTCGGCTGTAGGTCTAAATTTCTTCTTTCGTTCTTCTATTTTGTTTTCCGCAGCTCGTTCAACCTCTGGCAGCGTTAAAAGTAAATAAAGATACATGTCATACATTCGTTCAACCGAAAACAGAACTTCTTTTTGAGCCTTTAAAACATCAGTTTCATTCGACTGGTAGAAAGCGTATAGAATCTGAAGAACTTTAATTCGAAGATGTCTTCTATTAAGCATATTACATTGGAAGTTTTACGCGTCCGATTGCTTCAATTCGTTCTTCTGCTATTTTATTTGCAATTTGAAAAGTAGGAACATTCTCAGATTTGGAGCGATTTACGATATTTAAAATAGTATCATAGATTTCCTCTGCTTTTTTATGAGACCATTCGGATGATAATCCCTGAACTTCAGAAAAGCAATTAATTACACCACCTGCATTTATAGCGAAATCCGGAGCATAAATAATTCCTTTTTTCATTACATCGATGCCATGTTTTGCTTCTGACTTCAACTGATTATTTGCCGCACCAGCTACAATCGAACACTTTAATTTTTCAAGCGTTTCGTCATTTATTGTCGCTCCAAGTGCACACGGCGCATAAATATCCATTTCGATCGAATAAATTTCATCGGGAGCAACTACTTTCGCATTGTATTTTTGTGAAACACGTTTTAATGTGTCAGAATGAATATCAGTCACATAAACTTCAGCATTTTCTTTCGTGAGGTGACCAATTAAGTATTCACCAACGTGTCCAGCTCCTTGTACTGCTACTTTTTTTCCAGCCAAAGAATCAGTGCCATACTGAACTTTTGCACACGCTTTCATTCCCATATACACACCGTAAGCAGTAACTGGCGAGGGATCACCACTTTTTCCGGGCAAACCAACAACATGTTTTGTTTCCATACTTACCCAATTCATGTCATTCGGATTGATCCCAACATCCTCTGCCGTAATGTATTTTCCTGCCAAGCTGTTAACAAACTTTCCAAACCTTCTGAAAAGAGCTTCCGATTTTTGTGTTCTAGAATCTCCTATAATAACAGCCTTTCCACCACCTAAATTTAGACCGGAAATTGAATTTTTGTAAGTCATACCTCTTGACAGTCGCAAAACGTCATTCAACGCTTCCATTTCATTACTGTAGGCCCACATACGCGTTCCGCCCAAAGCAGGTCCAAGAGTTGTATTATGAACTGCAATAATTGCTTTTAAGCCTGTTGATTCGTCGTTACAAAAAAGGATTTGTTCATGTCCTAGATTTGCCATTTGAGCTATGACCGAATTATCGGAAAGCTCTGAGGCAGAAAATGTTTTTATTTCAGACATCTTTTATTTAGTTCGTTAACTTATGACTTGAATGGTTAAATTTGCGTAGCCATTCAGGTTGGCAAAATTAGAAAATTATCTATGAAATCGCTTCGATACCTCAATAAATATTTTGTCAAGTATAAATGGCACTTTCTACTTGGGATTGTTTTTACAATTATATCCAATTACTTCGGTGTTAAAATGCCTGTTTATGTGAAGGAAACCGTCGATAACCTAATGGGCACTACCAAAGTAACTGGTCTTGAAACAGCAATTTGGCTTTCTTTAAAACTTGGTGGAATTTATATTCTTTTATCTTTCCTAAAAGGTTTTTTCCTATTTCTAATGCGCCAGACAATTATTATCATGTCTCGTTTAATTGAATTTGATCTCAAAAATGAAATCTTTCAGCATTACCAGCGATTAGATATGGCTTTTTTCAAACGCAACTCAACGGGAGACTTAATGAATCGAATATCTGAGGATGTTGGTCTTGTTCGTATGTATCTTGGACCGGGAATAATGTATACTATAAATCTGGTTATTCTGAGTTCAATGATCATTTTTCAGATGACCCAAATTAGTGCAAAGCTGACTCTTTTCGTATTGCTACCGCTGCCTGTAATGTCTTTCTTAATCTATAAAGTATCAACCAAAATAAATAAAATGAGTAAATTGGTTCAAGAGGAGCAATCCCTTTTATCTACCATTGCTCAAGAGACATTTGCAGGTATTCGAATAATTAAGGCTTATAATCGAAATGAAGAAACAGGACAAAAGTTCTCAAATTCAACCCACGAATACCAAAAGAGAAGTATGAAATTAGTTTTAATCAATGCGCTCTTCTTGCCAACTATCATCTTTCTTATCGGAATTAGCACATTAATAACGATTTATCTTGGTGGATTAATGACCTATGAAAAACAAATTTCTTTAGGTGGAATTGTTGCTTTCGTCTTTTTCGTAAATAATTTAACTTGGCCATTTGCTAGTGTTGGTTGGGTCACCTCAATCATTCAACGAGCGGCTGCTTCCCAAAATAGAATCAATGATTTCCTTGAGACGAAACCTGAATTTGAAAATTCAAATCATGAGGAATTTGATTTTAAAGGCGAGATTGAATTTAAAAATGTAAGCTTTACCTATCCTGACACTGGAATAAAAGCGCTGGATTGTATTCGTTTTAAAATTAAAAAAGGTGACACTTTGGCTATCGTTGGTAGAACTGGAAGTGGAAAATCCACGATTTTACAATTACTATTGCGTCAATATCATTGTGATTCAGGAGAAATTTTAATTGATGGTAAGAATTTGCAGGAAATAAATTCAGATGCATTTCGAGATCAAAGTGGAATTGTTCCTCAGGATGTTTTTCTATTCTCCGACACCATTGCGAACAACCTTAAATTTGGCTCCAACGATTCAACTATTACAAATGAACAATTAGTAAATGTTACCAAGGACGCTCATGTTTACGATAATATAATTGAATTCCCAGATAAATTTGAAACCATTTTAGGAGAACGAGGTGTTAATTTAAGTGGCGGACAAAAACAACGTGTTAGTATAGCCCGTGCATTACTTCGGAAACCAAAGTTACTTTTGTTAGATGATTGTCTATCCGCTGTTGACACGGAAACTGAAAATACTATTTTAAATAATTTAAATAAAGACCACCAAAATCGCACGACAATTGTGGTTAGCCACCGAATTTCTACGATTCGTAATGCAAACTACATTCTTGTCTTGGACAACGGAAAGATCACTGAACAAGGTACTCACGAAGATTTATTATCCAAAAATGGATCCTATGCTGAAATGCATCGGAAGCAACTTGAGAGTTAAAATTAATTTAATACACTAAAAAACAATCACTTAACTGCTTTATTAAGAAAATAAAGTTGAAAAATGTATTTAGATTTGAAACCTTCGATGAGCTCTCTGCGTAAATTGGATCATAATTTTAAAAACAACAACCATGAAAAAAATTATGATTTTCGTAGGTGCATTAACATTGTCAGGAACAATGTTCGCACAAAAAGCAACAAAAGAGAATCCATTCTCTTTAGAGGGACAATTAAGTTATAATACTTCGTCTCTTTCCTTCAACGCTCCTTCTTTAAGAATGCGTTATTTCTTAGCTGATGATTTAGCTGCTCGCGTTTCATTATCGCTTAATAATTCTTCAACGAAAGATTATTATTATGAGTTAGCCGATAACGCAGGTGGTGAAGGAACCGAAATTAACAAAACTTCAATGACAATGATTTCGTTGGGTGCTGAAAAACACTTTGCTGGAACCGACAAATTGTCTCCTTATGTTGGGGCTGATTTAGCTTATGGCATGGGAAACACTTCTGCTAAATGGGATAAGTTTGATGGTAATGGCTATAGTGCTGACTTTACTGCAACTGCAAAAGCACCAACTTCAATGTTAGGTCTAAATTTGGTTGCAGGTACAGATTACTATTTCGCTGAGAACTTTTACGTTGGATTAGAGTTGGGAATTGGTTTCCAATCAATGTCTGAAAAAGCAGGTGAGTTTACATCTACTGTTGCTGGAACAACTACAACTAGCTTATCAGAGCCTTCAAATTCAAGCAGTTTCGGAAACAACTTCATTGGAAATGCAAGATTAGGTTGGAGATTCTAATCAATAACATTACTAAAATTGAAAAAGCGTTCTTCGGAGCGCTTTTTTTTATACCCTTCTATTTGCTAACAAGGGTGGCGGCTCTCCTGAAAATGGATTCCAACGACCAATGGTTCGAGCTTCCATTCCAACAGCTCGCATGACGGATCGGTCGCCAAAACGCAAACGAATTCGATCCAGCGCATTATACAAAGAAGCATAATCCAACGATTCATCAAATAGATTCAACTGATGAAAACCCGAAACAAGCGAACTGTAGCGCACTCCAATCAAACGAACGAGCAAACGTCGACTATACAAGCGTTCAAACAAATCATTTACAACAGGTAAAAGTTGATGATCGGCAGCTGTATAGGGAATTTGCTTCTGAAGAGTTTGTGTTTGAAAATCTGAATAACGAATTTTAACCGTCACACAACCTGTTAGTTTTTCTCCTCTTCGCAATTGAAATGCTAAATTTTCGGCCATTGCCAATAAAATTCCACGAAGTTTAAAAACATCAATTGTATCATAATCAAATGTTCGTTCGGTTGAAATGGATTTTCGTTCATGGTATTGCTCTACGGGTGAACTATCAAGACCATTTGCTTTTTTCCAAATAAGAAGCCCATTTTCACCTAGCGCACTTTGCATCAACTCAACGGGCATTTCCTGAATTGTTTTAATTTTTCGAACGCCCAAATTACAAAGTGTTTGATATGTTTTTATTCCCACCATTGGGATTTTTCGAACAGAAAGTGGCGCTAGAAATTCACGTTCTGAACCATAATCGATTTTAAGCTGATTGTTTGGCTTCGCTTCACCAGTGGCAATTTTCGAAACCGTTTTATTTTGTGATAAACCAAATGATATTGGTAAACCTGTTTCCTTAAAAATCCGTTGACGAAGTTCTGACGCATATTTCATGGTCCCGAAAAATTGATCCATACCTGTTAAATCCATGTAAAACTCATCTATGGAAGTTTTTTCATAAACTGGCACAGCTTCACGAATGATATCGGTCACCTCACGTGAAAACTTGCTATACGTCTCCGAATTACCTTTGATGATAATTGCCTCTGGACAACGTTCTCTTGCCATTTTCATAGGCATCGCCGAATGAATTCCAAACTGACGAGCTTCGTAACTACAGGAAGCCACGACACCCCGATCGGATGTTCCTCCAATCAAAATCGGTTTTCCAATTAATCTGTTATCTAATTTTCGTTCACAGGAAACAAAAAATGTGTCCAAATCCATGTGAACAATCGAACGCAATACAGCCATTTTTCAAGTTTTTGAAAGGTAATTTTTTCTGTAAGCGCATATCGTTTGTTTTGTAAAATTACAAAATGATTATTTATTAATCTTATTTTTTGATTATATTTTAATCTTTTGATGTTTTATTTCTAATGGAGGTAACTCAAAAAGCAACATCTAACTCAAAAGAAAAAAAAGAATATTCAATATGAACTCAACTAAAGTTCAAAAAGTAAAAAATGTAATATTCGAAAGTGAAATTTCTAAAATAGTTCTATTTCAAAAGAATGTGAACCTATCTCATTTGCATTCAAAAAATTTAAACCTTCCTTTTCAATAAATTTTCCTGAACTGTTAATGCTATCTGCCCAACCCCACCAAGGCTCAATGCAAAAAAAAGGAGCATTTTGTTTTGACCAGAAACCAATAGCATGCCAGTTATTTGAACTAACACTTAACAATTTGCCCTGTTTTTTATGCGCCAACATCACCTTGCCGAACTCTGGATTTCGAATAACTATTGCATCATTTTCAAATAACTTATAATCCAATTCAAAAAACTCATTCAAAAGAATCGGTTCGGTTTTCCCAGAATAAAAAGGTCCTTCGAGCAACCATCGTTCAGATTCATAATTCCCTTCAAAAACCAAATAATATTCATTTATTGATCCATTAACAGCAAAACCTGGGTGTCCACCAACGGAATAAGGAAGCACCTCGTCTCCCCTATTTTGAACGTTAAATTTAACCTTTAACTTTGAATTTTCTATGCTGTAACAAACTTGAAAGGTGAAATCAAAAGGATATTGTTGTTTTGTAACTTCATTACTATTTAATTCAAATATCACGGAACTTTCATCCTGATTAATCACTTCAAAATAGAAATCTCTAACAAAACCATGCTGCGACATCGAGAAATTTCGATTTTCATAGGTATAAGAATCACTTTTTAATCTGCCGACTATTGGAAATAAATTCGGAGAAATTCGATTCCAAAAAGACTCGTCTTTTTTCCAAAGAACATTAACTCCATCATTTTTTGATAATTCAGTTAACTCAGCGCCAAGTGGATTGATCAATGCGACTAATTGATTATTTCGAATTTGAATCATTAAAACGAAATTAGTTAATATCCCAAATTAACCCAATATTAATTCATTGAATTCGCTAAAAATAAAAGTTGAAAAACATCTAAGAACCAAAGAAAAACGTAATTTTGCGCGACTTAAAAAGAAACGCATAAATGAGTATTGCTTTAGGAAACCATATTTTGGTTGAATTCATGAATTGTGATCCGCATGTGATGAACGATGTAGCGGCGATTGAACGAGACATGGTAGGCGCAGCACAAAAAGCTGGCGCTACGGTAATTAATTCTACATTTCATCACTTTTCTCCGTATGGTGTATCAGGTGTTGTTGTAATTCAAGAAAGCCACCTTGCAATTCATACATGGCCAGAATATGGCTATGCTGCAGTTGATTTATTTACTTGTGGAGAGATGAATGCTTGGATTTCTTTTGATCATTTGAAAGAATGTTTTGGAGCAAAATCATACTCTGCAATCGAAATGAAACGTGGTTCTGTCAATCTTTTAACACGAAACGATTTCGATATTTCTACAATGCGTCAAAAGGCATCTGAATGGAGAAACCCAGAGTTTTTTACACGCAATGTGTGGTTTACAGATAAAGATGAAGATCAAGCGCTTTCGCTGCGTTTTACGGGTGAAGTTTTCTTCGATGTTCAATCACCTTTTCAGCGCGTTCGTATTTTGGAATCCTATAAATATGGTAAGATGCTTGCGCTCGATGATATGGTAATGACTACCGAAAATGACGAGTTTCATTATCACGAAATGATTTCACATCCTTCTTTATTTACAATGCCAAATGCAAAAAATGTGCTGGTTATTGGTGGTGGAGATGGAGGCACTGTTCGAGAAATTTTACGCCATGAAAACATCGAAAAAGTTACGATGGTTGAAATTGATGGAGCTGTAATCGATGCATGTAAAGAATTTTTACCGAACATCGCTGCAGCTTTTGATAATCCAAAACTTGAATTAATTGTGGATGACGGAATTGCTTTTCTGAAAAATGCCACACCAAATACCTACGATATTATCATTGTTGATGGTTCGGATCCAGTTGGACCAGCGGAAGGACTTTTTTCGGTTGAATTTTACACAAATTGTTACAACGCGCTAAAAGAAACAGGGATTTTGGTAGCTCAAGGCGAGTCTCCTAAATTTAACGAAAAAGCTTTCAAAGAACTAAATCATACTTTACAGGACATCTTTGGTAAAGAAAATGCGCCAGTATCATTGTTTTACGTACCAACATACCCTACTGGAATGTGGAGTTTTCAGTATGGACTAAAAGGAAATGTTCATCCAAAGAATATTACGAACGTAAATCAAATTGCCGATTTTGCAACGAAAAAGGGCTTACGATACTATAACGAAGACATTCACATTGCATCGTTTGCAACACCTAATTTTGTTAAAAATCTAATAAGTAAATAATTAAACCTTAATAATGCAAATTTCAACTAACAAGGTAGTTTCGTTAAAATACAAGCTATCAAACGCTCAAAACAACGAGCAAATAGAAGAAACAAACGAAACCAATCCGTTAGTTTTCCTTTTTGGTGTAGGAGCTATGATTCCTGATTTTGAGAATAACTTATCTGGTAAATCTGTTGGTGATACTTTTGATTTTCAAATTGCAGCACAGGATGCTTATGGCGTTCATGATGCACAAAATTTAGCCATGATTCCATCAAATATTTTTCATGATGAAAATGGAAATTTTGATCACGTTATGTTTCAAGTTGGAGCAATTATTCCGATGAGTGATAGTGAAGGAAATCATTTAAGAGGAAAAATCCTTGAAATTACTGATGAAAATGTTAAAATGGATTTTAATCACCCACTTGCAGGAACCGATTTACATTTTACAGGTGAAATTTTAGATATCCGTGAGGCAACAGCTGATGAAATTGACCACGGACATGTTCATGGGGAGCACGGACACCATCACTAAAATCTTTTTTTTGGATTGAATGTCAAAAGAATGTAAATATTTTTTTACTTTCGTTTAAATTCAATCACCATGGCTACAATATTTGAAACGCGGCTAATCGGAAACATTGGTAAGGATGCTATTGTTAAAAACATGGAACGCGGTATCGTTGCAATTAACTTCCCAGTCGCACACAACAAAAACTGGAAGGATAAACGTACCGGCTTAGTTAAAACAAAAACTACTTGGGTAAATTGTACCATTTGGAAAAGAGATGGCTCGAATCTTAGAATCATTGATTTTTTAAAACGAGGTTCTTTAGTAGAGGTTATAGGTACGCCATTCGCCAAGGCCTATTCAAATGAGGATGGTTCACTTCGCACTGAAATTCGTCTTAACGTTTCAAAAACCAATATTTTGCGTCCGTCTACCAAAGAGGAAGGAATTCAAGAGGATATCGTTGATAATGAAGAAGATACTTTTGATGCATCGTTAGATGATTTTTCGATGGATGAAGATGACTTCTAAGAAGTCGTAAGAATTGATAAAAAAATCAAAGAAATTTGATTTTAAAAAAGAATATTTATTTATATTTGCAATCTCAAAAATTGAGATTCCTCCTTAGCTCAGTTGGTTAGAGCATCTGACTGTTAATCAGAGGGTCGCTGGTTCAAGTCCAGCAGGGGGAGCTACAGTGGACAAGCCATCAGAAATGATGGCTTTTTCATTTTTATCATCTCTTCATTCCAATTATCCGATGTAATGCATTCTTTTTTAAATAAAATTACATTTTTGGTATTGTTAAAAACTTACCACGAATAAATCAATTTTCATTTAATAATCCTCATTCCAATTATTAATTTTGAAAGGTAAAAATTCCAATGTCCTATCTTGATGAATTAAACGAAAGTCAGCGTGTAGCTGTGGAAAATATCTACGGACCAACAATGGTTATTGCAGGTGCTGGATCGGGTAAAACAAGGGTTCTAACCTACCGAATTGCGTTCATGCTGGATCAAGGAATCGACCCGTTCAACATCTTGGCTTTGACATTTACAAATAAAGCTGCTAGAGAGATGACAGAGCGAATTTCCAATATCGTTGGAGGTCAAGAAGCCAAGAATATTTCGATGGGAACCTTTCACTCTGTATTTTCGAAAATTCTTCGCTTTAACGCAGACCGAATAGGTTTTCCAAATAATTTCACGATTTACGATACCCAGGATTCAAAAAGCCTGATTAAAGACATTATCAAAGAATTCAATTTAGACGATAAAACATATAAACCAAGTGGTGTTTTTTCGAGAATTTCCTCTGCAAAAAACAGTTTAATTTCACCAGAAGCATACCTCAATAATGATGAAATTCAATTAGAAGACAAACAGTCTCGCAGACCAGAACTAGGAAGAATTTATCAAACCTATGCCAATCGCTGTCAAAAGTCCGGAGCAATGGATTTTGATGATTTGCTGTATTTTACGAACATTCTTTTGCGTGATTTCCCGGAAGTATTACACTATTATCAACAGAAGTTTCAGTATATTTTAGTTGATGAGTATCAAGATACAAATTACGCGCAATATTTGATTGTAAAGAAACTTGCAGCAGCCTTTGAAAACATCTGTGTTGTTGGTGATGACGCCCAAAGTATTTATTCTTTTCGAGGAGCCAATATTCAAAACATTCTCAATTTCAGACAGGATTATCCGGACTTCAAACTTTTTAAGCTTGAACAAAATTATCGAAGCACTAAAAACATCGTTGAAGCAGCAAATAGTGTGATTAAAAAAAACAAGGATCAAATAAACAAAAAAGTTTGGACTGACAATATCATCGGGGAAAAACTTAAAGTAATTAGAACGCTGACCGACAACGAAGAAGGAAAAACAATTGCCGGAAGATTGTTTGAAACCAAGCAAGGTGTTGGTTCCAATTGGAGTGATTTCGCAATATTGTATCGCACGAATAAACAATCGCGTGCATTCGAGGAAGCTCTTAGAAAACTTAATATTCCTTATAAAATTTATGGTGGCTTATCCTTTTACCAAAGGAAAGAAATCAAGGACCTACTCGCCTATTTTCGTCTTGCTGCAAATCCAAGAGATGAAGAAGCATTAAAACGTGTTATTAATTATCCAAAAAGAGCAATCGGAAAAACGAGTATTGAAAACATTATCATTGCAGCCAATCGATACAACGTAAGTATGTGGGATGTCATCACTGATTTTAATCAATACCCCGCTGAAGTAAATTCTGGAACGAAATCAAAAATCTACGAATTTACAACGATGATTTCTAGCTTCAATGCGCAATTGAACAAATTAAATGCATATGAATTAGCTGATACCATTGCTCAAGCCTCCGGTGTGATGCGCGAATTGATGGATGAAAAAGAAAAAGGTCCGGAGGAAGTTGAGCGCTACCAAAATATCGAAGAATTGCTTTCTGGTATTCAGGAATTTGTGAAATCAGGTGATTCTGATGAATTCAAATCGCTATCGGATTTTATGATTGAGGTTGCACTTTTAACTGACGCAGATGAAGGTCAAACAGAAGATCGGAATCATGTTTCTTTAATGACCATTCACGCAAGTAAAGGACTTGAATTTCCTTACGTTTTTCTTGTCGGATTGGAAGAAAATCTTTTTCCTTCACAAATGTCGTTAAACACTCGAACTGAACTAGAAGAAGAACGTCGTTTGTTTTATGTTGCTGTTACTCGCGCAATGAATGCCTGCACGCTTTCTTACGCTTCATCTCGATTCGTTTGGGGTCAACTTATTAGCTCCGAACCTAGTCGGTTTATCGATGAAATCGAACCTGAATATTTGCACTTTGAGACCCCACAAAGAGGAGCAGGCAGATCACTTATGGGTGGAGGTTTCGAGCGACAACATACTGGAGGACTGAATAAAAATCCTGGACTTTCACAACCAAATCTCAAGTCTCTTA
This sequence comes from Flavobacteriales bacterium, assembly GCA_947497485.1. Lineage (GTDB taxonomy): Bacteria > Bacteroidota > Bacteroidia > Flavobacteriales_D > Crocinitomicaceae > UBA952. The sequence goes on from CANMHB010000003.1 coordinate 186,345, forward strand.
AAGACATTCAAGGAAACGGAAAGTCAGAAAGTCCTGGAGAACAAGATATTAAAGTTGGATACAATGTTGAACATGATCGATTTGGCAAAGGCAAAGTGACTAAATTAGAAGGAAATGGGGCCGACCGCAAAGCGACGATTTTCTTTCCTCATCACGGAAGTAAAACGCTCTTATTAAGGTTCGCCAATTTAATCATTCTTGAAGAGTAGTAGTTTTGAAACGCATTGGTTTACTGTCAGATACACACAGTTATTTAGATCCAAAAATTAAATCATATTTTCAAGATGTAGACGAAATATGGCACGCTGGTGATATTGGGTCAATTGAACTTCTAGATGAACTTAAATCGTTTAAACCAACACGAGCAGTCTGGGGTAATATCGACAATCACGAAATAAGAAGAGAAACAATAGAATTTTTGAGGTTTACCATTGAAGGTGTCGAAGTTTTAATAACTCACATTGGAGGAAGACCGGGGAAATATTCAAAACCAGCATTCGATGAACTTTCAAAAAATGGTGCACCTAAACTTTTCATATGTGGTCATTCGCATATCACCTTGGTTCAAATGGATAAAATATATAATATGCTTTGGATGAATCCTGGTGCATGCGGTTTTAAGGGATTTCATGCAATAAAAACCATTTTAAGGTTTTCAATTTCAGGAGATCGTATTCATGATTTGGAGGTTATCGAATTAGGCAAGCGTGTTGAATCATAATTTTTATTTAAATTCACATTAAAAATTAAATTGAAAAATAGATTAATCTCTTTTCTGATAATCGTATTAGCTCTGTCATCTTGTAAAAAAGAAAAAACAAGTTGGAATACCGAATGGGGAGCTCCTTTAGCTTATGACACACTTAGTTTAAAGAATTTTTATAATGATTCAACGATTGTATCCAATGATGGTATTACGCTCGATTTTAATTTATCTAGAACGATATTAAACTTGGGAATCAATGATCTAGTTGAGATTCCAGACACCATAATTTCTCAAACAACGAGTCCCATAATTAATCTCAATAATGTAACTCCAGGAACAAATTTCATCAATCAAACAGAGGAACATGATCTAAATCTTGATGGAATCCAATTGAAAAAAGTAATCATTTCATCAGGTACAATTAAGGTGAAAGTTTTCAATCCAATTGGGACCAAAGCTTTTTATACCGTTCAAATTCCAGGAGCCACAAAAAATGGCGTTCTTTTCGAAGAAACATACACTGTTGACGGTGGAACTCAAACAAATCCAGGAACAACGCAAGAAACAATTGACCTTTCGGGCTATACGATTGACCTAAGCGGAATAAATCAATTGAGTTACAACAAACTTCAATCAAAATTGATTATAAAATCAGATCCAGATGGACCAGCAGTTTCCGTTTCAACATTGAATGTATTTAAGTTTGATGCTGAAATTTCCGGAATTAAAATAGATTATGCCCGTGGTTATTTCGGAAATCAAATCATTTCAGATACAAGTAATCTAAATATAGATTTTCTAAATAATGTTGTTTCAGGCGCAATTGACTTGCCGAATACATCTTTATCCTTTGAAATCGAGAATGGAGCAAAAATTTCAATGCGCGGCAAACTAACACTAGCTGAAAACACCAATTCTCAAGGAAATACAATTGCTTTGAATTCATCGAATATTGGAACAGATCTAATTGTTTCACCGGCTACTGGAACATGGAATTCCTTGAATCCATCAAATCAATCCCTTCAGCTGAATTCAGGAAATAGTAATATTGAACAGTATTTAGAAAATCTTGGTTCTAACAATCGAATCGGATATAGCCTACAACTCAATCCTTGGGGGAATCTATCAGGCGGTAACGATGAAATCTTTCCAAATAGCCGAATCAAAGTAAAATTAAAGAGTCAAATGCCTCTAACTATTGGTTCGGATGGACTTACCTTGAGGGATACCTTCAATATTGATATCGCAAACGATTTATCAAAATCACACATTCACTCAGGCGTATTCACCTTAAATGCCACAAATGCATTTCCAATGAGCTGTCAACCAATTCTATACCTTATGGATGAAAATAACTTTATCCTACATACAATTGTTGGATCTAGTCAAATTTCAAGCTCATTATTTGGTAGTTTTGATTCAAATGACGGACTTTATAAAAAGAAATCTAACGTAGAATTTATAATTGATGAGGGTGCAGCCATGGATTTATCAAAAATCAAAAAAGTTATCGTTGAAACGGAATTCAATACTCCGGTTCCCAATAATTCAAACAATCAACCACAAAGTATTCCTTTTGGAGCTTTTCTTGCCATAAATCTCAAATTAAAACTTAATACAAAAATCGTTCTTTAATGAAAAAAATCACATTAATCTTAATTTGCTTTTTCTCATATAATTTAATTGCTCAGCATTATTTACCGATACAACATGATACGCTAGTTGCTTTTTCTATTGAAAGAATAATTAATAATACGAAGATCAATAAGAATAAACAAAACGAGCTCATTATAACTGGAATTGCAGATTATTCTGGAACTTCTTTGGGAAAGGATATCGCTCAGAAATTTTTCTATGGTGGTGAAATTTCAGATTCAATGAAACAAAAATCACTAAATAGACACAAAGCAATTAATCGATTTGGATCTGACACACAAGCTGAACTAGAATACCGAAATTATAAGGTTAATTTATTTAAGAACGAGAATTGGGGATTTGTCGTTAAAACTGGAATGTATAATTTCTTGCAAGCGATTTATAGTAAAGATTTTTTTACTTTCCCGATGTATGGGAACACTTATTTTGAAGGAGACACAGCTAAATTTTCAGGATCTCAATTTTCGAATATCACGTATCAAAAAGTTGGCTTTGGATGGCTCGATAAAAAATCAAAGTCAGCGATTTGCCTTAATTTATTCGGTTTAAACAACGCATCCAACCTTTCATTGTATGATGCAGAAATATTTCAAAATACAGGATTTGATTCACTTTCCTTTAATTACAATGGTAGAGCGTCTTTTTCAAATAACCCTAATTATTTAAAAGGAATAGGTTTAGGAATTGATGCGGATATACGTTGGCATTCTAAAAATTTAAAAGGAAAACCGCATTTTCAATTTTTAATGCGAAATATTGGATTCATCACGCAGACTGCAAATTTCACGCAATATACAGCAGACACTTCATTCAGTTTCAATGGTTTCTCATACGACCAAATCGCAAACGGAACAAGTTTTCAATCTGAAAATTTTGCTTTTTTAGACACGCTCGGAATCAAAAAAAGTGAATCGAAAACAACATTTATGCTACCAGGAATAATTCAAGTATCAAAGCTAATTGATCAATCAGAAGGAGCAAAAACAAAGAAGCTACAAGAATTTTATGGTGCACGACTTTATTTTTCTTCAATGTCGATTCCAATGATTTTTGGAGGACTTGATTATAATCCATTTAACGGATTCGTTCATTTCGGTGCAAGTGTCAGTTATGGAGGATATTCACGACTAAAAGCTGGATGTTATTCAAGTATGCAATGGAAAAATATCAGCATTGGAATATCGAGTGAAAACTTATTCAACCCAACGGGGCAATCCATAATTTTTAGATTACAATGCGTTTTTTAGGATTTATTATTTTCTTTAGTTGTTTTTTCAACTCATTTGGACAGGATACTTTTTATAAATTATATTCTGGAAATGGCTTTGACAAGGGAGAAGGAATTGTTCAATTACCCGATTCATCGTATGTTCTAACGGGAAGTTCTGGTAGCTTTGCAGAACATAATCAGACTTATTTATTGGCTGTCGACAAGGCTGGAAATTATATGTGGAGTAAATCCTATGGTGGTCCTGAATCTGATTTAGGTAAAAGGGTTTTGCATATTCCGAATAGTGGCTATCTGATTGCAGGAATATCTAATTCATACGGACAAGGTGATTTTGATGCATTTTTAATTAAAACTGATTTGAACGGGCAAGAAGAATGGATTAAGAATTATGAAGTTCCAAATAGCTGGGAAAAAATTAATGATGCTACATTGACTTTAGACTCAGGTGTAGTAATGGTGGGAGAAATTCTTCCAATGTCAAATGGTAATTCTGATATCTATCTTATTCGAACAGATAAAAACGGGGACACTCTTTGGACTAAACGATGGGGAACGGAAGGGAATGAATTTGCCACTTCTATTGTAAATAAAGGGACTGGATTTATTATTTCTGGTCAATGGTATATTTCAGATTCTACTTTGGTTAAAGGGCTTCTGCTTGAAATTGATGGAGATGGAAATGAAATCTGGCGGGACACCATAACTGACATTGATGGAAGTTATTCCATAACTGATATTTCAATAAGCAACTCAAAAATTTATGTCGTAGGAAGAAATGAAACTCCAACAAAAATTAGAGGTTATTTTGGGGTTTTTGACCTTAATGGAAATCTGTTAAATCAATATTCTCAAAATATGAGTGATGGTAAAAATGAATGCCGACAAGTCGTTTACAATGCCACGCTTGATAAAGTTGTTGTTTCCTATCACCTGCTGAATCCTGGAACTTACCAAGATGATTACGATCTGGTTTATGCCTATTTCGACTCACAATTTCTGTATTGGATGAACCAATCAAATTCTGTGAGTAATGAAGGAAGAGACGAAGTCGGACAAATAATTCCAACTAGTGACGGTGGCTTTATTGGGGTTGGCTTTAGCCATTCAACAGGATCTAGCGCATTTACCTTTAATGGCGGCAGCCATATTTATCTCTTCAAAGTTAGCGCGAGTAATGTCTTTCCATTTACAGAAAATGTCGTTCTTATGAATCAACTTGTTTCATTGAATGAAGTTGAAACGTTCAATGGTCGCTACTACCCCAACCCTGTTCGCGAAAAATTGTTCATCGAAATTAACACCCAGAATGAGCAAACCTATCAGCTTTTCGATTTGTTTGGAAATCAACTTCAAAAAGGAACAATTACAAAACAAAGCGAAATTGACTTTGTTGAATTACCTAAAGGAATCTATTTATTAAAAGTTGGAAACTCAACCTTTAAAGTCATAAAAGATTAAGACAATTTTCGTCGTTTGAGTTCTTTCATTATCAAACTAAGCTCTCGCCCTGTTTGCCCAGCAACAGAAGTATTTTCATCTGCCCTTCTCAACAAATATGGCATCACTTCACGAACAGGTCCGAAAGGAACATATTTAGCAACGTTATAACCTGCCTCTGATAAATTATAAGAAATGTGATCGCTCATTCCTAGCAACTGAGCACCGTAAAATCGATTGTCATTTGCGGAAATTCCAGCTTTTTGCAAAAGTTCTGTTAAATAAAGTGAACTATGTTCATTATGGGTTCCTGCGCAAAGCGCGAAATGCTCAGCATTGGATACAATAAATTCAAGTGCTAGGTTGTAATCTCGATCTGATGCCGCTTTGTCCGGTTGAATTGGAGAAGGATATCCTATTTGAGAGGCTCTTAATCGCTCTTTTTCCATGTAGGCACCACGAACGAGTTTAACTCCATATTTAACGTTGTTATCCTTAGCCATTGATAAACAAGATTTTAAGTATACCAAACGATCGTGTCGATACATTTGAATCGTATTAAATACAATAGCACTTTCTCGGTTGTATTTCAACATCATTTCAAAAGCCCATTTGTCAATCGCATCTTGAATCCATGATTCTTCGGCATCAATAAAAACAGGAACATTAGCATCATAAGCCGCTTTGCAAATACGATCAATTCGATTAACAATAATTGAAATTTCCTCTTTTTCTTTGGTTGATAAATCCGTGTTTTCGCTACTTGCTTTTTGAATAAGGTCAAAACGTCCTATTCCAGTAACTTTAAAAACTCCAAAGGGAATATTTTTATCCTCTTTCCCTCGCAAAAGTGTTTGTATGATAATATTTACCGTTTCATCGAAATCTTCGTCAGAAGTTTTACCTTCAACCGAATAATCCAAAATAGTTCCGACCTTGAATTCCCCTAATTTACTGATGGTTGAATTACAATCTGAAATCGTTTCACCACCACAGAATTGCCTAAAAATCGTCGCTTTAACAATACTTTTTATAGGTAAGCGCAACTTCAAGGCAATGTTAGTCGCAATTTTACCAAAGCGGACAATTGATGGTGAGGCAATGATTTTGAAAAGCCAATAGGCTCGTTTAAGATCTTTATTGGATTTACTTCGAAAAGCAATTTCTGTATTTTCAAAAGATATCATACCCAAAATTAATTTGTTTTTTGGAACCACAATCGAAGTGAAAAGATTAATTACCTTTGAATAGCATAATAGATATGAAAGTCATTCAAGCAACAGATTACTCCGTTGAAATTGGAAATCTCGAAGAAGGTTCATTTTCTAAGTTTATAAAGGAATTTGAGAATCATCGAATCATTATTATGGTGGATGAAAATTCACATGATTGTTGCTTAGAATATTTATTGACATCTTTTCCAGAACTCGAACGGGCAGAAATAATGTTGTTACCCGTTGGGGAGGAAAACAAGGTAATGGAAGTTTGTTTTCAAGTTTGGCAAGCCTTTACAGAATATGAATTTAGCCGTAAAGACCTTGTAATAAACGTTGGTGGTGGAGTGGTAACGGATATGGGCGGTTTCATCGCATCAATTTTCAAACGAGGCATGAAATTTATAAATATTCCAACTTCACTTCTAGGAATGGTAGACGCTTCTATTGGTGGAAAGACAGGAATTGATTTAGGTAACTACAAAAACCAACTTGGCACTTTTTGTCATCCTGAACGAATATACATTGATACCAAGTTCCTTCATACCTTACCAGAAGAAGAAATTTTCAATGGTTATGCGGAAATGCTGAAACATGCATTGATAAGAGATAAAGAGCTCTGGGAGAAAATTAAAACAATTCATTCGGAAGAGGAATTAATTAAAGAAGATGTCATTTTTAGTTCCGTTAAAATTAAAACTGACATCATCGAACTCGACCCAAAAGAAGGTGGACTCCGAAAGATTTTAAATTTTGGGCATACAATCGGTCATGCTTTGGAAAGTTACTTTTTAGATAAAACACCTATTTCACATGGACATGCAGTAGCTTTGGGAATGTGCGCTGAAGCTCATATTTCTTGGAAACAAAACCGAATTTCGAAGCAAGAATTCATTGAAATAGAGAAAACAATTACAGAAAGTTTCCCTATGATTTCCTTGGATGCAGATGACGTTAAAAACGTAATTTCTTTCATGCGCCAAGACAAAAAAAATGAAAAAGGAATGATTTTGTGTAGTTTGTTAAATGGAATAGGAAACTGTGACTATAACATTGAAATTAATGAGAAAGAAACTGGCGATGCTTTATTTCACTTAAGCTTACTCTCTAACAAATCGAATTAATAACCAACATTTCTACCTGCAATAAATCCTGTTGTCCAGGCAGCTTGAAAATTAAATCCACCCGTAATTCCATCAATATCCAACACTTCGCCTGCGAAAAATATTCCAGGAGCTTTTTTGCTTTCCATCGTCTTGAAATTCACATCATATAAGGAAACGCCTCCAGCAGTGACAAATTCTTCTTTGAAAGTAGTTTTACCAAAAACATCGTACCGATCATTTAGGAGCGTATTTACGAGTTTATTTATATTCTTTTTACCTAAATCTTTCCATCTCATTTCTAGATGTATTTCTGATTTTTCAAGCAAAAAGTGCCAAAGTCGATTAGTAATCGAAAACGGATTCAAATTTGAAACCATTTTGCCACCATACACCAACATTACTCGTTGAATTTCGTTGCGCAAAGATTCTTCTTTCGTATCATTCAACCAATTAACAAGAATAGCAAAATCGTAGTTCTTCTCCTGTAAAATTCGCGCTCCCCAAGCCGAGAGTTTCAAAATTGCAGGACCGCTCATTCCCCAATGAGTAATCAATAATGGACCATCACCAATTAATTTCGTTCCTTCAACTTTAACAACAGCATTTTCGACCACATTTCCCATCAAGGCACAAATGGGATTTTTAGGCATATTGAAGGTAAATAAAGATGGAACTGGTTCTATAATATCGTGTCCTAAGTACTCAAGCCAATTTAATCCATCTTTTTTTGGTTGACCTCCAATGGTGACAATGATTCGATCAAATTGATAATTCTTTTCAGCAGTGAAAATTTCGAAACCAGATTCAAATTTCTCGATACGTTTTACGTTTTCTTGAAGCAAAAGCTGAATTCCCAATTTCTTTGCCGCATTCATAAAACAATCGATAATCGTTTGTGAATCATTCGATTGTGGAAAAATACAGTTATCAGGTAAAGTCGTTAGTTTCACTCCCCTACTTTGAAACCAATCTATTGTTGACTGCACATTGAATTGTTCGAATGCTTTTCGAAGTTGATTTTCTCCTCTTGGATAATGTTGTGAAAGTAATTTATTGTCGAAACAAGCATTGGTAACATTACACCTACCACCGCCTGAAATTTTAACTTTGGCCAAAAATTTTGCTGATTTCTCTAAAATAACAACATGGGAATGCGGGAAAAAGTGTTTTGCATTAATTGCTGCGAAAAAACCAGCTGCACCTCCACCTATAACTGCTATTTTCAAGTTTTTTTATTGCAAAGGTAGGGTTTATGTCGAAAGGTAGCGTTGGGAACGAGTTAATTGCGAACTAGGAACTAATAAATTGCGAGTTGCGAATTATTAATGATGTTGGTAATTATGAAGTTTTAATTCGCAATTATATAATTCGCAACTCGCAATTCTAGTATTCGCAATTCTATAAATCTAAATCTCGCCCTCCAAAACATTCTCTGGATCTCCTTTGAAAAAGCTTCGATTTCGCCATTTATCCTGAATTCGATCTACTACATAATAAATCATCGGAACCACTACGATTGTTAAGAACATCGAACTTGTTAATCCACCTATAAGAATCCAAGCAAGACCATTTTTCCACTCAGCGCCGGAACCTTCGGCAATGGCAATAGGAATCATACCGATAACCATAGCTATGGTGGTCATTAAAATCGGACGCATACGTTCCCTAACAGACTCCAATAAGGCATTGTAGCTTGATAAACCTTTTGCCTTGAGGTGATTCGTAAAGTCGACGATTAAAATAGCGTTCTTCGCAACAAGTCCCAAGAGCATGAGCATTCCAAGCATGGTAAAAATTCCCATATTCGAAGAACTTAAATTCAAAGCTAAAAGTGCACCAATTAAGGCAACAGGAATTGAGAAAATTACAACGAACGGATAGATGAAGTTGTCATACAATGCAACCATAATTAAGTAAACCAAAATAAATCCGATTCCCATTGCAGTGCCCAGTGCTCCCATCGATTCTTTTTGACGTTTTACTTCTCCCCCCCAAAGCATTCGGACATTTGGATCTAAAGGATTCTTTTTCAAATAGGTTTCAATCGCTGAAGAAACGTTACCCGCAGCTGTGCCTAAAACATAGCAACGAAGTGTCGTATTTGAAATTCTATTTTTACGCTCCAAAGATCCAGCAGCATTGTCAACATCAACTTTGGCGAATTCACTCAATCGGACTTGTTTACCATCATTTGTGGTGAACGTCAGGCTATTAATGTCTTCAACATTCTTACGATCATTCGGATCCATCATCACACGTATGTCATATTCGTTTCCTTTGTCATCGAATTGTGCGTCCGTATTCCCGGTTAACGCATTTTGTAATTGGATTCCAATTGTGGCAATTGGCAAACCGAGTTGACCCATTTTTTCACGGTCCAAATCAATTTTAACTTCCGGAGAAATATCTTCCGTAGAAATCGTTGGATCTTTTGCTCCGGGAATATTTAAAATCATCGCTTTCATGCGTTTCGCCTCCCTCATTAACAGTTCACTGTCGTCCGAAGATAAAAAGATTTCGACCGGCGCTTCTTCCGATTCAACCATACCAATGTTTATGGCTTTTACTTCAATTCCAGGATATTTGCTTTCTATCTTCTTACGAATAGCCGTCATGTATTTTATTGTCGGATATTTTTTCTGCATTCCCGGTTTCATTTTAACCGTAAGTTCCGATTTGTTTTCAGCACCGAATGATGCCGCACCCATACCTGAACTTGGTCCACCAACATTGGCAAAAACAATATCCACAACTTCTTTCTGAGCCAAAAGCAATTGTTCAATTTTCAAAGTTGTCGCATTGTTTTCTTCAAACGTTGTGCTTTTATCGTATTTCAGTTTAACCATAAATTTCCCTTGATCACCCTGCGCAACGAATTCCTGACCAACAATACCAAGACTCATCACCATGATACTACCGGCAAAAATTCCAATAATAATTAAGGTTGTAACTATTTTATGACGCAAGGTCCAAGCAACCAAATTAACATATTGATCGGTAAAAATCGAAACGCGTTTTTCAAACCAGATCAAGAACGCTTGGAACGGATTTTTTGGATTCAATTTTGTTTCTTTTGCAAATCTGGAAGCCAACCAAGGAGTCAGCGTAAAGCAAACAAAAAGAGACATTAAGGTTGAAACAACCACCACAATTGAAAACTGATGTAAAATGTCTGAAATCGTTCCTTCGATAAATACGACTGGCGAAAAAACCACAACATCAACAAGGGTAATTGCCAAAGCTGTAAATCCAATTTCATTTCTACCTTCCAAAGCAGCAACTCTGCGGTGTTTTCCCATTTGAAGATGGCGGTAAATATTTTCCAACACAACAATTGAGTCATCAACCAAAATTCCAATTACCAAGGACATCGCCAATAAAGTCATCAAATTGAGTGTGTAACCCAACAGATACATCGCAATAAACGTTGATATCAAAGAAGCTGGAATAGAAATTAAGACAATAACCGCGTTTCTCAAACTGTGCAAGAACAATAGCATTACGGCCGCAACGAGAATTACTGCCAACTCTAGATCGTGAATTACAGCATCTACCGAATCAATCGTTGGGATGGAAGTATCGGTTGCAACGGTAAATTTCAGCCCTTGCTCCGCGTATTTTTTTTCCAAATCCTTGAATTTCTCTTTCGTAGCCGTCGACATATCCACAGCATTTGCATCACTTTGCTTTTTAATGCGCATCCCTACTCCATTCACACCATTTAATCGACAAACAGTCGTTTGATCTTCAATTGCATCAACCACTTCAGCAACATCTTTCAAACGAACAGGCGATGTTCCACGAGAATAAATGATTAGGTTTTCCAAGTCTTTAACCGAAGAGAATTTTCCAGCTAAACGAACAGTCATTTGTTCGTTAGCATCTTTCACTTTCCCTGTAGGAAATTCAACATTGGCTCCAGCTATTGCTTGATTTATCGAAGAAAGCGACAAATTATAGCGACGCATTTTATCCTTATCCACATTTACGCGGAATGCACGATTTTCACCACCGATAACCTGAACTTCAGCGACACCTTTCGTTTGTTTGATTTGCGGAATGATTTCTTCGTCCATCATTTGCATGAAATCGCGGTCATCGATATTTGGCGCAACCGCACTGACTTGTAATACTGGCGATGCATTCGGCTCAATTTTAGCAATTACCGGAGTTTTCGCACCCGATGGCAATGAATTCTGAACGTTATTTACTTTTCGCTGAGCATCTTCTAATGCATTATCCATGTTGGCATTTGCCTTGAATTCAAGCAGAACTACAGAAGCATTGTCAAGTGAAAAACAAGTTACTTCACTGATGTTTTCCAGTCCACTTAGGGCATCTTCAAGTGGTTTGGATACTTGACTTTCCACTGTTGCAGGTGATGCTCCCGGATAAGTCGTGGTAATTGTTAATATAGGTGGAGAAAAATCAGGTAAAAGCTCATAGCTCAATTGATTATAACTCAGCAATCCGCCACCAATCAAAATCGTAAATACAACGATGATGAAAGAAGGACGTTTTATCGATAATTCGGTTAATGTCATAATAGCTTATTTTGCAATTTTCACGTTTGAATTGTCTTGAAGATTTACTTGACCTTTGATTACAATTTGATCACCTTGGTTCAAGCCTGAAACAACTTCAATGAATTCCCCATCCGAAGTTCCAGCGTTGAAGGATGTCAATTTCGCTTTTCCATTTCGAACAACATAAACTTTAGGACTTTTAGAAGAACCCACCAATGCCTTTCTAGGAACCGACAAAGCAGTTGTGCTCTTCGAATTGCTTAACGAAACACTTCCATACATTCCTGCCATCAATCTATTCGAATTGGAATTCTTGATAGTTGATTGAACTTTAAAATTATGCGAAGCATCCGCTTGAACCGCAATGTTTGAAATCACACCATTGAAATCTACATCACTATAAACATCTGCGTTTGCAACAACTTTTTGTCCTTTCTGAAATTTAAGAATATCTCTTTCAGGAACTGAAACCGATAATTTTAAAGAAGAAATATCAGTCAATTCAACAATTGGCGTCCCTGGCATCACCATCGAACCTAAGTCAACCATTTTCTTACTTACGACACCGCTAAATGGCGCAACAATAGAAGTTGAACGCAGTTGTTTTTGAAGTTGTTTTAATTGAACTTCAGCGGATTTTAAACCAAGTTCTACTTTTTCTGCTTCCACATTAGAAATGGCGTTTTCCTTTTTCAAAACAGAAAATCTTGCGTTATCATTTTTTAGTTGCTCGATGTTTAATTGAACATTTTGAATTTGTAATTGAATCATTTCATCATCCAATTTGGCGATTGTTTGCCCAGCTCTCACAAAATCGCCTTCTTCAACTAGTAAATTCAATAGCTTACCAGAACCATCTGAAGCAACATTATTTTGATGCAAAGCGTCGAATACTCCCAAAAATGAAAGTGATTTTTCAAACGTGTGAGTTTGCGGTGAAGTAGTCGAAACCAAAATAGCTTCGGTTGAATCACGAATATATAATTTTTCCTCTACCGCCTTTTTGTTGGACTTTAATTTAATCGCGGCCAAAACAATTAATGCCACTACAATAACTGAAACTGTAACTACTCTTTTCATTTTTATTTGATATTTCCGATTGATTTTAAATATTCTAATTCAGCTTGTCTTAATTGAATGTAGGCTGAAACTACATTTGTTTGCGCTTGTTGCAATCCATTATCTGCTAGGATTAAATCATTAGAACTAATGAGACCTTGATGAAATTTTAGATTTGCATTTTTATAAACCTTTTCGGCCAGAACCAATTGCTCCTTTGTCAATTGAAGACTTTTTCCCTTCACTTCGATTTGATTTCGATTGTTCTCTGCATTCATTTCAAGCTGCTGCTGAACTAAATTATACTGATTTTCAATTTTCTCACGATTGAATGCATTCACCTTGTATTTATGGAACTTGTCAAGTCCGTCAAAAAGATTCCAGTCCATGCGCAAACCGATGAAGGCGCCATCAATTCCTTTTCGAAAATTATCTTCTGGCTTAATATTGATGTTGTAGTTATATGCTGCATAGAATGCAAGATTTGGCAGGTATCCCATTTTGATTCCTTTCTTTTCTTCTGCATTCATCTTCTTCTGAAGGCCTATTAAATTAAGTGCGAAGTAATTTTTAGATTCACTGTTGATCAATAACGTTTTTTCCACCAACTCATCAGATTCGAAAGCAAGATTTTTATCATTTGGATATCCAATTAAAATCTTCATTAAAGCATAAAGTTGGTCCAAATTTGCTGTAAGAGTCGTTTTTGTATTCAACAAAGTCAATTCTGAAATTTTGATTTTATCTGCTTCTGTTTCAACCACCATTCCCTGTTGAACCATGGTCTCCATATTCTTCAATAAAACTCTTGTATTCAACAGATTACTATCAATGAATTGTATCTGTTGATTAAGCGCTTGAATTAAAAAATAGGTGTTTGAAACCTGGTATCGAATATCCTGAACGGTCATTTCACCTTGTGTTGCAACTATTTCGCTGTTTATTTTAAGTGCCTGCAAACCATAGTTTAATTGCGAATTGAATAAAATCTGAGAAAACTGCAGCGTGTTGCTGAACACATACGGAACTCCAAACTGCACTGTTGAGTATGTTCCTGGCTGACCTCCAAAAAATGCAGCAGGAACAACCTGCCCGGGAATTTTTGCATTGTATTTATAATCAGCATTGAAATTCAACTGTGGAAGACGTGCTGAAAGAAACGAACCACGTTGCTCCTTATTAATTTCTTGATCAAGTCGTGCGTTGCGTATGGCTAAACTTGCCGTATCAGCCATTCTCAAGCAAGCATTCAAATCTAGGGTTTGACTCAACGAATGGAAACCATTCAGTCCAATCACAATTAAAAAAACAACCTTTATAAATCTATTTTTCATTCTCATTATTTTTTTGGAAATAAGTAATTAACGAGTAACTCTGTAACGTGTGTTTTATGCAATTCAATTGCTTCTTTCCATTGATTGCTATCAATTTTAAGCATACTTTTCATCATATTTTTACTCATGAAAGGATAATGGCAATTCGACAAGATCAGCAATGTCATGTTTCGAATATCAATTTCTCGCATTTCACCTTTTTGTTGTGCTTCAATGCATTGCTCAAAAATTCCAGTTTGTGAAATTTTCTCAAAGAAACCAGCATTCGTAAAGGATATTCCTGATTCTCGATTTGTTTCATTGATAATAAAAGCAGGAAGTTCTGGGTGTTTCGAAAGAAAATCATATTCCTTATCAATTAAGATGCGCATTTTTTCAGGGAGTGACAAATCCCTTCCGAATACCTCTACCATGGTATTGGTAAAGTCTTCCATCGCAGCGTTAAAAATCAAGGCAAATAATTGGCTTTTGGAGCGGAAATAATAATTCACAAGGGCAACATTCATCCCTGAAGCCTTGGCAATTTCGCGCGTAGAACAACCAGCAAAACCCTTGGAAATGAACACTTCCTTTGCGGCCTGCTTAATTTTTTCTTCTGTCGAATTATCCTTTTTCATAAAAGCGCTGCAAAATTAAACAACTATTTTAAACAGTTGTTTAAATTATTTTAATAAAAGTTAAATCCTGGGGATTTAACAAGAGATTAGAAATTCAGTATAAAATTAGAATAGACTTACTTACGAAGTAAACCTTTTTGATAACTGCTGTAAACCTTTTTCAAACCAAGTGCTTTCGCGATCAGCATTTCAGATTCAAATAAGGCGTTTTTCCAACGGTTATTGTGATAAAAAGACAAGCTTAGTTTTAATGCTGAATCATGTTTTAAAACTGCGTAAATCGGCGCTTTAAATTCAAATTCCAGTTCATTTAAATTGACAACACCCACACAAAATTGTTTGGTTTCTTCATCTAAGATGATCTTATTTTCAATACCGGTGTGACAAGCGGCTCTGAACAACCTACCAAAAACAATAATTTTATAATATTCGCTCCTGTTTTTTAACAGTTTGATAGTATGATCGAGCCGTTCCTGAAAGAAATCTACTAAGTTTTTTGGCTCTTTAGCAGCCATTTGCAAAATTTCAATTTCCAAAATCCGAGAGTAAAGATGAACCGATTGATTGAGAGATAAATTAGGAAGTTGCAATTGATTTGTATTGTCTCTTCTCAACATTTTTTTTCGTTCGAGAAATAAATTCTTGAAGTTTTGAAAATCAGCTGTTTGTTTTTCAGCGTTGGAAGCATGTTTAATAAACCATTCATAATGTCCAAAAGGATCGTCTTCATAAATAAAATGATCCATGAAATTTACCTCAGCAATTCCATTCGCAACGAGGTGTTCCAATTCTTTTTGTGGCAAGATTTGATTATTAAATAGATATAATGCAATGTCTTGACAAAGCCAATCCGATAGTTTAGGGTGATTTTTCCGAATATCGATAAACAATTCAAGTCCTTTGAGTCGATTTCCAAAGAACAACTCCGATTTCATTTCTAATACTTTGCGCGTATATTCCTCCAGTTCTTCAGAAGAGTTTTCAAAGATCTCGATGAAGTGCTCGTAGGATCGATATCCTAAAAAAACACTCAGTTCATTCAATGTTGTATTTCTTGGAACAGTTGTTTTGTTTCCAATCGAAAACATGCGCGCCAAACTGCTGTATGAAATAAAAATGCTTTTGTTTTGAAGCAGGTTTTCTAATCTGCGGCAATTCTTAAACGAATCGATCGCAAACCCAACTTTCTTTTCCAATTCACTTTTAAGTGCACTAAGCATAAACAAAAATAAAATATTATTCATTCGAAGCACAAATGAAGCGATAAATGAAGCAAGAGTGAAGCAAGTTGAACGTTTTGAGGGGTGTATATTTGGGTATTCATTGTTTAAATGTCAAATAATCTTTTTATACCTAACTGGGAAAGTTCTATCGATAATACATTGGTTGATAGTATTATTAATCATTTGGAAAGTGAGAAAAGTGTTGCTTTGAAAGATTTCAATTTTCTGGAATACACAAAAGGAATTACTTTCGAAAACGAACAGTGCGAAAACGGCATGTATATCTTTCGTTTCTCGGATGGAAAGTATTATGTAGGTAAAGCAAGTAGTTGCACTTTGTTGGAACGAATTTCCAAGCACA
Source organism: Flavobacteriales bacterium (assembly GCA_947497485.1). Taxonomy (GTDB): domain Bacteria; phylum Bacteroidota; class Bacteroidia; order Flavobacteriales_D; family Crocinitomicaceae; genus UBA952. The sequence goes on from CANMHB010000003.1 coordinate 202,815, forward strand.
TTGATGGGAGAAGATGGGGCGGATTTAATGCTGTTCTAAAAGAACTTGGCTACAATGATAAAAGTCTAGATTATCACATTGAAAACCAACTAGCGTTTTTGAATGCTAAAGTGGTTTTATTGCCAATATCATGGAAATCATTATCACAAAGTAACGTGGATCCAAAAATCGATAAACCACTGCACAAACTAGAAAGCGATTTGATATTATTGTTCAAGAAACGCTTTTCAGAAACCCAAGTATTTAACAAAACTAATCCGAAAGAACTTTCGGGGATGTTTGAATTAAGTTTAATCAAAATAAATCAATAAAATGAAAAACACACTTTTATTCTTATTCACTTCAACTGCAATGAATTTGTTTGGGCAATATTTTGTGCTTGATAACACATTCAATTGTGGATTCAATGCCCCGGTAAAATGTATTTCTGTTCAAGCCGATGGAAAATATCTTGTTGGAGGCGAATTTACAAGTACTAATTTGGGGCAACCGTTAAATAGTTTAGCTAGAATAAATGTTGATGGCTCTGTTGATAATTCATTTAATTCAGGATTGGGAATAATAGATGATCCACTGGGGCCAATACAATCGATTATTTTTTCGACAATTATACAAACTGATGGAAAAATAATCATAGGAGGTTATTTCAGCACATATGATGGGGATAGTATATCTGGTGTAGCAAGATTAAATAGTAACGGTTCATTAGATACAACTTTTAATCCTTACCCTGCTTTTCAAGGTGTTGTTGCAGCTATTCAATTACAAACAGACGGTAAAATATTGGTTAGTAGAGGTTATGATATTATTAGATTAAATACTAACGGTTCGATAGATAATACATTTAACGCGCAACTTCAGTATGGGGATGTGAGAGATATTCTCTTGCAATCAGATGGGAAAATTCTCATTAAAAATGGTGATTCTGAATGGTCATACCGAATAAATAATGATGGATCTTTGGATATTAGTTTTGACTCAGGTATTACAGGCTGGTATGATATGGCATTGCAATCAGATGGGAAAATTCTTTGTAGTTATAATGGATCAGTGTTTAGGTTGAATTCTGATGGCACTAATGATTTAACTTTTAATATAATAACTCCTCAGAGTTATGCTTTACATTATCAGCCAAATGGGAAAATTCTAACACTTTTCAACGGAACCTTTAAGAGATTCAATTCAAATGGTAGCTCAGATTTAACAATAGGTGATTTTAATAATAATGGTGTTTCAAAAAAAGCAATCCAAACTCTTCCAGATGGTAAGATTTTAGTGGGAGGTTCATTTTCTAGTTTCAATGGTACACCTTGTTTTGCAATTGCTCGTTTAGAAGAAACTATTTGTAATCCCAATGTTTCAATAAATATTTCACCAAGTCCTAGCTTTGGAACAGCCCCACTCAACGTAGCATTTGCCAATCAAACGGCCAACTTAAGCAATTATAATTTCACCTGGTATTTTGGAGATGGAACTTCGCAACAATCCAATGCACCGTTCTTAAGCCATACATATACGCAAGATGGTTATTCTGACGTAACTGTTGTTGCAGAAAACATATCAAACAATTGTACCTATACTCAATCCTTCAATGATATGATCTTTGTAATTGGTGGGGTTACATGTACTCACACCGCAACAATTAGCCAATCCGGGCCTTTGAATGGCTGTGCGGGAGATTCGCTTTTGTTGAGTTGTAATATAGATCCGTCATTCACCTATCAATGGAACAGAAATGGAGTTCCTGTTAGCGGCGCAACAACTAGTTCGTTTTATCCAACGCAAAGCGGTTCATATACCGTTACCATTTATCAAAACAATTGTCCGGTAACTTCGGCTGGAATATCTGTAACGATTAATCCTCTACCTTCCGTTCCAACGATTACTTCAAGTGGAACAATTACGCCTTGTTCGGGAGGTTCAATGACTTTAATTGCTCCTAGTGGTTTTGCAAGTTATTTATGGAATACGGGTTCAACTTCAAGTTCTTTGGTGGTTTCACAGTCCGGCAATTATTCTGTAACGGTTACAAACAATAACGGTTGTTCACGAACTTCCAATCCATTTACAGTAAATGCCTCTTTTATTGCAGCACCACAAGTGTGTATCGTGGGAGTAGATTCGTTAACCAATGAAAACCGTGTGGTTTGGGAGAAAACCTTAACGCAAGGAATTGATTCATTCTACGTGTACAAAGAAAGCAACGTATCGAATGTTTACACAAAGATTGGCGCTACGGATTACAACGATCTAGCTGTGTTCTTGGATGTGAATTCAAACCCGGCTGTTCAAGCATATCGCTATAAAATCGCTGCCTTGGATACATGTGGTGTTGAAACAAACGTAGGTGATTTCCATAAAACCATTCACCTAACCATCAACCAAGGAATTGGTGGTGCTTGGAACTTAATTTGGAGCCATTACGAAGGATTGAATTTTGGGAGTTACAATATTTACCGAGGAACGGATCCATCAAATATCAGTTTACTTACAACGATTCAAAGTAACTTGAATTCTTATACGGATTTATCGCCACCTATTGGAGCTGTTTATTACCAGATTGAGGTGGTTAATCCGGTTAATTGTGATCCAACTAAAGTCCTGAATTACGGAGTATCTCGCTCAAATATTGTAAATAACGGGCAGAGCAACATAAATGAGGCGTTAATCTCAACAATTCAAGTCTATCCAAACCCAACCAATGACAAATTTACATTAGAGGTTTCGAATGATGTAATTGGCAAAGCTTACTTTATAACCGATTTTGCTGGGCGAGTTATCCAACAAGGGAAAATAAATTCCATCAAAGAACATATTGATTTGCAAACCGTTTCCAATGGATCTTATTTTCTAAAAGTAGAAGGAAAGTCAATTAAGGTTGTAAAACAATAAATAACTTATTTCCAAGCTGCAAAAGCCTCAATTCGATTTATCGGTTGGGGCTTTTTTGTTGTCATATACAAAACGCTAGACCAAAAATTATAATGATTGAACTATAAATCATTAAAACTTGCAAAATGTACAAGTTTTACTAAATGTTAAAAAAGAAGGTCTAAATTGAAGTAATAACTTCAACATTTAAACTCATGAAAAAAGTATTTTTTTCGTCTATAGAAGAAAATTATTTATATTTGATTCTTATTTTATTATATGGAAGAATTTTATTCGCGGTTTCAAAAATATAATTTTTGGGATAAACATGTGCCAAAGCTTGGATTCTTGAGACAAGGGTATCTGGATAAAATTTTCCAGTTTTGTAATAATTCGTTAGTAAAAGTATTGGTTGGTCAAAGGCGAACCGGTAAAAGTTATTTACTCCGACAAATAGCTTATAACTTCATTCAAAATGGCGTTCAAGCTAAAAACATTTTCTTTATCAACAAAGAATTCATTGAGTTTGATGAAATTAAAGATTATAAAGATTTAGACCAACTAATCAAACTTTATCAAAAAAATCTAAAGCCTTCGGGAAAGGTTTACCTCTTCATCGATGAAGTTCAAAACATTCAACAATGGGAGCGATTAATTAACTCATATGCACAGAATTATGCAGAGAGCTATGAAATTTTCATAAGTGGTTCTAATTCAAAAATGCTTTCAGGAGAACTAGCCACACTACTTTCCGGTAGATATATCAATTTTGAAATTTTTCCTTTCAGTTACACCGAATACTTGGGAATAAAAGAATTAAACAACCAGAAAGATTCCTATCTTACCTATTTACAAAGTGGAGGTTTACCGGAACTTTTTTCGCTACCCAACGAAGAAACAAAACAACACTACGTTTCAGCAGTTCGAGATACCGTTTTACTGAGGGATGTTATCCAGCGACACGCCATAAAAGAACCAAAATTATTGGAAGATTTGTTTATCTATGTGGTAAATACAGCTTCAAATTTGATGTCATTGAATAACATTACCAATTATTTTAAAAGTAAAGGAAGAAAAACGACTTATGATACAATTGCGACTTATTTGGGCTATATCGAAGATACGTTTCTGATTCATAAAGTAGAACGTTATGATATTCGAGGAAAAGAAACGATTTCAGGTAATGTTAAATATTATTGCAATGATTTAGCCTACAAAAACTTTTTATTTAGCGGATTTGCTCATGGAACTGGCTATCTTTTGGAGAATCTCATCTTCTTAGATTTGAAACGAGCTGGATATCACGTATATGTTGGTGTTTTACCAAACAAAGAAGTTGATTTTGTTGCTAAAAAAGCTGATCGTTGCATTTATGTTCAATGCACCTACAACCTTAATGACGAAATAACAATTTTGCGCGAATATACGGCACTAGAGGCGATTCCGGATCATTACGAAAAAATAATCGTTTCGTTAGATGAACTTAAATTTCCAAATAAAAATGGTATCAATCACCTTCAAGCATGGAAGTTTCATGCATTTATTTAGGTGTTAATCTTAATTGGTGAGAACATTTTTTTTAGTAATTATTATCACAATTCCAACACCTCAATTCGATTTATCGGTTGGGGCTTTTTTTTTAAAGAAAATCAACCCTATTCAAACTTCATTTTCTGGATCAAATCCTTGAAATAATTCACGCTCCAAATTTTCAATTTTTCATCATTTGGGATAAATCTTCTGACATCCTCTTTGACGGCTTCAAATGAAACATCCTTTATTTTTTCCGTCAAAAGTTGTAAAATTTGTTCGCTGGTAATTGTTTCTTCTTTCCAGTCTTTGGTTTCTATGGCTCGATTTAAAAAATGCTGTGTGTTAAGTGGGACGCCTTTCCGAATGTACCATTCCATATCATACCAATCCCTTCCTTTTACTCGGTTTTTCCATTTTCTGAATAATAGTGCATGTAATTTTCCCGCAAACAAACTGGGAAGCGAAAAACAATTGACATAAAATGAAAACGGTCGTACCAAAAGTTTTTCTTCAGTTTCAAAACCCAAAGGTGGAATGCGATCGATTTCGATTTTAATTTTAATCGATTTATTCGAAGAAATTCCATGCTGCTTCACAACATCTTCCAAAACCAATTCCTGCCAAATGGTCTCAGATTTCAAGAATGCTGATTCAATCGGCGTTTTGATGCGTTTATCCTTCTCACGAATACTTACACGAATTCCAAGTGACTCAAATTCGTCAATAATTACAGAAAAATAAGGAGCTAACGAAAAGTTTGGATCTGATTCCAAAAGGGAAAAATCCAAATCTTCGGAATATCGGTCCAATCCGTAAAATATGCGGAGTGCTGTTCCTCCGTAAAATGCTGCCTTTTTATAAAAATCAGTTCTTGACAAAGCTGCAAGCGCAATTTCTTGCATGATTTCGCGCATTGCAGCCAGTGTTTCTTCTTCGTTTTGCGGATTATATTCCGCGATCCAATCTTTCATCATAAGCGTTGAAGCGTATTGACAAGCATTTGTAAACTAGACCTTTTTGGAGCATCTTCAACCCAGGATTGAATTGCGGAAATATCCAAATTTTGCAAATGCTCCTCATCCATGCGCATATCATCGATGAGGAAATCCATTGTTTGACTTACGCTCCTCAATAGAATGCCTGATGTTAAAACGATTTTATCACAAATAGCTTTTTCGGGCGATGCGATCAAGGCTGTTTGGAATTCAGTTAATCGCACACTTCTAATTCCAAATGCGTAATAGGGCGTTGGCAGATGTTGAAAGCTAAACCGACCAATCGCTGTATTATATATTTTGGACGTTTTTGTTGTAACGGAACTAATTTCATAAACACGTTCAGGAATTAGATTCCAATAGGAAAGCGCCGATTCCAAAGATATGTAACTCGGACCTCTCAGGTGATTGGCTACTACAAAACTATCCGGAAGTGGCAAATCCAACTCGGGGCCCGGCACATACAAACCTCGACGTAACGACACCAGCTCTCCGCTTTTAATCATTTCACTGATTTTGTCATTGGGACGATTATAGGAAGAAAGTGCTTCCATTACGACATTGTGCGATAATGGCGCTGCAACATATTCTTTTATTTTTCTCCTCAAATTCACTATGTAAATTTACAACAAATTTATCGGTTATTTTCCGATTATTTAATTTTATTTCAACAAATATATAGAAATATTAGCATTTTAATCGGTTATATTCCGATTATTATATCATAAAATTACATTTTTAATTGATTATAACTTTGTGAAACATCAAATCCACTCAAAAGAGTCCTTACTTATTTGTGATCAAACCTTTAATCCAGCCGTTGCCTGTTTTTTCTGCAAAAGAAAACAAATTACTTTCAATTACTTTTTTAATAGGCTCTTGAGCGTAAAGAAATGCAGTCGCCGATTCAATTGAAATTCGCGCATTAGTTTCGTTGATATGGCTTCCATTCAATCTTTTTAAAGGAAGATTTTCATACGATTCATCATAAATTAATTTACAAATAAATTGAATGATTAAATCCCCAACCACATCAACTTTTCCTCCTTTTTGAATATAATAATCTATTATTTTTAGTTTAAAACTATGGAAATTCAATGCTTTTTTTAGTCTATCAGTAAATGCCAATGCTTTAATTGCGCGTGAAAGAAACCAAACTTGATCTTCCAATTCATAACTTGGTAAAATGTTTAACATTTCATCAATTATTGCCTCTGTCTGAGACATTGGTTTATTTTCAATTCCTGATACTAAAATTTTCAATTCAATAATTCTCGAAATCACATGAAAATGAAGTTGATTATAATTGAAATTAAAAATAAATTCCAGTTCTTTTTTAGAATAGCACTTATAATTATATATGCTCTTAGCACAATTGAAGCAACACGTAAAAAGTTGACTCATTTCATCATTGCGATAAACTAAATAATATTTTGATAATGAATCGGAGTAATAATTTTCAAAATCATCCTCATCCACAAAGCTCTCATAAAACAATATCCTACCATTCTCAATTTCGCTTAAAGCGGCCAAAAATTCTCCTTTCTTTTTGTGATTTCTTACTGCATTTCCCAAAAACTCGACAACTTGATTTTTCTCTAAAGAATTTCTGAAATCATATGATTCTAAAATAAACTGAAGGTTTTTCCAATCATTCGATAAAATTGCTAATTCCAATGCGATATAAGAAAAGTCTCCGGATTTAAAACAAGCCGGATTTATCAATAAGTTAGAATTTGACGATTTAATTTTGGAACAAAAAATTGAAAAATTGCGAAAACCCAAATAAAGTGCCAATAGATTCAAAGTAGAATTATATGGTCGATGATTATCTTTCAATATGCCAAATAAACGTGCAAGTGTATGGGAAGAAACCGTAATCTTTTCTTGTTTTAATAAGTCTGAAAAAAAACGACAATCGTGAAAATGAAGAATTTGAAAACCAATTTTAACTTCGAGTTTTTCCTTTAGCTGCTGGATAAAAAAAGTTTCAGTTTGCTCCATATTACAAATAAAGTTCTTTTAAAGATACTGAATTTTCATCATCGAGAGATGCAACAAGATGCAACACTAGTGAAAATTTCTCCTACTTACTTTTACAGAAATAAATTACTATGAAAAAAATAATTACCTGCTCAATATTTGCATTTTTAGCAAATACACTTGTTTTCGGTCAAAATACAATAGTTAAGAAAACTTATTATGATGTCTATCATACTAAGCTGAAAGCTGAATGGCAACAAACGGCAAATGGTTACACAAATGGATTTCACAAAGAATATTATCCAAGTGGTAAAATATATATTGACCGAATAGTAAAAACAGAGGATGTCTATCCTTATTGGTCTTATGATGTTAAATGTAAAATCTATGATGAAGCTGGAGGTTTGCTATGGTCGACCCAAAGAACTGCTCGAAATGTTTATGAAGGGGAACAACTATCATACAGCAGAGTTGGTCCAAATTTAAAATTAAATACAAAGGCCGTTTTTAAAAGTGGTAAAATGATCAGTTACCAGTATTTTAATGAAAATGGAACTAAAACTTATGAAATAATTAACGGAAAGTCATTTAAGACATTTACATCATCCGGAGAATTAGTTAATAATATTGATTTTTCAAATGCTGGATTGTTTACTGGTAATTTATATAAAGGTGAAAACGAGGAAATAAAGATTGAATTAAAGGATGGCAAAATTCAAAAAATCTATAACAAAACCCCATCAGGATCCATAGATAATTGGAGCGTAGATAGAATCTCAGGTGATACAATTGTATGTGCTTATGTTGAAAATGGGTTCAATTACAAGAAATATTATTTAGATACCGTTCTAGTTAAATTGAGTTACGAGCCCAAAATCACAACAGAAGTTTCGGATATACAAAATGGGGAAATAGGATTGGATTTTGGATTTAGAAACAATTATTTCATTATTTGGACGAATAAAGAATTTTCATACAATCCAAATAATTTAATCTTTTTGAAAGAAGAGAAAAGGGATAGCCTAGGTCAAAATCTACTTTCACTGAAATATCCAGACAGATTGGTCGAATTATATGCATCCGGAAAAATAAAAAAAATCAGTTTTGGTGATTTTAAATTAGGTCGTAACGCTGTGATTAACAACTGGGAAGAATATGATGAAAACGGACAACCTAAAAATAATCTCGAAAAAAACAAATTGGCTTGGTATGAATATAACTATAACATCGCAAATAATCAAAAAATGGAATTTCTGCGAAATCGTTATGGTTGGAATAAACTCTTTGTTGATTTAATTGAATACAGAAAAAACAAAAGTACTTTTATTTCGTCAGATATTAATTCTGTCTTTTACTACGCTAATGGTGAGATCTCCCCTGAAAAAGCCTACAAATTAAGAGGAAGTAAGATACTATTGAAAGAAAATGAATCCGATGCATTGAAAAGTTTATTAGAAAATAGAGACCGATTTATAAATTATATTTCAATGGACGGAATTGACAATGCGTTGTCTTTGTTTGATGAAGTGAAACAGGAAGGAAGTAAATTATATGCTATTAATGTAAAAAATGAATTTAAAAATATTTATTTGGCTTATTCTTTATGTGTTAATCATATGATAGACTCATTAACTAAAAACATTTATGAAAATGAACCTAAAACTGTTCTATCACCTAAATGGAAAATTCCAAAAGAGATCGACTTAAAAAACAATTCAGATATTATAGAACAATTATCAATGGAGAATTTTTCGGACAAAACATTTGATTTCAAGTATACTCCTGATGATTGGATCAACTATAATTCAAATTATCTAATATTATTAAAACTTTACAACGATATGGTTGAATTATTCAATTCAGTAGTTCAAAAAAATCCTCAAAAGGCAGAAAAAAAATTAAAGGATAAAACCAATTTGAATGAGATTTTAACAATTCTTAATTTATATAAATATTAGCAAATATAGAATCAATATTCAATTTGATTAATTATTGTCGCTGCAAAAGCCTCGTTTCGAATTATCGGTTGGGGCTTTTGGTTTTTTATGTCTCGAAAATATACTATTTTTAACAAACTACTCCTACAGATTTAATTATTCATTAATTTGTACTTATCTTTTGTTAATTCTTTTCATTTATTTACTCATTTTAATAGCCATCACCTTCCTGCAAAAGAAAGATTGGCTCCACCCTATTTTCAAATCGAGTAATAAAGTTTCTTGGTGGATTTCAGGACTATCCTTATATATGCTCTACCTTTCGGTGGATCAAGGCCAATTGTTAACCGGAATCATTGCAGAACATGGCATGAAAGGCTTGTGGATGATTTGGGCAGGATGGCTCGGAACATTTGTAGTTCCTTTGGTTTTTGCGCCGCTTTGGCAAAAAATGAATTTTATTACCGACAACCAATTTCTTACATTTCGATTTCCAGGGAAAAGTGGCAACATTCTTCATTTGTTTCGCGCTGTTTACGTAGGAGGATCGGTGGTTGCGCTGTCACTTTGTTTTCACGTATTGGGTTTTGCAAGAGTGATACAAACCTATTTTGAATTGGATGCTACTTCTTCAATTCTTTTAACAGGAACTGTTTTATGCTTGTTTGCAATGAAAAATGTTTTTGATTTAAAACTGAAAATGGATGTTTTTCATGCTATAATCTATTTCATTAGTTTTCTAGTTATTTTATTTTCCGTTTGGAAGGTTGCCAAAGGATGGGATGGAATATTTACCTTTTTTGAAAAACATCCTGAGAAACAACAGTTTTTTCCTGCAAAAAGTGATTCAAACGGGTGGTTCTCAATCCTTATTTTTCTCGGCGTACAATGGTGGAGTTGCTATTTATTTGACGGGGGCGGACCTGAAATGGCTCGATTTACAGCTGTAAAAGGTAAAAAAAATGCTGTTCTAACTGGTGTTTTACCCATCGTGATTTCTTTGATTTTGAACTTCTTTGTAGTGGGTCACATTCTATTGATTTTAGGTCTACATAACACCAATTCAAATCATGAAATTCAATACGTCGAAAGCGTTTTACAAGTTGTTCCAACGTCGCTTAAATGCTTGATTCTTTTAGGATTCTTTGGAATGTTCATTTCAACTGCAGAATCAATAATGAACTGGGGCGCATCTTTTTTAACAATCGATGCTTACAAGGGATATTTCCGACCGAAATCCTCCGAACTGCATTTGCGGTTCATTTCTTTTGGAACAATGATTTTACTTAGTATTCAAGCGATGATCTTCGCCTTACAAATTGATAGCTTACAAAATTTGATTAAAATTACGTTTTCTATTGCTGCTGGCGTTGCACCGGTTTACATTCTGCGCTGGATTTGGTTTCGCATCAATGCTTGGTCACAGCTCAGCGCAATGCTGAGTTCTGCAGTTTTCACGCTACTCTACCCTAGCCTTCATAAGATTTTGCCATTTAGAAGTTTTCCAATGGAAGAATCTCGGGTTCTTGTTGTAACCATTATAACAACTATAATTTGGGTATTAATTACATTCCTAACCCCAAATCAAGAAATTGAAGTTCGTAACAAAATGCTTCCTATTCTGGGTAGCCGAAAAGTTTTTATAAAAAGCTTTGTTTTGGCTTTGTTTTTGGGGATTTTATTGACGCTACTAATTCCGTTTTGCTGGTATTTGATATTGAACTAAAACAATAAAAATTCACCCCAAATACAGATCTATCAATCCTTCTGGCGCTTGAATGTAGAGAATTTTCTTTTTCCGATCAACTTTTTGGATGAGTCCTTCAAAGATTGGAATCAGCACTTCTTTGCTATCCTTTTCTAATCGTAACAACGGATTGGAAACTAGATCTATGACCGTATCAACGATTCCGATATCTCCTTTAATGGTATCAACAACGTTATACCCTGAGATTTCATGATCATAAAACTGATTATCGTCCAAATCAGCTAATTCTTCTTCAGGCAAGTATATTGATTTTTTGAGCAGTTTTTTAGCTGCATTTTCGTCATTTACATCAGAAAATTTAACAGCAATAAAGCCTTTGTTTTTTGGTTTTAGAGAGTCTATGAAAAAAGGAGTTAATACCCCATTTATTTCGACAAAAACACGTTTGAGATTTTCATAATCCTTGGGATTAGAAACGTCCAAAAACAACGAAACTTCACCTTTAAATCCGTGAAGTTTCGCAATTTTTCCGAGGTAAAAATATCCCTCTAAATTCATTTATTATTCAGCTGATTCCTCTTCAGTTGACTCTTCCGCTGGCGCATCCCCAGCAGTTGGAGTTTCCTCTACAGCAGAAGTTTCTTCGGTTGAAGATGCTTCTTCAGTTGCAGCTTGTTCCTCAGACTGAGTTTCTTCAACTGTTGGCTCTTCAACTTCAGGTGTGTTTTTTGCAGCAATTTCAGCAGCTTTAGCAGCATTTGCCTCTTCTTCAGCTTTTTGTTTTGCTATCTTTTCTGCAGCAGCGTTTTTAGCTAGACCGTCTTTTTTATTTTGAATTTTAGACTCTTTGTCTGAAACCCATTTCGTGAAACGCTCTTCAACTTGCTCAGCAGTTAAAGCACCTTTTTTCACACCATTTAGTAGGTGATTTTTATACAAAACACCTTTGTATGAAAGAATTGCTCTTGCTGTATTTGTCATTTCAGCACCAGTTTGAACCCATTTTAAAGTGTTCTCGAAATCGATATCTATAATCGCTGGATTTGCAGTAGGATTGTACGTTCCTAATTTTTCGATGAATTTACCATCTCTTTTTGCGCGGCTATCCGCAGCTACTAAATGGAAGAATGGTTTTCCTTTCTTTCCGTGTCTTTGCAATCTAATTTTCGTTGCCATACTTTTTGTTTATAAATTGAGGTGCGAAACCTCGGTTAATAATTTATTTTGGGGTGCAAATATACGAATAGAATTTGAATTACTTTCCTTTTGCCTTGAAAATAATAATAAATGTATAAAACATAATCTTTACATCAAGTGCTAAACTTCGGTTTTTAAGGTATATTAAGTCAAATTTCATTCGCTGAAGCATTTGTTCAACATTTTCGGCATATCCGAATTTGACCTGTCCCCATGAAGTAATCCCCGGTCTTACGCGGTTTAAATGCAGATATTGGGGCTCAATCTTTACGATTTGATCCATATAAAATTGCCGCTCTGGTCTTGGTCCTACCAAAGACATTTGGCCTAATATTACATTTAAAAACTGAGGGAACTCATCCAATCGCGTTTTACGCATAAATCTGCCTATTTTCGTTATCCTAGGGTCTTCAGCCGAGGACAATTGAGGTCCGTTTGATTCAGCATTCACAACCATTGTTCGAAACTTGATAATTTTAAAAATTTCACCATCCTTTCCAACTCGTTCTTGTAAAAAGAAAATGGGACCAGGTGATGAGATTTTAACCCCAATTGCACATGCAATGTATACAGGAATTAATAAAATCATTGCGATAAATGATATCACTATGTCCATTAATCTTTTTACGGCTTGCTGCCAAAAAGGCATTGCCTCGGAAATTATCTCAACAAGCAAAGCACCATAAATATTGGTCATTTTTACAGAACCTGAAAGAATTACATAGGTATCCGGGAGCAACTTAATTCTCAAATGTCCATCATCAATACGAACAAGAAAATCTTTTAATCGATTATGTTCCGAATTTTCAATTGCAATAATTACCTCCTCTATCTCATTTTCACGAATGACCTTCTCTAAATCAACTTCATGACCAAAATAATGAAGATGTCCATCGAGCAAACGATCTTTACCATTTACATTCACATAACCTGCAAACGAATTGATTTTCTTGGGGTGAGAACTTATTTCGTTATAAATTTCGAGTGCCTTCTCATTCCCTCCAACGATAAGGGTTTTAAATCCTTGTCCAGATTTTCGAATAGAATGAATTAGAAAAGTCCCTATTACTAATCTAAAAAAAGTAGTAATCGTGAAATGTAATCCAAATAAAAGTCCAATTTCAAAATAATAAAATCGATATCCATTAATTACGTCATCTAACAATAACGTAAAGAAAATCACAATTGAGCCAATAAGAGCAGCGATAAACGATAGTGAAATGATCTTAAGGCGAAATATCCCTTTAATTTCAATGTATGTCCCCTGCAAATAATAGAGTAACAACCAGGCTAATGGAATAACAAAAATTCCAAAAATAAAATTATCATCAACTGTAAAAAATGAATTTTCAAGTTTGGTTTTTCGCAGATAGAAAAATAGTGACCAGGATAAAACAGCAGAAAACCAATCGAAAATTAAAAAAAATAATACCCAATTACGCTGCTTCATCCTTAATCGAAATAAACCAATTTAATGTTATCAATCCGAATTTCAGAATTTGTTTTACCCGAATTTAGTCGCGCTTGAAAAGATTGCAGAAAATTTGACCCGGGAGGCGAGTTTCCAATCAATTCTTTTAAATCGATGTAGATTTTTTTCCAACGAACATCAGAATCACTTTGGCCATTCAATTGAATATTTGGATTATCCGTTGTAGTTCCATCAGGCTCAACGAAAATCAAACCAGTTATAACTGAATTTGTATTGTAATAATCCAATTCAAGATACACATCTCTGCCTTTAACAAACTGCAATTGCTCGGTTGTGTAGGCTACCCATGCAGTATCAATTTGATTAAGTAATACCTTGCCGTAAAAATTACCATTAAAAGCTTGTAAATCCGTATTCGCATATTCAATCTGAGCTAATGAAGTATTTGGATCATTCTCTAAAAACATATTAGTCAACTCAAAATCATAGATTTTAAATTTGGTTATTGATTTATATTTCGTTGTTGGATTAAACACAACCGTTTGATTCTGAACTAATTCTTGATTGACCTCATAAACTTCTAGAAATGGATATATCTTTTTCGATGCTGAAATACCATTGTTTTTTACTGCCGGGAAAATTTTGATGTTCGCCATTCCACTTGTTAAAACTGGAATCTTACAAGGGACTTGAAAAACACCAATAATTTTATCATTCACATAAACCCACGCTTCTGAAATATTTTCAGTTAACTCACCTTCTGCACCAGAAAGTTCAATATTGCTTTGTAATGACCATTCATTGATTTGAATCCAAGATGGGTCGGGATTATTTTTTATACAAGAACTTAAAATTAAAAAAGGAATGAAATAGATAAACCTTATCATACTATTGAAACGTAGTGTTATGAAAATTATTGTTAAAAAATGATTGGGGATTTATCTAGTTTTCTCAAAATTTCATGAGCAACCTCTAACGCTTCGTAACCATGTTCGATTGAAACTTTAGGAGTCATATTGGTTATAATTGAATCGTGAAATGACTTCAGCTCTTCTTTAATGGCATTTACTTCCGCAAGTTCAGGTTTATCAATAAGAATGCGTTTTTTCAAATTTCCAGGACCAATCTCAAGTGTGATATCAAATGGATCAGGATCGCCAACAACATCTTCCATACGCACCACTTCAAGTTCTTTCGAGAGAAAATCAACACTGATGTAAGCATCTTTCTGAAAGAATCGAGACTTTCGCATGTTTTTAAGTGAAATTCTAGACGCGGTAAGATTTGCGACACATCCGTTTTCGAACTCTAATCGCGCATTCGTCATATCATGCGAATCACTTACCACCGCTACACCGGAAGCAGATACTTTTTTTACCCGTGATTTCACTACACTTAAAATGATATCCAAATCATGAATCATTAAATCCAAAACAACAGGCACATCCGTTCCCCTCGGATTAAACTGAGCCAATCGATGGGTTTCGATAAACATCGGAGAATTGAAAAAAGGCAACGCCGCCTCAAACGCTGGGTTAAAACGCTCAACGTGACCAACTTGAACTTTCACATCCGCCTCGTGACACAATGCAACCATTTTCTTTGCCTCATCAATTGTTTCAGCTAATGGCTTCTCAATGAACACATGTTTCCTTTGACGCATCGCTTCTGAGGCAATTTCAAAATGAGATAATGTGGGAGTTACAATATCAGCACAATCGATTAAATTCAACAATTCCTGCGCAGAGTCATAACTTTTAATATTAAACTCATCTGACACAAGTTTTGCGGTTTGATCATTTGAGTCATAAAATCCCACTAGCTCAAAATCATTCGTTAATTCTTTAATCAAACGAATATGAATTTTACCTAAATGCCCAGCTCCAAAAACCCCAATTTTCAACATAGAATTTGAATTTTTGTCAAAATTACGAATACCAAAGCGAAACGATTTTCAGTCTTCAATAACTTTTCAACAATCATAGACATGGAATGGATTTTTTAAAAAAAATAAAAAAGGCTATCTCAAATCGAGATAGCCCTATGCTGATATAGTTTAAAATTTATTTTTTGATTTGATCAACAACCGCCTTGAATGCTTCTGGATGGTTCAATGCTAAATCCGCAAGAACCTTTCTGTTCAATTCAATACCGCTTTTGTTAACTTCACCCATAAATTTTGAGTAACTCATTCCGTGTAATCTGGCACCCGCATTAATACGAGTTATCCATAGTGAGCGGAAATTTCTTTTCTTTTGTTTACGACCTGAATAAGCATACAACAACCCTTTTTCAACGGCGTTTTTAGCTACAGTCCAAACATTTTTTCTTCTTCCAAAGTAACCTTTGGCTAGTTTCATCAAGTTCTTTCTTCTTGCTCTTGATGCTACGTGATTTACTGATCTTGGCATAATTTTAAGTTTTTTAATAAAGAGTGTCCTTAAAAGGATCTTAATTACTCATTTACTTGGTTAAACAATTTAATAAACCTGAATTTGACTACTTCATACAAAGTTGCAACTTCACATTAGATAGATCCGAAGAATGAACCAATCCAGCATGTGTTAAGTTACGCTTACGTTTCGTAGACATTTTTGTTAAAATGTGGCTTTTAAAAGCGTGTTTACGCTTAATCTTACCACTCCCAGTAATCGTGAATCTCTTCTTCGCACTGGATTTTGTTTTCATTTTAGGCATTTTGCTTCTTTTTTGAGTTAAACATCTATATCAGCATCTTTTAAAGTTAAAAGTTTAGAGTTGAGAGATAAATTCTTTTATTTACTTTCAGCTATCAGTTTAAACCTTTATCTTTTATTTTTTCTTCGAATTAATCATCAAAATCATTTTTTTTCCTTCAAGTTTCGGTAATTGCTCAACCACACCCACATCTGCCAATTCTTGAGCAAACTTTAAAAGTAAAATTTCTCCTCTGTCTTTAAAAACAATTGTTCTTCCACGGAAAAAAACGTAGGCTTTCACCTTGCTGCCCTCTTCCAAGAACTTTTTCGCATGAGCTAACTTAAAGTTGAAATCGTGGTCATCTGTATTTGGTCCGAAACGAATTTCCTTTACTACAACTTTACTCTGCTTTGCTTTTAATTCTTTTTGTTTACGCTTTTGGTTATACAAGAATTTCTTGTAATCCATTATTTTACAAACTGGAGGATTTGCATTTGGTGAGATTTCAACCAGATCTAGTTCTTGCTCCTCAGCCATGGCCAATGCTTTAGAAACGGACATTACTTTTGGTTCTTCACCGTCGATAATTAGACGGATTTCTGTCGCTAGAATTTTGTCATTTATTCGATGAAGCGCTTCTTCTTCTCTCTTTACAAACTGTCTGGTGTTTTTTCTCATTTAATTATTTAAAATTTCAGTTGACAACTCACGAATTACGGCATTGTTTACTAATTCAACAAATTCACTATACGACAATGCGCCCAAGTCCCCTAATCCTCTTTGTCTCACAGAAACTTGATTCTGATCGAACTCTTTCTCCCCTACTATAAGCATAAATGGCACTTTAGCCAACTCTGCATCACGTATTTTCTTACCGATTTTTTCGTTTCGGTCGTCAACAAGACCGCGAATATCGGAATTATTTAGGAATTCTGAAACTTTTTGAGCGTAGTCATTAAATTTCTCAGAGATTGGAAGCACTATAAATTGTTCCGTTGTTAGCCATAATGGAAAATCACCGGCACAATGCTCAAGTAAAACTGCCAAGAATCTTTCCATTGATCCAAATGGAGCACGGTGAATCATAACAGGTCGATGTTTTTGATTGTCGGCACCAATATATTCTAATTCAAATCTTTCAGGAAGATTGTAATCAACTTGAATTGTACCTAATTGCCACTCACGACCTAATGCGTCTTGAACCATAAAATCTAGTTTCGGCCCATAGAATGCTGCCTCGCCGTATTCTACAACCGTCGGCAAATTCTTTTCAGCTGCAGCCTCGATAATTGCATTTTCTGCTTTCACCCAATTTTCTTCTGAACCTATGTATTTCGCACGATTGACTTTGTCTCGAAGTGAAATCTGCGCCTTAAAATTTTGAAAATCGAGCGTTTTTAAAACGTAAAGTACGATATCGATAACTTTCTTAAACTCGTCTTTAACTTGATCTTGTGTGCAAAAAATATGTGCATCATCTTGTGTAAACCCACGAACACGAGTAAGTCCATGTAATTCACCTGATTGCTCATAGCGGTATACAGTTCCAAATTCTGCAAAGCGCGCAGGCAAATCTTTGTATGATCTCGGTTTAGACTTGAAAATCTCACAATGATGCGGGCAATTCATCGGTTTCAAGTAAAATTCTTCGTTTGGATCAGGTGTTTTAATCGGCTGAAATGAATCAGCACCATATTTTTCGTAGTGACCTGAGGTCACATATAAATCTTTATTTCCAATGTGAGGGGTAATAACTTGCTGATAACCTGCTGCACGCTGAGCTCTTTTAAGGAAATTTTCTAATCGTTCTCTTAACGCAGCTCCTTTTGGCAACCACATAGGCAATCCTTGACCTACTTTTTGTGAGAATGTAAACAATTCAAGTTCCTTCCCTAATTTTCGGTGATCGCGCCGTTTTGCTTCTTCAACTTTTTCTAAGTATTCAGTTAATTCAGCTTGTTTTGGAAACGTAATTCCGTAAATACGCGTTAACTGCTTATTTTTCTCATCGCCACGCCAATAAGCACCAGCAATTGATGTTAATTTAACAGCTTTAATGAAACCTGTATCCGGCAAATGCGGGCCGCGACACAAATCGGTAAAATTTCCTTGTGTGTAAAACGTAATATTTCCGTCTTCGAGATCTGAAATTAATTCAAGTTTGTAAGGATCTTTTTTTTCTTCGAAATAGGCAACCGCTTCTGCTTTTGATATTTCTTTACGAATGAATGGATTTTTCTCCTTTGCCAAATCCTTCATTTTTTGTTCGATTTTCGCTAAATCCTCTTCTTTTATGGAGTAATCCATGAAATCAACGTCGTAGTAAAAACCATTGGTAATCGGTGGGCCAATTGCCAATTTAATTCCTGGATAATAAAATTCGAGTGCTTCAGCCATTAAATGCGCTGAAGAATGCCACATCGTTGACTTTCCCTCTTCATCATTCCATGTTAAAAGTTGCAGTGAAACATCTTCGTTTATCGGAAGTGTAGCATCTTTAACTTCTCCGTTGATTTTGGCTGAAAGCACATTTCGCGCTAAACCTTCTGAAATACTTAATGCAACACCGAGAGCTGTTGTCCCATTTTCATATTCACGAACTGAGCCATCGGGTAATGTGATTCGAATCATTTGTTATCCTTTAAATCGGGTGCAAAGATACGAAACTGAAGCAGAATCGAAAACTATAATCATGCTTTTGAATCGATCCGACTTAATATTTTAAAAATATCTTGATGTAAATTGCGATATGCTACTGATAAGTCGTTATCATCTAAGCGAACATCTGGGATTTCCTTTGAAATGTACGAAACAAACTTCCAAATCTCTAAAATAGACGACAAATGAACGGAGTAAGGTTCAAATTGAGGGTTCGATGACACCAAAAGAAAAGTTTGATTTTCATCGAGATGTGGATATAAAAATTTAAAAACGATTCCGTCTTCCTTTGAAACTACAATGCAAGGTGTGCCATTTTTGATTGTTGTCCAATCCTGAATAAACTCTCCTACCACATAAGAACCTGAAACCACAGGAGGCATTGAATCTCCCGAAATCGGAAATGCACGGTATTTTTTATTCTTCGATAAAAATGGTAACTGAAAACTTGGTAATTCTTTAACGAATTCGGGATCAGAATAACCTGCTACATAGCCAGCTCGTGCTTTTTCAGGTATTAGTTCAATTGTTTCCTCGTTATTTTGATCGACCACGGATGTTAAAATTCGTAAACTCGAACCGGAAGCTTGGTTACGCCATTCGTTTGAAAATTGCTCCCATTCAGAATTGCTTAAGCTAGCCAGATCTTTCTGAATTAAATGGTCAATTGAAATTTGAAAATACTTACTAAATAAGACTAGATTTTCAATGTTTGGGGTTGCCACTTCATTTTCATAACCACTATAAGTTGAACGATGCATTTTTAGTTCATTAGCAACTTCTTCTTGTGATTTTTTACAACGTTTACGGAGAACTTTCAAATTTTTAGCTACAAACATTTTCATTCTTTTTTACAAAAATAAAAATTTCCAATAAAGTAACCAAAATTATGATTGTATTTTAATCAATTATTGCGAGACGAATTGATAAATAATATAACCAGTTTGTTGAACCGCAGCGCTTCCGGAATAATTAAAACGTGACAGCTTGGCATATTTCTGAGCTTGTTCAATCATACACGAAGATGCATTTCGGCTTTTATCAGGTTCATACGTGGCTCGAGAAACATAACCGGATTGATTCACGGAAATAGAAATATAAACAACTCCTGATCCTTTACCGCAAGTATAACCTGGATTTCGAACATACCAATTATTTCCTTCGAATGCAGTTCTGCCCGGCACACTGAAATCTACCATAACATTTCCTGCATATTGATTTTGTTTCCCTGATTGATTTGATTCATTCGACTTTGAACCGGAATTATTGTTCTTTTGTGATTTAGTGGATTTTCTTTCCTCCATTTCTTTTATTATTCGCTCACGTTCTTGCTTACCCCCTGCCTCATCAAAAAGTTTTTTTTCGAAGTCTTTCGCTGCTTTTTCTGGATCGCCAGAGGATTTATTTTGAGACCATTCTTGGAATGATTTTTCACGTTTGTCATTTACGTCACGTGTTATGTTTTTAACGGGCTGATTTGAATTATTTGGATCAAGAATTTCAATATTTTCAGGTGTTAGCTCCAACATTTCGTCTTCTATTACTACTTGTGCCTCTGGCCCAAATGGCTCAATCGGAAGGGTATTTTTAACCGATGTAAATTCGCTGTAAACAAATATAAAAGTATAAACCGCAATAGCCGAAATAATGGCTAACATCAAGCGATCAGTGCGATTCATTACTCTTTTCATTCCGTCCTTTTCAAAAATCGTTTGGTACGAATAAAATAATACAAAAATTCGTTTTCGTTAAATAAAGTTAGGCAATCCTTTTCAAAAAGTTGAATCCGATCGTAAATAATTGGTAATACTTCTTTACCTGAAAAATCATACAGGCCACATTTTGATCCTTTAATTATAATTAAAAACTGTTCTTCGAAAACTTTAATTGAATTAAACTCGATTGGCAACACCAAACCCAATTGATAATTGAGCATACCCGTTAGGCCATTCTTTTGGATTAAAATACCTCGATTGTTCCAATCTTCAATTAGTTCAAATTCATAGGGTGTTACAATTTTACCTTTTAAATCGATTAAACCCCATTTTCCGTCCTTTACTGTTGGGATATAATTTACATACTTTCCGATTTGATCCAATGAAGTTTTAAATGCTAATTTCGCTTTATCGTCTATCAACCCAAATTTTCCTTTTTTTCGATAAATGGCATATCCTTTTGAAAATTGAGCTAATTCCAATGAATTTGGAAAATATTCCATAGATAAATCAAACAACTTTGAACCATCTTTTTTGATCCAGTTTAATTGCGAACCTATTTTAACAATTGCCGTGTTATTCTCGGAATTAAAAGCGGATATTTCATCATATATCGGTTCGGTTAACTTAACTCCTTCCGCCGATATTAAGCCTTTCTTGGAGTTTAATGTATAAATAAATTGACCTTCGTTAAACTTAACTAAGTCATCAAATTGACATTTGATTTTTATATTCAAACTTGAATCAATCAATCCAAATAGATTATTCTGTTTTACAATGGTAAATCCGTTTGATAACAAACCTACTTCCTGAAATTCAACCGCAGAAAGTTCTATTAGGTTTTGATCATAAAACACGTAATGAGAATCTAACATTCCAGCGTAAATATTCGAGGAAAAAACAAACAAATCAGCAAAATCCCTAGATGAGATAATTCTCCCTGATCGATCAATCAAATTATATAAATCATTTTTAATGACAATTGCTCTTGCATTGTTGAAATCAAGAATTTCATCAAACCCGAATTCCACAACAAGCTCGTTCTTTTTATTAATGACACCATATTTTGAATATTTTGAAACTACAGCAAGTCCGTCTTTAAAAGGACCAACTTCATCATATTCAGCAGGAATTACAATCTTACCCGAAGCATTTATATATCCATATTTTTCATTGTATGCAACTGGAAAATAAGATTCAAGATAGATGCTTCTGTCCGTTTTTAACTCTTCGATAAAAGGATAATCAGCAAATTCTTTTTGAAAGGAGTCAAATTTAGCAGGGTCGAAATCCATCATGTAGAGCTGATAAAGCTGTCTCCAAGCATCGTTTATATTTCTATTTTTCGGATACGTAGAAATAAACTGCTTGTATGCGTTTATATCAGCCAATTTAGTTGCTAATTCGTAAATTCGATTCTCTGCATCAACATAATGTTTATTTTCAGGATAATCATTTACAAACTTTTCATAGTCAGACAACATTCCTGAGCGAGTAGCCTCTTCAAATTGCTGATCTTGCAACAAAGAATTGGCAGGTTTTGAATAAATCGAGTTAGGGTATTTTGCTAAAAAATTATGCGTCAACTGACTAGTATTAAGCGCTTTCATTTCAAAAAAAGAAATTGAATCCCTCAATAGAATAGCTTTTCCCAATTGATTTGACCAGCTATTTTGATCAATGAACTTTTGCAAACTTATTTCTGTGGGAGTATTCAGTATTTCTTCAAAAAGTTCATCACTCACTAATTGCTTCCATGATTGAATAGCCAGCGAATCAAATTGAAATTTCGAAAACTTAAGCCTATCTTTTGTATTCAACGACCCAAAAGAACTTTCAGATATTAAAATGTATCGGTAGGCACTATCTAAATTTTGATAATCGTGTCGCAAATAAAGCTGAGTTAAACCAAAGGCAGAAATGGATTCTTGCTTTTTAATCGATTTTTGGAAAAGCTTATGAGCGGTATAATAATCCTTGCGATTTAAGGATTCAAAAGCTTTGTCAATTCGATTCGAAAACACCAAATAAGCTTGAAGAAAAACCAGTAAAAATAACAGGAGTTTCATCCTTGTAAATTTGTTTTTATTTTAAATTCTTTGGGATTTCACAAACTGGAATTGGAACCATTTTATGCTTATTGGCATTGTGAAATTTAGAGTAAATTGCAACAACCTCCTTTTGTCGTTCAGACAAAGAAATTTCCTTTCCTGAATTTAGATATTCCATTGCCCATTCGAGCTCTGGATAGGTTGCACCAATTTGATCCTCATCACTGCGTCCATCTTCCCACAAACCATCCGTTGGAACCGCATTCAAAATTTCATCGATTACGTTCAACTCACGAGCTAACTGAAAAACTTCCGTT
This sequence comes from Flavobacteriales bacterium, assembly GCA_947497485.1. Lineage (GTDB taxonomy): Bacteria > Bacteroidota > Bacteroidia > Flavobacteriales_D > Crocinitomicaceae > UBA952. The sequence goes on from CANMHB010000003.1 coordinate 225,891, forward strand.
TTATATAAATCGGCAATTGGACTAACATCTACTCCACCGTCACCATATTTCGTAAAAAAACCAACTCCAAAATCCTCGACCTTGTTACCCGTACCTGCTACCAGACAACCATTTGCTTGAGCAACTGCATATAACGTTGTCATTCGAAATCGAGATCGTGAATTTGCCATTGCCAAATTATTTTGCTCAAGATCAAAAGGCATTAACTCCTCAAATTCACCAAAAACATTGGAAAGGTTTATTTCAAAGGATAAAACATTGGAATAACGCTTCATTAAATCTTGAATGTGCTTTTGAGCACGATCATATTCAGCTTTCGTTTGACGAATTGGCATATTCAACAAAATAACTTTTCTACCTGTTTCAGCACAGAGTATAGAAGTCAAGGCAGAATCAATCCCTCCAGAAATACCAACAACAAAACCACTTGAATTTGCCTTTTCACAATAGGCTTTAAGCCATTCAACAATATATTTCGATTTACTCACGAAAGATTAAAACAATATTGAAACTTTCAACATAATTTGGCTCAAATTCGCATTATTGGAAAAATAACTTCGACTAAGCCCATTGTCCAATGTATACAACGATTTATTTTCTGCCTTGCGATCCAAAAACAATGGCGTTATTCCGTAGAAATAACCTGCCTCTGCTACTAAAGCAGTAGAACCAACAAAATTCCATTCCGCGCCCGCTGTCAAACCAACAGAACCATTGTAAAAGAATGTTTCCCCACTAGCTCGCATGTTTGAAAATTCTGCTGTTTCATTTGAAACTAAATCAATTCCGGAATCATTCATTTTATTGGAAACCAAAAAATTATTTCTGATTCCAAACTTTCCAAAATAACGGAAATCGCCAATAAAATCGGTCCTAAATAAAAACATTAAAGGTATAGTCACATAAATAGGTTTTTGATTTCGCTCTTGCAATTGAAAAACACCTGTTGCATCATTTGAGTTTTTATCACTTAAAATTTCTTTATCATTGTAATCGTAATAAGTTCCGGATGAAGGTTTAAATTTGTATGTCCCAAATTCAAACTCTAATCCATACGCCAACCCCAAATTCTTTGAATTTTTAAAAGAAGAATGAATCAAAACACCAATTCCTAAGTTAGAACCTACTCCATTTGATTCCATTTTGTTTGTTCCCATACGTAACAAGTTCAAACCAAATGTACCTGTAAGTCCAGCTTGTGTTTTTTTATCACTTATTCCCTGGGCGTAACTCGCACCTGCAAACAAAATACCCGCAAAAGCAACAACAATTAATTTCGTGTTAAGTGTTTTCATGTTAAATTATTTTATATTCTTAATTTTGGTCAAAAATACGAAATTTCGTGAAACGTCTTTTACAATTAGTTACATCAATCTCAATAATCAGTTTATTTCTTTTTAGTTGCAATTCGAACCGATTTGACGTTGAAGTTGGTGATATCTCGTTGAACGTCAAATTTGTAAATTTAGATTCCATCCTGCGAAAAGCTACACTCAAGCAAATCGTTGAACTTAGAAATGAATTCAAACGTAAAAAATCAGACATACTTGATTACAATGTCGGATATTGTTTACACATTAATTTAAACAACGATACTTCTTTCTTTAATGGGAAAAGTAGATTTTACACGAACGACTACATTAAGGAATTAGAAACGTACATTTCGAAAAATCAAATTTTAAATCCGGATCGAAAATCCAGAATTGTAAATGGATTAAAAAGACTAAAAGCGAACTACCCTAATGGAAAAATCCCAAGTTCAATTTATCAAATTAATTCCTCTTTTTCATCAAGTGTTTTTTGCACTGAAAGTGAGATTGCGATTGGAATTGAGCGCTATCTTGGACCTGAAAACAAGTTAATTAAACAACTACCAACTCAGGAATTTTATAATTGGATTAAGGAAAGCATGCGAGATGAGTACCTTGAACGGGACGTAATTGCAGCTTGGCTGATGACTAACTATGTTGACGAAACCACAGAAAACTTTGCAAGCGAAATGATCCGTTGGGGTAAGATTTTATATATTACACAAACCTGCCTTCCAGAAATTGATGAACGAATCATTCTGCGTTACGACAAAGAACAATTTGATTGGGCGAATAATTCAACGAGTTCTTTCTGGAAATACCTTGTTAAAAATGAAGTTTTATTTAAAATTGATGAGGAAACAAGAATGAACTTATTAAAAGAAGGCCCGCATAGTATAGGCTTACCTCAAGAAAGCCCAGATCGTATGGGGCAGTTCATGGGTTTTCAAATTGTTAAAAGTTATATGGAAGATCATGATATTTCACTTCCAGAATTGGTAAAATTACCTTACAACGAAATTCTACAGAAATACAAGCTAGATTAAAATGGACGAAAAAATTTCAAAAAAATCAGAGATCAAGATTGAGATTGGACTTAACTCAAATAATTTACCATTGCAAATGAATTGGAGTTCATCGGATGGAGGTATTAAAGATTCTCCTGCAAGTGCATTTATGCTTTCACTTTGGGATCCATCTGAAAAAAATACGATGAAAATAGATCTTTGGACCAAGGATATGACTGTTGAAGAAATGAAACAGTTTTTTCATCAAACTCTACTCACAATGGCAGATTCATTTGAAAAGGCAACAGGTGAGCATTTAATTTCAGAAGACCTTCGTGACTACTGTTTCCACTTCGCAAGCAAAATGAATATTCTTCCTGAAGAATGAAATTCAACCTAAACAAAATGTCAACGGTTCATAATGATGTAATCGAATATGCGTTTATATCCAACGAAATTTCAATTTCGCTTAATGAATATTTAGGTAAAGAAATTAAACTGACTTGGACAGGTAACATCTTTTGTCGGAAGTGTTCAAAGAAAACAAAGAAATCATTTGGAGAAGGATTCTGTTATCCTTGTTTCTCGTCGGCACCTGAAGCTAGCCCATGTATCCTACACCCTGAATTGTGCGAAGCACATTTGGGAAAAGGTCGTGATTTGGAATATGAACAAAAGAATCACAACCAGCCGCATTTTGTCTATTTGGCTGCTACAGAAATTGTAAAAGTTGGGGTAACTCGAGCTACGCAAGTCCCAACCCGTTGGATTGATCAAGGAGCGCGTCAAGCCCTAATTATAGCTGAAACACCCAACCGTTATTTGGCAGGAGTCATCGAAGTTGCTTTAAAAGACATATACTCCGATAAAACAAACTGGCAAAATATGCTTCGGAATATGACTGATGATTCCATTGATCTTATTGATGAAAAATGGAAAACCGAAGAACTCCTTCCTTCTGATTTATCTTCTTATATTACTGATTCTGAAGAAGTTTTTGATTTCAATTATCCAATAATTTCCTATCCTGAAAAAGTCACTGCTTTAAACTTTGATAAAACAAGCGATGTTTCAGGAATATTAACTGGAATTAGAGGACAATATCTTATTTTTGATAATCATAATGTAATAAACATCCGACGACATACTGGATATGAAATTGAATTTAATGCGTAGTATAATCATTCACATATTAGACTTTTTCTACCCCATTGTTCGGCGTTTTATTCCGAAGGAAACCTATTATTACGCAGCATGTGGTGGAGGAAATCTTGTTCTAAGCTGGTTTTTATTTTTCTTTTTCTATCAAATTGTTTTTCAAAAAGAAGTTACTCATTATTACATAAGCTGGTTAGGCTACAAGCACGTGGCTATTTCTGCTCATACATATAGTTCATTTTCGACATTTTTAATTTCATTCACAATCGGATTTCTATTAAATCGTTATGTTGTTTTCACAAAAAGTGAATTGAAAGGATATATTCAGCTTTTTCGATACGGATTAAGTGCTTGCATTACATATTTCCTAGGGTGGATTTTATTGAAATTATTTGTAGAATCATTGATGATTTTCCCTTCAATTGCAAATATTCTTTCTTCATGCATTATCGTCGGTTTTAGCTACATAATGCAACGAAAATTTACTTTCAAATAGTTATTCAACCGGCTTCATTCGGATATCAACTTCAAAGAAATGATTAGGCTTTAAGTGTGGCTTTAATTCGGATGATACTTCCATATTTGGAAGATAAACTGCGCATAAAGTATTTTCAACAAGATAGATATGCTGATGTTTCTCTTTAGGAATCCCTTTATAAATACCTAATAAAACTTCATAGCGTGGGGTTTCTGTATCGCTTTTTGCATCATGCCAAACCATTATTGAATCATCTGATTTTAAAAAAGGCAACATCCGCTTTGTATCAAATTCAACTGCATCTGTATGATGATCTCCATCAATAAAAACTACATCAAATTTCTTGTTTAAATTCTCAAAATCGAACGTTCTCGAATCACCAAAAAGATGGGTGACATTTTCTTTTTCTTTAGAAAAAAATCGATGCGCATTGATGTAATCCTGAGAAAGATTTAACTGTTTTAGTTGCTCATCAGATAAATTCAGGGTGAAACAATTTTCAACAATATCCGAAACGTTTGAGACACTCTCACCTCTCCATGTTCCAATCTCTAAATAATCCGAAGCGTTGGTTCGCTGACAAACTAGTTTCAACAAAAGAAAATCCGTAATTAATGAAGAACCACCTAAAAAGGAATAAGGGGTTACTGTTTGAATGGATGAAAGATCGCCTATGGAAGCAAGTGAAATTTGTTTGAGGGGATTTGAATTCGGAAATTGTACTTTGAAATCAGATTTAAATGAATCATCTGTATTTAAAACATTGTTTATCAAATACGGCTTTTTCATTAGTAAAATAATCCCCTTGAAAAATTTCTGAAGTTTGTTCATTCCAATTTTATTCCTTTAAACTTTACTTTTATTCAAAAGTAGACGAATTTCATTAATTCTAGGAAAAACAACAAATCTTCCTCCTTCTTTTAAATAAAAATAAATTACCACGCACGATGTAGCACAGTATGAGCATACAGCAATAATTGATGCCAAATAAATATCCAAGCTTTTGAAGTAAATCCATGAAAGCACACCAGTAATTAGGAAGCCCACAAACGAGGCGACTGCATTAACATAGTATTTTCCTAAACCTGAAAAATAATGACCTAAAATAAGTGCGTAGTTAAAAATAAAAATACCTGGAGCCATTAATCTTATGATTTTGTTTACTTCTTGAAATTCATTTCCAAACATCCAAACGAAAAACGAAGATGGAATAACCACCGCAATTAGCAATGCAATAAACGCAAGCGATAGCCCAAGTTTTGTAAGCTTTTCAGTTAACTTCATCGCGTAAGCTTTGTCATTGCTATTTGAAATTCGAGCATACTGATAAAGTGAGATACTACTCGTTATCATCCAGATTGATTCAACAATTGACAATCCATTCGAGTATACTCCTACCGATTTACCACCAGCGTTTGCATCCAGTAAGAAGTAACTCAATCGAAAACTCAATAATTGAAAAATATGAGCCAACTGATTCTGGAATCCATAATAAAACAAGGATTTATATGTAGGAATCACATCTGAAAACTGAAATACGTCATTTTTTGAAATCTCACCTTTAACGAATATCAAACTTAAAATTGCTGCCAAAGTATAGGCAACGTATAGCGCGATAAAATAATCCGACAAACTTGGATTTAAACCAAAATAAAATTGTTTGATAATTACGACCAATGATAAAAAAGGAATTAAAAAATTAACCAAATTACTTTTTGAAATTTTCTCTTTTCCGATAAGAACAGCAGAATTTATTGCTGCAATAGAATTTATTCCACTTAAAATTGAAATGGATAGGTTGTACCTCATTGAAAAGCCAGGAACAAAAGTTAGAAAGAGGTAACAAAATAAACTTACGAGAATGGTCCAACTATACGATGTAAATAAAACACTTTTCAGACCAAGTCTTGGAGTAAGGTAAACAATTGCAGCACCGCCAATCAAATTGCTTATCAATAAAATAAAGGTAATTGTTGCTAAAACAATGCTTTGCTCTCCCTTGCCACTAGCACCTAAGAATTGAGAAACTAAAATAGCTATCAATAAATTGGCTAAGGCTGAAAAAAAACGAACGGAAAAATTACCAGCAATGACTTTCAACATCTTTCTAATCCTTAAACTATTTTAACGGCCAATTATTGCCTATTAATTACTTTTTCGTAGACTTCATGGAATTTCGTTGAAACCGCTTCATAACTAAAATGATTCAAAGCATACGTTCGAATTTGTTCCGAACGAAAATCATATTTATCATTTATAAAATCGATTAAGGCCGTAAGAAGAGCAGCTTCGTCTCCCCTATTTACAAGTATTCCATTATCTGAATGGACGTGCTCCGGAATACCATTTACATTGGTTGATATCACTGGAATACCACACATAAAAGACTCTGCGATTACGCAAGGAAAATTTTCATAATTACTAAAAAGAACGAGCGCATCGCTGTCTTGAATCATTTGAGAAATCTCTTCTGTGGTTTTCGTTGAATGAAACGTAATGAATTCATCCAAAACTAATTTTTTAGCCAAATCGATGGCATATTGATAATCACCGTCACTAACAAAATTGAAATGGAAATTTGTTTTCTGCTTACTCAATTCAGCCAAAACACGCAGCATTCCTGAAATATTTTTATGTCGATCGTTGGCTGTTGAAATATGAATAAATTGCTTTTTATCTGTTTGAACTTTATTTTTATTCGGTGCGAATAATTTTGAGTCGGCTACATTCGAAATAATTGAAAAACGACTTTTTGGACTAAGTAATTTCATATTACTTTTCAAATTCTCACTCACTGGAAGCAAAAAATCAGCATTTCTAAGAATAAATCGACATAATTTCAGAATATGTTTGGGGTAAACATTATCTCCTCCAACGTGTAACCCTGTTGAATTTTCCGTAACCACGTACGGAATTTTGTATATCCATTTCAACCAAACCGCCCATATTCCAAGTGGGTAAACAATATTCAAATGCACTATGTCAGGCTTACCCATTTTTGATTTCACAAGCGCATAACCTGCATTAAAAGCCTTCACATGAGCGATGAAGTTTCTAATTAAATTGAAAATGTAAAATCCCTTGATTCGCTTCGGGTAATAGATAATTATTTCCTCTAAATTATTGCCGATATTCTGAACAAACCTCTGTTTTTGAGTGCTTGAATCAGGAAATATAGCAAGTGTGATTACATCATTTTGGATCGAAATGGATTCAGCGTGTTTCTGAACAAAATTACCTAAAGTTGGGTTAAAATCATTCGGATACCACGAACAGATATTTAAAACTTTGAATCTTCGATTCATTGATTATGCTAGGTTTAGTTCAAAGGCCGATTTTAATTGTTCTAGCGCAAAATCAATCTCTTCTTTGGTTGTGTAGCGCGAGAATGAAAAACGAACATTTGGTCTGCTCATGTCTGCTTGAATTCCTTCCAACACATGCGAACCTTTCGTAGCTCCAGATGTGCATGCACTTCCTCCACTTACTGCAACGCCTTTTAAATCTAGCGTAAACAAAAGCATTCCGGCTTTGTCAGTTTTAGGCAAGCAAACATTCAACACGGTATAAAGGGATTTTACCGGGTCAATTTCTCCATGGAAATCAACATCCGAAAACATTTCTTTCAATCGTTCAATCATGTATGACTTTAAAGATTGAACATGCTTTTGGTGTCCTTCAACATCTTCGTAAGCCAATTCAATTGCTTTTGCTAATCCAACAATTCCGTAAATATTTTCTGTTCCACCTCGTAAACCGCGTTCCTGTGAACCACCATGAATGAATGAACCAACCTTTGTTTTCTTGTTCACATACAAAAAGCCTATTCCTTTTGGACCATGAAATTTATGGGCTGCACAGGTAATAAAATCAATATCCAAATCTTGTAAGTCAAACGTGTAATGCCCCATCGTCTGAACCGTATCCGAATGGAAATAAGCACTGTATTTTCTACAAATTTCTGATACTTTTTTCAAAGGCAACAACGTCGCAATTTCGTTATTAGCATGCATCAAGGAAACCAAAGTTGGAATTCCATCTTTTAGTAAGTATTCCAAATGGGTTAAATCAACATTTCCTTTGGCATCGACATTAACCAATTGCATAGCAACATGACCAAATTTTGCCAACGATTCAACCGTATGACCCACCGCGTGATGCTCAATGTTCGTGGTAATAATTCGTTTGACTCCCAACTCAAAAACGGATGCATGCAAAGCCATGTTATCTGCTTCTGTTCCACCAGACATAAAAATGATTTCTGAAGCCTGGCAATTCAACTGTTTCGCAATGGTTCTGCGCGAAGTTTCAATCAACGCTTTCGCATTGCGACCATAAAAATGAGTTGATGAAGGATTTCCAAATGTTTCTTTCAACACCGGCAACATGGCTTCCACAACTTCAGGAGCAATTGGCGTGGTAGCTGCATTATCAAGATAAACGCGCATTTAAAAACTTTTGACGAAGATAAGAAATTAGTTCAAGATATTGATTCAGAATGCTCCATCCTTAATCACATCCACCAAAGAAGGATACACAAAGTCGATCGGCAATTTCCTCTTTATCTTGAAAGATAATTTTCTTTCCAAGTCAAAACAAATATTTTGAAGAAATGATTTTATTCAATTTGTTGCTTAGTTATGTCTATTGCTCTTACCTGGCCCTATGATTTTCTTTACACAATCTTTATTTAATCCTGTTCTTTACTTGTGTTTTGATTAAATAACTGTCTTTTGATTTCTAATTCTTGATGAAGTTTATCTTTTAGCAATTGACGATCCGGTAGTTCTGTCAAATATTCTGCTACTTTAATTCCTGCTTTTTCAAGTTGCAAAAGTTCTATTTGTTCATACCCACCTTCAGCACACAATATCAAACCCAAAGGCGTTTCCTCTCCTTCTTGTTTTTCGTATTTGTCTAACCAACGAAGATATAACTCCATTTGTCCTTTATAAGAGGCTTTAAACTTTCCTAGTTTTAATTCGATAGCAATTAGTCTCTTTAATTTTCTATGGTAAAAAAGTAAGTCGAGGTAAAAATCTTCCCCATCAATTATCATTCTTTTTTGTCGTTCTACAAATGTAAACCCTACTCCAAGTTCCATTATAAATTGTTCCAAAGAAGTGATTAGACTATCTTCCAGGCTTTTCTCGCTATACATACCTTTCAATCCAGCAAAGTCTAAAAAGTATGGACTTTTAAAGATTAAGTCTGGTGAAATATTTTCGCCCGAACTCATTTTCTCTAATTCTTTTTTAATTATTTTTTCAGGCTTTCCACTTATCAAAGAACGCTCATATAACATACCGTCAATTTTTTCTCTCAATTGTTTCGTACTCCATTTTTCATAAATAGACATTTGTGTGTAAAAGTCCCTTTGAATATTATTCTTAACAATTAATAATTCGATAAAGTGTGACCAACTTAATTTTGTCGCCAGCTCCGACACTATTTGAAAATCAGGAAAAAGTATAGCAAATTTCATCATTCTTCTGATATTTCGTTCTTGAAATCCACGCTCACCAAATTGCATTTGTAATTTGGTCGCCAGCTGCGACACAATTTGTTTTCCATAGGCGGAACGATCATCATTAGGTAATTCACTTATTATCCTATTTCCAATTTGCCAGTACATTAAAGTTAGCGAACTATTAGTGGTTTGTGCAACAAAAGAGCGTGCCTTTTCGATAACTTTACATATATCAACGTAAAGGTTTGAAATAGATTTTTCTGGTTCCATGCCGGTTGCATTTTGCATAAATTTATTTAGATAATGTTGAAATTATTTTTCTTCTAGGAAATGGTTATCTTACATTTTCAATCACGCTCAAAAAGCCCCCTCCTTAATTACATCGACCAAAGATGGATCCAATAATGTCGAAGTATCACCTAAATTTGAGGTATCACCTTCCGCAATTTTTCGTAAAATGCGGCGCATAATTTTTCCACTTCGAGTTTTTGGAAGTCCGGGAACGAATTGAATTTTATCCGGCTTTGCAATTGGACCAATTACTCGAGAAACCGTTTGAATGATGTCTTTTTTAGTCAATTCGGCATCGCCGTGTGTGTTATCAAAAATCACATAGGCATAAATTCCTTGTCCTTTGATGTCGTGCGGGTAACCGACAACGGCGCTTTCAATTACACCTGTATGCATGTTGATTGCATTCTCCACTTCCGCTGTTCCAATGCGATGTCCGCTGACATTCAACACATCATCTACCCTACCCGTAATGCGGTAATTTCCTGTTTCATCGCGGTAACAACCGTCTCCAGTAAAGTATTTATTGTCGTAAACTGAAAAATACGTTTGACGACAGCGCTCGTGGTCACCATAGGTTGTGCGAATCATTCCCGGCCAAGGAAATTTAATGCAGAGATTTCCAGAAACGTCATTTCCTTGAATTTCATTCCCGGAATCATCAACCAAGCACGGTTGAACTCCCGGCAAAGGCAGCGTAGCATAAGAAGGAATTCCAGGAGTGACATTCGCCAAATTAGAAATCATAATTCCACCTGTTTCCGTTTGCCACCACGTATCCACCACAGGACAATTTTCCTTTCCAATATGTTTATTGTACCAATGCCAAGCTTCCTCATTTATAGGCTCACCCACAGAACCTAATACTTTTAGTGAACTTAAATCTTTGTCATTGATAGTATCCAAGCCAAATCCCATCAAACTTCGAATTGCCGTTGGTGCAGTATATAAAATATCCACTTTGTATTTTTGAACGATTTCCCAAAAACGACCTGCATCCGGCCACGTTGGGATTCCCTCAAACATCAAGGTGGTTGCTCCTGCACTCAATGGACCGTAAACAATGTAGCTGTGTCCGGTAATCCAACCAATGTCCGCAGTACAAAAATGAACTTGTCCGGGTTGGTATTGAAATACATTGACAAAGGTGTAATTTGTCCAAACCATGTATCCGGCGGTTGTATGAACCACTCCTTTTGGTTTACCCGTTGAACCCGAAGTATAAAGAATAAAAAGAATGTCCTCGGCATCCATTGCTTCCGGCTCACAGTATTGCTGTCCCTGTTCGACAACTTTATCCATTTCATCACTCCACCATACATCACGTCCTTTAAGCATGCTAACAGGTGTGTGAGTTCTCAGGTAAACGATGACTTTTTTAACCGTTTGATTTCTAATCAACGCATCATCCACCACATTTTTCAGTGGAATGTCTTTTGGACCGCGAAAAGCCCCATCACAAGTTATAATAAATTCAGATTGAGCATCTTCCAAGCGATCAGCAATTGCCTGCGCTGAAAAGCCACCAAAAATAACTGAATGGATTGCACCAATTCGAGCGCAAGCCAAAGTTGCAATGGCTAATTCTGGAATCATTCCCATGTAAATACACACACGGTCTCCTTTTTGAACTCCATTGTTCTTCAATACATTGGCAAATTGATTAACTTTATCGTAAAGCTCCTGATACGTCAAACTAAGATTGTCTTCTTTTGGATTATTCGACTCCCAAAGAATTGCAGGAACATCCGCATTTTTCGCTAAATGTCGATCCAAGCAGTTTTCGGTTATGTTTAATTTTCCTCCTTCAAACCACTTAACACTTGGCGTTTTAAAATCCCAACTCAAAACATTTTCCCATTTCTTTTTCCAAACAAAATGATTTGCAATTTCAGCCCAGAATTTTTCTGGTTGTTCAATACTTTGCTTGTAATGTTCTTGGTATTCTTCGATTGATTTGATTTGATAAGGGTAATTCATGGTTGTCAAATTTACATATCTAAAATTAGCGAAAGAAGTGAAAGAAAAAACCAAAATAGTACATTCTTAACATATTTATTTTTAACTACCTTGTGAGTTTAAATAGCAAAACATTGAATACTAATAAATCAAACTCTTTTTTTTATTTACTTACTTTTTTCCAAAGCAAAAAAAGCAAAGCAAAGCGAAGCAGCAACGAAGTTAAAAAGTGCATTTTACTTTCATAAGGTATTTCCTTCGGAACACTTGTTTATTTCGCTTCGTGCTTTGGTTCTATTACTCAAGCAAAGCTTTCGCGAACAGCAACTGCGCTCAAAACTTCATTAATACTTAATGAAAGTTTGGGACTCACAATTAATATTGAAAAAAATGAAAATCCTTAATTTCTATCAACTTGGAGAATTTTTCGAAAAGAACCAAAACAAAAACATTGGCTTATCCCCTACTTTTATAGAGCAAGTTAAAAGTGAATTTCATTTACTATCAAAAGAATTCATCAAAACCAAATTTAAAATCAGGGATAAATTTTCGCATAAAGGAACCTATGGGCATGCATTGATAATTTCAGGTTCTATAGGCAAAATGGGAGCTTGTGTTTTAAGCACGAAAGCGGCGTTGCGTTCTGGTGTCGGTTTGGTAACCGCCTTTGTTCCAAAATGTGGACTGGAAATACTTCAAATGACCAATCCAGAAGCCATGTGTGAATTAAGTTTGGAAGAAAATTACCTTGCTAGTGATTTGAATTGGAAAAAATACAATGCAATTGGAATTGGGCCCGGAATCGGAAAAGAAATAAAAACGATGCAATTAATTGAACATTTGTTTACTCATTATGACGGACCAATGGTAATTGATGCCGATGCATTAAATCTGATTTCAGAATACGATTCGTTGTTTGATAAAATCCCCAAGAATGCTGTTTTAACACCGCACCCAAAAGAATTTGATCGCCTTTTCGGGAGGTCTGAATCCGCAGAACAACGATTAATCAAACAAAGAGCATCTTCGAAAAAATTGGCTTGCTACATTTTATTAAAAGGGGCACATACTTCGATTTCAACTCCGGAAGGATGCGTTTACATTAACAATACGGGAAATTCAGGAATGGCCAAAGGCGGATCCGGAGATGTTTTAACCGGATTAATTAGCGGATTACTTGCCCAAGGATATTCTTCCTTGGATGCCAGTTTAATTGGTGTTTGGATTCATGGTTTGGCAGGTGATTTCGCAAAACAAAAGAAAAATGAAATTACGATGACGGCAATCGATTTGGTTGATGGTTTTACGGAAGCTTTTTCCTCATCAATTAGCCTCTAAACTCTAGAGAATTTTGCAATTCAATTGCTCCAAGCATTCAAAAAAATCTGGAAATGACTTTTTCACTACCTCACTATTTTTAATCACAACTGATCCTGATGTTGATGATAGTGCCATTATCGATGCAGCCATTGCTATGCGGTGATCCCCATGTGGATTAATCATTGCAGGATACACCTCATCAATTCCATTTATAATCATTTCATTACCAACAATTTGAATTTTCGCCCCCAATTTTGTCAGTTCTGATTGAATCGTAGCAGCTCGATTACTTTCTTTGTAAATCAATCTGGAAACACCTTTAATCTTTGATTCACCTTGAGCAAACGAGGCCAATACAGTCAATGGCGGAAATAAATCAGGACAATGTGTTGCATCAAATTCAAATGCTTTTGATTGATTTTTAACAATCCGAATACCATTGTCAAGTAGAATTTCTGCTCCGAAATCCTTTAAAGCTTCGAGAATTTTTCGGTCCGCTTGCTTTGAATCTATGTTTAATCCATGAATAGTAATATCGCCTAGTATAGATGCAGCAACTAGAAAGAAAGAAGCACTGCTCCAATCTCCTTCGATTGAAATTTCAGTTTCCTTTAAATTATATGGCCCTGAAAATTGAATTTTGTTATTTTCAAATTTCAAATCAACTCCAAAATTTCGCAAAACGTCCAAAGTAAGCTCGATGTATGGAATACTTGTTGGGTTTACTACTTCTATCGTTTCATTTCTCAATAAAGGAGAGGCGATATAGCCAAGAATTAATCCTGTTACAAACTGTGAACTCAGCGATCCATCAATTTGAATTGATTTAGGTATCAATGGACCTTTCATTTGAAAAGGAAGTTTCCCCTGATTCGATTGAAAATCAGCTCCTAGAGAAGTCATTAATTCATCAAATTGATCCATTGGGCGATTCAAGATGCTACCTTCTCCTGTAAGCTCAAGTGTCGATCTGAAATTAGCCAAAATTGGAGTCATCATTCTGGTTGCTAGTCCTGACTCATTAATATTGAGTGATGGCATACCCTCATTTTTGAAATCTATTCCTTGAATTTTTATTTCATCTTCATTTTGTAATACTCTTGCACCAGCATCTTTAATTAATTGGAAGACAGCTAATTCATCATCTGAATTTCCAAAGTTTTTTATCAAAGTAGTTTCCTGACTAATCAGAGCGCACGCTAGAACCCGTTGAGCATGGCTTTTGGAAGGGGGAATTTTTAAAGAACCTTCAACCTTAATTACATTTGATATTATTTTTTCCATCAGGCAGTTTGTAGAAATTAGGACTATAATTCATGTATTTCATTTTGAAGACGTATACTTTCGACATGTAATAATTCCATCATTGATTTCACAAATTCCTCACTCAATTTAAGTTGCTTTCCTTTAACAATGCTTTTTAATAGGATTTCATTCCATCTATTATTTTGCAACACAGTTACATTGTTGCTTCTCTTTAATTGCCCTATTTTCTCAGCAATGTTCATTCGAGATCGGATTAAAGACAATAACTCGTCATCATAAAAATTAATTTGTTCACGGAATTCGTCAATTTGTAACTGAAAATCTGGTAAATCCGTGGTTTTCTTTTTCCAAACTAAGTTTTCATAACCAATTTTAAGTTGACTCGGAGTAATTTGCTGATCCTTATCTGTCCATGCTTCATCCGGTGAAATATGTGATTCAATTATTAAACCATTATAATCCAAATCTAAACTCTTTTGCGATATTTCAAAGATTCGAGCTCGCTTACCAGTAATGTGTGATGGATCGCAAATCATAGGAATTTCAGGAAATAGTCTCTTCATCTCGATTGGAATTTGCCAAAGTGGTGCATTACGAAATTCGGAATTTCCATAAGATGAAAAGCCTCGGTGTATCAATCCTACATTTGTGATTCCTGCTTTTTGAATACGCTCCAAAGCCCCAATCCATAACTTTAAGTCTGGATTTACAGGGTTTTTAATAAAAACCATAGCATCTGTTCCTTTTAATGCATCCGCCACATGCTGAACGCTAAATGGATTAACAGATGTACGCGCTCCAATCCAAAGTAAATCCACATCAAAATTTAAGCAATCTTCCACGTGTTTTCCTGTAGCAACTTCGGTTGCAGTTTTTAATCCAGTTTCATTTTTCGCGTTTAGCAGCCAAGACAAACCTTTGACTCCCGCCCCCTCATATCCACCAGGATTGGTTCTTGGTTTCCAAATTCCAGCTCGTAAATAATCAACTAAGCCCGTATCTTTGAGTTGCAATGCGGTATCAACGAGTTGTTTTTCAGTTTCAGCGCTACATGGACCTGAAATAAGTATATTTTTATTTTGTGTCATTATTCATTATAATTTGCAGATTTATAAATCCCAAGAATTTTCATTTGTTGAGCAAGCTTTTTAACTTCCCCGAGTGATTGATCCAACTCATCTCTATTCGTGAATTCCAAATCTAGATGAAAAATATACTGTTGTGTATTATTGGGAATTGGAACACTTTGAATTTTCGTCAAATTAATTCGATATTTTTTGAATATTAAAAGAATTTCGCTTAAGGAGCCTATTTCACTTTGTGAAATTAAATTTACTGATGCCTTATCTGGGTTTACCACATTAAAGTTTCCTTTGGTCATAATATAGAAACGGGTAAAATTAATTTTTTCATCACAAATATTAGCAGTCAATTTTTGAAGGTTATATTGATCTGCTACAGTATTACCGGCAATTACTGCAACATTATTTTTATCACTGTGATTAATCAATTTTGCTGACTCTGCCGTATCCTTGTATTCAGATACTTTTACATCATTCAATCCCGAAAGGAATTCTTGACACTGACCAAGGGCCATTGGATGAGAAATAATCTCTGTAATATCTTCTAGCGAAGTTCCATCCTTGGCCAATAGATATAATTCAACTGGTAAATAGGTTTCACCAATGATATTTAAATCATAATGCTCAATTAATTGATAATTGAGTAAAATTGTTCCAGCAACCTTATTTTCAATTGCGATAATTCCGTAGTCAACAAGATTGTTTGATAGACGATCACAAACTTCCCTGAATGAACCGCATTCAATTACATTGATATCATTACCAAAAAATTTTTTGGCTGCTTGATCATGAAATGAGGCAATTGAGCCCTGTATTGCAATATTTTCGTTACGCATTTTATAAAATATTTAATTCGTTTTCAATTGAGTATATTTCTTTATCGAAGTTCCATACACTGCTTTGAACCTCTCCAATATGTCGTTTTTGTAATAAGAACATAGCCAATCTTGATTGGCCAATTCCTCCTCCAATTGTTTGAGGAAGTTTTCCTTCGATAAGCGCTCTATGCCAATCTAGTGATTTTCGTTCTTCATTACCGGCAATTTTTAACTGACGTAAAAGTGATTCTTTATCAACACGAATTCCCATTGACGAAATTTCAATCGATTTGTTTAAAACGGAGTTCCAAAGAAGTAGATCGCCATTCAGTCCTTTGTATCCAGTCGAAGTTTCAGATGACCAGTCATCATAGTCTGAAGCTCTACCGTCGTGGGCTTTGCCATCAGCCAATACTCCACCGATGCCGATTAGGAAAACAGCACCATATTTTTTGCAAATTTCGTTTTCACGTTCTTTTGCTGTTAAATTCGGATATAATTCTAAAACGTCCTCGGTATGTAAATACGTAATTGCCTGAGGTAATTCACTCACAATTCCATACTTTTCAGTCAATTCGAATGCCACACTTTTTATTGATTCATAGATTTTAGAAACAGTGGCTTTTAAATAATCCAAATTTCTATCTTCACTTGAAATGACTTTTTCCCAATCCCATTGATCAACATAAACACTATGTAATTCCGTTAAAACCTCATCCGTTCGAATAGCGCGCATATCCGTATAAATACCTTGTTCAGGCTTAGCCCCCAATTTAGCTAACTTTTCTCTTTTCCATTTTGCCAACGAATGAACGATTTCAAATTTTTTGGAAGGAATATTATTGATGGAAACAGAAACGGGACTTTCAATGCCATTAAGGTCATCATTGACTCCAGTTCCTTTTTCAACCAATAGTGGAGCTTCCACTTTAATTAGGTTCAATTTCGAACTTAGCTCTTTTGCAAATTTTGATTTAACAAATGAAATCTGTTCTTCTCTTTTGTACTTTTCCATTTTATTGTTTGTTTTAGAAATTAATAATCAAAAAAAAAGCCTTCAAAATGGAAGGCTCAAATTTTATATATACAATTCTTACCTTCTCAATCTGATATGAAAAAGTTAAAATTATTATTTGCTGCGTTTTGCATGTAAATCATGATGCAAATTTACATAATAAATTTAATTTTCAAATTAGATTTATTACTTTTTTTACGAATTTTTATTGCCCAACTTACATTTATTTTAAAATCAACATCATACAATTTATATAAATTCTTTCAGATCATTAATCAAATAAATCGGTGGAAAGATATTTATCTCCGCGGTCACAGATGATGCAAACCACAATTCCGGAAGTAAGATTTGGAACTAATTTCATTGCAGCTGCAACGCTACCCCCACTGCTCATTCCTGAAAACACGCCTTCCTCTTGCGCCAATCTTCTTGCCATTTCCCGTGCCTCTAATTCAGTAACTTCAACAATTTGATCAACACGACTCGCATCAAAGATTCCCGGCAAGTATTCCTTGGGCCATTTTCGAATCCCAGGTATTTTTGCATTATCCGCTGGTTGAGCTCCGATAATTTTTATATCCGAATTTTGTTCTTTTAGAAAACGTGAAACGCCCATAATCGTTCCTGTTGTTCCCATTGCTGAAACGAAATGAGTGATTTCTCCTTGCGTATCATGAAAAATTTCAGGGCCTGTTGTTTCGTAATGCATTCTCGGGTTATCGAAGTTATTAAACTGATCCAGAGAAACATACCCTTCATTATCTACTTTGTTTCTTGCGTAATCAATAGCTGCCTCCATTCCACCAGATTCTGGTGTAAGCGTAACTTTCGCACCAAATGCCCGCATCGTTTGAACGCGTTCACGCGTTGAATTTTCAGGTAAAACTATTTCAATATCTAACTGATGAAGTTTCGCAATCATTGCCAAAGCAATACCTGTATTACCGCTTGTTGCTTCAATTAATTTTGAGTCCGACTTAATAATTCCACGTTCAATTCCGCCTTTAATCAAACCATAAGCTGCTCTATCTTTTACGCTACCACCCGGGTTATGACCTTCCAATTTCCCAAACAAACGCACATTCGGATTGGTATTGATATTCTTCAATTCTACCAAGGGTGTATTGCCAATAAAATCGAGTAAAGTTGCCATTTATGCTTTGTTTATAATTAAGTCTGATTGATGATAAACGGTGGAATTTGGTTCAATGCTTTTTGTCAACCAAACATTTCCTCCGATGATGCTATTTTTTCCTATTACGGTCTTTCCTCCGAGAATGGTCGCTCCTGCGTAAATCACGACATTATCCTCAATTGTCGGATGTCTTTTCGTTTCGGCCATCTCTTTACTTACACTCAAAGCACCTAGAGTTACACCTTGATATATTTTTACGTTATCACCGATGACACTCGTTTCTCCAATTACGATTCCCGTTCCATGATCTATGAAAAAATTGGTTCCAATTGTGGCACCTGGATGAATATCAATTCCCGTTTTTTGATGTGCCAGCTCGGTTAAGATCCTTGGAATTGAAGGAACTTTAAAGTGGTGTAATAAATTGGCAAATCGAAACACACAAATAGCATAGAATCCCGGATATGATCGCATGACTTCTTCAATATTTCGTGCCGCTGGATCTCCTTTCTCTATGGATTCAGCATCGGAAATCAATTTTTCATATATGACAGGAATTTCTTGAAAAAAGTCATTGGAAAGGATACTCGGACTTTGCTCCAAAGAATCTTCGATGTGTTGCAAAAGATGAATTAACTGTTGTTTGTTTCGTTCAAAATCCTCTACTAATTTTGCCACTGAAACAACTTTCCGATTGCTATATGCTGGAAATAAATTCCCCATCAAATCTTCCATGAAACCCTCAACCAATTGTGGCGAAGGAAGATTCGACTTTGAAATGTGACGCTCAAATAATTTTGAAATGAACTCGTTCGAATACATGGATCAATGGATTACGCCCGCGGCAACTGTATTGTTTGTGTTTTCGTTAATCAGAATAAAAGCTCCTGTTTTCCGATTTCTGGAATACGAATCATAGCTAACCGACTCAGCTGTTTTGATATTCACTTTACAGAAATCGTTCAAATTCATGGTTCCGTCGCTTGGAACTTCATCAAACGAATGAATATCGATTTTCGCTTCAAGTTCTTTTATAACCGCTTTTGAGCGGAAGCTGTTTTGTTGAAATAGTAATTTCTGACCACTTTGATATGCTTTGTTATCCATCCAACAAATAGTTGCTTCGATTAAATTATCTGAATTTGGTAGTTCATTTAATTTTACAATCGTGCTGCCTCGACTCACATCAAAATCTTCCGATAAATGTATCACAATCGGATCACCTTCCTTGGCTTCATCAACCTCAATTTGAAACTTTTCAATTTTCTCAATGGTAGTTGAAACATCCAAGGGTAAAATTTGAACGCGATCTCCCTTTCGAAGTGAACCACTCAAAACATTTCCGGCGTATCCGCGATAATCGTGTAATTCATCTGTTTGAGGCCGAATAACATATTGAACTTGAAAACGCGCTTCTTTCTGATCGTTTTCTTCAACAACTGGAACATTTTCTAAAAATTTAAAAAGAGATTCTCCTTTAAACCAAGATAAATTTTCAGAGGATTTCACCACATTATCACCTGCTAAGGCACTCACAGGAATGAATGAAATTTTCTTCAAACCTAACCTTTGTGAAAACTTTAAGTAATCAGATTTAATTTCTTCAAAAACAGATTCTTTGTATTCAACTAAATCCATTTTATTAACACAAATCAAAATGTGAGGAATTCCCAAAATAGATGAAATAATACTATGTCTTTTTGTTTGATCGGTAATTCCGTTTCTTGCATCAATTAAGATGATGGCTAAATCCGCGTTCGATGCACCAGTAAACATGTTTCGCGTATATTGGGCATGCCCTGGCGTATCAGCTATGATAAACTTTCGTTTTTCCGTTGTAAAATACTTATACGCTACATCAATGGTAATACCCTGTTCGCGTTCTGCGCGCAAACCATCTGTTAGCAATGCCAAATCAATTTCGGTATCAACCCCTGTTGATTTGCTTTGACGGGTCAATGTTTCAATTATGTCCGTCGAAATCGACTTACTGTCATATAGCAAACGACCGATTAAGGTGCTTTTACCGTCATCTACGTTTCCTGCTGTAAAAAATCTTAGTAATTCCATCGTTTTAAATCTTTTATATAATTGCGAGTTGCTAATTGTGAACTCGAAATTCTAAATTCTAAAAATACCCCCCTTTTTTTCGATCTTCCATCGCCGCTTCGCTAACGCGATCATCCATTCTGGTTGCTCCGCGCTCTGAAATTTTCGTTTCTTTAATTTCCTTGATGATATCATCAACTGTATAAGCCTCACTTTCAACAGCTGCCGTGCAAGTCATATCACCAACTGTTCGATATCTGACGTTTCTTTTCACAATTACGTCATCCGCGTCGAGTTGAACAAATTCATTGACATTCATTAATTGTCCGTGCTCTGTCAAAATACATTCGCGTTCGTGGGTAAAATAAATTGATGGTAATTCAATTTGTTCTCTTTTGATGTAATTCCAAACATCTAATTCAGTCCAGTTTGAAATCGGAAAAACGCGCACATTCTCACCTTTGTCAATTTTACCATTGTAAATGTTCCACAATTCCGGACGTTGTTTTTTCGGATCCCACTGACCAAATTCATCACGAACTGAGAAAATACGCTCTTTCGCTCTTGCTTTTTCTTCATCTCTTCGTGCACCTCCAATACATGCATCGAACTCAAATTCTTCGATGACATCTAAAAGCGTATAGGTCTGTAAACCATTTCTGCTCGGAAATTTACCTTTACCATCTTGCAGATTTTTAGCTTTAATGGTGTCTTCAACCTTTCTTACGATTAATCGCTCACCCAATTTTTCAGCTAAATTATCTCGAAACGTTAGCGCCTCCTCAAAATTGTGACCAGTATCCACGTGAACTAAAGGAAAAGGAAACTTCCCTGGCCGGAAAGCCTTCAAGGCTAAATGCACCAAACAAATACTATCTTTTCCACCGCTAAACAGCAACGCAGGTCGATCAAACTGGCCGGCGACTTCTCGCAGGATGTAAATGGCTTCAGCTTCTAATTGATCTAGGTAATCTTTCATTTTTTACTTTTTGATATTAGGATATTAGGATTATTTGATTTTAGGATGTTAGGATGTTAGGATTTTAGGATTTTAGGATGTTAGGATTTTAGGATTTTAGGAGGAAATGACTTGGCGTGATTTGGACTATTTACATTCATAATTCTACATTCTACATTTTAAATTCTTAACTCTCAACTCTTCATTCTCAACTCTCAACTAACTATGTAACCCACACTCTTTCTTACTTTGCTCTTCCCACCACCAGCGACCGGCACGAAAATCCTCACCCTCTTTAATAGCTCGTGTGCAGGGCTGACAACCAATACTCACAAAACCCTTATCATGCAAAACGTTATATGGTATGTTGTATTTTTTAATCTCAGCTTTCACATCATCCAAGGACCAATTTGCGAGCGGATTTACTTTTTGAATTTGTCGTTGCTCATCAAAATCAACAATGGGAAGGGCTTTTCGGTTTTCAGAATGTTCGGAACGAAGTCCGGTAATCCAACATTCAACACCAATCAATGCACGATTTAAAGGTTCCACTTTTCGAATAAAACAACATTCCTTTCTGTTTTCCAAGGACTCGTAAAAACTACTTGGGCCTTTTTTTGTTACCAAAGATTCAACGCTTGAAGCTTCTGGAAAATAAACCTCGATTTCCTTTTTGTAACGCTCGCGTGTACTGTTCAAAACACTGTAAGATTCAGGAAAAATTCGACCAGTATCCAAAGTAAAAACGCGTATTGGTAAATCGTTGGAGAAAATATGATGCGTAATCACCTGATCTTCATAACTTAAGCTCGTTGAAAAAGCAATTTTACCAGAAAACATTACGACCAACTCTTGAAGTAATTCAGGCAACGATAATTTATCAAAATCCAATGAATTCATCTTTTCAATTAGTTTTTTGTTGCATCATAAATGTAATGCCAATCAGCGTGCGTCAACTGAATTTCATTTGCTGTTGCAGCGTTTCGTATACGTTCTTTATTTAAACTACCGATAATTGGAAGGGCCCCAAGTTTATAAATCCAAGCCACAGCAATCTGTTCAATGTTGGAATTGTATTTCTCTGCAACGACTTGAAGACTTTCACGGACACTTATTGCTAAATCATCTTCACCGTTTAAAATACGTCCATCCGCCAAAGGTCCAAAGGCCATCGGTTTGGAATAATTTTCTTTAATAAAGTCAATTCGCCCATCTTCCAGCGCCTGTGTATTCAATAAATTCAGTTCAAAATGATTTGTAACGACCTCATTGGAAAGACGAGAAGAAAATAATTTATGTTGTTGTACATTGAAATTACTCACACCCACATGCTTAACCTTTCCGCGGATTTGAAGTGATGTTAATGTCGAGGCAACAGCGTCAATATTCATCAAAGGATCATAATCATGAATTAAGAGAACATCTAAATAATCACTATTCAGATTTTTCAAGGTTAAGTCGATTTGCTCTTTAATGCTTTTCTCCGTTAGTTCCCGATACTCAATTGAACCGTCGGCTAATTCTTTTCGAACACCAATTTTCGAAAAAAGCACCAAATCACTTCTTTTTATTCCTAATTCTTGGATTGCTTTACCAAATAATTCTTCCAACTGACCCTTGCCATAAATTGGTGAAATATCAAATGCATTAATACCCAAATCAATTGAGAATTGAATAATATCTTTCAATTTATCAACTTTTAAATCCGCTTCATTTTGCCAACGCCAAAAACTATAGATAGCACTAGATGTTTCTGGTCCTGAGTCACTTAAAAATACTTTTTTCATACAAATTATTTTATTAAAAACAATACAATTGTTCGAATGCTTACAATGATTACCACAATACCAACCAAAAGCATCATCGCTTTAACATTCAGTTTTTTCGATAAATGCGCAGCAATTGGCGCAGCACAAACGCCTCCCAAAATTAACCCTAAAATTGTTTGCCAATGTGAAGAACCTAAAATTGTAATAAAGGTTAATGAACTTGCTAAAGAAACAAAAAACTCTGCTAAATTAACAGAACCAACAACTAATCTAGGATTTTTACCATGCGCAATTAGTGTAGAGGAAACAACTGGCCCCCAACCTCCACCTCCAATGGAATCAAGAAATCCGCCCAAAGTTGCCAACAAACCAGCACGTTTGACCTTTTTTCGATTTTGATTCTTTCGAATTACCTTGTAAATTATCAAGGCACCAAGAAACAATGTATAAACGCTTACAATGGGTTTGATGTACGAACCATATTTTTCAAACTCAGTTAGGACATAGGCACCAAGTATGGCTCCAATAACACCAGGAATTACAATTGCTTTAAATAAACGATTATGTACGTTTCCAAACTTAAGATGCATCAAACCAGATACACCACTTGTAAATATTTCAGATGCATGAACACTCATACTTGCAACAGAAATTGGCACCCCATAATTCATTAAAAATGTAGTTGCGCTCAATCCATAAGCCATTCCCAACGCGCCATCAATCATTTGAGCAATGAATCCACCTAACATAAAATAAAGAAAAGAACTATCTAACTGATCTACAAGACCAACTGTGCTTGTCCAAATTGCTTTAGGAGGCATTAGCGAAAAAAAAGCATGACCAGCCAACATGATAGCGAGAACACCTAAAATAGAAAAGATGACTTTTTTCCATTCCAATTCGAACCACTTTCTTTTCTTTTGTTTAATCAAGGAAGAAGTAATTTTATTGAGTTTCAAGATACGTTGTTTGAAATCACCTTTGATGTGACCTCTAATTTCTTGCATGTTTTCAATGGAATCATCGATTTCATCAGGAATGACCTCATTCAACAATTCTTTGATCCGTTTTGCCATGGTTGGTGACTTTCCGTTGGTAGAAATCCCAAGTTTTAAATTACCCTTCTGAACAACTGAACCTAGATAAAAATC
>CANMHB010000004.1 GCA_947497485.1 Flavobacteriales bacterium
TGGTCCTTGCGGTCCAGTTAATCCAATTGGTCCTTGCGGTCCAACGGCACCATCTGCACCTGCTGGTCCTTGCGGTCCAGTTAATCCAATAGGTCCTTGCGGTCCAACAGCACCATCTGCGCCTGCTGGTCCTTGCGGTCCAGTTAATCCAATTGGTCCTTGCGGTCCAACGGCACCATCTGCACCTGCTGGTCCTTGCGTTCCAGTTAATCCAATTGGTCCTTGCGGTCCAACGGCACCATCTGCGCCTGCTGGTCCTTGCGGTCCAGTTAATCCAATTGGTCCTTGCGGACCTGTTTGTCCTGTCGCACCAGTTAACCCGATCTGCCCTTGTGGTCCAGTTAATCCAATAGGTCCCTGCGGTCCTGTTTGTCCTGTCGCACCAGTTAACCCGGTCGGCCCTTGCGGTCCGGTTAATCCAATAGGTCCCTGTGGTCCTGTTGCACCCGTTAATCCGGTTGGTCCTTGCGGTCCTGTTTGTCCTTGTGGCCCAGCAGGTCCTTGAGGACCCGTAGCACCATTTTGTCCATTACATAGGTAATCAGTTGACGTAACCTCTGATGCATCTAAAACACCATTTGAATTAGTATCACTTCCTAGTTGAAGAAGAACACCACCGCTAGGACAATTCGCTCCAGCAGCTACATTCACGGTATTGGCAACTAAATTAGATAAATTTGCTCCATCACAAAGTGAATTCCAAGACGTTGAGTTAGATGAATAATACATAACACAATTGACATCCGTGTCATATACAAGAAGTCCGTTTGCAGGATTATTTATAGCCGTTCTTTGTATGGTTGTCATTCTAGGAATTAACATACCTTTAGATGTAGAACTAACATCCAAAACACTTGTTGGATTCGGTGTTGCAGGAACATCAGAAATACTCACATTTTGTTGAGCATTTATCAATAAATTTTGACAAAGTAGAAGAACAAATAAAATTTTTTTCAGTTTCATTTTTTAGCGTATTAATGTTAGATGACCAGATATTTTTATTTTTTCGTCTGTGTTTTTTGGTTTGTAGCTGATTTTCCAGGTGTAGATACCATCGGGGCAGTCAGTTCTAGAATTTCCATATGTTCCATCCCATCGAGCAGCTGCATCGTGACTTTCCCAAATCACCTCTCCCCATCGATTAAATATGAACAATTCGAAATTAAATGGATCAAATCCTTGTGTGAATACTGGTCCCCAAGTTTGATTAAATTCATCTTGATCAGGTGTAAAGGAATTTGGCACATAGAAAATAGCATCTTCTTTATAGTAAATGATCATTGTGGAAGTATCAATACAACCATTTGAAGAAGAAGCAACGAGCGTAACAAGGATATTTTCAGAGATGTTATTTACATTGAAAATTGGATTAGAAAAAGCAGAACCTCCATAGTTGCCAAAAGTCCATTGATATTGGTCTGCCCCTGATGAATTGTTATAAAAGTAAATTGATTGTGTGTTACCATTTATCTCATTTTCACTACTTGAGAAGGATGAAACTGGTGTATCCTCGACACAGATTAAACTATTGATAGAATTACTTACGGAACAATTTCCAGCAGTTGTAATTAACGTAATATCGTAACATCCAGGTTCTGTCAAAACTTCGTTTAACTGGCTACCACTTCCAATATTTACGCCATTTGCTAGCCAACTGTAGTTTAGACCAGGGCTTGATGTAGTTTCAAAAGTAATATTCAAAGGCGAGCAACCTTGAGATAAAGGTGTATTTATGTCTCCAGGAATTGGATTAAGATTTGATAAAATATATGGTATATCTCCAAAATTATTCCAACCAGTAGCAGTTGCTTTTGAAAATCCGATTGAACTGCCATTAGAAACATTAGGGATATCTTGCCAAATACCATTCGTATTAATATTCCAACGAGCGAGATCATTCCAATTTCCGTCAGAAACGGGGATAAAACAAACTCCAATGTCGGCGCTACTTGAACCGAAAATTCGATCAATTTGATGATAAAACTTTGGATTTGATTCACAAATTATACTTTCTGCACTATTGCGGTCATATGTTTCTGAAGATGCATCCAAATTCGCCATTCTGACGCTATATATATTTGGATTGTTATCATTTGGATTTAGTTCAATAGGTCGATATCTGTAAAGGCCGCTTCCTGGAATATTGGCACTGCTATTGGCATTTGAACCAGTTGGAAATAAATACATTCCCGTATTCGCCGTCGCTCTTGATAAGTATCCGCCATTGGCACTTGAAACAAAACCCGTGGTTCTTTGAATGGCATTTAAAGCAGAATTGGTAACATAAAACTCATACAAGTCTGTATTTAAATGAAGACTTTTCAAATCGAGTGTGCCATTTGCAATTTTGTTAACTTGTTGTGTTTTAACTCCAGTTCCATCTAAGGTAACATTGAAAAATTGGGTTGTAGAAGAACCGCCCAAAAATTGGTTTGCACCTTCAAAAAAAACGGTTCCCATTGACGAATTAAAAACAGCGTTATCAAACCAATTACCCAAAAGTCTGATGTAACCATCTGCATTAATGGTTGAATTATTCGTAATGTCTTGGTTTACATATAATTCCGAGCTAGTAGAAGTGCCATTTCCATTTACTGAAAATATTCCAGTTGCATCGTTCAAAACACTTCCATTAACATGAATAAATGATCCGGATTGAGCCGTAATAAATCCACCATTGTTGTTAACAGTTTGTGACCTTAACAACAAAGAATAAAAGATAAAAAATACTGTTAGTAATTTCAAGCGGCGCAAATTTCTGATAATTAATTCGGACTAAAAAATATTTTTATGAACATTATCAGATTTAACGAATTAGTCTAATTGAACCAGTTATGTCAATTTTTTCATCCGTTTCTTTTGGCTTGTAACTTATTTTCCAAGTGTAAACTCCATCTGCACATTCGCGTCCTTTATTTCCATATGTGCCATCCCATCTACCTTGAGAATCATGACTTTCCCAAATTATCTCTCCCCATCTATTAAATACATATAAATCAAAGTTAAAAGGATCAAAACCTTGTGTGAAAACAGGTCCCCATGTTTGATTAAATTCATCTTGATCTGGAGTAAATGAATTTGGCACGTAGAACAATGATTGTTCTTTGTAATTAATAAAAATTGTTGATTGTGAAGTACAACCTAGGGCAGAAGATGCGGTTAAGGTAACCAACATACCACTTTGAATATTTGAATATAAATGGGACGGGTTGTTTTCCGTAGATGAACTTTGGTCGCCAAAGTCCCAATAATATTCTGTAGCACCAATTGTATTATTGGAAAAGTTTACATTATGAGAGTTATCAACAAAAACGTTTGGACTAGATGTAAAAGAAACTATTGGGTTTGCTTCAACACAAATGAAATCATTTACTGCTGTCGATGCGGTGCATCCTTGAGAGTTTGTTACTGTTAAATTTATATCGAAGCAACCTGCTTCTGTGAAAACTGATGATAACGTTGATCCTGAACCAATTGAATTCCCATTTGAACTCCAATTGTATTGAACCCCAGGGAAATTTGCAGCAGATAAGATCACAGAAAAAGGAGCACAACCAATTAATGTATCTGCTTGAAATGGAATTGCTGGGAAAACAATTTGATTTTGTATTGAAAATGAGGAGCTAGCTGAAGATGAACAAGAGCCGTTGTTTGTAATTACAGTATAATTTGATCCTGGATTCATCCCAGAAATACTTCCGTTTGATCCAACGGAAGGGCCAGCCGGTGTGAATGTATATGTTTGAGAACCAATGAAATTAGTAATTGTTGCAGATCCGTTTGCAAAACATGTTGCTGGTGAGGTTGAAATTGTTGGCGTCGCTGGAGTAGGTAGTTGGGCAGCAATATTAAATGAAGCACTTGGTAGTGATGGGCAATTCGTATTTGATGCAATTACGGTGTAATTTGATCCCGGATTCATCCCAGAAATTGTTCCACCAGCACCAACGCTTGGCCCAGATGGGGTAAAAGTGTAAGTCAAACTGCCATCATAATTACCAATGTTAGCTGTTCCTGGCCCTGTGCATGTGGCCGGATATGTCGTTGTCGTTGGAATTGCTGGAGCAACTAGTTGCGGCTGAATTGTAAAAGCTTGACTAGTTAATGATGTGCAAGAGCCATTATTTGTGGTTACTGTATAAGATATACTTGGAGTTACATTTGAAATTGAACCATTTATACCGACACTCGGTCCGCTTGGAGTGAAACTGTAGGTTTGCGATGAAACATAATTCGTAATTGAAGCACTTCCATTTGCCCAACAACTTGGAGAAATTACTGAAATTACGGGGGTTGCTGGTGTAATCAACTGAGCGGCGATATTAAATGCTGAACTTGGGCTTGAAGTACAATTTGCATTTCCAGCTGTTAAAGTATAGTTAGTACCTGGATTCATTCCTGATATTAAGCCTGTAGCGTTAACCGAAGGACTGGAAGGAGTAAATGTATAGGTGACTGATGCATCAAAATTACTTACTGATGCATTACCAGTTGCTGTACATGTGGCAGCATTTGTTGAAATTGTCGGCACGGCGGGAGCTGTTAACTGGGACGATACGTTAAATGAGGAACTCGGTGCCGAAGAACATGATCCATTTCCTGCAATCAGCGTGTAATTTGTTCCGGCAATCATTCCAGATATTACTCCTCCAGAACCAACTGTTGGCCCAACAGGATTGAAAGTGTAAATTAATGTTGAAACATAATTTGAAACTGTTGCGATGCCATTTGATGAACAAGTGGCAAGAAGTGTAGTAACGGTAGGAACAGCAGGTGTTGATAATTGTGGATCAATTAAAAAGGCAGAACTTGGCGCAGAGGTGCAACTTCCATTGCCAGCTGTCAAAGTATAGCTAGTTCCTGCCGTCATATTGGAAATAGCTCCAGTAGCACCTGCAGATGGACCAGAAGGAGAAAAAGTGTAAATCAGCGTGCCACCATAATTTGAAATAGAAGCCGTTCCCGCAGCAGAGCATGTTGCAGGATTTGTTGTAATTGTGGGTACTGCAGGAGTTGTTAATTGTGGATCAATTAAAAAAGCAGAGCTTGGTGCAGAAGTACAACTTCCAATACTTGCTGTAACGGTATAACTAGTTCCAGTCGTCATGTTGGAAATAGCACCAGAAGAACCTGCAGTTGGACCAGAAGGTGAAAACGTGTAAGTCAGCGTACCTCCATAATTAGAAATTGAAGCCGTTCCCGCTGCTGAGCATGTTGCAGGATTTGTTATAATTGTTGGAACAGCAGGTGTTGATAATTGTGGATCAATTAAAAAGGCAGAACTTGGTGCAGAGGTACAACTTCCATTGCCAGCTGTCACAGTATAGCTGGTACCTGTCGTCATATTGGAAATAGCGCCAGAAGCACCTGCAGTTGGACCAGAAGGAGAAAAAGTGTAGGTTAGAGCACCACCATAATTCGAAATAGAAGCCGTTCCTGCAGAAGAGCATGTTGCAGGATTTGTTGTAATTGTGGGTACTGCAGGAGTCGTTAATTGAGCAGATACGTTAAATGTTGAACTTGCAGTAGAATTACAAGTGCCATTACTTGCTATTACAGTGTAGTTTGTTCCTGCTGACAACCCGGATATTACTCCTCCAGATCCAACAGTAGGACCAGATGGGGTAAATGAATAAGTCAAACTAGGGTCATAATTACCAATGGTTGCAGAGCCAGCAGAACTGCAGGTTGCTGCATTCGTTGTTATAGTTGGTGTTGGTATTGCAATTACTGTAATTATTCCAGTTGCAGTTGCAGTCGCACAGGAATTACCACTTGTTGTAACTGTATAATTGTAGGTTCCGGCTACAGTTGGAGTACCACTTATCGTAACAACTCCTCCAGAAACAGTGGCATTCACTCCTGTTGGCAAACCAGTAGCCGATGCTCCGGTTGCGCCTCCTCCTAAAGTCATGCTAATTGAGGACATTGGTAAATTAACACATACTGTTCGATCTGCTCCCGCAGTAATGGTATGATTTGCATTAACCGTTACAGATTGGGATGTCGTATTAGTGCACCCCGCTAAAGAATTTGTGGTTAATGAAATTAAATAAGTTCCTGGAGTTGTATAATTTTGGGCTGGAGGGTTTTGTAATGTACTTGTATTACCATTTCCAAAATTCCAATTATAAGATGATGCTGCAACGGAAGTATTCGTAATTGTAACATTCGCACTTCCACAAGCCGTTGCCGGAGAAACTGAAAATTGAGCAGTGGGAGCCATTAAAAAGGTGCTTCCTGCAAAACTCATAATAAAACCTGTGCTATTATTATTAAAGTTATCAATTATAAGCATGTAAGTTTGACCAGCAGTAACAGAGACTGGGTCGCAGAATTCTCCATTGCAAGTTCCGGGTCCAGCTTGCATTCCAATTATATCACTGTTACCATTAGTAAAATTATAGTTACAAGCGAGTGGCGTTGTACTATTTGATGGACATCCACTGGTAATATTGTATAACGCCCAATCATATTCAGCTGTACCTTGAATATCTGCGGTCCATTGAAGTATACCGGTTTGTCCTACGGTGAACTTATAGAAAACAGGTTGTTGAAGCGGGTCAATAAAGCATAAAGGTGTCAACGAATTATTATTTGCAGGAAATGGATTCAGTGTAAAATTATTTAAGTTGCAAAGCGGTGTTGCAGTGTTACACGAACTTCCAGGAGTGGGAGGTGGAGTCGTTGACGTTATACATAGTTGAAATCCACCTTGTGTACCATTGTTGCTTTCGACTGAAATCCACACTTGAGTTCCCGGTGTAAATGTCCAAGCAGCAGATGCAGTTCCATTGTTCGTTGCAGAAGCATTACAAATGTTAAAGGCGTTATCTGAACAACCTGTTCCGTCAATTGCAACAATTGCCTGCTGAATGGACGGGCTTCCCTGAGGAGTCACAGTAACTGTATTTTGACTACCAGTTGCAATAAATGTAAACCAAACTTCATTCCCAGGAGTTCCAGTATCACAGGAACTTGTTGTGTTATCACTGATAGCATTAACAGTTGTTGACGTTATACAAACACTTCCTGAAGCGGGAATTGTTATCGCTTGAGCCGAAGTACAATTATCATTTGCAACTTGAGATATTAAACCAAATGCAATAAGGTTAATTCCCAAAAGTAAAAAGATCTTAAAATTGGGCATTTATCAGAAGTATTTAATGAATTCTAATTTTTGAAAATTGTTGTTATTAATTTCATCCCTCGATAAAATTCTTATACGCATATTTTCGTCTAGCGGGTAATAAGTTACCTCATGATCACGTCTGCTGTTTTCAACTATTTCCAAAATATTTCCAGGGATATATGGCTGGTACCTAACGTTATGAATTTCAATTTGATATGTTCCATCAAAGTTTGCTGGGGTGTAATTTTCGGTATGACTAGATTGTCCAAATGATTTGAATGTGCTAGAAATAAAAAGAAGAAAGAGTATTAATGTTCTCATTTTTTGAAATTTATAAAGTTTAGACGTCGATTTAGCTGTTTGGTTGCTATTTAAATTGAATTAATTTCCTTGATTCATCCGTTTGTCGCGCTGCATCGGATTTTCTTTACTTTGTTGTTGCTTAAATAATTGATAACGAGTTGGTTGAACTTCTTTTGGCCAGCTATTATTATCTAAATCAGTATCAGCAGTTTCTAAAAACGGATCCAAACGAACAGATTTAACTATTTTGTCAAAGATGAACACTTTGCTTACCTCATCTTCATACATGCGCCAAATCTCAGCTGGAATCCGACGAACATCTTTACTACCATCCTCGAACGTGAACTCAAGTATTAATGGCATCACCAAACCGCCAATGTTTGAGAATTTAATTTCATAGAATTGTTTGTTGGAATTGAGCATTTCCAAATCTTTTGGATCTGTTTTACTTACAAATTCTTCATATTCTTTTTTATCTAAAGCATCGACTTTGTATAGATTTCTTTTCGCGTAAAAGTCATCAATGTTAGAATCAGCTTCATTAATCGTTTGTTTGATATCCGTTTTATTTCGGTTTTCACCGATATGAATATCACGATTCTCTTTTTGTTCTTTTAAAAATGCTTTCTCAACCTCTGGATTTTGTGTATTTAACTGAAACCATTTTACATCGTCAATGGAAATATCCACATTATCAGTTCCGTAAAACCAACCTCGCCAAAACCAATCTAAATCGACTGCGGATGCATCTTCCATTGTTCTGAAAAAATCAGCTGGAGAAGGATGTTTGAATTTCCATCGTTCGCAATACGTTTTAAAAGCGTAATCGAAAAGTTCACGCCCCATGACAGTCTCACGTAGAATATTCAATGCAGTTGCGGGTTTTCCGTATGCATTGTTTCCGAACTGAAAAATAGACTCGGAATTGGTCATTATTGGAGAAATTGTTTTTTTATCTCCACGCATGTAGTCAGCAATCATATGAGCAGGACCTCGTCGGGATGGATAACCGCGTTCCCATTCTTGTTCGGTCAGGTATTGAACAAAGGTGTTTAACCCTTCATCCATCCAAGTCCATTGGCGTTCGTCGGAATTAATAATCATTGGAAAGAAATTATGACCAACTTCATGAATGATTACTCCCCACATTCCGTATTTTTCTCCTTCTGAATAAGTCCCGTCAGGTTCTGGGCGACCGCCGTTGAAACATATCATTGGATATTCCATTCCAATCCATTTTGAATGAACAGAAATCGCAACAGGGTAGGGGTAATCAACGGTAAATTTGGAATAGGTTTTAATCGTATGTGCAACAAGCTTCGTAGAATAGCGCTCCCAAAGTGGATTTCCTTCTTTTGGATAATAGGACATGCAAAGTACATTTTTACCGTTAACAGGTTGATTTTGAGCATCCCAAATGAATTTTCGAGAAGCCGCAAAAGCAAAATCCCGAACATTTGTTGCTTTGTAAGTCCAGGTTTTCGTTTTCTTTTCTTTGTTTAATTCGGCTTTTTCAGCTTCCGCTTGCGTAACGATAATGACTGGTTTATCTGATTTACGTGCTTGATCTAGACGTTTAAGTTGTTCTGCGCTCAAAAGATTCTTGTAATTCTGACATTCGCCCGTTGCGCCAACAATATGATCGGCTGGAACAGTAATATTTACCTCGTAATCTCCGAAAGGAAGGGTAAATTCACCTCGTCCTAAAAATTGCTTGTTTTGCCATCCTGTAACATCGTTGTAAACGCACATTCTAGGGAAGAACTGAGCAATTGTATATAGGTAATTTTTATCTTTTTCAAAATATTCATATCCACTTCGACCTCCGACGGCCATTCGATCATTGATGTTGTACCACCATTTAATTTGAAAAGAAACACTCGCTTTTGACATCAGCGGTTTATCCAAGTCAATGCGCATCATTGTTTTATTGATGAAATACTTCATTTTTTGCCCCGAAGTAGTTGTAATATTCTCAATCTTGAAACCACCATCGTAATTGAAGAATTTTTTTCGAATATCTCCAACCGACTTAAAATCCTCCATTTTTTCGATTTCAATCAATTTGGAATCAGAATTTTCTGAATAGATATTTTGATCCAATTGCAGCCACAAATAATTGAGTTGATCCGGCGAATTGTTGGTGTAAGTAATCGTTTCAACTCCCATCAATTTTTGTGTTTCATCATCAATCGTAATGTTCATTTTATAATCCGCTTTTTGCTGATAATAATGATTTCCAGGTGCACCTGAAGCTGTTCGAAACTCATTTGGCGTGGGTAATTCCTGATCGAGTTGAGCAAATTTTTTCTGCGCAATGGAATTAAAACTGATAATAGAAACGATAAGGAATATTATTTTTTTCATAGTTCAAATTTTATGAGTTGAATTTTAGTAGTTGTCAAAAAATTATAGGTTAATTTTTTATCTCGAAAACGTAACGTCAATTTATTTTGCTGTTCCGGGAATTTATCCATCAGCATGTCAAACTTAAGGTAAAATTGATCCAAATTACTTGGAGTTTTAGCAGATAAATAAAATTGAACATCACCATTCATCAATACTTCAAATCCATCCATAACAAATTTAATTTGTTTAGGTAACGAAGAATCTAAAGCGGCAAAAGAGAGCGAATCACTAGAGTGAAAGGAAAAGTGGTCGTTTAAATAGTCGTTAATAGCGTAATATTCTTTTTTGTTTGTTTTTGCATAATCAAGAGACTTCGTTAAAATCCCATTTTCTTTTAAAACTAGCTCAACATCATGTGCTGATGAAATAATTGTAGCTTCTAGTGTTCCGTTAAGCTCATCGAAATCTACTTCTGCAAATGCAAAAAAATATTGGTGAGCCGAAGATAATTGGGCAACAAGTAGGAATGATACAAAGGAAAAAATTCGAAGCATGTAGGTATTTCGCCCCTAAAATTAATAAACCAAAATCAATAAATTGTCCTTTAAAGGTTATTTTTGACGTATGATTTTCTCTCGAATTTCGAAACATGTTTTTTTAAGCTTGATTTTCTTTTTAATGCTTGGCTGTGAGCAAGAAGTTACGCCTTGTAATTGCTCAAAAAATTTGATAAAATCAGAAAAGAGTTATGATTCCGATTTGGATAAGCGATGTGATTTATATTTAGAATCCTTGAATGAAAAAGAAGCGTAGAAATGGACTGATTCCATGATGAATTGCGCTTCAGAGTCAAAATAAAAAGTCCCGACTCGCGGGACTTTCATTTAAACAAACAACAACAAACAATTCCAACGTAATTCTAAAAATTAACGAAGGAATACCTGATCTCCTTTTGGCAGTTGTTCGTCAGGAGAAGAACTTTGATTCTTTCTCATCAGTGATTTAAGGCGAATCGCCTCTTTTTGCGACACTTCACGAAGTGTCATGGTTTTTTCTAAAACAATAAAATCTTTTTTCCTCGAATGATGTCTTTTTGGTTCGAGGTATACCATTTCGCCTGGCAACAAAACATCTTTTTTTGAATCAATATCATTGTATTTGTGAATTTGTCGAAGTGTAATTCCGTTTCTCCTAGCAATTTGGTAATAGGTATCTCCGGGCTTCGCAATTACAAAATCAACTTGATTGATGTGTGTCGTTCTTGAATTATTTTGAATCGCCTCATTTTTGAAAGAACTAACCAAAGGTGTAATCCCCTCATCCAATTTATTCAATTTCAATTCCTCTATTATCTGAATTAGTAAGTCAGCATATTTTGGATTTGTGGCGTATCCTGCTTGTTTTAAACCTCTAGCCCAATTAACATAATCGGTTTGATTATAGGAGAATAAAAATTGATAACGTTTTCCTTTTTTTAAGAATTCACTATGATCGATATAGGATTCCTCTGCCTTGTCATAAGAACGAAAACATTCATTCGCAGCATCGTCATCCAAATAAATTTTTTCACCAGTCCAATTAGAATGACACTTTATTCCAAAATGGTTATGAGCTTTCGTTGCCAAAATTGAATTGCCACTATTTGATTCTAGAATTCCTTGGGCCAATGTTATGCTTGCTGGTATTCCATATGTTTGCATTTGTTCAACCGCAAGGTTTTGATATTTATTGTAGTATTCCGTTCTACTCATTAGTGGATTAGCATCTCCTAATGATGAAAAGGTTGTTAAAATTAGAATAAGTAAAATACTTTTTCGGAACATGTTGTTTGTTGTCGATGATATTAACGTAATTTTTATGATTTGGGTTACGTTATTTTCTTTAAAAAAACTCTGAGACATAACGGCAGTCAAAAAGAATAAATTATGTCAAAATGACATTATTAAACTTCTAATTTCAAATTGGTTTATCATTTGAAATAAAGTCCAAAAACAAATACAATGGACTTAAATAAATTTACAATTAAATCTCAGGAAGCGATTCAGCAAGTACAGCAATTGGCGGAAACCAATGGAAATCAGAGTATTGAAACTGGACATTTATTGAAGGGGATATTTTTAGTAGATCAGGAAATCACTCCATTTTTACTAAATAAACTATCCGTGAATCAAAAAATGGTTGAAGCGGCTTTGGATCGCATCATAGATTCATATCCAAAAGTTTCAGGCGGACAAGTTTATCTTTCTCCGGTTTGTAATCGCGTATTAAATTTTGCAATAAGTGAGCTGAAGAACTTCGGTGATGACTTTGTTTCGATTGAGCTTTTGCTGTTTTCTTTGTTGGATGCAACGGATTCAACCGGAAAATTATTAAAAGACAACAAAATCAATAAATCCAACTTAAAAGATGCAATTATGGATTTAAGAAAAGGACAAAAAGTGACCTCAACCAGTCAAGAAGGAACTTATCAGGCACTTGCGAAGTATGCGAAAAATTTGAATGAGTTAGCTCAATCTGGAAAATTAGATCCAGTGATTGGGCGTGATGATGAAATTCGACGTGTACTTCAAATTCTAACAAGAAGAACAAAGAATAACCCGATTTTGATTGGTGAACCCGGAGTAGGAAAAACTGCCATTGCGGAGGGTTTGGCCCATCGCATCATTAGTGGTGACGTCCCTGAGAACTTAAAATCGAAAGTGGTTTTTTCACTCGATATGGGTGCTTTGATAGCTGGTGCGAAATACAAAGGTGAGTTTGAAGAGCGTTTGAAGTCAGTGGTGAAAGAAGTTATTGCTGCTGAAGGTGAAATTATTCTTTTCATCGATGAAATTCATACACTTGTTGGTGCCGGTGGAGGAGGAGAAGGTGCAATGGATGCAGCAAATATTTTAAAGCCCGCGCTTGCTCGTGGTGAATTAAGAGCTGTTGGTGCTACGACTTTGAATGAATACCAAAAATATTTCGAAAAAGACAAAGCGCTTGTTCGTAGGTTCCAAACTGTTTTGGTGGATGAGCCATCAACTGAAGATGCGATTTCAATTCTACGTGGAATCAAAGATAAATATGAAAATCACCATAAGGTTATTATTAAAGATGCTGCCATCATTGCTGCTGTTGAATTGTCTCAACGTTACATTACAGAACGACATTTGCCAGATAAAGCCATTGATTTAATTGATGAAGCAGCTTCCAAATTGCGCATGGAAATAAATTCGAAGCCGGAAGAATTGGATGAGATTGAACGCAAGATTATGCAGTTGGAAATTGAGCGCGAAGCGTTGAAACGTGAAAACGACGACAAGAAAATCCAAAATGTGGAACGTGATTTGGCAAATCTTACTGAGCAACGAAATGCTTTTCAATCGAAATGGCAAGCGGAACGTGATGTGGTGGACACCATTCAACATGCAAAAGAGGAAATTGAATCTTTGAAATTTGAAGCAGATCAGGCGGAACGTCAAGGAGATTATGGCCGAGTTGCTGAAATCCGATATGGAAAAATCAAAGAAGCGGAAGACCACTTGGAAGCGTCGAAAGTGAAACTTTCCGAAATGCAGGCAAATTCTAAAATGATCAAGGAAGAGGTCGATGCAGAGGAAATAGCAGAAGTTGTTTCAAAATGGACGGGAATCCCAGTTAATAAAATGATTGAAAGCGAGGTTTCTAAATTGCTTCGTTTGGAAGATGAATTGAAAAAACGTGTCGTTGGTCAAACGGAAGCAATCGAGGCGCTTTCAGATGCGGTTCGAAGAAGTCGCGCAGGATTACAAGATGCACGCAGACCGATAGGATCATTTATTTTTCTTGGAACGACAGGAGTTGGTAAAACCGAATTAGCGAAAGCACTTGCTGATTTTCTTTTCAATGATGAAAATGCAATGACACGAATCGATATGAGCGAGTATCAAGAAAAACATTCGGTTAGTCGTTTGGTTGGTGCACCTCCAGGATATATTGGTTATGATGAAGGAGGACAATTAACAGAAGCGGTAAGAAGAAGACCTTACTCTATTGTATTGCTTGATGAAATTGAAAAGGCACATCCGGATATATTTAACGTATTACTTCAAGTTTTGGATGATGGACGTTTAACAGACAATAAAGGTCGTGTGGTGAATTTCAAGAACACAATTATCATCATGACTTCGAATTTAGGTTCACACGTTATTCACGAGAAGTTTGAAAATATCAAAGCAAATGAGTTTGATCGTGCGGCTGAAAAAGCGAAATTCGAGGTTATGGAGTTATTGAGACAAACAATTCGTCCTGAATTTTTGAACCGAATCGATGAGATTATCATGTTCACACCATTAACAAAGCAAAACGTTCGTGAGATTGTTGAGATTCATTTAAATCAATTGAAAAAACTCTTGAAAGAAAAGGATTTAAAACTTTTCGTTACCGAACATGCATTTGATTACATTGTGGAAGCGGGTTATGATCCGTTTTTTGGAGCACGACCAGTTAAGCGAGTTATTCAAAAACAGGTATTAAATGAATTGTCAAAAGCTTTACTTGGCGGAACGGTTGATAAAACAAAAAATGTTGTAATGGATTTTTTCGATGGGAAGATTGTTTTTCGCAAACCGGTTTTAGCCGAAGAAGAAAATTAATAGAAAACAAAAAGGGCAACTTTTTAGTTGCCCTATATAATTTGGTTTAATAAACTTAGATTCTATATTTTTTGAAAAACGCATCCCAATTCCAAATGAAATTTGCCATCACCTCGTCCATTCTTTTCAGAAACAATGGATTGGGAGCCTGCATTCTTTTGAAATACTCATCTTGAAATTCGTTCAATTTGTATTTATGGAAAATTGCTTTCGACATGCCGTAAATCCAATTTTTGGAAGGATGATTTACACGCATTATGAAATTTTGATAGTCACGAATTAAATTTCTAAATGCACCAATTTCCATGTCGTAAATTTTCGCAAGTTTTTCGAAAATTAAACTCTCCACTCGTGCTGCTTGTTCAGCATCAAATGTACTTTCTAAAAAAGAAAGATTCCCAACGATGCAAATTATACCAAATTCTCCGTTATCAGAATCGGAAATATTTGGGGATGTAACGAATGCTGTATCCTCATTTATCATTGAGGCAACTTCTTTAAATCCATTATCAACGCAATCGAAAATAGCGTTAATGAAAACGTTCGCAACTTGGTTGTCAGAAAGCTTTTTTTTGATGATTGTACTAAACATTTGGCAATCTTTGGATGGTTCTCTACAAAGTTAGCTAAGAGTTAATTTTGTGTGAACTCACTCTCAATTCGTTTATTAACGAAGTTTTCAACAGAGATTCCAAGGTAATGGTGTTAAAAACTAATGATTTTATCAACTAAATTAAAATTTACCTTTGCACCAAAAATGAAATGAAAGGAATAATCTATACCAATAAAGGTGAAATGCATATCGAGTTTTACGATAAAGATGCCCCAAAAACAGTTTCAAATTTTGTAAAGCTCGCTCAATCAGGATATTATGATGGCTTGAAATGGCACAGGGTACTTCCTGATTTTGTTATTCAAGGCGGTTGTCCGAATACCCGTGATGGAGCTAATGGAATGCCCGGAACAGGAGGGCCAGGTTACCAGATTGATTGTGAGTTGACTGGTGATAACCAATTTCATGATCGAGGTGTTTTGTCTATGGCTCACGCAGGAAGAAATACTGGTGGATCGCAATTTTTTGTTTGTCATTCAAGAAGAAATACTGCCCATTTAGATCGAAATCACACTTGTTTCGGAAAGGTTGTATCAGGATTAGATGTTATTGATGACATTCGTCAAGGAGACTCAATAGATAAAATTGAAATAATCGAAGATTAATAATTTTCAAGAAAATTAAAAAGCCGTTGAAAATTAATTCAACGGCTTTTATTTTGTTCTAATAATTAGTTTTTCCTATCCCCAAGCATTGATTGTATTTGCTTCAATGTTTTTTCCATTCCTTCAGCACTTCCGTCAAGAAATATGGTATTTCCTTTTCCGTATTCTGCAAAATTCTTAATGGCCTCCGTCCACATTGAAAACAATATTACGTTGGTATCCAAATTGGCTTGTTTCATTTCTTCAGCAGCTTCGCTCATACCTTTTGCTACCTCTTGACGGAAGAGTGCAACACCTTGACCTCTGAGCATTGCTGCTTCTTTTTCGGCTTGTGCGGCAATCTTGATTGCATTTCCTTCGGCTTCTGCAGCTTTAGTTTTCGTAATTAACAAAGCCTGCCCTTCATTTTCCGCAGCAGCTTTTAAATTATTAGAAGCAACTACCTTGCTCATACTTTCTATAATTGCTGCATCGAACGTAATGTCATTTATTTGTAAGTCCATCAAGTGATAACCCCAAGATTCCAATGTGTGGTCAATTTGATCTTTTACGCTGTCAACAAGCTCATTTCTTAACCCAAGAATTTCGGATTGTTTTTGGCTCGCAACATACGAACGGATAGAACCTTCAATGGTCCGAATTAATGCTTGCATCAAATCTTTATTGCTAATGAATTTGAAGGCAACTTTTTTAATTGTTTCTTCATTTTCATCCATTACACTGTAAAGCAGCATACTTTTAAAGTAAACATTCGCTTGATCTACTGTAACCGCTTGAAATTCCATTTCAATACTTTGATTTTGAATTGAAATTCGCTTGTAAACTTGTTCAATAAATGGAATTTTTACTCGAAGTCCAGGATGCATAATGCGACGATATTTTCCAAACATGGTAATAACGGCAATGGTTCCTTGTTTAACAGTTAGTAAAGATGTGAAAATTACGGCAATAATTAAGCCGAGTAAAACGAAAGGTATTTGCATAATAATTTGTTTTTGATAAAGTTAATCAAATTTATGATCTACTTGATAATATGGATTATTTACAATCTTTTTGTAGGACTGGATGTCGAAATTGAACCCAGTATTCATACAGACCAAAATCAGTTTTGAACAACTTAATTTCTTCCTTATGATTTGGTTCAATTGAGATTTTTTCAACGAAATCTTTTAAATCAGAATCCGTTTTTCTAACAAGTGAAATCCAACTTCCACGGTGGTCAATGCACGTAAAGGCTTCACATTCAGTAACGGACAAGAAGGGCATTTTTATGGTGTAATAGACACTATCTGGATGATATTTTTCTGTTTTAATAATCGTTTTATTGAAGTCGATTTTTTTGAATCGTCCATTTTTGTATTCCATTTTCAAATGCTTACCCAACGTGTCGGCCACAAAGTTCGATAATTGGTGCGCAATGTCATCCCCGTCAACAAAATCGGCACCTTTGTATGATGCAAAAAACTCTTTTTGGGTGATTTTAGCAATGTATACTTTTTTTGACAAATTCTTTTGGGGTTCTTCTGAAGTTTTTTTAGGTTCGGTTTGACTTTTACATGAGAATAGGAAAAAACCAAAAATCAAAGGTGTGAGCGACTTTATCATTTAAGTTAGTAAAATTAAAATTATTCGCAACAAAGATAGAATAATGTGCTTATTCCGAACCTTTTTTAATCAACAAAAAGTCAGGATTGAAGGGGTCAATTTTATCAATCAATTGATTCAAAATAGCTTTGTATTTACCGTCTGGGCAAAACTGAAAAAAATTTGCTATTCGTTCCTGTAGTCCTTGGTTCGGAAATAATTTGTTTTTTAGCTGTTCGATCCCACTTAAGCTTTTTTCATGTTTGTTCTTTATGGATTTTTCCAATTGTGCTTTTAGATTGTCAATTTGCTTTTCGATGCGAGAAAATTCAGCGCCAACTTTTGAACTTAAAGAATTATCAATTGATTCCGCTTTGTTTTCGAAATCACTTTTTAGTTGTTTGAATTGAAAATCAATTAGTGAGAAATCGATGTTATCATTTTCGAATTCTTTGATGAGTTGTTTTTTTAATTCAGAAATAGGTTTGAATAAATCGACTTCCGATAGTGCGTATTGTTCCATTTTTTGAGAACTAACAGGATCAATCCAAATAGCGCTTGTTCGAGCCTGTATCAGTGGGTAAGTAATTTCTGCTTTATCAAAAACATTTTTCAGTTGAAGCCAATAGCTTAATTCGCCCACGCCGCCAACGTAACAAAGGTTTGGAAGTAAAAACTCTTGATATAATGGTCTTAATATTACATTAGGTGAAAAAGATTGAGGATTTTGGTCAATCAATGATTCTATTTCCTCTTTTGTTAATTTTTGAGTTCCAATTTTAAAACCATCCTCATCAGCGATTATACGATCACGTTTGTTTTCTGATAAGTAAAATAAATTTATCTCCCGTGGATTAACTTGGA
Source organism: Flavobacteriales bacterium (assembly GCA_947497485.1). GTDB lineage: Bacteria > Bacteroidota > Bacteroidia > Flavobacteriales_D > Crocinitomicaceae > UBA952. Next base: position 18,067 of record CANMHB010000004.1, read on the forward strand.
TTTTAAAATTATGTTGTTTTAAACGATCATTGGTTGCTTCTACAGCATTGAATGAGAATTGACTTTCAACTTCTTTTTTTAAGATTGTTGAAAATGCTTCCTTGAGTTCTTTTTTATCACCATCTAAAATTACCAAACCATAGTCAGCAAAAATGCGATGCACAAAACGAAAGAAGGCTTCTCCATAAGTCTTTCCATTCAATTGTCCGATTAGTTCCAATAATTCACTTTCAGCGTGATTTGAGAAAAACTGCTTGAATTGCTCTAACGTTTCAGTTAAACCTGATAAGTTCATTCTTCCAACTGGGCCCGTTTGCTCTGTTCCCCAATTTATTGTTTTTCCAAAAAGAGAAACCGATTTAATTTCCTCAAAATCATGATCTTCTGATGCCATCCAAAATATAGGAACAAAATGATAATCCGGATAGGTTTCATTTAAAACTTGACACGATTTAATGACATGAAGAATTTTATAGATAAAATATACAGGTCCGGTGAGCAAACTCAATTGGTGTCCAGTTGTAATCGTAAAACAATTGCTCTCCGAAAGTTTCTCAATGTTTTTAATTGATTTTGTATTATTTTCTAATAATTGGTAACTCGAATTTAAAATTGATTGAAGAATTTTACGATTCTCTTTTTTGTAATTCGCGGATTTTAGTTCAATTTGTTTCGGAAAAGCTTCTTTTGAAAATGGAATTCCTATAAATTCTTTGATTTTGTTTTGATCATCAGAAATGAAAAGTTGTTGTTCTGAGAACGAATTGGTTTGAATACGAGGTATGTAGGTTGCTTTCATTTATTATGTTGAGGTAAAGATACAATTTCAAATTCAGTTGTGTTTGATGATGTTTTTCATAAAATTTGGAAATTTCTCAAAATTAAATGAGTATAATTTAGAATTGATCCAACTCGCTTTTCAACTGGGCTGTTGGAAGCCCCATAACATTTGTGTAGGAACCATTAATGTTTAAAACAGCCGTTGCCCCGATCCAATCTTGAATTCCGTATGATCCTGCTTTGTCGTAAGGTGAAAATGTGCGAATGTAATATTCGATTTGGTTTTCTGTTAGTTTTGAAAATGTAACCTCAGTTTTTGTTAGGAAAGAATGTGATTTATGGTGACTTTGAATATTTACACCTGTAAAAACGATGTGTGTGCGGTTAGAGAGTGATTTTAATATCTTTTTTGCATGTTCAAAATCAGAAGGTTTGCCAATGATATAATTATCAAGAACAACGATTGTGTCAGCGCAAATTAAAATTTCATCTGAATTAATTTGATTAATCAAAAGACTTGACTTTAATTCTGCGAGGTAGGTTGTAACTTGCTCGATTTTTAGATCATCTGGAATTGTTTCATCGGCATTTGGTTTTAGGGTGCGAAATGAGTAACCAAGGGTAGTCAACAATTCTTTCCTTCTCGGAGATTCAGAGCCTAAGACGAGTTTCATGGAATGTTTGAGAAAAGCGTTGCTAAACCTACAAACATACTCCATTTAATCAAAGAATTAATCAATTTGAAAGGATAATCACGTCTGAATAAGATCAGCAAAAAACAAAATAAATTTAAACATGCAGAAATTAAAAGTAGAACAACTGAAATTAAATTTAATTCAAGATTGTATTGTATGAAATAATAGAACCATATTACAATTGGAAGTTGTAATAAAACCCCAACTAAAATTCCTGTTTTATAGACGCCGTATTTCATTGGTAAGGAATAAACTGAAATAACCTTATCACCTGAAATGTCTTGAATATCCTTACTGATTTCTCTTGCTAAATTTTGAAAGAATGCACAAAACGTTAAAAAGTAAATATAATGATAATCGATTTTTGTTGACCAAGTATCTTCATGAAATGGAGAATAGGGTAGTGAGCTCTCATTAAGCGTTTTAAAAAACCAAATTGATAAAAGTGGAACAAGAGCAGTAAGACAGGCAATTATGATGTTCCCAATCAACAGTTTCTTCTTGAAGTAAGCGCTATAAAACCAAAGCAAATTCATGGATGTTATGTGAATAAAGACAAAAAGTAAACTTTCGTATTTTATTGATAAATAGATTGAAATTAAAACGGCAATTACATTTAATCCCCAATGCAAAACAATTGCCCATCTTTTTTTCATGTATTTTGAGATAATCAACTTCTCTGGTTTATTAATTCGGTCGGCTTTGATATCGAAGTAATCATTGATCATATTTCCTGCAGCAGCGATAATAACAGTTGAGAAAACCAACAAGCCATAATCTAGAAAATCAAAATCGATTTTTTGATAATTGTTGTTATTGAATAGATAAAATGCTACGCCAACCATCGTGAAGGCGATGATAAAAAGGTTAATGATCCTAATCAGGCGAAAAAAATGAATCATGGAATTATTTTATAAACTGTTCTTCTATTCTTTTGATGAGCCACCTCTTTTTCCTCAGGTGATTTTAATTTTGCAATTTCCTCATCAGAAACGATTGGTTGAGTTGATCCATAACCTTTTGAAGTCATTCGATTAGCAGCAATTCCGCAATTAATTAAATAATCCATTACTGCTTTGGCACGCTCACCTGAAAGTTTAAGATTTTCATCTTTATTTCCTCGAGAGTCCGTATGTCCACCAAGTTCAATTTTTAACTTGGGATTGGATTTTAAATAGTTTACGAACTTATTTAGTTCGACCTTTGATTCTTCACGAAGTGTTGCTTTATTTAAATCAAAAAACACGTTCGCTAATACATTGTCTTCAGAGCTTGTTTCAGGATTCAACGGAATGTCAATGTGATAACTTTTTTGATTAGGAATCCCTTTAAGGTTAAAGTTTAACGAATAAGGAAAATAACCTGGATAAGTCACTTGAATGGCATAATCTCGCTCCAATGGCAAAGGAACCACAAAAGATCCGTCAATTCGATCGGCCTCAGAAATGATCACCGTTTTTCCATTGCTTAAGTCGGTTAATTCAAAAAATCCCGGAAGTGGTTTTTTAGTTTGAGAGTCGAATACCAATCCATCAAAATAAAGAGTTGTAACAGGTCGCAATTCTGGAGGCAAGTTGAAATAATAAATATCGAGATTTCCGAATCCACCGGAACGATCGGAAGCAAAAAATGCAATATCTCCAGTTGCATTAACCATTAAGGAATTTTCATCATAAATTGTATTGATCGGATAACCTAAATTTTCTGGTTGTGACCAATTTCCTGCTTCGTCTAAACGGGTTACATACAAGTCAGATCCGCCCATCCCAATATGACCACGAGATGCGAAATAAAGTGTTCTACCATCGGGGTGTATGTGAACTGATTCCTCCATTTCTAATGTATTTATAGAATTTGGTAAGCGTTGCCCCGGACCCCATGTTCCATCCTCACGAAGATAGGAAACATAAATATCAGCATTTTGCTTCCCACTTTTATTTCGAATGCCACGAATGAAGTAGAGCGTTTTTCCGTCGGATGATAAAGATGGTTGTGTTTCCCAATTCTGAGTGTTTACCTCTCCTGGCAAGTTTACGGGATTCGTCCAACGATTTCCTATTTTTTTAGTGATAAATAAATCACAACTTCCTCTTCCAACTCTGTTTTCTCCATAATAAGTGCCTGATTCATCTGAACAAGCCACGAAAATGAGCGTTTTTCCATCTGCTGCGATTGTTGGTGCTCCTTCATTATTCAATGTGTTCACATTTGGAGGCATCGGATATGAAGCTTCCCAATCGGACTTATTGAGGTTTGAAACATAAAAATCTTCTTGTTCTCCGAAATTACGAACGCGATCATCAAGAATTCGACGTGTAAACAGCATAGTTTTCCCATCAACAGTCAGAGTTGGAAAATATTCGGGCAAACTGGTATTAATTCCCGATCCGATGTTTATGGGTTCAAATGGCTTTGGGTTTTGCATCGATTTCTTAGCAAATATGGCATTTTCCCGAATTTTATATGCATTACCCTGGAATGATTCACTTGCTTGAGGATTTTGTAAAAAAAGCTGAATATTTCTCAATGCATCATCGTGCCGACCGAGAGCCAATTGCAATGCTGCGACGAAATAGTAAACGTTTGCAGTCATCACATTATTTGGATTGAGTTGAATTGTAGATTCGTAATGGGATATAGCATCTGAATATTTGAACGTTCGTTCATAAAATTCAGCGACTAAAAGATGAGCTTCCCAAAAATCAGGGTCTACTTCAATAGCTTTCTCTGCAAGAATAATCCCTTCCTTGAAATTTGGACCTTGTGTTTCCGGATCAACTGATTCTTTTGGCGCCTTTTGGGCTTTTTCTAGATACTTTATTGCTTTTTTACTTCCCGAAGAATAATTAAACTGCGATTGAGCGCATCCGATGAACAATACCCACGGAAAAATAAGAAAATATAATTTTGGCATACTCATTAAGGTATATTCATAAATTTATGCGTTTGTAACGAAATTCTCCACTTTGGGTTACTCTTTACATATTCAATAATTGCAGGTAGCATTCGATCTTGTCGTCCCCATTCTGGTTGAAGAAATAAAATACAATCTTCATTGACTTGATGAGCATGTTCTTCGGCCCATTTAAAATCTGATTCATTGTAGATTATTACTTTTAGTTCATTGGCACGTTTGAAAGCATCTTCGCAAGGACTTTTAAATTTTTTTGGTGAAAAACAATACCAATCTATGTCACCTAATAATTTGTAGCATCCTGAGGTTTCAATTGCAGTTCTAATTCCTGATTTCTTCAGCTTGTTTATGAGGGTTGATAAATTGTAAAGGGCTGGTTCTCCACCGGTAATAACCACAAAATTTGCATTTACCAAGTTAATTTCTCTTAACAAAGAATCGATTTTTAAGATTGGATGGGCCTCTACATCCCAACTATCTTTGACATCGCACCAAACGCAACCAACATCGCAACCCGCTAAACGAATGAAATAGGCAGATTTTCCAGCGAAATATCCTTCACCTTGGATGGTGTAAAAATGTTCCATAACTGGAAGTTCTTCGGAAGTGTCAACATTCGAAAAGTGCATAAACAAAAGTAACTAATTTAATATTGATTGTGAATAACATTCAAAATCAGCATTTCAGTATTTTTTTAAATTTGTCTAATAAATCAATTTTTATGGAAAAAATAATTACAATTTCAACATTATTATTTACATGTTTTTCATTTGTTGCGCAACAGCAAATTGGAAACTCGGATATGGAATTATGGGAAAATATAGTTCAGGCTGCTGAAGAACCAACGAATTGGAATAGTTTTAAATCGGCGCAAGGAAGTTTCACAAGTTTCGCATCACAACAACTTCAGCGTTCAACATCTGTGCGAGCTGGATCTTCTGGACAATATTGTGCGCGTATTTATTCTAAAAGCACCTTGGGCATTGTTGCGAATGGGAATATGACATTAGGTAGAATTAACATGGGAAGCACAACACCTAGTTCCGCTGACAATTATAATATTTCTTTAACAGCAGATCCGAATTTTTCTGAGTCAATCACAAGCTCCCCAGATTCCTTGGTTTTTTGGGTGAAATTTACTCCGGCAAGTGGTAATCCCAATGCGCGTGTCCATGCAGTTCTTCATGATGCTTATGATTTGAGAGATCCGATTGATGCTAATTCCTTATCTCACGTAATATCTCGCGCCGAATTAAATTATCCCTCGACTGCAGGTCAATGGGTTCGAAAATCTGTTCCATTTGTTAATGAAGGAACTGCTGTAAGTCCTCAATATCTTCTGGTTACTTTTACAACAAACCAAACTCCTGGCGGTGGTGCTGCAAATGATGAAGTATTGGTTGATGATATCGAATTAATTTATAATCAGACTGTTGGAATAGGAGAGAATAATTCGAATAAACTTAATACCTACTATTCTATACATAATGGATTGCAAATTGAAGGTGTTTCTGATGAGGTAACTTTAATTAATACCTCTGGGATAATTGTGAAATGCGGAAAAATTTCTGAATTAAATGGTACATTTTTAAATTCTGGAATCTACTTTATTCGCTCAAAAAATTCAGTATCCAAATTGCTTGTGCCTTAAGAAAGGATGAAGTATTTCTTTATTTCTTTTTTGGTTATTATCTCGAACGATCTTTTTTCTCAGAAAGGAATCGTTAGTGGTTTCGTCAAGGATGATTCAAATCAGCCTATTCAAGGTGCTTCAGTAATCTATAGAAAAGATATAACGATTGGCTCCACCACCGATGAAAAGGGGTTTTATCAACTTGAAATTCCCACTGGTTCGACTCGTTTGATTTGCAGATATACTGGAATGAAGACGGATACGATTGCTATTGAACTAAATGAAAATCAAACGTTGGAAATCAATTTCAACTTACAACCCTTCGTTGTAAATCAAAAACAAGTTGAAATCAAAGTAGGAAAATTTGACAAACCAATTGAGGAACAAACAGTAACAATGGTTGTACTTAAGCCAGAGTTGATTGAAAACAAAAACACACGAAGTATCGAAACCGCTTTGGACCAAACTCCCGGATTAAATATTTTGGATGGTGAACCTCAGATTCGAGGTGGTAGCGGTTTTACTTTTGGAGTAGGTTCAAAAGTAGCGGTTATTGTTGATGACATGCCGATGCTTTCGGGAGATGCGGGAAGACCAGAATGGGGATTTATTCCCGTTGAAAATATTAGTCAAGTTGAGGTAATAAAAGGAGCTGCCTCCGTTTTGTCGGGAAGTTCTGCTTTGTCAGGTTCCGTTCACATTCGGACCGCCTATCCAAAGTCGAAACCACTCACAAAAATCAATGTATATAGTGGTGCTTATTCTGCTCCGCAGGATGGATCAATGAAATGGTGGTCACTATATCCCGGAATCCACGGAGTCAATTTTCTTCATTCTAAAATGTATGGTAATCTTGATCTTGTAGTAGGAGGAAATATCAATTTTGATCATGGCTACATCGGTCCACCAAAAACAGACTCAATTGTTGCAACTGTTTTTCCAGACACAATTACCAATTTCTCAGAGCGAGATTTAATTTCGAAGCGTGGCCGAATTAATTTTAATCTTCGCTATCGTTCAAAAAAAATAAGAGGGTTGAGCTACGGAACAAACGGAAATTTTATGTTAATGCACACGAATATGCCCCTTGCTTGGTTGAATGATTCAAGCGGGCTTTACCGCGCTTACCCCGGAGCGATTTTCGTTCAAGATCAGTTTATTTTCAATGTAGATCCATTCGTGAATCTTTTCACGCAAACAGATGGAAAACATTATTTCAGAACACGGATTTTACATGTGGATAATGAAATGAGTGCAAATCAATCGAATCGGGCAACAACTTTCTATGGAGATTATATGTTTCAAAAAAGTTATCCTGAGCTTAAGAATTTGGATTTTATTGGTGGTATTACTTCAACTTTTACAAATTCGTTTGCCAATATCTACGTTGGGTCAGGTTCACCTAATAATCAAATGCTTAATGTCTCTGCTTATTCTCAATTAGAAAGTAAGTTTAACAAAGCATTGAATTTGTCAGTAGGAGGAAGATTGGAGTATTTTCAATTGAATGATACCATAACTGCATTGAAACCAATTTTCAGAGCAGGAGGAAGTTTAAAACTTTACCAAGAAACATATTTACGAGCCTCATACGGACAAGGCTATCGTTTCCCGACTATTACTGAACGTTTTATAAGAACTGGCGTAGGTAATTTTGGTGTTTTCCCGAATCCAAATTTGAAGCCAGAAAGTAGTTGGAATGCTGAAATTGGAATTAAACAAGGATTAAAGTTGGGTGGTGTGATGGGCTATTTGGATATAGCTGGATTCTGGCAAGAATATCAAAACACAATCGAATACATGTTTGGAATTTGGAGACAATTTACCGGGGATCCTCAAACCTTAGGTCAATCTGCAGGTTTTATGTTTTTAAATACGGGCGAGTCAAGGGTTACAGGACTGGATGTTTCATTTATGGGTCAAGCGAATCTTTCTAAGAAATCGTCGCTTACATTTCTTTTGGGATATAATTACATTGTTCCAAAAACACTTACTCCTAATTTTATATATGCTACTGATTCGTTAAATAGGGTGTTCACCTATAATTCAACTTCTTTGGATCCTTCTAATCGTATTTTGAAATATCGGTTTTTACATAATGCTAAGTTTGATTTGGAATACAATTATGATGGGAAATTTTCAGTTGGAATGAGTGCTAAATATTTCTCAAAAATTGTGAATATGGATGCAATCATCAAAGATTTCGAGGAACTTACCACCGATACGACTTCGGATATTGGTAATTGGCTTCAGGATCTTCGCTATATGGATTACTATGAGTCACATCGATTTGGAAATTGGATTTTTGATGCGCGATTATCATATAATTTGAACGATTCACACAAGCTTGCGATAATTGGAACAAATATTCTCAATAGAACCTATTCACTTAGACCACTTAAAATTGAGCCACCGCGAAGTATTATGGTTCAATATACATTCCGATTTGAGGGAAATGAAAAGAAAAAAGTTAGACAAGGACCACGTTGGATCTTAAATGATCTCTAATTCAAAACGTAACCAATTCAAAGCAGAGAGCGTTGTCATTTGCATGTTTCTTTCACGATTGTCTCCAAATTGAAATTTTCTAGCAATTGTTTTATTTTTAAATGCTAAAGCAATCCAAACCAAGCCAACGGGTTTTTCCTCAGTTCCACCATTAGGCCCTGCAATTCCAGTTGTTGAAATACAAACATCTACACCTAGTTTTTCTTTTGCTCCATTTGCCATTTCAATGGCTACTTCTTCGCTTACGGCTCCATAATTTAAAATAGAGTCAATGGAAACATTCGCCAACCGATGTTTTTGATCATTGCTGTAAGTTACAAGAGATCCCGTAAAATAGTGAGACGCACCAGCATTACTAACGATGGTATTTGCAAGTAACCCTCCAGTGCAACTTTCAACGGTTCCAATAGTAAAGCATTTTTTTGTGAGAAGTTTGCCAACTACTTCAGGAAGTGTTTCGTTTTCGTAACCCCAAAGATTTTCGGGTATAAGTTCTTTTAATCCTTTGAAAAAAGCATCAATTTTAAATTCATCCGATTGTCCGTTATAAGATGTAATACGAAGTTTAACCAATCCCGGAGATGGTAAGTAGGCTAATCCAAATCCTTCGTTTCGAACATTATCTTCCCAATCCTTTATTTTTTCAGCTAAAAAGGATTCTCCAATTCCTTGTGTGTGAGCTGTTTTATGAAAAATAGCTTTTAGATTGAATTTGGCTTTTAATCGAGGAAAAACTTCTTCCGTCATAATTCCTTTCATTTCATAAGGAACACCTGGCAAACTGATAATAATCTTGCCATTTTTATCGAACCACATTCCACTTGCGGTCCCGTAGTTGTTTACCAAAATAGTACAATCTTTGGGCAAAGCTGCCTGCAAATTATTCGATTCGAGCATTGGTCGATTTCGTGCAGCAAAATAAGCTTGAATTTTTTCTAAAGTCGGTTGGTGAATTTCTAATTCAGTTTCGAAAAACTCGCACAAAGTATGTTTCGTTATATCATCTTTGGTTGGACCTAATCCTCCTGTAATAATGAGGCAATTGGTGTCAGAATGCAAATTTAGAAGTGCACGAAAAATTTCATTTTTATCATCAGAAATAGTTGAAACCCGTATGACTCTTGCCCCAATTTTAGACAATTCCTGACCAATCCAAGAAGCGTTTGTATTTATTGTTTGTCCGATAAGTAACTCGTCTCCAATGCTTAAAACTTCAGCAATCATTTCTTTTTAAATTTTGCAATCGACTCAATGTGACCTGTGTGTGGAAACTGATCAACAAGCGAATATTTATTTAGTTCATATCCTGCATCCGATAAAGTTGCCGCATCGCGCGCTTGCGTAGAAGGATTACATGAAATGTAAACAATATTTTCTGCTCCCAAGTCAATCACTTTTTGCAACGTTTTTGGTGCGATTCCGGCTCTCGGAGGATCCAAAACAATGGTCGAAATATTTCCCTGATAATGTGGGTATTCTTTTAAGAATTTTCCTACATCTGCCGCAAAGAATGAAATAGATTCAATCTTATTTTTCTTGGCATTTCGTTTTGCATCTTCGATGGCTTCTTCGACAATGTCGACGCCAACAATTTTTACACTAGCGTTTCGTTTGGCAAGCAGTTGACCAATGGTTCCTGTTCCGCAAAATAAATCCATAACAACTTTGTTCGCAGGAATTTCTTCTTCAAATACGTAGTCAAGAGCTTTTGCATAAAGTAATTCTGCACATTTTGGATTCGTCTGAAAAAAGCTTTCCATACTGATTTCAAAGTTCAGTCCTGATAAGGTTTCCTCCACTACAGGCTTGCCATAAAGGAGTTTGGATTCTCCATTTTCGATTTTTGCTCGATCAGCGACGTTGTCATTAACTGTATGTTGAATTCCGGCAATTCGCTCACCAAAAAGATTTAAAACAAAATCAACAAATTCGTTTCTATTGAACATTTTCAATCCTTCGGATGACGTAACAAGATTTACTAGAAGTTGATTAGCAGCAAATGATTTCCGAACCACAATATGTCTGAAAAAACCTGTTTTTTTTGGTGGATGCCAGGCGGGTAAATTCGTTTTTTTAAGAAATTCACGAATTAAATGCAGTTTGGATTCCCATTCTTCATCGAAAAGACCAGAAGGTTTATTCAGACTTTCAACTTTCCACCAAGTTCCACGACGTTTAAAACCCAAAGCAAACGCGTCATCTTTTTCTGTATCGGTTTCCAAGCAATGTTCAATGGATGAGAAACTATATTCCATCTTATTGCGATAGAAATAATGAGAAGGCGAGGAAATGAACCTGTCAAATTTTGATTTGACATCTGAAAGTCCCGACAATCGAGCAAAGGTTTCGAGTGTTGATTCTTGTTTGATTTGTTCTTGAACGTTAACTGGAACATGAATGTATGGACCGCCAGAAATCTCTTGAAATTGAACTTCTGTTTCATCGTTGGATCGCTCAATAATTTCGATAAGTTTGGCTTCAGCGTGTTTTTTGCGTTTAACATCAATTTTAGCTCGTACCAATTGTCCCGGAAAAGTATTGTCAACAAAGACTACAAATGAACCTTCATCGGAATTTATTTTAGCGATTCCTCGACCACCAAATGCATAATCGGTGATTTTTAGTTCAACTTCTTGACCTCGATGGAACATAGTTAAATCATACCGCGAATTACACCTTTGTCAGATGATTCAATGAATGCTAGGATTTCTTCGCGATTTTCACAAGCGGAAATGGATTCTCTAACTGCTGAAATTCCTTTCGAAATATTACTATTTTGAACGTATAGTATTCGATAAATATCCTCGATTTGGCGAACCTGATCATCAGAATATCCTCTGCGTCTTAGTCCGACAGAATTTACTCCTGCAAAAGTCAATGGTTCGCGAGCTGCTTTTATAAAAGGAGGTACATCTTTCCGAATAAGCGATGCTCCACCAATGAATGCATGTTTTCCAATCTTTACAAATTGCTGCGCTGCAACTTTACCCTCTAAAATGGCCCAATCTTCAATTTCCACATGACCGGATAAACCTGTGTAACTTGCGAGAATGACATTGTTCCCGATTTGGCAGTCGTGAGCAACATGAACGTATGTCATTAGAAGACAATTATCTCCAATGGCTGTTTTCAATTTGTCTTTTGTTCCACGATGAATCGTAACACACTCTCTGATTTTCGTATTGTTACCAATTTCAACCGTTGTATATTCTCCGTCGAATTTTAAATCTTGAGGTATTACACCTATTACGGCTCCTGGAAAAATCTCACAATTCTCGCCAATTCTTGTTCCAGGATAAATGGTCACATTCGGGTGAATTTTTGTCCCTTTACCTATAACGACATCTTCGTAAATAGTTGAAAAAGATTCAATTACGACATTTTCCGCGATTTTAGCTTCATTAGAAACGGATGCTAGGGAACTTATCATGCCTTGTCTTTGATAACTTGTGCAAGCATTTCCGCTTCCATAACTACTTTTCCATTTACGTAGGCTTGTCCACCCATTTCTACGAGTCCTCGACGAATTGGAGACAATAATTTCAATTCAAAAACTAAGGTATCACCCGGAAGAACTTTTTGTTTGAATTTTACATTGTCGATTTTCATAAAATATGTAGAATAAAGATGTGGATCTTCAACTTTACTCAATGCGAATATTCCACCAACTTGCGCCATTGCTTCGATCTGCAAAACACCAGGGAAAACAGGATTTCCAGGAAAGTGCCCCGTAAAAATAGGCTCATTCATGGTAATATTTTTAACGCCAATTATCGATTCCTCCTGAATTTCCATGATTTTATCGACCATTAAAAACGGAAAGCGATGTGGAAGCATTCGCTCGATATCATTGATATTGTAAAGTGGTTCTTTCGTTAAATCGAAATGCTTTCCTGCATTTTGTTGCTTTTTAATTTGTTCTTTAAGAACTTTTGCAAATTGAACATTTCCGGCATGTCCTGGTCTTGCTGCCAAAATATGCGCTTTGATAGGTTTCCCAACTAGGGCAAGGTCTCCAACAATATCCAATAATTTATGTCTTGCTGGCTCGTTTTCAAACTGAAGTTTTGTGCTGTTCAAAACACCAATTCCCTCAATTGAAATTTGCAGATTTTCTTTGCCTAATAATTTCGCTAAACGATTTAATTCCTCTTTACTAATATCTGCTTTGTCAACCAAAACAATTGCATTATCTAAATCGCCACCCTTGATTAAATTATTAGTTGCTAAATATTCCAATTCTCTAAGGAAAACAAACGTTCTACATGCTGCAATTTCAGTTTTAAACTCACCGACATTATACATACTTGCATGTTGTGTTCCCAAAACAGGAGACTTATAGTCGACCATTACAGTCAATCGATAATTAACATCTGGAATTGCAAGGAACTCAAGTCCTTTTTCAGCATCTTCCCAAGGTATATTTTCAGAAAGTTCAAAATATTCGCGATCGGCCTCCTGATCAATATAGCCTACTTTTTCAATTGCATCCACGTATGGCTTTGAACTTCCGTCAAGAATTGGTATTTCAGGTCCATTAATTTTGATAAGTGCATTATCAACTTGACATCCATAAAGTGCCGCTAAAACATGTTCAGTTGTATGAACTTTAGCACCTTTAAACTCCAATGTTGTTCCACGTTCTGTCGAAACAACCAAATCGACATCCGCTTTAATGATTGGTTGCTCAGGTAAATCGATTCGCTGAAATTTATAACCGTGATTTTCTGGTGCTGGACAAATTTCAATCGTTACATTTTCTCCTGTGTGCAATCCAATTCCCTGCAGCGAAATGCTATCGATTAATGTCCGCTGTTTTTCTGTCATAATTATTTTTTACGTAGTTCTTTGATCTCGTTCTCGAGTTCTGTTAATTTCGTCAAAATATGAGGTAATTTTCTAAATCCGAAGTAAGATTTTTTAAAGTCGTCCAATGGGATACCCGGCGAACCCATAAGCGTTTCCGCTTTTTTAACAGAAGATGGTATACCCGATTGAGCGACTATTTTCGTTCCATCAGCAATGTGCAAGTGACCGCTAATTCCAGCTTGACCTCCAATCATAACACTTTTGCCAATTTTCGCAGAGCCTGCAATTCCAACTTGAGCCGCCATAGCAGAGTTTTGACCAATCTCAACGTTATGAGCAATTTGACAGAGGTTATCAATTTTAACTCCTTTACGAATGATAGTTGAACCCATTGTAGCTCGATCAATCGAACAATTAGAACCAATCTCTACAAAATCCTCAACGACAACATTTCCGATTTGAGGAACTTTTTGAAATTCACCTTTTTCGTTGGGAGCAAATCCAAATCCATCAGAACCAATTACTGTTCCGGCATGAATGATACAATTTGATCCAACAATGCAATCTTGATAGATTGTAACACCTGGATGAATGATTGTGTTATCTCCAATTTTTACGTTTTCTCCTATTACACTATTGGGATGAATCGTTACATTTTCTCCAACTTTTGTATTTTTTCCAATGTAAGCAAACGCACCCAGAAATAATCCTTCACCTACAACTGCTGAATCATGAATGAAACTTGGTTGCTCAATCGCAGGTTCTTTCTTACTGAGATTATTGTACAATTCCAGTAATTTGGCAAAGCAAGCGTATGCATCTTCAACTTTTATGAGTGTAAGTGTAGATGGAAGAGATTTGTTTGGTTCGAAGGATTTGTTAACAATACAAATACTTGAAAGTGTCGAATAAATATACTCTTCATATTTGGGATTCGATAGAAACGAAAGAGCACCTGTTTGACCTTCTTCAATTTTGGCTAATCCGCTGACTTTTATATGTTTATCACCCAAGATTTCGCCTTGAAGTATTTCAGCTATTTGTTCTGCTGTAAATTCCATTATTCAAAGTTAAAAAAGTCTTTTACTCATCCTATTTTGGAATGGTTCAATTTATTAACAAGGTTATTCCGAACAATCAGTTTTAAAGGATAAATCAAATCTGAAAATTTCGATTTTATCCATATGCCAAATTCCATATGCCTTGATCTCTCTATTTTTTTTGTCTTTAAAACGGATACAATGCTCAGGTTTCGGACTCATTTCTAACTTCGAATTTTTAAAGTCGATTGTTCCATTTTTCTTAATTTGTTGATAAAGTTTTTCATTGTCAAGTAATTGAGCTGCTTGTTTTTGATAAATCAAAAAATCAGTTGTGTCTGTGAAGACAAAGTTTCGTTCTTTCGGATAATGGATTATTTCCCCATCTCCTTGTTTTGAATTCTTCGCTTTAAGACTATTTTTTTCTTTTAAAAGTATTTCAGATATAAAACTGTCCTTTCCCAATGTTATCAGCGCACTAAACTTTTTACCCTTTTTTGTTTGACAATCGAAATGGTATACTTTAAATCGATCAGTTTTCTTACTCTTTTGGAAATCAACATCACTATTTCGAATGATTTGAATTAATTCTTTCTTGGAAATGTTCAGTTTTTCAAGTTCTTCCATTTCTGCACTTTCAATTACCAACATTCGTTCAAAAATGGCATTCTTAACTCTGTTTTCTGGTGTCCAAGCACAACCTTTGTTTTTAAAAAAGAAAATCACAAAGATTAGTCCGATCCCGAATCCGATTCCATAGTATTTTAAACGTCTCCAAAAATTTTCCATAAGGCAAAAAAAAACCGCCAAAAATTGACGGTTTGATTATTTATTAATTTTTTAAAGTAGTGCTTCTAGTTTTGAAACTAAGTTTGCCTTTGGAACAGCACCTACTGATTTGTCAACAACTTCTCCATTTTTAATAAAAAGAACAGTTGGAATACTTCTTACGTTAAACTGCGCTGATACTGTAGAATTTAAATCTACATTTACTTTACCAATAACTGCTTTTCCCTCATATTCGTTAGCCATTTCTTCGATAACTGGACCGATCATACGACAAGGACCACACCATTCTGCCCAAAAATCAACGATTACTGGTTTGTCTGATTTCATTACTAATTCATCAAAGTTTGCGTCTGTGATTTCTAATGCCATTTTATTTATTTTTTTAAGTTTAAAATTATTTCTACCAAATTGATAGCTGCAAAATTACGGGTTTTTAATTTACAACATTAAAGCCAAAGTAAAAAATATGACAAATTGACCTGATTCGTTTGAAAATGGATGGTTTAGTTGTCTAATTCAGATTTTAAGTATTTGGATGTGTAAGAAATGGCTTCCGCTTTTTTAACCAAATCCTCTGGAGTGCCTGAAAACAAAATTGTTCCACCGCCACGACCGCCTTCCGGACCAATGTCTACAATGTAATCGGCAACTTTTATGATGTCAAGATTGTGTTCAATAACTAAAACGGTATTTCCTTCGTTTACAAGTCTTTGCAAAACACTTAAGAGTAAATTAATGTCCTCGAAATGCAATCCGGTGGATGGTTCGTCCAAAATATAGATCGTTTTTCCAGTTCCTTTCTTGGATAGTTCTGAAGCTAATTTGATTCGCTGCGCCTCGCCGCCAGATAGGGTAGTGGAGGATTGTCCAAGTGTTATGTAACCTAGTCCAACGCTTTTAAGGGTATCTAAAATTCGTTGAATTTTTGGCTGATTTTCAAAGAAAAGGCAAGCATCGTCAATGGTCATATTCAAAACATCCGAAATGGATTTTCCTTTAAATCTGATTTCTAATGTTTCCTTGTTGTATCGTTTTCCAGCACAGGTTTCACACTCAACATAAATGTCAGGAAGAAAATTCATTTCAATTAACTTCAGTCCACCGCCGTTGCACGTTTCACATTTTCCTCCAGCAACATTAAATGAAAATCGACCCGGTTTATAGCCTCTGATTTGTGATTCAGGCAACGATGCAAAAAGATTTCGGATGTCATCAAAAACTTTAGTGTAGGTAACTGGATTTGATCGAGGTGTTCGTCCAATAGGAGATTGATCGATTTCAATTACTTTATCAAGGTGTTCGAGCCCTTCAATCTTTTTATACTCCAACGGAATTTTAACCCCGTCATAAATGTGTTTGAGCAAAATTGGGTAGAGCGTGTGATTTATCAATGATGATTTACCAGATCCAGACACTCCTGTGACACAGGTAAACGTTCCCAACGGAATTTTTAAATCGACGTTTTTCAAATTGTGACCAGCTGCACCATAGAGTTTTAGAAAGTTTCCATTTCCTTTTCGTCGCGATTTCGGAATTTCAATTTGTCTTTTTCCATTGAGGTATTGGGCCGTCAGGGAATCAGAATTTAATATATCATTCAAATTGCCCTTTGAAACGATTTGACCACCATGAATTCCGGCTTTTGGTCCGATATCCAAAATATAATCGGCTTCTTCAATCATTTCTTTATCGTGCTCGACGACTAGCACGGTATTTCCAGTATCGCGCAATTTTTTAAGAGATTGTATTAGTTTCGTATTGTCTCTTTGGTGCAAACCAATAGATGGCTCGTCTAGAATGTAAAGAACATTTAATAATTCAGTTCCGATTTGAGTTGCTAAACGAATACGTTGCGCTTCACCACCTGATAAACTTTTTGAGGAACGGTTCAGAGTAAGATATTCAAGTCCTACATCTAAAATGAACCGCAATCTAGATCGAATTTCTTTGATGATTTCAACGGCAATTTGCTTTTTTTCAGCATCAAGTTTGTTTTCAATGACAGAGAACCATTCCCACAATTCATTCAATTCCATTTGGGAAAGTTCGCCAATGTGCTGATTTCCAATTCTAAAATGCAAGGCTTCGTTACGCAAACGATTTCCTTCACATTTTGGACATTTCTTTTTATTCATGAATGTTCCAGCCCAGCGCTGAATTGCAGCACTTCCATCTTCAGCATATCGGGACATAAACGAAACGATTCCTTCAAAAACTTCAATATCTGATTTCGGGTTGTATTCCATGCCTTCATTACCATAGAGCAGAAAATTGAGTATTTCAGGTGAATATTCACTTATTGGTGAATTCCCATTAAATCCTTGCTTTATCAGAATCGATTCAATCTTTTCGAAAATCCATGTTCTTTTGTATTCACCTAACGGAGCGAAACCTCCTTTTTTAAGAGAAAGATTTGGATTTGGGATGATTTTTTCGAGGTCAACTTCTGAAATTTCGCCCAATCCATTGCAATTTGAACAAGCTCCACGAGGCGAGTTAAAGGAGAATAGATTTGGTTCAGGTTCGGGATAACTAATTCCAGTTGTCGGACACATTAACGATCGACTGTAATGCCGAACTTTTCCGGTTTCGAAATCCATTACCAACATACTCGAATCACCCATTTTCATAGTCGTTATCACTGAATTATAGATTCGATTACGATCTGTTTGGCCGATTATCAATCGATCTACAACAATTTCGATGTCATGAATTTTGTAACGGTCCAGGCGCATCCCTTTTTCGATATCAACTAATTTGCCGTCAACACGAACTTTGTTAAACCCATTTTTGAGAATTTGTTCGAATAATTCACGATAATGACCTTTTCGACCTTTTATTTTTGGAGCCAAAAACACAACTTTTTTATCTGCGAAATCCCTTTGAATCAAATCAACAACTGATTCATCCGAATACTTAACCATGGGTTCTTGGGTATTCATCGAATAGGCAGTTGAGGCTCGGGCAAATAGTAGACGCAGAAAATCATATAGTTCTGTAATGGTTCCAACTGTAGAACGGGGAGATCGCGAAACGGTTTTTTGCTCAATAGAAATTACTGGACTCAAACCATCGATTTTGTCAACGTCGGGTCTTTCCATACCACCAATAAATTGACGAGCATACGCCGAAAACGTTTCAATGTAACGGCGTTGACCTTCTGCAAAAATCGTATCAAACGCGAGTGAGGATTTTCCGCTCCCACTTAATCCTGTGAAAACGATTAATTTATTTCTCGGAATGGTTAAATCAATATTCTTGAGGTTGTGTTCACGTGCTCCATAAACTGAGATTGAATCTAATTGATTCGTTGATTCAAGTTCCTCGTTTTTGTCCATTCTTTAAAAGTAATCTTTGTAATTTTTTAGCTTTTCGGTTTTCGTAGGGAGCTTGATTTCAAAATCTGAATCTTTAATTGTCAATTTATTGTATATTATCCAAGGGTTTAATTTCCTTAAAATCTTTATGTTAATGCCATTTCGAACAGACCATTCAGCCAAATTTGGAATTGATTTTTTTAATTTTATTTTTCTTGTTTGAAGCGGTTTATACATTTGTTGACGTGGAATATCAAAACCATATGCTTTTTGATTTTCCATGATTAATTTCATTGCAATCATTCTAAAAACGTATCTGCCTGTTTCATTGTTCATATCTGTATCGAAATAATGAGATGTTTTTTGCCATTTCATATCTGAATTAACCCCTCCAATTCCTCGATTGTAGGATGCGCATGCGTTGACCCAATTGCCAAAAACCTTGTATGAATTTTTTATAAAGTCACAAGCTGCATAAGTGCTTTTTGTAAGATTAAGACGCTCGTCGATTTCATCATTAATTTTTAAGTCATACTCTTCAGCAGTAAAAGGCATAAATTGCCAAAATCCGCTTGCTCCAACTGGACTTGTTACCTCTGATAGGTTACTTTCAATAACAGCGAGGTATTTAAAATCATTTGGAACCTTTGTTTTTTGAAGAATTTTTTCGATTTCTGGAAAATAACGATTAGCTCTTTTTATTGCAAATGTTGTTGAACTCTGAAAGTAAACGTTTGTAATAATCTCTCGATCAAGTCTTTCCCGAACATCTTCATCTTCTAAATTTATTATTTCGCCAAAAAACTTAATTGATTTTGGTATATCTGGTAAGTATTGGATTTTCGAATTTATAACCTTTTCCTTCTTTTTTGAGTCTTCAGTTTGTTGGCATCCCAACAGCAATAAATTAATTGCGAGAAGTGAGTAGATAATAAATTTTGGCATTATTAATTATTTTTGAATTCTTTGAATAGTTGTGTATTTCGATATAAAACACCGAAAACAAGAATAAAGAAAATCAAGAAAAGAGGAATAATTTTTATAAAATTATGTCTTACGAGATAAATAATCAGAATGCTTAATACAAGCGATAAAAAACCG
The DNA here is from genome assembly GCA_947497485.1 of Flavobacteriales bacterium. GTDB lineage: Bacteria > Bacteroidota > Bacteroidia > Flavobacteriales_D > Crocinitomicaceae > UBA952. The sequence continues at coordinate 37,653 of CANMHB010000004.1, forward strand.
ATTAATAGAAACACATACCAAACTTGACGGTCGGATAGACCTGCATAAACCAAATGATGAGTTGTGTGATCTTTGCCGCCAACCATAGGTGATTTTCCTGCCTTTATTCGATTAATAACAACTGTTAATGTATCAGCTGCAGCAGGTGTTAATGCCGTTAGTGTAATAATCAGACTTACCCAAGAGTGATTTTGAGTAATTGAACCTAAATTCCATAAATATTTTATGGTAAAAAATGCAACAAAAAAACCAATAAATTGACTTCCAGCATCACCCATGAACATTTTGGAAGGATTTATATTGTAACGTAAGAATCCGATTATTGCGCCGAGCATAGCTACAATTGTTAATATCCAATATGGTTCATTCGAATTACCAATGAAATAGCAACAAAGCAAACAAGATAACAGTGCAAACATTACAGTCGTTGCTGTAATTCCGTCCATATTGTCTAACATATTGAGTGAATTCATTAAAACAACCACCCAAATGACTGTAAGAATATTATCTAACCAAGTAATGTGAAATAAATCAATTATTGTATCCGTGTAGACCAACAAAACCCCGCAAATGATTTGGATTAACAATTTAAAGAGCGGTCTCGTGTTGTAAGCGTCATCAGATAATCCCATTATAAATGCCAATGAGCTTCCAAGAAATAATCCAATAAATGAAATGTTTGAAAAAACATTTGGTTCTGGATCTAGAATCATGAATAGAACAGTTGAGAAAATAAACCCTAGAAACAAACTAATCCCTCCGAGAGATGGTTTGGATTGGTTACTCCATCGAATCATCACATCGTTTTTATTTCGAATACCTAGAGTTTGTGAAAACCGCAACAATAACATATTAACTATCCAAGAAATAATTAATGATCCGATGAAAAAGAGTAGGTAGTTAATTAGGTTGTGGTAATTCATACTATTTAAAAGGGTGAAATGAAATCTTTAAAATTCATAGCTCGTTTATCTTTTTCTGAAATCGTCGGATTTTCAATATTCCAATTTATTTTTAGATCTGGGTCATTCCATAAGATTGATCTTTCTGATTCTGGAGAATAGTAATTTGTACACTTATAATTAAATATGGTATTGTCTTCCAAAGCGCAGAAACCATGTGCGAAACCGGGAGGTATCCAAAGTTGGTTTTTAAGATTACTATCAAGTAGTACCATTATATGCTGACCATAGGTTGGCGAATTTTTACGAATGTCAACTACCAAGTCAATGGCCTTTCCAGTAGTAACTTGAACCAGTTTTCCTTGTTCAAATGGAGGAATCTGAAAATGCAGTCCTCTAAGAACACCTTTAGCCGACATCGAGAAATTATCTTGAACAAAATTGAATGAATCACCAATTATATCAAGGTATTTTTTTTCGTTGTAGCTCTCAAGGAAAAATCCACGGTCATCACCAAACACCTTGGGATAAAATGAGATTAATCCTTCGATTTTTTCTTTTTTAAACTCCACTTCTTTTTAATTTTTTTCCAGATTCTTAAATGTAAAGGTATGTCGTCTTCATCATCTGTATAATATCCAGAATCATAACCATAACCATAACCATAACCATAACCATATCCATATCCATATCCATATCCATACCCATATCCATAACCATATCCGTAACCATAAAATGATCTACCTGTTTCAACACCATTCAAAATTATATTCAGGTTTTCAAGTTTTTGAACATTTAATAATTCTTCTACGCGCTGAACGAAAACTCTTTTAGAATAATTTGCTTTGAATACATAGAGCGGTATATCTGCATTTGCGAGAATTTCAATACCATCTGAAACAATTCCAACAGGTGGGTTATCAATCATGACTACATCATAAATTTGTTTTAATTGTTCCAATATCTTCTTAAACTCATCACTCTGAATAAGTTCTGATGGATTTGGAGGAATTGGCCCTGCAGTGATATAGTGTAAATTTGTTAAATGAGATTTCCTAATTACATTTTCTATACTTGTCATTCCAGATATTACGCTGCTCATCCCATCGATGTTCTCAGCGCTAAAACCATAATGGACTTTAGGTTTTCTTAAATCTAAATCGATTACGACTGTTTTTTTTCCGCCTGCTGCAATTAATCCCGCCAAGTTCAATATTACAAATGTTTTACCTTCTCCTGAAATGGATGAAGAAACGGCAATAACTTTTGCATCCTTATTGATAAAACTCATGTTAGATCTAATGCTTCTGATAGCTTCTGCAAGCCGCGATTTTGAGGCCTCCGTTACAACAACTTGGGAATATTTCATCTTTTTCTTGTAAAGCGGAACAGCACCCAAGAAATTTGTTTTTTGCGGAAGAATTTTTTGTAAATCTGGAACACTTGTGATTTCGTTATATGTTAAATACCGCCAAACCAAAAGTGCGATACCAAGAAGAAAACCGAAAATAATTGACACCATGTAAATAAGTCTTTTGTTGGGACTTAATGGTGAATCAGGAATAAGTGGAGGCGATAAAATACGATTAGAGGAAGAATAACCGGCATTTGAAAGTTCATAAGATACTTTTTTCTCTGTAAATAAAGTGAAATAGCGATTATTTAATTCCTCCATATATTTCAATTTATTATACTCTATCGTTTTTTCTGGAAGGATATAATAATTGGCTTCCGTTTCGTTTAGGGTTGTCACCAATAAGTTTTTATCACTCAAAAGTCGATCTTCAATAATCTTCATACTTTTTTTAATTGATGAAATTCTAAATTGAATTTTTGAGGTTGCATTCTTAATTTGATTGTTATCAGGTGTTAAATCTTTTAGTAATTCTTCTTTTAGTTCCAAAAGTTTGTTTAAATCTTCAATTTGTTTAATTAACGATCCTTCAAAACTTCTCTTCCCAATCATTTCAGGGATCATTTTGTAAAGGTCTACGCGATTAGGATCCAATTTTATTTTGTCAGCCACCATGTAAAGTGTAGTCAACTCCTCGTCGATTTGAAGAATTTTTTCGGAGATGTTTGACATTTTTTCCATCAATTCTTTTCCGATTCCTTCGGGATTCGGAATTTTCTCACGTTTCTGTAGATCTGAAATCTCAGCTCTAGACTTTTTAAGAACTTCAGAAAGAGAATCGAGTTGTGAATTAATAAAATCAATTGTTTTATTTGAGTTCGTTTTTTTGGCTTGTTCTTGGTATTCAAAATAGGAATAAAGCAGCGAAGAAACAATATCTCTGCACATTTTCGGATTATAATGATCGTAAGTAATCTGTATGGTTTTCGCATTTGGATCCAGAGCTAAAACAACCAAATTAGATTTGATATCATTTAGAATTCGATTTTGATTGTTGAATTGAAAATATAGCTTATTGCTTAAACAAGCCTCTTTAAATTCATTATAATACGGGACTTTCAAAAAAACATTGAAATCTGAATTTGAAATGTTACTATTTGGTTTTCCATAAGCTTTTCTTAAATTACCATTTTTCAAATAAACCAAACAGACATTTCCATGGACTAATGTAATATCAATTCTTGTTCCACATAAGCTTGAATCAATTAATTTATTAGGGATGACTTCAAAACTTGACTGTTTATATAAATCTTTCGTTAATAATTTCCCTTCTGAAAATAAATTGACGTTTAAATTTAATTTTTTGATCGCCTCATGCATTAAGAAATCAGAGCTTAAAAATTCAACTTCTTGAGAAATATTCGCTCCCTGACTTGTTTTCGTAACATCGCCGAGAACTTGACCAACCTTGTCCTCTTCTACAATTTGTAGAACAGCACTTGATTCATATAATGGTTTTGTGTAGCGCAAATAAACAAACGCAATGGAACATAATAGAAAAACGATGAAAAAAGGAGCTTTCCAATGACGTTTTAAAATAATCCCAATAATAAGTGGATTAAATTCTTTATTGATTACTAATTTTTTTTCCTGAGTTGCCAAGTTTATTTTTGAATAAAGGTTAGTAAAGCCAAAGAGGTTGTAAATAAACTAAGCCAAGGACCAACCTCAGCTAAAAAGGAAGAGGCTAGTTTCGGTTTGAAGTCAATATAAATATAGTCATTACTCTGCACAATCATCTCTGCTTGTTTCATTCCGTGAATTGTGGAAAGGTCAATTTTATAGACTTCCCTTTTATTATTAACCTTACGAATTAGTTTTATGGAATTGGCTTTGGCATCATCCGATAACCCTCCAGAAAGAGCTATAGCTTCCAAAAGTGTAGTATTCAGATTGCTTAATGTTACTACTTGCGCTCTTCCGCGGCCGTTAAATAATACTACGCGCTGGTTGGTTAACTTTATTTGAACAAAAGGTTCGATATAGTCTTTTGATAAAATTTTTGTTAACGTGTCTTTTAAATCGATAACGGACATTCCTTGAACTTTAATTATACCAATTACTGGTAATTCAGTAGTTCCATCTGTTCTCACCAAATAATCCTGAATTATATTAGTTTGAAGAAAAGTTTGACCATCAACTCCCTTTACACCAGATATACCGGTTATTAATTTCTCTCCATTATTAGTAGAGAATAAAAAACTAAAACGATCGCCAGGTCCCATAATGTAATCCTGAGAAGGTTTCAAAGGCAAAGAGTCAAATTGAAAATTTTCTCCTTTTGGAATTTTAAAAAGAACATTACTATTGATGTTGGCGCAAGAATAAAGAAATAGACCAAGAAACAAATAAAAGCAATATGTTAAAGTTCGAGCGATCATTTCTTGCCTTTTATTAAATTTTCGTAATAAGATTCCATGTCTTTAACCAATCTTGTGTAATGAAAATTATCTTTTACGAAAGACCATCCATTTTGTGACAATTTTTTGCGATTTTTTTCATCTTCAATTAACAAAAGTAATTTTTCAGCGAAAATTTCAGCATTATTTTTAGGAACAATGTAACCTGTTTCATTATTTTTAACAATATCTCTAACTCCTCCAACATCAGTGGTTATGATTGGAATGTTACAAGCTTGGGCTTCAATAAGGCTTACGGGAGTGCCTTCGTTATTGGAAGTCAAACAAATAATATCCATTCCAGCGTTAAAAGTTTTTATGTCATGAATCCATGAAGTCATTCGGATATCAATTTGCTGCCTATCCTTTATTTTTGAAATCTGATTTTCGATGTTTGTCCGTTCTTCACCATCACCGACGATGAAAAAAACGATTCGTTTAGTGGACTTGCTTTTTGCAATTTCAATTGCTTCTAAAAATAAGTTATGATTTTTTATTGGGGCTAATCGTCCAATAATTGCTACAGCTATCTGATCATTCTCTAGGTTATGCTCTTTTCTTGTTTCAATCCGTTTTTTCTGAATGTCCTCCTGAAATGGATTTAGGTCAAATCCCAATGGAATTACTTCGATTTTGTTTTTAGGAGCAATATGGAATCGTTCGCTCAATTCATTTTTTTGTTGTTGAGAGATTGCAATAATTCCAGTCGATTGAGAGGCAAGGCGTTTTTCAATTCTTCGAAAAATCTCAGATTTTATTTTACCAAAATAAGAATGTAAAACATGACCATGAAATGTATGAACAATGACAGGAACCTTACAGTCGAAAGCAGCCTTTCTTCCTAAAGCTCCAGCCTTTGCAGCATGCGTATGAACAATGTCAGGCTGAAATTCACGAATAATTGCCTTTATTTTTTTTAAAGCTTTTCGATCTGATAAAAAGTTAGGATTGCGTTTTAATTCAGGAATTAAAATTGGTTTAACACCATACTCGTCTAGAATATGTAAGGAGTCAGCTTCTCCATCCTCAGGCAAGCCCCCAATTAGCAATGTTTCAAATTTGTCAGATAAAAATCGTGTTAAAAATGTGGCATTATAAGTTGGTCCACCAATATTGAATCGATTAATAATTCGCAATATTTTTATCTTTCTCTCAATTGCAGGCATGGAGTAAATAGTTTGTTGGTTGAATTTTGTTTAAAAATATCCTTATTAGGTCATTACTTACTATCAACTTTTTGGCAATTTTGTTGAAATATTAAAACATGCAAATTTACAGTTTTTTAATTTCATTTTTCCTTGTTTTTGCGGCCTTTTCTCAAAATATTGTTGAAAAATCTGTATATACGTTTCAAAAGGATCCAGTAAACAAAAAAGGAACAATCAGTTTTTTAGCAATTGATTTGCAAACTGGTGAAAAAATTGCTGAGTTAAATCCAAATAAGGCCATAACCTGTGCTTCAACTACAAAATTATTTTCAACCGCTACAGCTATTGAAGTTCTCGGTAAAGATAAGAGAACACAAACGCGTTTTTATTATTCAGGAGAATTGAACTCCAAGGGTGAACTTCTTGGAGATATTTGGATACGGGGTGGTGGTGATGTTTCGCTTGGAAGCAAATATTTTTCGAAAGAGTCCAAAGAGTTAGAATTTCTCAATTCGTGGGCTGATTCTTTGCAGAAAAGAGGAATTAAAAAAATAAAAGGTTCCGTGATTGCCGATGGCTCTGAATTTGGATATAATGGCACGCCAAATGGTTGGCATGAGGGAGATATTGGGAATTACTATGGAGCCTTTGCTGCTGGCTTGAATTTCTATGACAATACGATTAAAATGTTTTTTAAAACAGGAAGCGTGGGTTCTAAAACGCAATTAGTGGATATTTTTCCAAATGTACCGGGATTGAGTATTTCAAATTCAGTCGTTTCTGCAAAAGTAGGAGGAGATGATTCATCAATTCAAGGTGTAGCATATTCTCTTAACCGCAAAATTACAGGAAGATTACCCGCAAACCGCGATCGTTTTACCGTTAAAGGAAGTATGCCCGATCCTGAATCTTTGCTCGCTCATGAGTTTGTGCGTGTTTTAAAAGCAAAAGGTATTGAAGTTTCAGGTGGCGACAAGGCATTTCGATTAAGTAAAATTCAAAAAGCGAATTATGATGAATTGAAATTTTTGTTTGCACAAGAGAGTAAAACAGTTCAAGAAATTGCATATTGGACAAATGTCAAAAGCGTTAATTTATTTGCGGAAGGACTTCTCAATTGGCTTGGATATAATTCAAATGGTGATGGTTCAACTGAATCAGGTTTGAAAGTGGTGAGGGAATATTGGAAAGGTAAGATCAACGATGCTGGTCTAGTTTTGAATGATGGTTCTGGATTATCAAGGCAGAATGCAATAAGCGCTCAACATTTTTGTGATTTATTAAAATATATGACGACTTCGCCCAACTATGAAATATTTCGCAGTACTTTTCCTTTAGCTGGAAAATCAGGGACAATTTCAACACTTTGCAAAGGTGCTGCTGGTGAAGGCAGGGTAAATGCAAAAAGTGGAACATTAAAAAACATCAAGGCATTTTCTGGTTATGTAGATTCAAAAAGTGGAAAGAAAATTGCTTTTGCTCTTATTGTAAATAATTTTAGCTGTTCATCAAATGAGATAACTTCAAAGATGGAGAAAGTCTTAAATGCATTGGCAGAATATTAGATTCCTAATTCTGTTTCAATTATTTCCTTCCAAAATTGTTGAATCGATATACCTTGACAAGCAAGCATTTGAGGAACAATACTTGCGGCTGAAAATCCAGGAGTTGTATTTACTTCTATAACATAGGGTTCGTCACCGACAATCATAAAATCTATTCGCGCAATTGATTTCAATTGAAGTAATTCATAAATATACTTAGATCTATTTTGAACTTTGTTTTTTATTTCATCGGTAACGCGTGCTGGAGTAATTTCTTGGGATTTTCCATTGTATTTGGCATCATAATCAAAAAACTCATTTTCAGAGGCTATTTCGGTTAAAGGAAGAGCCTGAAGTCCATTTTTGTTTCTATAAACACCACATGTAACTTCGATACCATCTAAAAAAGATTCAATCACAGTTGTACCACCTTCTTTAAAAGATTTTATTAAAGCGTCTTGTAATTCTGATTTTTGTTTCACTTTTGAAATTCCATAACTAGAACCGGAATCTGAAGGTTTCACGAATACCGGAAGTCCCAACTCATCGATAATTTGCTCGTTCGAAAATTCATCAATTGTTCTCAGGAAAAGGGAATTAGCAACAGGGATTTTGAAAGATTTTAAAAATTGATTACAATACCATTTATCAAATGAAAGCGCAGAAGATAAAACCCCTGAATTTACATAAGGAATTCCTTTTAAATCGAGAAGTGCTTGAATTTTACCATTTTCGCCTGGATTACCATGAATATATACAATTCCAAAATCTATTTTTGTTAGCTCTCCTTCAAATTCATAAGAAAAGGTGTTTAAATCAAAGTTCACTGAAAAATTTTCATATTCAACTCGCCAATTTTCACGATCAACGATGATTTTGAAAATTCTAAATTCAATTGGGAAATGCTTTATAATTGTATCGGCGCTTTTGATTGAAATTTCAAATTCAGAGGAGTAACCACCACAGAAAATACCAAAATTCTTCATTGTAATCTTTTGAAAGCTAAATTAAAGAGCTAATAATTAAGATAATTAAGGTGTTTTGTAAAGTTATTAGCAGTGGAAATGTTAAAACTTTTGTTCAAATAATTATCTTCGCAGCTATGCGTCCCTTATACTTATTTGTTTGGTGGTGTTTGAGTTATTCTCTTAGGCTCTTTTATAGGCGAATAAAGCTTGTTAACCCCCCGAAATCTTTCTTCGGAAGAACAATATACGTTAGCAACCATGCTGCTTCATTTATGGACCCATTAGTAGTTGCTTGTTTTAGAAAGCCTATCGTTTTTTTTATGACGCGATCGGATGTTTTTACTCCCTTGTCTCGTCCGCTTCTATGGTCCGTTCATATGCTACCGATTTATCGTCAGCTAGATGGCGTGAACACCAAAGAGAAAAATGCTGAGGTTTTTCAGGAATGTTCTAAAGTGCTAAAGGGTAATCGTAATTTATTGATTTTCGGAGAAGGATTTACGGATGACGTTTTTGTTCGAAGACTTAAGCCAATTAAGAAAGGAGCCGTTCGGATTGGTTTTTCTGCCTTAGAGTATATGAATTGGTCTGAAAAGGTTTACATAGCGGGTGTTGGATGCAATTACACTGAACCAAATAGAATGCGTAGCGATTTATTGATTTCAACATCTGAGTCGATTTGCTTGAATGATTATAGATCTGATTATGAGACGAATCCAAACAAGGTTATCTCTGAGTTGACCATTCGAGTTGAAAAATTAATCCAATCGCAAATAACGCATGTTGCGAACCCTCATTTGACTGAATTGCATGAAGAAATAATGATTCTAACTCGTAAGGGAATGAATTCAATCTGTTATGATGATAAAATTGATTTAACAAGTCGCTTTCGCTATTCCCAAAAGTTAGCTAATTGGATAAATAATGAGTCAACTGAATACCTTGAGCCTTTAAAAGAGCAATCTCGGTATTATTTTGAATCTTTGAAAAAAGAAAACCTCACAGACGACGATATTTGGCGAAAAAAAAATAATCAATGGACAGTTTTTTCAGACCTGTTTAAATTTCTACTATTGATTCCTTTCACAATTTTAGGAATCTTACATTGTGCATTACCTTATTTAATTGTTAAGCGATTCGTCGAGAAAAAATTCAAGAGATCTGTTTTTTGGGGCTCCACGAAAATGTTACTGTCAATGATTTTACTAGGTATTCTTAACATACCTTTTGTGTTTATTATTTCTCATTTATTTGAATGTTCCAATTGGATAGGTTTTTTCTACTATTTGTTAATTGGATTATTCGGATTAAGTTTTTATTTAAGTTTCGTGTGGATTAACCGAATTAACAGGCAGATTCGACTTCAAAAACGCGACTTAACCTCGGAAATTAATGCAAGAGATGAACTTGAAAAAATATTAGTTCAAACCCTTCCTACAGAATTATTTTGAACTAACTTTTCTTAATTTTGTTTTAAAACCAATTATGTCATTTCAGCAAGATATTTTAAAAGATAATGTTCAGCCTAGAGTTAAAAAACCGAACTGGCTTCGCGTTAAATTGCCCACGGGAGAAAACTATCGAAAAGTTCGTGGTTTAGTTGATCAACATAAATTACATACAATTTGTGAAAGTGGAAGTTGCCCAAACATGGGTGAGTGTTGGGGAGAAGGAACAGCAACTTTTATGATTTTAGGTAATATTTGCACGCGAAGTTGTGGTTTTTGTGCTGTTCAAACAGGTAAACCTGATGAGGTTGATGAATTTGAGCCCGGAAGAGTGGCAAATTCAGTAAAAATAATGGGTGTGAAACATGCGGTAATTACCTCTGTAGATCGTGATGATCTAACAGATGGTGGTTCTAGCATTTGGGCACAAACAATTAGAGCTATCAGAAATCAATCTCCTTCAACAACCCTCGAAACGCTAATTCCTGATTTTGCAGGTAAGTGGGAGAATTTACAAGTAATTATAGATGTTGCGCCAGAAATCGTTTCTCACAATTTGGAAACGGTTAGAAGATTGACAAAACAAGTTCGAATTCAAGCTAAATATGATAGAAGTTTGGAGGTTTTGTTTCGTCTTAAAAAAGGTGGAATGCGCACGAAATCAGGTGTTATGCTCGGTCTAGGAGAATCGAGAGAGGAGGTATTAGAGACAATGACAGATTTGAGACAAGTAGGGGTTGATATACTTACGTTAGGGCAATATTTGCAGCCAACCCATAAGCATTTGCCTGTAGCGGAATTTATTACCCCAATGCAGTTCGATGAATACAAACAAATTGGTCTTGAAATGGGATTTCGTTATGTGGAAAGTGGACCATTGGTTCGATCGTCATATCATGCAGAAAAACATCTTTTTTAATCCAAGCAATTTGTTAAAAAAGTTGATAAAATTGAAAACAAAATGGTAGGAAAGTTTATTAAATGAAATTTTATAATTAATTTGGCAGTTGAATTTATGTATAAAAAATTCGTTATTATGAATAAAAAAATATATCTTATTGGTTCTGTTGTAGTTGCAGGTTTCTTGGCTTTAGGAGCATTGAAATTTATCACTTTTGAAGAGGTTAGTGGAATCTATTCAAAGAAGCAATTAAGTTCACTCGAAAGCCAAACAGCTGATGAGGCTATGGTTTGGTTAAAGGCGAGATTTGTCGATCAACAAACTGGTCAGCCGATTTCTAATGAAAAATTAGTCCAAATAAATAATCAGATTTCTAAAATGAAGATTTCCAAAGCGATTTCTTTCGAACCTCAAGGACCTGATAATATTGGAGGTAGAACCCGAGCTATTCAAGTTGATAGAACTAATAACAATCGTTTGTGGGCTGGAGGTGTTTCAGGAGGAATTTTTGTTTCAAACAATCGTGGGAATTTTTGGGAAAGATTAGATTCATACATTAACGCTGGAGCAAGTCCATATGTCGCAAGTATGACCCAAACAATTGATGGTGTTCTTTATGTTGCAACAGGGTCGAATGAAGAGGTTTGGGGTGGAAATGGTGTTTGGTACACAACTGATTTCGGTCAGACTTGGGAAAAAATTCCAGGAACTTCCAATTGTACTGAGGTAGAATCTTCAAATGCAGACAATTATGTTTGGCTTGCTACGGCTCAAGGTTTAAAAAAATGGAAGTTAGGTGATGCTTCATTGACTTCAACTTCGGTGTCTTCAGGGGCTTGTCAGGCATTGAAAGTTTCAAAAGATGGCCAGGTAATTGTAGCTGCTTTTGGATCCAATAAAACATATTTATCTAGTGACGCAGGTTCAACATTTTCTGATCAGTCAGGTAGCATCACTATAAATAAAGTTCCTCAGGGTGCAGGAAGAATTGAATATGCGATTTCATCTACAAAAACAAACGGTAATTACACAATTTATGCGGTAAGAACTAGTGGCAACCTTTTAGGAATGCACATTACGAAAGATAATGGTCAAACATGGAAGCAATTTGTTGGAGCTTCAGGTCCACCAAGTGAATTTGATATTTATCGTGATCAGGGTACTTATAATTCAACAGTAACTGTAAGAAGCGATGATCCAACAGAAATACTAATTGGTGGAATAGACATATGGAAATGGAAACAAACAGTTGATGATCCATTGAATGGTCCTTCAGGTGGTTTTGAGAAAGTTAGTCAATGGTTTGTTGATCCAAGTTCAACAATCTATGTTCATGCCGACAATCATGAAATGAAATGGGACGCTTTAAATAGATTGTATGTAGGAAATGATGGTGGTATTGGTGTTACTGACAATGCTGGGTTAAATTGGTATCCTTCAAATAGAGGCTACAATGTTACTCAGTTTTATGGAATTGCTTTCGATCGTGAAGGTGCGGTAATGGGAGGTACTCAGGATAACGGAACACTTTATAATGATCATACTTTATCAACTTTTCAGGAATTTAGAGAGGTAAATGGAGGTGATGGTTTTGAATGTGAAATCTCACATTTTAATCCAAAGGTGATGTTTTCTTCTGTTTACTATAACTCAATTTCGAGATCAGGTGACAGAGGTGTAACATGGTCAAGTTTTACACCTGATTTACCAAATTCCTATCCTGTTCCTGGAACCGAAGGAACGGCATTTCACCCATTTCATACTGAATTTATTTTAGCAGAACATTTTGACTTGAATTCCAAAGATTCAGTTACTTATGTCGCTACAAAGAATTATGATGCAGGTGATTTGATTCGAATTCCAAGTCTTTCTTCAGGTGATTCTATGAATTACGTAACTCCAACAAATTTGTATTTTGACGATACATTGTATTTTGATCCAACATTGACAGTTGGGAATGAGAACTATGGTAAGAATTTAGCTACTGGTGAAGTAATTTCAATGGGTAGCGATACAGTTTTATACAATGTTGCTTGGGACACTTTACGCATACAGGATCCTTTTCAATCATGGTTCTTAGTTTATGTAGGTGCAAATGGAGGAGAATTGTGGGGAACTCGCAATGCACTGAGACTCTCAGCTGCTAATGCTCAATGGGTATGTGTGGCTAGAGGTTTTGGAGGTCCGGGTTTTGGAGGTAGTAATTTCAATAGTAATATTGATATTGAATTTTCAAGAGATCTAGAACAATTATACATTGCAACTGGATCAGGAGTAACGCGTGTGTCTGGTCTTGGATCTCTTTACTCATCAGATCCGGATTTCACAACAAAAGCTGGTTTCGGAACAGGTACATCTACAGCGACTCCAACCGCAACCTCTCAAACTAAAATCACGTCTGCATCCTATGAAGGTATTGCAGTAAATCCGAACAACTCGAACGACTTATTATTATTGGCAGGATTTAATGGAACAAACCGAAGAACTACAAATGCATCAACGGCAACGAATACCAATTTGAACGCAGTTGCACTTGGTTCAATTACCAGTCCAGGTGTAGCTTGTTATGATGGTATAATTGATCGTTTGAATGAAGATGTTTTGGTAGTTGGTACATCAAGTGGCGTATTTGTCTCTGAAAATGGAGGTGCATCTTGGGAAAATGCTTCAGCTGGGTTTGAAGGTACACCTGTATTTGAAGTTCGTCAGCAATGGAGATTATTTGATGAGGGAGGATATAGATCTGGAGAAATCTACATTGGAACTTATGGGCGTGGAATTTGGAGTTCTGCTGCTTATTTAGGTATTGGTAATAATGGAACTAATAATGCTGCGGCCAACTTTAAAACGAAGTTAAAGGCGTATCCAAATCCTACGAATGAAAGTACAACTTTAAGTTTTCAGCTAGCGAAGTCTGGTGATGTTGAATTAGCGGTATACTCTATTACAGGAAGACTAGTTAAATCTTTAACGAAAAATAATCTTTCATCTGGAGAGAATACAATTCATATCGATTGTGATGATATTCCAAATGGTACTTACATTGTTAAGTTCGTTAGTGGAAAGCAAGTTGAGTCTGTTAAATTCATCAAAATGTAATTTCTAAAATAACAGAAAAAAGGTGGTCAAATTTGACCACCTTTTTTTTGAATCTTTCAAATAAAATTAGAAAAACTAAACCGTCATAATATCTTTTTCTTTCAATTCAACTAGATCGTCGATTTTTTTAATGAAAGAATTTGTTATTTTTTGAATTTCCTCCTCTGAATCTTTCTCCATGTCCTCTGATAAACCTTCTTTTTTTAGGTCTTTTATCATATCTAATGCATCTTTACGATGATTTCGTACACCTACTTTCGCATTTTCAGCTTCTGCCTTCGCTCGTTTAACTAAATCTCTTCTTCTTTCCTCAGTTAAAGGTGGAACAGCAATTAGTAACTGCTCACCATTGTTCTGCGGGTTAAGTCCAAGATTGGCATTCATTATACCTTTTGCAATATCATTTAATAAATTTTTTTCCCAAGGCTGAACTACAATTGTACGAGCATCCATTGTATTTACATTTGCGACTTGTTGAATGGGTGTCATAGAGCCATAATACTCAACCATTACCCCTTGAAGCATAGAAGGAGAGGCTTTTCCAGCTCTAATTTTTACAAGTTCGCTTTCTAAGTGATTTAAGGATTTGTTGTTTGAGCTTCTAAACTCGTCATAAATTAATTCAAGTTCCTCGATCATAATATTAATAATTAATTGCTAACAATAGTCCCTACGTTTTCGCCCTGTATAATTTTATTTAAATTCCCGGGGGTATCCATATCGAAAACGATTATTGGTAAATTATTTTCTTTACAAAGAGTAAATGCAGTTAAGTCCATTACGTTTAATCCTTTCGAATAAACTTCATCAAATGAAATAGTATCGTATTTACTTGCGCTTTTATCTTTTTCAGGATCTGCGGTATAAATTCCATCAACACGTGTGCCTTTTAAAATTACATCTGCATTTATTTCGATAGCTCGTAAAGAGGCTGCTGAGTCTGTAGTGAAAAAAGGATTTCCTGTACCGGCTCCGAAAATAACTACTCGTCCCTTTTCTAGGTGCCTAACAGCGCGACGTCGAACAAACGGTTCTGCAATTTCCTTCATTTCAATAGCAGACTGCAGTCTAGTATGAACACCAGCAGATTCCAAAGCGGCCTGAAGGGCCATTGAGTTAATCATTGTTGCGAGCATTCCCATATAATCCCCGTGCGTGCGGTCCATACCACCTTCTTCAGCTTGTACACCACGAAAAATATTTCCACCGCCGATTACAATTGCAATTTCGATTCCCATTTTATGTATTTCCTTGATTTGTTGGGCGTAGGAATTGATTCGTCTATTGTCAATTCCAAATTGCTTTTCACCCATCAAGGATTCCCCACTAAGTTTTAATAATATTCGTTTATATTTCATCGCTTGAACAAAGATAGAAATCGTTTGAATTTAATTTATTTATCGAGCAAAAAAAAAGCTATCAATTTGATAGCTTTTTTAAAAGTATTTAACTTAAAGAGAATCGTTTAAAGTCAAGGACTGTTAAACCATTTTCTGTCGAATTAAGGAATTGTTCTACGGTTAACTTGTTGTCTCGAACGAATTGTTGACTTAATAAGGTGTTTTCTTGAAAGAATTTATTCAATCTTCCCATGGCAATTTTTTCAGCCATTTCAGCTGGTTTTCCTTCTTGAATAGCTAGTTCTTTACCAATTTCAATTTCTCTTTCAATCGTTCTAGCATCAACTCCGTCTTTATTGATAGCTATTGGATTCATAGCAGCAACCTGCATAGCTACTTGCTTACCAGCGTCTTCAACTACATCTGAACCGCTATTTAATCCAACTAACGTCGCAAGTTGATTTCCTGGGTGATTATATGCAACAACTTTATCTGCTTTAACTACTGCGTAATTAGATAAGTCCAATTTCTCTCCAATAACTCCAACTTGCTCAATGATTTTCTCATCAACACTTAATTTAGCGTCATAAGGTAGCGCTTTCAACTCCTCTACTGAAGAAGGCAATTTATCTAAAGCAAGGTCAACAATTGATTGAACTAGATTTTTATAACCATCATTTTTTGCTACGAAGTCTGTTTCACAATTCAAAGTTACAATAACTCCAGCCTTACCATCTGCAGTCGCTTGAGAAATAATTAAACCTTCTCGTGCTTCGTTGTCTCCTCTTTTTGCAGCGATTTTTTGACCTTTTTTACGAAGTATATCTACTGCTGCTTCGAAGTCGCCATTTGCTTCAACTAAAGCATTTTTACAATCCATCATACCTGCGCCAGTTTGTTGGCGAAGTTTGTTTACATCTGAAGCTGTAATAGCCATGATAATAATTATTTAACGTGATTAATTTTTATTCTGCTGAGTTTTCTTCTGTTTCGGAAGAAGCAACTTCTGTTGTTTCTTTTTCTGAAACTTCTTCTTTATCTCCTCCTTTTAGATTTTTACGATCTTCCAATCCTTCACGAATAGCGTCACAAATTGCATCAAGAACCAAAGCAATTGATTTAGTTGCGTCATCGTTAGCTGGAATAGGGAAATCTACTAATTTAGGGTTAGAGTTTGTATCAACCATTGCAAAAGTTGGGATATTCAATCTTCTTGCTTCTGCCAATGCGATATGTTCCTTTAAAATATCAACAATAAATATAGCCGCTGGCTGACGTGTCATATCGGCAATTGAACCAAATGTTTTCTCTAATTTTTCACGTTGCCGAGTCTTGAATAATTTTTCACGTTTGTTCAACGTATCCCAAGAACCGTCTGATTTCATTTTGTCAATTAATGACATTTTACGAATCGATTTACGTGTAGTTTGGAAATTTGTAAGCATACCACCTGACCATCTTTCAGTTACGAATGGCATATTTACTTTGGAAACGCGCTCAGAAACAATTTCCTTCGCTTGTTTTTTTGTTGCTACGAATAGAACTTTTTTACCTGATTTTGCAATTTGTTTCATTGCTGCACAAGCTTGATCTAATCGAACAATAGTTTTGTTCAAATCGATGATGTGAATTCCTTTTTTCTCCTCAAAAATGTAAGGAGCCATTGCTGGATTCCACTTTCTTTTTAAGTGTCCGAAATGAACACCTGCTTCTAGTAATGTTTCGAAGTTTAATTTAGACATTTTATTTTTTGTTTACGTTCCTAAATAATTTAAGCAACAAAGGAGAGGATCAATGTGATCGAGGTTCTCCAAGGTTTGGATGCTAAACAGCCAGCTCGATTAACGTTTCGAGAACTGGAATTTCTTGCGTGCTTTCGGTTGACCTGGCTTTTTACGTTCTACCATTCTAGGATCACGTGTCATTAAACCATCGGTTCGAAGCACTGATTTATAATCAGCTGATACTTCAACTAATGCTCTTGATATTCCTAGACGAATAGCTTCTGCCTGACCATTAATTCCGCCTCCAGCAACGTTTACCTTGATATCGTATTGACCAACAGTTTCTGTTAAAACAAAAGGTTGATTTACTTTTGCTTGCAATACATCAATTGGAAACATTTCATTTAAAGATTTCTTATTAATTGAAATATTACCTTTTCCTTTGGTTAAGTAAACACGGGCTACCGCAGTTTTTCTTCTTCCTAAAGCATTAATTACTTCCATATTTTTTATTTCAGAGTATCAAGATTTAATAATGTTGGTTGTTGAGCTTCATGGTTATGCTCGCTACCTCTATAAACTTTTAGATTTCGGTATAATTGTCTTCCCAATGTATTTTTAGGAAGCATACCCTTAACAGCTTTTTCAATTAAACGCTCAGGATGTTTAGCTAACATATCCTTTGCAGCTGTAAATCGTTGACCACCTGGATAACCTGAGAAACGAACGTATTCTTTGTCTTCAAGTTTTGTTCCTGAAAAAGCAACTTTTTCTGCGTTCAAAACAATTACATTGTCACCACAATCAGCGTGAGGAGTATAACAAGTCTTGTATTTGCCTCGAATAATTTTCGCAACTTTACTTGCTAATCTACCAACGGTTTGACCTTCTGCATCTACGATAAACCACTTTTTATCAGCGGTTTCAGTGTTTCCAGATATAGTTTTGTAACTAAGTGTATTCACGATTTCTCTGTATTAAAAAAACTTATTTACCTAAAATTAGGGGTGCAAAGATACAACTATTGTTTTTAATAACAAGAAAAATAAAGAAAAAATTAAGACAAATATTTATTTCTTTTTAAACGAATTGATAGCGTTGACTGTAAATTCGCTCAAAACTAATTTTCCACTCATTCCTGCTCGTTCAGCTAGAAGCGTATCCCAGTGTTCTGTTCCTTGCCAAAAAATGCTTTTCAACATTGCCATAGCTTCTGGGTTTGATTTGGATAATTGAATAGCTAGACGATTTATTTCTTTGTCTAGGGAATGAGTGT
Organism: Flavobacteriales bacterium; assembly: GCA_947497485.1. Classification (GTDB taxonomy): domain Bacteria; phylum Bacteroidota; class Bacteroidia; order Flavobacteriales_D; family Crocinitomicaceae; genus UBA952. The sequence continues at coordinate 55,816 of CANMHB010000004.1, forward strand.
CGTCGAATAGCTCAACGTATAGACCTTTTCGTTTTGCCCAATCAGCCGAACGCCATTCAGTTGCATTTATAGCTAGTTCACTCATTGCCGCTAAACCAATTTTTCGCTCAACGGCCGGTCCAACAACAAAAGGTCCAATTCCCACAGCTAATTCCGACAGTTTAACATCGGCATTTGATGTGGCCAAACAATAGTCAACTGCAGAGGCAATTCCAACACCTCCACCAACTGCTCTTCCATGAATACGACCAATGATGAATTTCGGACATTTTCTACATGCATTTATAACTTTCGCAAAACCTGAGAAAAATTTATGTCCAGTTTCTAAATCTTTGATTGAGATTAATTCATCAAAACTTGCACCTGCACAAAACGCTTTTTCACCTGTAGATTGCAGAATAATAACTTTCGCCGTTTCATCTTTACCTACTTTTTCAATGGTGTCTGCTAGTTTTTGTAAAATTTTACCTGGTAGTGAATTACTTAGTGGATGACCAAAAGTGATTGTAGCAATTCCATTTTCAGCAATCGCATAATCCACAAAACCTTGTTCCGTTGCGTCTGTCATAGGAGATATTATTTAAGTGTAAAGTTATCCGTTCCAATTAAAGCGCCGTCGCAATAAACTTTAACCTTATAATTTCCTTTTGAAGCTGTTTCACTTTTTAGATCGTAATATATAGTAACATCTACAGCCTGATTTGAATAATCAATTTCTTTTTTGTCTGAAAAGGCTACAGATCCGTTATCAGAATTGAATTTATTATTTGGACTCGATTGATATGTTTCTCCGTTTGGACCAATAATTTGTAGGTAAACCGTTTTTCTTCCAGCAGATGTTAATGAGTTTTCGGAAATTGTAAAACTACTTCTGAACTGAATTGCATTTTTCGCTTTCTCGGTTGGTTCTGTGGTTTTATTTAATTTCATGCGGAGGGCTTCAGATTTAAAGCTATATGCTTGAAGTCGGCTTCCTACTTTGATTTTCTCACCTTTTTCTTCAGATTCTTTTTTGTACTGATCACGTTCGTTGGTTGTTTCTGTAAGTTTAGTTGAAGTTTGATCCAAATCAGAAGTGAGTTTAATGTTGAGTGTATTTAATGAATCTATTTGGCGAACATAACTTCGCATGATTCCACGAAGCGTCTCGTTTTCTTTCCTAAGTTTATATAATTCAGATGCTGATAAGCGTTTGTTGGCGTTCAATTTATCGAGTAAAGATTGAATTTGGGCTTTTTGCATATTTAAACTATCTGCCTTCGACTGATCTTTCTCAATCAACTTATCGTAGGTCGCTAACATATTTTTGAAATCTTTTTTGAGGTCATTTGACATATTTCCGACATATCCCTGCATCATTTCATTCATGCCTTGCATATCGGCTTTCAATTGAATATTTTCATTGTTACAGTTGTTAAATGCTTTTCTTTTCACACTATATAGATAGGCGAAAACAGCAAGACAAGCCAGCAGCAATAAAATTATTATCAAATATATACCGTTAGAACTTCTTTCATTTTGTGGATTATTCATGACATCAAATTTTATTCAAAGTTATTAAAATGTTATTCCTCTTGAGCTATAATTAACCAAAAATATTTTGATAAGTTACAGATTTCAGAAATCGAAACAAACTATCTGTTCCGACAGCTGAAAATCGCGAATCAGAAGAGGCAGGATATGGACCGCTGTGATTCATTGCTTTAGAAACTATTACACCTGTAGGAACGCCATTAAAAATAATTCTTCCGGCTTTTTCGCTGGCTAATTGTACTAAATTTTGGTTGTTTTCAATTTCACTTTTGGAACCTAAAAAGGTAAATGTTAATTGGCCGTGAATTGAATTGATATAATTTGAAATTTCGGTTAAATCGTTATATGTCGCAATTATCGAAAAAGGACCGAAAACTTCTTCATTCAGCTCTTGGCAGGAAATTAATTTAAAAATAGTTGTTTTAAGAATTGCTTGTCTTCCTTGCATTTGGTCTAATTGTCCTGATTTTTCAAGCAACAAGCCTTTACTTTTTTCTTTTCGTCGGATTTTTAAAAATTCGAAATTTTTTAAAATACTTGGATGTAACATCCAGTAAGATTCATGATTTCGTATTTTATGGGTTAATAAATCACAAAATTTTTCCCCATCCGAATTATTAGGGACTAATATCACCCCTGGTTTTGTACAAAACTGACCTGCATCCTTACAAATCGACTGGGCTAAATTTGAAGTCCATTCATCTATATTTTTTTGAATGTCGCTTTTAAAAATAACTGCTGGGTTGGTACTACCCATTTCTGCAAAAACAGGAATCGGATTCGGTCTTGAGTGAGCTAAATCCATTAATGCTCTTCCTCCACGAATGCTTCCGGTAAAACCAACAGCTTTAATTCGATTATCTTGAACGAGTTTCGTGGCAACTTGGTGCGAATCATCAATGAGATGAGAAAATACACCTTTTGGAAAGTTAAATTTTTCGATTGCTTTTAGAATACATTGTGCAACTCGACTGCTTGTTCCTACATGCATTGGGTGAGCCTTTACAATGACAGGGCATCCTGCCGCGAGTGCTGATACGGTATCTCCTCCGATCGTTGAATATGCTAAAGGGAAATTACTTGAACCAAGAACTAATACCGGACCGATTCCAATCCATTTTTTTATTAGACTTGGTGTATTTAAGGTTGAAACTTCTTTTTGAGTTGAACTAATTTCCTGGAAATCATTAATCAAGAAATCAGCAAAAAGTTGGATTTGATTAATAGTTCGCTCAAATTCTTGAGCAAAACGGCTTTCCGACAAGCCACTTTCTGAATGATAAATCCCCCAAATGGAATCTTTTTCTAAAAGAAGATTTGATTTAATTTCTACAAGGAATTCGGCTCTCTTTTGTTTGTGAAGATTTGAAAAAATCAATGATACTTCTTGAGCATTTTCAAGAGCGTATTCAATTTCTTGCTCATTTGAGCAAAAGAAAGTTTTATCGTTAAATTTATTTTTTATGGGATTAAACGACTGAAATCCAGGCGTTGATTTCATTTTTAAATCTGAGAAATTGAGAAACTGTAGCTTTCCATAATTTGGTTGGCAAGCATTTTTTTACAAGCTTCATCAACTTTTTGATTCGCGGTTTCTAATGATTCAGCTTCCACAAATAACCTGATGTGTTTACCAATGCGAACACCTTCGATTTCAGGTAAACCGACATTTTTCATTGAATTTGTTACTGCTTTCCCTTGTGGATCAAGTAAAGCATCGTGTGGCATAACGTCTATTTCAGCTTTGAATTTCATTTTTTTTGCTTGAAAGGTTATCAATTAATGATAGAATCAGATACAAAATTACAATAATAGGAATTGCCCAAAGTTGAAATATTAGAATAATTATTAACGACTTTCCGACAAGTAAGTATCTAAATTGATTTTCTTTCCACGAAAAGTTTTTAAACTTCAATGCCAATAAAGGAATATCAGTTATCATCAGAAGAGACATTAGCACTGCAATTGCTGCGATTGAATAACAATCGAAAAGGAAATGAATAAATTTTCCCTGATGTGCCCATGAATGAATATTCAAGTAGAAATATAGTGGAAAAAAAGTAAAGAAAATGGTATTCAACGGTGTTGGAACTCCGTGAAAGCGATCCGTTTGTCTTTCATCAACATTGAACTTTGCAAGTCGAAACATAGAAAGAAATGGAATAATCATAGCTACAAACGGAAGAAACTTAATCGAAGCATCAAAATTGTTTGGCACATTGTAAAATAATGCCTGAAACCAAGCCGAAATTTGAAAATAAACATAATAGGTTAGGTCATTTTGATACGTTTTCGTTGCGCCTTCAAGTGGAATCAATGAGCTCCAATCAACTCCCAAAACTATCATCACCATCGTTAATACGCCAGGGGCAATACCAAACGTTACAACATCTGCTAAAGAGTCTAATTGTTTTCCTATTGGTGCAGAAACACCGAGTTTTCGTGCAACGAATCCGTCAAAGAAATCTAAAATAGCACCTAACAAAATGAAAAGTGGTGCGATGTCTATCCTTCCTGCCAAAGCTAAAACGATACTAATAAAGCCGCTAAGCATATTTAGACCAGTAAGAATATTTGCTAAGTTAAACATGCGGCAATTTTAAAAAAAATATGACAATTATTTTCTCATTTTGGTTTATTTTTACAAATTGAACCGACAACGGAGTTAAAAATACAATTTTTTGTTGCACTAGTTGTTATTAGTATTAAAAACAAGAACATGATTTACATTCGTTTTTTCGTTTCGATTTTGATGCTTGTGCCGCTATTCCTCTGCGCTCAAAATTCGGTTGCGCCAAAATATTCAAATGAGTTTTTATCACTTGGTGTAGGAGCTGAAGCTTTTGGTATGGGAAATGCCGTTGTGGCGGGAACAGATAATGTGAATTCAATTTACTGGAATCCCGCTGGTTTGACCAATTGCAATAAATGGTTGGAAGTTTCATTCATGCATTCCGAATATTTTGCGGGAATTGCAAAATATGATTTTTTAGGTTTTTCGCATGCAATTGATGAAAAAAGTGCTTTTGGTTTTGCGGCAATTCGTTTTGGAGTCGATGATATTCCCAACACTACACAATTAATTGATAATAATGGACGAATAAATTATGATAATGTTAGCTCCTTCACAGCAGGAGACTATGCATTCCTAACATCTTATGCACGTAAGTTGAAAGTTCCAGGAATGAGCTTGGGTGGAACAATGAAAGTTGTTTATCGAAAAGTTGGTGATTTTGCAAAATCGTGGGGTTTTGGTCTAGATGCTGGGTGGCAATATCAACTCAAGAAAAATTGGAAGTTTGGAGTAATGGCAAGAGATGTTACTTCAACTTTTAATGCCTGGGTTTTTGATTTGAACGAGGAAACAAAAAATGTATTCCTTTCAACTGGAAACGAACTTCCTGAAAATGGATTGGAACTTACTCTTCCTAGAATAATTTTAGCCACTGCTGGAAAGTTTGACATCGGTTCCAAAGGGTTATTCGGTGGAGGAGAAATAGATGTTGATGTCACGACCGATGGCAAAAGAAATGTATTATTGAAGACAGGGGCTTTATCTTTCGATCCGCACGCGGGTTTGTATGTAGGTTTTAAAGATTTTGTCAAATTAAGGGCGGGTATTTCTTCAATTCAGGAATTTACCAATATGGATGAAACTAAATATTGGGGTTTTCAGCCTAATCTAGGACTGGGATTGGGTTTCAAAGGATTTTCCCTTGATTACGCATTCACTCGATTAGGTGATGCTTCAGCAAATTATTACACGCATATTTTTTCTATTCGTCTCAGATTAGACAAACCTCAGAATGCCAATAAATGAAAAGATATCTAATCTATTTTGTCATATTATTAGTTAGTGTTCAATTAAGGGCGCAAAGCTATGGTAATGAATGGATTAATTATTCTCAGAAATTCTACGCATTCAACATTATTCAATCAGGAATGCATAAGATTGATTATGCAACGCTTGTTTCTTCAGGTATTGATGTAATGCAGTTTTCATCTGCAAATATGCAGGTTTTTGGACGTGAAAAAGAAATACCATTGATGGTAGAAGATGGTGGAGATGGATTTATGAATTCGGGAGATTATTTTATTTTTTACGCCGAACGAAATGATAGTTGGTTGGATTATTCTCTTTATGAAGATTCATCATGGGTTGGTAATCCAAAGTATAGTCTTTATAACGATACAATTCAGTATTTTTTCACGTGGAATAATCAAACAAACAATAAGCGATTTATCGTTGAAAATGATGTTGCGGTAAATTCATACGCACCAGCCGATTTTGTCCTTTTTGAACGTTTTGGTAGTTACAATGAAAAATACAATGAAGGCGAGAAAACTTCTGATGCATCAAGTTCCTATTTTATGCAAGGAGAGGGTTGGGGGAAAACTCCTGTGAATGGAGCAGGTGGATATACTTGGGATTTTAGTTCTGTGCAACTTGACAACATTTACCAAGGTTCTAATGCTCCTCAGATCCAATATAATTCCATTGTTGTTGGGAATTCGAATGCTTATTTTGCAAATAACCTTGGTAACCACCATACAAGACAAACGATCGGGTCAAGTAATTTCATATTAATTGATAGTATTTTTCAGGGTTATAAAAGTATCAAGGCAACTTCGTTTTTCCCTGTTTCCTTGCTTCCTTCGAATGGGCAAACCAATTTCAAAGTTTCAATAATCGGAGATTTAGCTGTTGCGACTGATTTTCAGTCAATTAATTATTGGTCTTTTAAATATCCGAGAACACCTACGTTTGTTGGAAATTCATTGTTCTCATTCGAAATTTTAAATGCTCAGAATCAAGCAAAGGTTCGTTTGAATCTTAACTCAATAGGGATAAATAACCCAATTCTTTTTTCTTTTGGGTCAACACCAAGAAAAATACCGCTTATTTCTTCTGGAGGTCAATTGCAGTGTATCATCCCAAATGATTTACAAAATGAAAGTCAGAAATTAATTCTGCAAGATTTGTCAACTGTTACTACAATTTCTATTTTGAAACCCGTAAATGGAACAGGAACATTCACCGATTTTGAGTCAATACCAAACTTGGAAAATGCCTTGTTATTTATATACCCATCGAAACTGAAAAACAAAACGTTTGAGTATGCCGCTTACCGCGGTTCTCAGACTGGAGGAAACTATAATGTTGTGCTAGCGAATGTTGAAGAACTTTTTCAGCAATATGGTGGTGGAATTAATAAACACATCAATGGAATTAGAAGATTTGCCAATAAAATTTACAATTTAGCAACGCAAAAGCCAATTGGACTTTATTTAATTGGTAAAGGGATACGCGAAGCCAATGTCACGTCCATCACCAACATTGGTCCGGGATCAAGAACAAATACATCCGCTTATCAAAACAATTTAGTGCCTTCTTTTGGCTATCCATCGTGTGATGTTTGTATAACGTCCAATTTTGAAGGCCAGGACAAATATATGCCATTGATACCAACAGGTAGAATATCAGCTCAAACGGAATCTGAGTTGCAAACATACTTGAGTAAAGTCATTGAATATGAAGCGCAGCAAAATCAAAATTCTGTATACACCACAGAAACCAAAGATTGGCAGAAACACATACTTCACTTTTCAGGTGGTTCAACCTCTCCTGAGCAAAACAGCTTTCAAATGTTTTTGAATTCAATGGGATCATATGCAGAAGGAAGTAATTTTGCAGGTGAAGTAACATTAGTAGCCAAAGAAAATGCTGATCCTATAACGCCCACTGAATTGCAGGCAGTGAAGGATCGAATTAGTGATGGTGTTAGTGTCATGAATTTTTTCGGGCATTTTTCTTCTTCTGAAAGTGGATTTGATATCAATTTGGATGAGCCTCAATATTGGAATAATCAAGGTAAATACCCAATTTTGATTGCAAACTCCTGCTACAATGGTAATATTTTTCATAATGCCAATTCCAATTCTCAGTCATTTGTTTTAACGCCAAATGCAGGTGTTATTGCTTACCTTGGAACAATTGACTACGGATTTACTTCTGCACTTAGTTCATATGGGCAAAATTTTTATAAACAGTTTAGCAAATACAATTACGGAGGTACGATTGCTGGTCATATCAAAAATGTAATTGATTCTGTGTTAAATGGAAATACTAATTTAATAACTGAAACAACTTTTTGTCAGATGACGCTGCATGGAGATCCAATGCTAAAAGTAAATTACCACAATAAACCAGAAATTGAACTAACCGATTCACGCATCAGCTTCGGTCCTTCGAACATATCTTATGCGACTGATTCCTTGGAAATTTATATTACACTCAAAAATCTTGGAAAGTCCATAATAGATACCTTCAATATAAATATTACGAGAGATTTCCCGGGGTTAGATAATGATTCAACGTATTATATTTCAATTGCTGGATTAGATTACGAGAAATCTACAACCATGAAGATTCCTTTTTATCCTTCAGTAGGTATTGGATTAAATAAGTTTCGGGTCGAAGTTGATTTGCCATCCAATATTGATGAACAGTATGATGAAACAACAAATAATCAAATTGTTAAATCATTTTTTATTAACGTTGACGGTATTGAGCCAATTTTACCGCAAAATTTTGCCGTTGTTCCAAATGACAGTATAACTCTTTATGCCTCGACCATTAATCCAATTGCTTCTTTCAATAATTACCGATTTGAAATAGACACTGTTTCAAATTTCAGTTCTGCTTTTGCGAGATATGCAGTTGTAAGTGGTTCAGGTGGCTTGAAGTCGGTTAATCCTTCACAATGGAAACTTACTTCAAATAACCAAAGTTCGAATTTAGTATTGGAGGATAGTGTTGTTTATTATTGGAGAGTAGCACTTATCGAAAATAATCCAATATGGAAGAATCGATCATTTCAATACATTGTTGGAAAAAGAGGATGGGGACAAGCTGATTTTGATCAGTTTACTGCGAATCAATTTTTAGGTATTAATTTGAATCAAACAAATGAACTTAGGCAATTTGAACCTATCGAATCGGAAATTTCTTGCTTGGTAAAATCGACGACACAAGAACCTCAAATTTATGAAAATGCTTGGTATTTAAATGGATTTCAGCAAGAAAGAGGAATTTGCACCATTACTCCAAAACTACATGTCGCAATTATAGACAGGGCGACACTAGTTCCTTGGGAAACCCGCTATTTAGCTACAAATTCTAATTTGAATAATAATTTTGGGAATGCTAACGATAATGGTGGTTGCAACCAACGTCCTATGCGTTTTTTTACGTTCAATCAAAATAGTGCAACCCAAATGGATTCATTTCAAAACTTAGTTGAGAATATTGTCCCAAATGGTGATTACATGTTAATATACTCACCTATGACAACGCGTTATGATTGGTGGCAGAATTTGAATTCAGGGATTGTGGAGACTTTTCAGGCAATGGGTGCCGATAGTATGAGTTATTCTCGTCCGAATAGACCTTTTATTTTCTTAACACGAAAAGGAGACCCAAGCTTTGCGGTTCAAATTTACAGTCAAAATTACGAGGATATCTACCTTGATACGCTCATTACGGGAATTCAGGGAATTGGTATTGAATCTTCACCACTGATTGGCCCTTCGGCATCTTGGCAGTCACTTTTCTGGAGACATAATTCAATTGATTTAGCTGCTGGAGATACTACTAAACTGCAAATCCAAACGTTTAATCAATACGGGTCTTATCAATATACAATCGACACAATGCTCGTTTCAGGTGATTCAATTTTGAATTTACAAAACGTAATAAATGCGGAAGCATATCCATTTATAAAATTAAAAGCAAATTATGCTGACAATCAGTTTCAAACTCCTTCGCAGCTTGATTATTGGCATGTCCTTTATCAGGAATTACCTGAAAGTGCAATCGATGCATCAAATGGATATGTCTTCCTCCCAGAAAATGATACGCTGCAGGAAGGTCAGATTGCCAAATTCTCAGTTGATGTCAAGAACATCAGTGAATTACCAATGGATTCTTTACTCGTTTCTTATTACATTCTTGACCAAAATCAACAAAAACACGTGATCAATTATCCAAGGCAAGATTCTCTTTTGATCAATGGAGTTTTAAAGGATACTATTACTTTTTCTACGGATGGATTAGTAGGGACAAACTGGTTTTATATGGAAGTTAATCCTTACAAAGATTTGAATCAAACTATTTTAGATCAACCAGAATTGGCGCACTTTAATAATTTGTTACAATTCCCATTTACTGTTATTGACGAAGAAGTTAATCCAATTCTTGATGTTACGTTCAATGGAAAGCATATCATGAACAAAGACATAATTGCACCAACTTCTGAAATTATTATTTCATTGAAAGATGAAAATCCTTATCTGATCATGGATTCTGATGCTGACACTTCTTTATTTGGCATCTATTTGACTGATCCTGATGGTATTCAAAAACGAATTCCTTTTGTCGATGGAAATGGAAATACGATTTTACATTGGACTCCAGCAACAAATCAGAATAAGCGTTTCAAGATTAATTTTCCCGCTTATTTTGAAAAATCAGGAGAATACAATTTACTTGTTCAAGGAACTGATAAGTCAGGGAATTTATCAGGCGATCTTGAGTATAAAATCAATTTTGAAGTGATTCATGAGTCAATGATAACGCAGATGATGAACTATCCGAATCCTTTTTCGACAAGTACTCGTTTTGTCTTTACGTTAACTGGTGATGAAATACCTGATGATCTTCAAATTCAGATTATAACGATTAGCGGTAAAGTTGTACGTGAAATCAACGAAAGTGAACTAGGTCCAATTCAAATAGGAAGAAACATCACCGAATTTGCATGGGATGGTAAAGATGCATTTGGCGATCCCTTAGCAAATGGAGTTTATCTTTATCGCGTAAAAGCTAAAATAAATGGTCAAGACATTAAACGTCTTGAATCTGGAGCAGATGATTATTTCCACAAAGGTTTAGGAAAAATGTATTTAATTCGCTAGAAATCAAAAGAATTTACAGCTAAAAATAGCCGTGTCATCGACAAAATTTAGATCACCACGCCAATCATCCAATTTTGAAAAAATGATGTTGTTCATATCTTCCATTTTTAGTGGAGAATAAGCTTGAATGTTTTTAATTAGTCTTTCTGAACCAAATTGTTCACCCTCATCATTTTCAAGCTCAACAACACCATCCGTGTATAAAACAAAGGTTGTATTTGGTTTTAATTCAAGTTTCCCAACATTTACATATGGAAGTTCATCGAGCATGCCTAAACCAATGCAACCCTCTTTTAACAGAGTTACCTTTCTGCCGTTTAAGAGAATAGGATGGTTATGGCCAGCATTGACATACTTCATTTTGCGGGTGAACGCATTGTAGTGCGCGATAAAAAAAGTAATGAATTTTTCACCTTTTGTACTCTTTATGACCTTAGAATTTAATTCTTCTAGAAGGAAAGGCAATTCAAAGCGTTGATATTTGAACAAAGTTCGGATAGTCGCTTGAAAATTAGCCATAAGCAAGGCTGCGGATATTCCTTTTCCTGAAACGTCTGCAATACAAATCATATACTCATCATCACCGAGTGGGATAAAATCGTAATAATCTCCGCCAATCGCGTGCCGCGGGACATATTTTGCGGAAAGATCCATCTTACGATTCGAAGGAAGTTCAGATGGAAAAAGTAATTTCTGCATTTCAGATGCAACCTCTAATTCCTTAGAAATTCTTTGTTTGATGAGGTTCTGTCGAACCAATCTTTTATTTTCAACGGCAACAGAAATAATATTAGTTAGTGTTTGCGCAAATGAAAAATGACTTGGCTCAAGGTTTTCAATTTTTAAATTAGTTGATATAAGAAGATAGGCCAGTGGTTTCTCTAAATGATAAACAGGAATAACAGCCTGAAATTCCTTTAAAATTGGTGAATTTGATGATTCTACAAGGGTAATTTCCTTAAATCGTTTAAAATTTTCTTGGATATTCGTAAGATCGGTTTTTCCTTTGAAACCTATTTTAATAAGACAATTCCACTCTTCTTGGGAATGTAGCAAAAGGAATTTATTGAAATTCAATTGTTCCTTTAAAATAAAACTGTATATTTTCAGTAATTGTTCTACAGGGTAGTCTGAATTAATCGCATTTGTTATTTCCAACAACGAATGGAGCTTCGTATCTTTAAGTTCCAATTGATAATCGATATCTGCAGTATTGGAAAAACGCATTTCAGAGTTTGTTTAATAATTTCGGTAATTGACGAATTGCTGCCATTTCCTTGAATTTTTCTTTTGCTTCAATGCATGGACTTCCAAAATAGGTTTTTCCTGCTTCAAGATCTTTGGAAATGCCAGATTGTGCGTATACGATAACTCCTTCACCTATTTCGACATCACTTGCACAGCCCACTTGACCCCAAAGAATGACGTTGTTATTGATTTTAACACACCCTGCAATTCCGACCCCTGATGCCATCAAGCAATTTTCACCAATGGTAGTGTCGTGTCCAATATGCACTTGATCGTCTAGTTTTGTTCCTTTTCCGATTTTTGTTATTCCAGTAACCCCAGCATCAATGGTGCAAAGCGCGCCGATTTCAACATTTGATTCAATTTCGACTCCTCCACACGTATGAAGTCGGTTGTAACCATCTTCTTTTCGTTTGTAGTAAAAGGCAAAATGACCTATTACCGAATTTGCGCCAATAATAACATCATCTCCGATTATTGTATTATCCATGAGACAAACTCCAGGGAAAATCCGGGTGTTTTTACCAATTCGAACATTGTTTCCAATGAAGACATTTGGATAAATCATTGCCGATGGATGAACAAATTGATTTTCTTGCGAATGAGGAGATTGCAAAGGCATGAAATGCGTTGTCAATTGATTAAAAGCATCAAACGGTCGGTCACTCAAAATGAGCGCTTTTCCCGCTGGGCAAACTACTTCCTTGTTTATAATAATTGTTGTTGCTGCTGATTGAAGCGCTTTTTCATAATACTTCGGATGATCCACAAATACAATATCTCCTGCTTCAACCATGTGAATTTCATTTATTCCTTTGATAACATGGTTTTCGTTGCCTATGAAATCACATCCAACGATTTCACAAATTTCCTTTAAGGTGTAATCTCTATTTAATTTCATATTTCAATCCAAACAAATTTAATGCATCGAAAAGCGATTTATTTTCGTGTAGAATTTACTTATCATCCTATGAATGTTGAAAGTCAGTCCTCATGGTTTATAATTGCTAAAGAGTTGGTGGTTTTTGGATTATCAACATTTAATTCGATTTTGTTAAAAAACAATTTATTTTTCTTAAGGTCATTCAAGTTACATCGGTTAAATTTGCGCTCAATTTGCAGCGAATCATCGCTTCGAAGAAATGTAAATTGAAATCCCTATGCCCAAAGATTCATCCATTAAATCCATTCTGATTATCGGAAGTGGACCAATTGTTATTGGTCAAGCATGTGAGTTTGACTATTCTGGTTCGCAAGCTGCTAGATCATTAAGACAAGAAGGAATTGAAGTAACTTTGATAAACTCCAATCCGGCAACAATTATGACGGATAAAGTAGTAGCTGACAATATTTATTTAAAGCCACTGGAACCGGAGAGTATTATTGAGATTTTAAATAATCATAAAATTGATGCTGTTCTTCCAACAATGGGCGGACAAACAGCTCTCAATCTTTGTATCAAGTGCGATGAAATGGGGATCTGGGAAGAATTTGGAGTGAAAATTATTGGTGTTGATATCAATGCAATTGAAATAACGGAAAATCGTGAGGCGTTTCGTGATTTGATGATTCAGATTGGAGTTCCAATGGCTCCACAAAAGACAGCCAAATCCTTTTTAGAAGGAAAAGAAATCGCTCAAGAATTCGGTTTCCCACTATGTATTCGTCCTTCCTATACACTTGGAGGTTCAGGAGCGTCTATATTATACGAGCCAAAAGAATTTGACAATTTACTAGAAAGAGGTTTGCAATTATCACCTATTCACGAGGTTATGATTGACAAAGCATTGATTGGTTGGAAAGAATATGAATTAGAGTTACTTCGCGATGCAAATGATAATGTTGTAATCATTTGTTCCATTGAGAATTTCGATCCAATGGGTATTCATACAGGTGATTCGATTACAGTTGCACCAGCAATGACGTTATCTGATACGACTTTCCAGAAAATGCGTGACATGGCCATCAAAATGATGCGCTCGATTGGGAATTTTGCCGGAGGTTGTAACGTGCAGTTTGCTGTTTCGCCCGATGAAAAAGAGGATATCATTGCTATCGAGATTAATCCGCGCGTATCTCGTTCGTCTGCATTGGCATCAAAAGCAACGGGTTATCCGATTGCGAAAATTGCTTCGAAACTAGCTATTGGTTACCATTTGGATGAATTGAAAAATCAAATTACAAAAACTACGTCGGCTTTATTTGAGCCAACTTTGGATTATGTAATTGTGAAAATTCCGCGTTGGAACTTTAATAAATTCCCTGGGACCAATCGTGAACTAGGCCTTCAGATGAAATCAGTAGGGGAGGTGATGGGAATTGGTCGTTCGTTTCAAGAAGCACTTCAAAAGGCTTGTCAGTCCCTGGAGATTAACCGAAATGGTCTGGGGGCTGACGGTCGTGAATTAACTAATCAAAATGAGATTTTACATTCTTTGAGTCACCCAAGTTGGAATAGACTTTTCCATATTTACGATGCCATCAAATTGGGAATTCCTTTCAAAACAATTGTTGAGAAAACAAAAATTGACATTTGGTTCTTAAAGCAAATCGAAGACTTAATTCAGATGGAACGCAAAATTGAAAAGTTTCACATTGAAAACTTGCCGAAAGAACTATTTTTTGAAGCGAAGCAAAAAGGCTATGCAGATCGTCAAATTGCTCATTTGCTTAGATGTTTGGAATCTGAGGTTTATAAAAAACGAACCGAATTTGGGATTAAGCGTGTTTATAAATTAGTTGATACTTGTGCGGCTGAATTTGAGGCGCAAACGCCTTATTACTACTCAACATTTGAATACGAAAATGAAAGTATTGTTTCCGATAAAAAGAAAATCGTTGTTTTAGGTTCCGGTCCAAACAGAATAGGGCAGGGGATTGAGTTTGACTATTCATGCGTTCACGGTGTACTTGCAGCTAAAGAATGTGGTTACGAAACAATCATGATTAATTGTAATCCGGAGACTGTTTCTACAGATTTCGATACGGCTGATAAGCTGTATTTTGAGCCCGTTTTTTGGGAGCATATTTACGATATTATTGAGCATGAAAAACCAGAAGGTGTTATCGTTCAACTTGGTGGACAGACAGCTTTGAAATTAGCTGAAAAACTAAGTCGTTACGGAATTAAAATCCTTGGAACCAGTTTCGACGCTTTGGATTTAGCAGAAGATCGTGGTCGTTTTTCGAAATTATTAGAGAAAAATAATATTCCTTTTCCAAAATATGGCGTAGTAGAAAGTGCGGAACAAGCCTTGGAATTGGCCGACGATTTAGGTTTTCCTTTGTTGGTTCGACCATCATACGTTCTTGGTGGACAAAAAATGAAAATTGTCATTAACAAAGAAGAATTGGAGCATCACGTGGTTGATATTCTAAACGAAATGGGTAACAACCAAATATTATTGGATCACTTTTTAGGAGGTGCTATTGAAGCAGAAGCAGATGCTATTTGCGATGGAGAGAATGTCTACATCATTGGAATTATGCAACACATCGAACCTGCCGGAATTCACTCCGGTGATTCATATGCCGTTTTGCCTCCATACAACCTTGGCGATTTTGTCATGACACAAATTGAAGATATCACTAGAAAAATTGCTGTAGAATTAAGAACAGTTGGTTTATTGAATATTCAATTCGCGATTAAGGACGACAAAGTGTATGTCATTGAAGCAAATCCAAGAGCTTCGAGAACCGTTCCATTTATTGCCAAGGCCTACGACGAACCATATGTAAACTATGCTACGAAAGTCATGCTTGGTGTGAACAAAGTAACGGACTTTAATTTCAACCCGCGAAAAGAAGGTTATGCGATTAAAATCCCTGTTTTTTCTTACGAGAAGTTTCCTGATGTTAAAAAAGAACTTGGTCCTGAAATGAAATCAACTGGAGAAGCCATTCGTTTCATTAAAAATCTAAAAGATCCGTTCTTTACAAAGGTTTATTCAGAAAGGAATATGCATTTGTCTCGATAAGATAGGAGATTTGTTATTAATAAAGAATTTGCCTCTTAAGAGAATTTAAAAAATAAAATTAAAATTAAAAAATAAAAGTTTTATCTCCTTCTCCCCTCTAAAATTTTCAAAACATCATCGAGATTTTTGCCTTTCGCTTGAAGTAAGATTAAATAATGAAAAAGCAAATCTGCAGATTCGTTTAGGAATAGTTCGTCATTGTTTCTAAGTGCTTCAATCACCGTTTCGACTGCTTCTTCACCAACTTTTTGAGCAATTTTTTCAATTCCTTTGGATTTCAAACTTGCCACGTACGAATCATTTCCGCCTTCGGCTAAACGTTGCGAAATTACATTTTCCAAATCGCGCAATACACCAAATCGCGTTTCATGTTCCTCTGACCAACAAGTTTTACTTCCTAAATGACACGTTGGACCTTGAGGTTTTACGCGAATCAACAAGGTGTCGCGGTCACAATCAAATTGAATCGATTCTACATTTAGAAAATTTCCGCTTTCCTCGCCTTTGGTCCAAAGTCGGTTTTTGGTGCGGGAGAAAAACGTGACTTTTTGTTCTTGAACGGTTTTCTCGTAGGCCTCAGCGTTCATATACCCGAGCATCAAAACTTGAAGCGTGTCTGTATCTTGAATAATTGCCGGAACCAAGCCGTCACCTTTTGTAAAATCTATTGATTCCATACTTTGCGTATTGCTATGTTTTGTTGACTTAATGTTTCTTTCAAATTCTCTATTTTAATTTCACCAAAGTGAAATACACTTGCAGCCAGAGCGGCGTCCACATTTGTTTTCTGAAAAACTTCTGTAAAATGTTCCTCCGAACCACAACCACCAGAGGCGATAACGGGCACTGAAACAACATCGCAAACTGCCTGTAAAGCTTCCAAGGCAAAACCGTTCCTTGTACCGTCGTGATCCATCGAAGTGAATAGAATTTCTCCAGCGCCGCGCTCAACGGCTTCTTGCGCCCAATCGATTAAATTTAATTCTGTTTCTACTTTACCGCCATTAACAAATACCTTCCATACACCATTCACAGGACGAGCGTCAACAGCTAATACCACACATTGGTTTCCAAAAGCCTCCGAAAGTTCGTTGAGTAACTCGGGTCTCTTGACCGCCGAAGAATTCACACTGATTTTATCTGCACCATGCTGCAATAATCGGTAAGCATCTTCAACACTTCGAATGCCGCCACCAACTGTAAATGGAATGTTAACCTGCTCGGCAACTCGCTTTACCAAATCGACTAGTGTGTCGCGGTTCTCGAGCGTAGCTGTAATGTCTAAAAAAACAAGTTCATCAGCGCCTTCCTCTGCATAGCGACGAGCCAATTCGACAGGATCTCCGGCATCACGCAGCCCGATAAAGTTGACGCCCTTCACGGTGCGACCATCTTTGATATCTAAACAAGGAATGATGCGTTTTTTTAACATGATAATTCAGAAATTTCGTTTAAGGTGATTTTTCCTTCGTATATGGCTTTCCCGAGCACAACAGCGGGAATTCGGGCTTCATCCAACCCAATTAAATCGTGTTTGCCTGATACGCCACCACTAGCAATGAGGTAAATATTCGGAAATGTCTCCATGATTTCGCTATATAAAACAATCGAAGGTCCGGAAAGCATACCATCTTTCGCGATATCTGTGCATAAAAACTGCCGCACGCCACAAGCAATGTAATCTTCCATAAACGTTTTCCAATGAAGTGAACTATTTTCAAGCCAACCACTTACTGCCAAATATCCATCGCGAACATCAGCACCCAAAATAAACGTTTCACTTCCGTAACGGATGATCCAATCTTTCATGGTTTCTGGGTCTTTTACGGCCATACTTCCTATCGTGAGCCATTTTGCTCCTGTATCTAGCACGCACTTCAAATCTGTTTCAGTTTTAATTCCTCCTCCAAAATCAATTTCCAGGGAAGTATTCGAACACAAGTTTTCCAGGACTTTCAAATTGATAACTTTTCCTGCTTTGGCTCCGTCCAAATCTACCAAATGCAATCGTCGGATACCTGCATCCTCAAAACGCTTAGCCATAACGAGCGGATCTTTTTCATATATCTGCTTCGTGTTGTAGTCGCCTTTCGTCAGTCGCACGCATGCGCCATCAATTAAATCTATTGCGGGGATTATGTCCATTATGCGTTTAAAAATCGTTTTAAAATAAGCTCACCAGCGGTCCCGCTTTTCTCCGGATGAAACTGGCAAGCAAAAAAATTGTTCTTTTCCATCGACGCTGAAAATGGCTGTCCATACTCGCAAACTGCAACCGTGTATGGATTCACTGGTGCATAATACGAATGAACAAAATACACATCTTCGGTCAATTCTTCCATTTTTTTAGAAGTATCCTTCAAGCTATTCCAACCCATGTGTGGAATTTTCAAATCACCTTCAAACCGCTTCACAGAAACACCATCGAAAATTCCGAGGCACTTTTCGTTTCCTTCTTCTGTGTGCTCACACATCAATTGCATTCCCAAGCAAACACCAAGAACGGGTTGTTGCAAGGCAGGAATAAATGTATCAAGCTTTGATTCACGTAATTGCTTTAGTGCCGCTGTTGCGTGTCCCACCCCGGGGAAAACTATGCGATCTGCAGAAAGAATTTCATCTTTGTCTCGTGTCAAAAGAGCATCGACACTCAAACGCTCAAATGCAGATTTTACAGAAAAAACATTACCTGCTCCGTAATCAATTATAACCAGCTTCATAATGTTCCTTTGGTACTTGGTAAAATAGCTAATTCGCCGTTGCGTTTTTTTGCCATTTTAATTGCTTTAGCAAATGCTTTAAAAATCGATTCAATTTTGTGGTGCTCATTTTGTCCTTCTGCCTTGATATTCAAGTTGCATTTTGCGCCATCTGTAAACGACTTGAAGAAATGGTAAAACATCTCTGTCGGCATCTTTCCAATCATTTCACGTTGGAAATCAGCCTCCCAAACCAACCAATTTCTTCCTCCAAAATCAATGGCAGCCTGAGCTAGGCAATCGTCCATTGGCAGACAAAAACCATAACGTTCCAATCCTGTTTTATTTCCCAAGGCTTGCGCAAAACATTCTCCCAAAGCAATTGCAGTATCTTCAATGGTGTGGTGTTCGTCTACCTCCAAATCACCAATTACCGTCAAATCCAAATCCAACTGGCCGTGTCGTGCAATCTGATCGAGCATGTGGTCAAAGAAATGAATTCCGGTTGAAATTGAAGATTTTCCGGTTCCATCCAAATCCAAAACAAGTGAAATATCCGTTTCATTGGTTTTTCTTCTATGTTTTACCCGGCGTTGACCAAGTCGAAGAAAGGTATAGATTTCATCCCAATCCGTGGTTTGAAGCACCACAACCTCCTTCATTTCTTGTTCGTTGATACTCGCTTCTGACTTCCCTGGATCATCTGGATTGAGCATATAAATTGCTTTTGCCCCTAAGTTTTTTGCTAAATTGACATCCGTTAAACGGTCACCAATAACAAACGAATTTGCCAAATCGTATTCTTCTGAAAAATAGTTTTGAAGCATTCCTACTCCTGGTTTTCTTGTTGGAAGATTTTCATGTGGAAAACTACGATCGATATGAATAGCTTTAAATTCAATTCCTTCTGATTTCAGTGTTTTAAGCATCAATTCCTGAGGCCCAACAAAGGATTCGTAGGAATAAGCATCCGTTCCCAAACCGTCTTGATTCGTTACCATCACGAGTTCAAAATCAAGATCGCGGGCAATTTTTCCCAATCCTGAAAAAACCTTCGGATAAAATTCCAGTTTCTCAAACGAATCGACCTGAAAATCGATTGGAGGCTCAAGAATCAGTGTTCCGTCTCGGTCGATGAACAAAACTTTTTTCATATTTGATATTGATTTAATGCTTCTAAAACTAATTGATTTTCCTTTGCAGTTCCAACCGTTAAACGCAAGGTATTTTGACACAAGGGCTGTGTCGAGCGATTACGAACCACAATACCTCTGTTGATCAAATATTGATACAACTTGTTGGCGTCATTTACACGAACTAAAATAAAATTGGCATCACTCGGAAAAACTTCTTCAACAAATGAATATTTCTCCAAAGCTATTTCTAAAACTTTTCGTTCTGATATGATTTCGGCCGTTTCGGATTGAATTTTCTCCCAATTATTTAAGTAATCCAACGCAAATTGTTGAGTAAGTTGATTAACGTTATAGGGCGGTTTTATTTTATTGAGCCACGAAATAATTTCTTTCGATCCGAAAAGCAATCCTAAGCGAATTCCTGCTAAACCAAAGGCCTTGGAAAGTGTTTGACATATCACCAAGTTGGGATATTTTTCTAATTCGCCAAGTAATCCGGGTTCTTTAGCAAAATCAATGTAGGCCTCATCCAAAACTACGATACCTGAAAAATTTTCAACAATACGAGTGATTTCTTTTCTAGGAATCGAAAATGCTGTTGGGTTGTTGGGAGAACACAAAAATAGTAGCTTCGAACCCTTTGATTCTTCAATAAAACGATCGGTTGAAAAGGTAAAATCTTCGTTCAATAATATCTCTTTTAATTCTACATTATTGATACGAGCTGAAACCGAATACATTCCATAAGATGGACTCATGGCAGCAACCGTATCTATGCCTGGAGAACAAAATAATCGAAAAAGTAAGTCGATACACTCATCTGATCCGTTTCCTAAAAATAGATTTTCTGGATTTGTTTCTTTTAAGGTAGCGAGTTTTGCTTTCAACGATTTTTGCAAAGGATCTGGGTAGCGATTTACGCCATTATCATTCGGATTTTCGTTGGCATCTAAAAAAACACTAGCTGTTCCTTCAAATTCATCGCGAGCCGAGGAATAGGCTTTCATGCCAATTAAATCGGGTCGTATGAGTTGTTCAATATTCATGCATTCAAAGATTTAAGTCGAATACTAACTGCTTGCTTGTGCGCTTCCAATTGTTCCGCCTCAGCCATGCATTCTATGATTGGTCCGATGTTCCTTAAGCCTTGTTCAGTTATTTCTTGGTAGGTAATTTTCTTCACAAACGAATCCAAGGAAACGCCTGAATATTGCCTTGCGTAACCGTTTGTAGGAAGTGTATGATTTGTCCCCGATGCGTAATCTCCGGCACTTTCTGGAGTGAAATTCCCAATAAAGACAGAACCAGCATTCACTACTTCTTCGATCAATTTCTCGTTGATTTCTGTTGAAAGAATTAAATGTTCAGGAGCATAAGTATTAATTAGTTCGGAAAAATCTTCCGTTTTGCAAACAATCGTTAATGAATTTTCGATTGCCGCTTCCGCAATTTCTTTCCGAGGAAGTTGTTCGAGTTGTTTCTTAAGTTGGTCCTCTACTAAATCAGCAAAAAGTTCTGAATTGGTAAGCAGAACCACCTGTGAATCTTGTCCGTGTTCCGCCTGCGAAAGTAAATCTGCCGCTACAAATTCAGGATAGGCAGAATCGTCGGCAACAACCATCACTTCCGAAGGGCCAGCAGGCATGTCAATGGCAACCTTGTATTTTTGTGCGAATTGTTTTGCAGCCGTTACGTATTGATTTCCAGGCCCAAAAAGTTTGTAAACAGCGGTAACTGTTTCAGTTCCTAACGTCATAGCCGCAATGGCCTGAATACCTCCAATTTTAAAGATCTGTGTGACCCCAACTAAATCTGCAGCAAACAACATGGCAGGGTGAACATTTCCAGAAGCGTCGCATGGTGTACACATGATAATTTTCTCACAACCAGCTAGTTTCGCAGGAATTCCCAACATTAAAACTGTTGAAAATAATGGAGCCGTTCCGCCGGGAATATACAAACCAACTTTTTGAATAGGTTTTGACTTTCGCCAGCAGTGAACACCTTCCATGGTATCGAGACACATCCCTTCGTCCGTTTGCGCAGCGTGAAAAGATCGAATATTTGCTGCTGCCATCTCAATTGCATTTTTCAATTCCGCAGCAAGCTCATTTTTGGCTTGTTCGATTTCTTCTTTACTCACGGAGAGCGAACCTTTGAATCCTTGAAATTGTTTCACATACGTTGCCACGCCTGAATCTCCGTGTTCTGCCACTTGATGAAATACCTCGCGCACGACTGTGTCCAAATTAGGTTGATCCAACTCAGGTCGAGCCAGTACTGATTTCCAGTTAGTTTTTTCCGGGTTTATAATTCGTTTCATTTCTTCAAATTAATTGCGAACGAAGAATTACGAACTGTTAATTCGCAACTAGCAACTCCAAGTTCTCCATTTTTATTTCTAAAGTTAAGGTCTCCAATCTTAAAATAATTGCGAACGAAGAATTGCGAACTATTAATTCGCAACTCTAAGTTCTACATTCTTAATTCTAATATCTAAATTCTCCACTCTTTAAATTAATTGCGAACGAAGAATTGCGAACGAGTAGTCCATAATTCGCAACTCTAAGTTCTCCATTTTTAATTATCTCACCATTTTCTCAATTGGTACAACCAAAATTCCTTCTGCTCCAGCTTCTTTAAGCGCATCGATTTTATCCCAAAATTGGTCCTCGGTAATAACAGAGTGTAACGAACTCCATCCTTTTTCAGCCAGTGGCAATATCGTAGGACTTTTCATACCAGGTAAAATTTTAAGAACCTCAGCAATTGCTGTATCAGGGACATTCATCAACACATATTTTGAATTTCTTGCCTCGAGTACGGCTTTTATTCTGAAAAGTAATTTATTTAAAATCGCCGTTTTTTCGTTGTTCAATTTAGGGGCTTGTACTAATACAGCTTCCGAGCGCAAAATTGTTTCTAATTCAACTAAACCGTTCATAAAAAGTGTATTGCCAGAAGAAACAATGTCACAAATTCCATCTGCTAATCCAATGGTTGGCGCAATTTCTACCGAACCAGAAATGGTATGTACCTCGGCTTGAATTCCCTTGCTTTTAAAGTAATCATTGACTGTATTCGGATAAGAAGTTGCAATCTTTTTTCCTTGAAAATCGGATGTTGATTGAATCGAACTATTTTTTGGAACTGCAAGCGATACTCGGCATTTTGAGAAATTCAGTTTGCAGGTTACATCGAGAGTGCTTCTTTCCTCTATCAATAAATTTTCGCCAACAATTCCACAATCAACAACTCCATCCAATACATATTGTGGAATATCTGAATTTCTTAGAAACAAAACCTCTAAAGGAAATCCATTTGCAACTGACTTTAACTTTCCATTTGCAGCATCCACCTTGATTCCACACTCCTTTAACAACTGGAGAGAATCTTCAAGCAACCTACCTGATTTTTGTACAGCAATACGCAACATACTTTATCTAATTTTAAATTCAATAAAAAACCCGCCTGAAATCCAAGCGGGTCAACTATATTTAGCACATAACACCTTCGCTTGGTTAACCAAGTAACAAGTGATGATGTGTAATTGTAAAATTCATTTTGCGAAATTAGATTAATTTTTTAATCAATCCAAATCTTTTGTATTTCATTTTTATTACAAATGAATTTTTGTTGGTATCTTTTGTGAATTATCTTCTTTCAATCATTGGAAAAAAATTAAATTTGTATTGATGAGTGAATTTGTAGTTTCTGCTAGAAAATATCGTCCACAAACCTTTGATACGGTTGTAGGTCAACTTTCTATTACGAATACACTGAAGAATGCTATCAAGAATGATCATTTAGCGCAAGCATTTTTATTTTGCGGCTCCAGAGGTGTTGGTAAAACAACTACCGCGCGAATATTGGCAAAGACCATCAATTGTTTCAATCGCACCGAAAATGTTGAAGCTTGTGATGTGTGCGAATCATGTATTTCTTTCAACTCAGGAAATTCGTTAAATGTATTTGAATTGGATGCTGCATCGAATAATTCTGTTGACGACATTCGTGTACTAATCGATCAAGTTCGCATAATGCCGCAATTGGGAACACACAAAGTCTATATTATCGATGAGGTTCATATGCTATCTGCGAATGCTTTCAATGCCTTTTTAAAAACGCTTGAGGAACCCCCAAAGCACGCGATATTTATCTTAGCAACGACTGAAAAACATAAGATTATTCCTACTATTCTCTCTCGCTGTCAAATTTTTGATTTCAACCGAATTCGTGTTTCTGATATTTCAGAACATTTGGCAAAAATTGCGAGTAAAGAAGGAGTAACAGCTGATCCAGAGGCTTTGCATTTGATTGGTATGAAGGCAGATGGTGCTCTTCGTGATGCACTTTCAATTTTTGATCAAATCGTAACCTTTGCCGGCAACACCGTAACTTATCGCCATGTTCTCGACAACTTGAATGTTCTCGATTATGACTATTACTTCAAAGTTGTTGATTGCGCGGAAAAAGAGGATATTCCCGCATCGCTATTAATCTTAAATGATATTTATCAAAAAGGATTTGATGGTCACAATTTTGTAAATGGTCTGTCAGAACATTACCGAAATCTGTTGGTCGCAAAAGATGTTAGAACTCTCAATTTGATTGATGTTCCAGATACAATTCAACAAAAATTTTTAGAACAATCAAAATTGATTGAAGCTTCTCGAATTCTTCGATCGCTGGCTGTTCTTTCCAAACTAGATGTTGAATATAAATCATCGAAAAATCCAAGGTTACTGATTGAGGTTGCTTTAATGCAGTTATGTTCGCTCAAACAAGAGCAGGAAAAAAAAAATGGCTGACGGCTCGAGTTGATATTCTGCCTTTTCCGAATCAATCTCTTCGCAAAAATCCGCAAACTCCAAAAGTTAATCAACCAGTTGTCAAACAATCTTATGTTCAGGAACCTGAGAAACCTCGAGTTTTATCTGAGCCGACTGGGAATATTGGTTCAACCCATGTTTCGATAAAGAAAATTCTTGAAGATCAAAAATCAAAAGATACATCCCCAGATTTACAAAATCTGCCGCGCGAAGGATTTTCTAAGGAACAAGTAAAAATGTATTGGAAACAATTTGCTTTTCAGATGAAAGAAAATGGGATGGAAACATTTTATCATGCGCTCATTAAAAGGGAGCCCCATTTTTTGGAAGAGGAAAAATTCGGACTCGAGGTAGATAATCAAATTCAAATAGATTACATCAATCCAATTCTAGGTGATTTCATAGATTTTATGCGCAAGAATTTGAAAAATTACCAAATAGAAATAGAATTAATCTTAACTGATAATCCGGGTAAGGAAATTAAGTTTTTAACGGGTAAAGATAAGTTCAACGCACTCGCTCGTCGAAATCCTAACTTACATACACTTAAAAATTTGTTTAATCTCGACATAGAATTTTAGGAATATGTCGAACTATTTTCAAAATGAAGTATTAGAAGTTGCTTACAGAAAGTTTGAAAATCAATGGAATTCTTCGCATGAATTCGAAGTTTTAACATCTGGATCTACAGGTGAACCGAAAAAAATCAAATTATTAAAAAGTCAACTTGTATTGTCCGCAAATAAAACAATAGATTTTTTCAATTTAAAATCAGGAATCAATGCATTAGTATGTCTTTCTTTGGATACGATTGCTGGTAAAATGATGTTGGCAAGGGCTTTCGTGGGGAATTGGAATTTGAAAATTGTCGAACCTAAAGCCAATCCATTAAAAGATTTAAACGAAGAATTTGATTTTGTGGCTTTGGTTCCATATCAACTGGAACACATTTTGGCTGAAACTCCTGGAAAACTGAAATTACTAAAAACCATCATAGTTGGAGGAGCCCCTGTTTCTTCCAAACTAATAATTCAACTCAAAGAACATAAGATTTCAGTTTATCAAACTTTTGGTATGACAGAAACTGTTTCACATATTGCTTTGAGGAAAATTGGTTTTGAAGCTGAATTACGGTATCAGACAGTTAAAGGAGTGCATGTTTCGGGGCAAGATGGAAATTTGATTATTCACTATCCTGAAATGTTTCCAAACGAAATACAAACCAACGATCTTGTAGAAATTAAGTCGCCGACAGAATTTGAATGGTTAGGAAGAAAAGATTTCATTATTAACAGTGGAGGAATAAAATTGAATCCAGAAAACATTGAAGAAAAACTTTCCAGTTTAATTCCAAACGATTTCTTTGTAATTGGAATTCCTGATGAATCACTTGGACAAAAATTAGCTTTAATTTTAGAATCTGAATCTCAATATATTTTAGAAAAAAACAATTTGCTTAAAATTCTTAATAAGTTCGAAGTGCCTAAAATATATGCTTTTGTCAAACGATTTTCAAGAACTGATAGTGGAAAAATTCAGCGATTAGAAACATTAAAAAAGATTTCTTTAGATGACTGGAAAGCATTTGTTTGATTATTTCGGTCTTCCTTATGATGCATCCATTGAAGATGTAAAAAAACGCTACCGTGTTTTGGTCAAAAAATACCATCCCGACCGAAATAAATCGAAAAATGCCAATGTTAAATTTCAAGAGCTTCATAAAATATATGAAGAATTATTGACAGTAATCAAAAATAGACAGTCTGTTTTACCAAATCAAATTGATGATTCGCCTGAGGAACAATGGAAAAAGTATCGAGAAAGAGCACGGAGCATTCGGTTGGAAAAACAACGAAAACAGGCTGAAGCCATGAATTTGTGGTATGATCAACTGCAATCGGGAAAAATCTTAAAATATACACGTTTCGTAACCTTGTGCTCGGCCATTTTACTTATGCTTTTGACTTTTGATATATTTCTTCCAACAAGGTATGTTAAAGATTCGATTGTTCGATATTCAACAAAGATTTATCACACCATCGATGAGCATCGAATTAGTAAGATTGAAACTGCAAATGGAGAGAATTTATGGCTAGATCGATATAATAATGGTTTTTTTTCGTACAATCCGTTTGTTCAAATTGAAAAGACCAGAATTTTGCATAGTCCGATCAGTATTCATAAATATGATGAACAATTTAAAAAGACTATACCAATTGAATTAACTGTTTATTGGGCTCAAATTATGATTTTCATTGCTCTGCTGATTCCAGTTTTTTTTTATTTCTATAGAGTAAGAGATATTTTTCTCATCATGGGAAGTTATTTTACAAGATATTTTGTGGGTCCATTTATTGTTTGGTTTTTGTTTTCCAATGATCGCTGGATTCATTTATTTACATTCGGATTTTTATGACAAAAAAAGAGAAGGCTTCATATATTTTGATCGAATTAGAAAAGTTGTATCCTGAAACACCAATTCCATTAGTTCATTCGGATGAATATACTTTGTTAATTGCCGTTTTACTTTCTGCGCAATGCACTGACGAACGCGTAAATAAGATTACTCCGATTTTATTTCAAAAAGCGAAAACTCCGAAAGAAATGATCAAATTGACGGTCGAACAAATTCGTGAAATTATCAAGCCTTGTGGTTTATCTCCGCGAAAATCACAGGCAATTTGGGATTTATCAAATATTCTATTGAATAAATTCGATGGAAAAGTCCCTGCAAATTTTCAAGACCTAGAAGCGCTTCCTGGTGTTGGTCATAAAACGGCTTCTGTGGTGATGTCTCAAGCTTTTGGTGTGCCGGCATTTCCAGTGGATACTCACATTCATCGGTTGCTAACGAGATGGGGAATTTCCAGTGGTAAAAACGTTGAAGAAACGGAAAAGAGTGCAAAAAAAATATTTCCAATTGATTCTTGGAATAAATTGCATTTACAGATTATTTTCTATGGTCGTGAGTATTCACCAGCTCGATCACCGAAAAAGGACATAGATTATATTACAGCAAAAATTGGAACAAAATCAGCTATTTTAGAGCTTAAATGAATTCATATTAACAAATGTTGATAAACCAATTTTATATCTTTTAATAAAGTATTTTAAAACTATTTAGGACGCTCAAAGAGCAATTCTTATATTTGTTATATGGATCAACAAGATAACAACAGAAAACCAATTTCAAGAATTAAAACTCCTTCTGTATTAACGGGAGACATAGGTAAAATACCACCTCAAGCAATTGATATTGAACAGGTTGTTCTTGGTGCAATGATGTTGGAAAAAAACGCTGTAAATGATACAATCGATATTTTACATCAAAATAGTTTTTATGATCCTAAGCACCAATATATCTACAAAACGATCCGTGAATTATTCGCTTCTACAAATCCTGTTGATTTGGTAACAGTAACTGCTAAACTTCAAAAGAATGGCGAGTTGGAAGCAGCAGGTGGTGCAGCATACATTTCATCTTTAACAAATCGAGTTGCAGGATCTGCTCACGTCCAGTATTGGGCTAGAATTATTGCTGAAAAGTACATCAAGCGTGAATTGATTCGCGTGAGTAGCGAAGTTATTAGAGACGCATATGATGACACAAAAGATGTTTTTGATTTGCTAAATAGCGCTGAATCCGGACTTTTTCAAATTGCTGAAAATAATATGAGTAAGCAAGTAAATAACATGCAGAATGTTGTTCGAGAGGCTATTCAGGAAATTGAAAAAGCGGCTCAAAACTCAGATGGTATTTCAGGTGTTCCTTCCGGTTTTTATGATTTGGATAAAATTACATCTGGTTGGCAACGTTCGGATATGATTGTCCTCGCAGCGCGACCGGGTATGGGTAAAACGGCCTTTGTGCTTTCCATGGCCCGAAATACAGCAGTTGATTACAACAAAGGCGTTGCAGTATTTTCTCTTGAGATGTCGGCTGTTCAACTCGTTAAAAGGTTAATTGCGAGTGAAGCTAGATTGAGCGCAGAAAAACTAAGAAAAGGTGATTTAAAAGAGCACGAGTTTCAGCAAATGCATACGCGAATTTCAAAGTTGGCAACGGCACCAATTTTTATAGATGACACTCCTGGTTTAAGTATTTTTGATTTTCGTGCGAAATGCCGTCGGCTGAGAGCTCAACATAAAATAGAATTGATTATCATTGACTATTTGCAGTTGATGTCAGCCAAAGATGGTAAAGGAGGAGGAAATCGCGAGCAAGAAATTTCAACCATATCGCGATCAATTAAAGAAATTGCAAAGGAATTGAATGTTCCAATAATTGCGTTAGCCCAGCTCAGTCGTTCAGTTGAACAGCGAGGTGGAGACAAGCGTCCAATGCTTTCAGATTTACGTGAATCAGGAGCTATTGAGCAAGATGCCGATATCGTTTCATTTATCTATCGTCCAGAGTATTATGGTTTAGTAAAAGATGACGATGGGAATTCCAATCAAGGAATTGGAGAAATAATTATTGCGAAACACCGTAATGGTTCCTTAGACCGTGTGCGCCTCCGATTCATTGGTGAATATGCACGTTTTGAAAATTTGAACGAAGTACATGAAATGGAAGTGTCTAAACCTTTGAATAATAGTTTGTCCAGTTTCAACGAACAGATGAATTCTTACATAATTCCTAGTAAGATGAATGATAACGAGACAAATGGCGATATTTTTGATAATGATGGAATTGATCAAAATGCATTTTAAATGATTCGTATTTGTTTCGTATCTTTTTTATTGTTTTTAGTTAGTTTTTCTAGGGCTACTCAACTTCTAGTCCCAATGGATGATGCTCAGTCAAATCATTTGAAAGCTTATGGAATTGCCTATTGGACGCTCGAAAATAATGTTACAATCGAATGGCTGCTTAATTATCGTGGAGGCTCATTTCTTATGCCGCATTTAAAGTCAATTGAAGAAGAATTAATTATTCGTGGCGTTCGTTATGAAGTTCTTGCAGACGGCCAAGTGAATCAAATTCGTTCACAAATTGCCAATCCTGAGGTGAATATGGAAATTGTTCAGCTAGAAAAGGCTCCTAAAATTGCAGTTTATACTCCTCCCAACAAACAACCTTGGGATGATGCCGTAACATTGGTTCTTGAGTATGCAGAAATTAAATACGACAAAATTTATGATTCTGCAATCGTAATGGGACTGTTACCAAAATATGATTGGTTGCATCTCCATCACGAGGATTTTACGGGGCAATATGGTAAATTTTATAGTTCAGCAAGAAATCAAAGTTGGTATCAAGAGCAAATCGCAATTGCCGAAAAAGATGCAAAAATGCTAGGATTTAGAAAGGTGTCTGAATTAAAATTGGCTGTGGCGAAAAATTTAAAAAGCTTCGTTTTAGGTGGAGGTTTTCTTTTTACTATGTGCAGTGGAACAGACAGTTTCGATATTGCACTAGCTGCCGAAGGAGTTGATATATGCGAATCTGTGTTTGATGGAGATGGTTCTGATGGAAGAGCACAAGAAAAACTTGATTTTTCGAAAACCTTTGCTTTCAAAGATTTTCATATCATCAAGGATCCAATGGTTTACGAATATTCAGATATTGATGCATCTGATTTAAGAAATCAACGAATAATTACGGAACAAGTCGACCAATTTACGTTATTTGATTTCTCCGCAAAATGGGATGTTGTTCCAACGATGTTAACTCAGTGTCACGTGGATGTTGTTAAAGGCTTTATGGGACAAACAACAGACTTTAGAAAAGAATTTATCAAGTCAAATGTTCTAATAATGGGGGAGAATAAAGCAGCAGGAACAGCCCGATACATGCATGGAGAGCTCGGACAAGGAACTTGGACTTTCTATGGAGGACACGACCCAGAAGATTACCAACATTTTGTGGGAGATCCGGTCACTGATTTAAGTTTACATCCAAACTCTCCCGGTTATCGCTTGATTTTGAATAACATCCTCTTTCCAGCAGCAAAAAAGAAAAAAAGAAAAACATAGATTTTTTGGTTTTTCATTGCTAATTCAATTTTAATGATTAAACTTGCTTCGTTCTTTGTTGCGCTTTTGCAACTTTTCTCCACATAAAATTCATAACAAACTCTTAATCAATTAAATGGATCGTTCAAATTTAGAGAGTAAGAAAATCTCAGATCTTCGGGTAATAGCTCAAACACTAGGAATAGAAAATCCTGAAAACTACAAAAAACCAGAATTAATAAACATAATAATGGGAGATAATCCTGAGGAAGAGGTAAAAACTCCAGCTGAAGCTAAAAATGAGCAGAAATCAAAAAGAAAACGAACTTCAACTCATTCTATCGAAGAACCAACACTTTTCCAGAATTCAAATAAAGTTGAAGAAACGATAACTCCTGTTGAGGATAATTCTAGCTTTGAAGTTACGGACGCTATTCCAGATCCAATTGAGACGGTTGAAGCAACTTCATCCGCAGAACCAACCAGCGAAGCTCCGAAAGAGGATAGAAATAAATTTAAAAAACACAACCATCAACATCGTCATCAAGACAATCAAGCCTCGGATAATCAAAATACATCAGAAGACAAAATACCTGATGAGAATTACGATTTAGTTGGAATTGTTTCAGCTGAAGGCGTTTTGGAGGTTATTCAAGATGGTTATGGTTTTTTACGATCTTCGGATTATAATTATCTGCCATCTCCTGATGATATTTATGTATCACAAAATCAAATTAAATTATTCGGACTTAAAACAGGTGATACTGTAAAAGGAACGATTCGTCCCCCAAAAGAAGGTGAAAAGTATTTTCCACTTGTGAAGGTTGAATCAATTAATGGTCGAGATCCTTCTTATATCCGTGATCGTGTTCCATTTCAATATTTAACACCCTTATTTCCAGACGAGAAATTTAAATTGACTGGGCATAAACAAGAATCCCTTTCGACGCGCGTTATGGATCTTTTTGCACCAATTGGTAAAGGTCAACGCGGAATGATTGTCGCTCAGCCAAAAACGGGAAAAACCATGTTGTTGAAAGATGTTGCAAATGCAATTGCAGCGAATCACCCAGAAACATATTTGATCGTTTTATTGATTGATGAACGTCCTGAAGAGGTCACTGATATGGCTCGAAGTGTTAAAGCTGAGGTAATTGCTTCAACTTTTGATGAACCGGCAGAACGACATGTGAAGGTTGCCAATATGGTTTTGGAAAAAGCTAAGAGAATGGTTGAATGTGGCCATGATGTTTGTATACTACTGGATTCCATAACACGGTTAGCTCGAGCATACAATACAGTTTCCCCTGCTTCAGGAAAAGTGCTTTCTGGTGGTGTTGATGCCAATGCACTTCACAAACCAAAAAGATTTTTTGGTTCCGCTCGTAAAATTGAGAATGGTGGTTCACTTTCAATTCTAGCGACCGCTCTTACAGAGACAGGTTCAAAAATGGATGAGGTTATTTTCGAAGAGTTCAAAGGAACTGGTAACATGGAATTACAACTTGATCGAAAAATATCAAACAGAAGAATTTATCCTGCTATTGACATTACAGCATCAGGAACGCGAAGAGAAGATTTACTCGTAGGAAAAGACGTTTTACAGCGCGTTTGGTTAATTCGTAAGTTCATTGCAGATATGACACCAGTCGAAGCAATGGAATTCTTAAAGTCACATATGGAAAATACACTTTCCAACGAGGAGTTTTTAATTTCAATGAATAGTTAAAATGAGATTTCCGATTAAGGTTGGCCTAATCTGCGCATTGATCTGGATTGGAATAAAGTTAGCTTCCTTGTCGTTTAGTTTGAGTCTTAACGATGTTAAGCCCTTTGTTTTCATAAATATGTTTTTGCTCACATCTTCGATTACTTGGGCATTATATTTCATGAAATTAAAAGAGCACGAAAGTAATTTATTAAACGACATAAAAAATGGAATGCTAGCTGGAGTTCCTTACACAGTCGTAATTTCAATTTTCCTATATTTTTACTACGATCGAATTTACCCTGATTTCAATCAATTGAAAATAAAAGAGGTTGAACATAAATTAGATGATTCTTCAGCGATTAAGGCAATTCAGAAAAATAATCCTGAAATGCAAAACGATTCAGCCGAAGAAATTAGATCGCAAGTACTTGAAAAAACCAAATTGATTTACAGTGCAAAATTCAATATGCTGGTTGCATTACTTTCTCTGATGCTCTACACAACTTTGAATTCAATTGTAATTTCCTTGATTTTTAGGAGGGTTGTTTTCCGAAATTAATGTTAGTGGATAACACCTATACTTCTCAACGCTTCAAAGGCAATTTCTTTTCTTAAATTTTGAAAATCAAAGCTTTGGTAGTCATTTGTTACTAAAATGGTGGCAAATGGGTATTTTATTCCACTTTTTACAGCATATCCGATATACCATCCAATATCTAAATCAGAATTAACGGCCCATCCAGTTTTTGCATAAATGTTAACATCCTCGATAGTATGTGAAAACATGATTTTTTCAATTGTTTTATATGTCTTTTTCGATATTGCTAAATCTTTATTTGCTAATTTTTGAACAAAATCAACTTGTTCGAAAAGATTTTTTTTCAGATTTCCATTCAGCCAAAAGCTATCAATGTCATTGTTGATTTTAAAATCCTTGTCAACATAATTAAGCTTTCTGAGCATTTTAGACATCCTTTTTTCTCCGATTTTTCGGGCTAATGCTTGAAAATACCATACGGTTGAGTTTTTAAAGGCTGTTTCTAAATCTTGTGATTGATTCCATTTATCATTTGCTCTTTTCTTGCCATCCCATTCAAAAACCTGTTTTTCATCTGAAAGCACATTTGTTTCGAGTCCAATAATTGCATTTGCAATTTTAAAAGTGGAGGCAGGTGAAAATTTTCGTTTTGCAAGTGAATCATTGCAGATTAAGTATTTTTTTTGAAGTGGATCGAAAATAATCGCTGCGTATTCAACATTTTCAATTGAAATGTTCTTCAGCTGAAAATCTTCAGTTTTTATTTGACAAATGCCAATTTGAAAATTATAAAATAGGAATACTACAATAAAAAATCTCATATTTTGGCGAGCAATTTTGCACCTAAATCTTCGTAATTAATGCCGTCAAACGTTCCAGATGACATCATAAGTAGAACAGAATTCGAGAAATCTTGCTTACCAATAAATTCAAGAACTTCTTCTGTTTTATTTGTAACGATAACATTGCCTCCAAAACCTTCTAAAACTAATTCTTTTGAGATAGCGTCTAATTTTTTGTGTTTTACTACTTCAGGATTATAATAGACAAGAGCGACATCAGCATTTTCCATTGAACCGTGGTAGTGAGGGAGAAATTCTTTTTTCAGTGATGAAAATGTATGCAATTCCATACAGGCTATTACCTTTCGGTTTTGAAATTGGTGTTTTACGGCATTGGTAGTAGCTTTTAATTTTGAAGGAGAATGTGCGAAATCTTTAAACATCGTAAAAGTTCCTTTTTCAGCAACCTTTTGGAGCCTTTTTCCAGCTCCTTTGAAGTCAGACATTGCCTTTAAAAAATCATTTGGATTAATTCCGATTGCTTCGCCAAGCTTAAGAGCACCCATTAGGTTTTGTAAATTATGGGGTCCAAAAATGGATAGGGGATAAGATTTTCCTTCGAAATGCATCAAAGTTCCTGAATCTGTAGGTTGAAATTCAGGAGTCTGATAAGGAATTGCATTGATTTTTGATTTGTATTTTTCTCCTAATTTTCTTACCTCTGGATCTTCTTGGTTGTATATAAAAGTCCCATTAGGCTCAATTAATTGACAGAAAGTATCAAATTGTTCAACGTAATTTTCGAAAGTTGGAAAAACGTTGATATGATCCCAAGCAATACCACTAATGATGGCTATATTTGGCTTATATAAGTGAAATTTAGGTCGTCTGTCAATGGGTGAACTTAGATATTCATCTCCTTCCAATATCATGATTTTAGCGTCTTCACTTAATTTCACCATGCAATCATAACCTTCTAGTTGAGCACCAACCATGTAGTCAACATTTATGCCTAGTTTATTAATGGCATGGAGAAGCATCGAAGTAATCGTAGTTTTTCCATGACTTCCACCAATTACAAGTCGAATTTTGTTCTTGCTTTGTTCGTATAAGTATTCAGGATAAGAGAAAACGGGAATATTCAATTCTTTTGCTCGAATTAATTCTGGGTTATCTGCTCTAGCATGCATTCCTAGAATTACGGCGTCCAAATTCGAGTGTATCAACTCCTTATTCCAACCGATTTCCTTTGGTAAAATACCTTCTTTTTCTAACCTTGATCGTGATGGCTCAAAAATTTCATCATCAGAACCAGTTACCTTGTAACCTTTTCGATTAAGTGCAATAGCTAGATTGTGCATTGCGCTTCCACCAACTGCAATAAAATGAACGTTCATATAAACATTTTGAACGAAAATATAAGTTTTGAGAATCTCTTTGAGACGATCAAAAAGAAATTACTGACAGAGTGATATGGAATAACTAGTTATTTGTTTGTTAAGTTTATTCCAGTAGATTCATTCATCCAAACAAATTCCGTAATTGGCGATCCGTTTTTATAAAAGGAGTTTACACCTCTTTCATTTGTATTTTGCTCATATACAATCCCGTATCCATTTTTATCTACAACAACTCGCCGTGTAATGATAGTCGTTACAAAACCGTCTTTATTTTTGATTTTGTAAATTTTTTCCGTCATTCCTTGCTTAAATTCTACACCGTTTTCATCCTTCAAGTGATTTGGTGAAAATTTCGTTTCAATTACGAAATCTTTTGAATTTTGAACCGAATTTATTCTGCTTTCATTTTGTATGGCATTTATAGAATCAGTTTTAAAAACAGCATACTCTCCATCTAATTTTTTGTCAAGCATGCTTTCTGCTCTACTATCGTTCTGTTTTTGACTTTCAATAGATTGTTTTTCAATTACATTTTTCGTTTCTTGAATTCTTGCAATATCATTTTCAATTTTAAGTTCAGTTTCCTTCAATTTGAATTCAGTGAGGGAATCGGCTTCATTTTTTAATTCTTGTAATTGTTTATCTCTGGCTTCATTTTGATTAGCATTATCAATGTTTTTATTGTAAATAGAAATATCATGTTGCCGTTTTGATTCTTCTAGATTTTCTTGAAGTTGAACTGGAATTTTATTTTGCTCTAATGCCTTTAATTCAATTTCAGTTTTTCTTTGTTCAAGATTAGCATTTTCATCCTCTTGTCTTGAAGCATTTAGTTTCTTTTGAAAATCAGCTTCCTTGTCCAGTTCATTTTTATATTCAGCTAAATTTTCTTGACCTTCATTTTTCTGATTTTCATAATTCTCAGATAATTCATTAAACACATCAACTGGATTATCGGTAACCAATTCTCCCGGAGCTTTTAATTGAATTCCTACATTCGAATTGGAATTATTATTAGTTGAAACATTGGAATTCGAAATGTTTTTAGGGTTTAAAATTGCATCAAGTGAGTCAATACTATTTTTCAGTTGGTTAATTTCTGATGAAGAAATAAGTGCACCCATTTTTAAAGCGTTATCACGTAAAGATTTTAACTGGGTAAAGGCTTCATTATTTTTCTTGTTTTTAATTTGGGTATAAGCATCTTTCTTTTGACTAACAAAATTTTGCATTTTAGTGATTTTTTCACTTAAATCTTTTACCTCAGGTTCATTCATACGACTTTTCATGGGGTCGCTTTTTAAAATTTTATCTGCATCAGAGTAAGCTCCTTTATTGAAAAAATCTTGAGCTTTGTTTAATTGGTCCTTAAATTCTTGACCATCTTGATTCTTTTTATCTACAACAGCTTTTAGTCCCTTGGAGCTGAGGTCAGAATAACTATTAATTAATGATTGATTAGTTAGTTTTGAAATGTAATTATCAATATTTTTATATGAATTTATAGCATCATCATATTTCTTTTCTTTGAATAATTTTTCCGCGGATTTAATTTCATTTTTAATTTGCTCTTCTGTTATTACATCGGACTGAATGTTTTTGATTGTGGAAATTTCCTTTTCAATCGATGCTTTTTGAGCGGGGTCAAGATTTAATGCCTGCTGTAATTTCGCAATGGCATCATCATATTTTTTGGCATTTTTTGAGGTGTTTGCCTGAGTAATTAATTTAGTCGCCTCTTCTTGGTTTTTCTTTAATAAAGCCTGCTGATTTTTTTCATTGGTTATTTTACTTAATTGACTGGTTGCGTATGCATCGCCAGGGAAATCTTTCAAAAGTAAATTATATTTCTGTTCAGCCTCAGTTAAATTATTTTTTTGAAATGCCTCATCACCAGCTGATTTTAAATCTTCATATTTTTTCTTACTCTCCTCCTCTTCCTTTATTTTCTTGATTGTATTCTGAACAATATTCTTTTTTGTTATAATTATGGAATCATTCGGGGTTTTAAGTAAAGCTGTGTCATAATAAGCTATTGCTTTCTCAAATTCACGGTTTTTGTTTGCAATATCACCACGTGAAACATAATTTTTAGATAAGCCATTATTTTGCGCTTTCGAATAGGCCTCATTTACCTTGTCGTCAACATCTTTTTTGAATTTTTCTCTTGGTAAACAAGCTCCATTGCCACTATTTGCATTCTCGTCCCAATAAAATTTTTCAGCATAAGAGGTTTTTGTAAAACTTAAGTCCGCTCCTGGTTGATTTTCATATAATTGGATTGTCAGTTCCTCTAGTAACTGTAAATTAATATTGTTAGCATTTTTTAATTTTAGTTTATCCAATTCAAAAAGCACTTTCTTCGCCGCATATCCTGGTTTTGAAATCATTAGCTCCATTGGAACGGATGTAGTAATGTTTCCGCTAACTGTATATTGACCAATTTCATCCGAAATTGATTTACCAATGGTCTTTCCATTTTGCATCATATACAAAGTCGCACCGAATAATTTTTCTGAAGTTGAGAAATTTGTAACACTGCCAACCAACGAAATGGTGATCTTATTTTGACTATACAAACCACCTGCGACAAAAACAACTATTAAAAAAGCTATTAAATTCTTCATATTCAATCAATTTCCTCAACAATTTTGAAGATATAACATTACTTAAACGTAATCACTTAATTTTGTTGCAGTATTTGCAAATTTCACAAAAAAAAACCTAACAAAAAAATGCTTTCATTGAAGGATTTAAGTTTCTGGGAAAAGTCGGTTTACTTGCAAAATATAGACTTTTGCGTTGTAGGAGCTGGAATTGTTGGGCTTTCTACGGCAATTTTTCTTAGGAATAACTATCCAGATGCAAAAATTTTAATTTTGGAACGGGGGTATTTGCCGACTGGTGCGAGTACGAAGAATGCTGGTTTTGCTTGTTTTGGAAGTCCTACAGAAATATACGACGATTTAAAAACTATTTCGGAAAATGCTGTTTGGGAAACATTCCTTATGCGATATGAAGGACTTGAAATGTTGTTTGAAATAATTGAACCTAATTTGTTCTCTTATCAAAATTGTGCTTCTTGGGACTTAATCCAATCACGAGACGAATTATTGCCAGTTGATTTCTTGAATTATTTAAATGATAAAGTAAAATCATTAATTGGTCAAGAACAGGTTTATCAAGAGGAAACTGATATAATTGAAAAAAGTGGATTCAAAAATATCATTGCTGCATATAAAAATCGATTGGAAGGAAGTATTAATACTGGTGCGTTAATCCATTGTTTGTATAAAAAAGCGATAGCTCAAGATATTCATGTGCTTTTTGGAATTGAATTAGAAGATTTTGATACTTGTCAAGAATCTGTAGAGCTTAAAACAAATTTTGGTTTCATTAAAACTTCAAATTTGATTATATGTACCAATGGTTTTGCTCGCAAAGTAATTGGGGAACGAATCAAACCCGCAAGAGCTCAGGTTTTAGTGACAAAACCAATTCGAGATTTGAAATTTGAAGGAACATTCCATTTTGATCGTGGATATTACTATTTCCGAAACGTCGAGAATCGAGTTTTACTTGGAGGAGGTAGAAATTTAGATATTAATGGAGAGACTACCGAAGAAATAAAGACAACAGGGCAGATTCAAGAAAAATTGGTTAGTTTACTTGAAAATGTTATTCTTCCAAATACACCGTTTGAAGTCGATTATTCATGGGCGGGAATCATGGGAGTAGGTAACGAAAAACAACCAATTATCGAAAAATTGAACAACCGAGTAGCTATAGGTGTTAGAATGGGAGGAATGGGTGTGGCAATTGGTGCGGCTGTTGGAAAAAAACTAGCAAATTTGTTTTAGTGGAAAATAATGAAGAATTTATA
Source organism: Flavobacteriales bacterium (assembly GCA_947497485.1). Lineage (GTDB taxonomy): Bacteria > Bacteroidota > Bacteroidia > Flavobacteriales_D > Crocinitomicaceae > UBA952. The sequence continues at coordinate 94,489 of CANMHB010000004.1, forward strand.
AATCCGATAGATCCGGATAAAATAACAGAAAATCCGCATTCGTTGGAATATGGGCATCATGCGGGAAGTGCCTTGATTAAACCTGAAGATCAAGGTAAATTGAAGAGTCGCGCACTGAATGCAATGGAACATCAGACCGATATGCAGCTCAATCAGATTTATGAACAAATGAAATTATTGGCTGAACAAGCAAAAAAACTGAATGACCGAAAAAGTATTTCTGAGTTTATTTATCAGGCTGAAATTCGATTTGAACCATTCATTAATCATACTTATCACTTATACAAGAAACCTCAAGGAACCTATTTGCTTTCATTGATCGGTCCTCAACAATGGGGAAGATCAGGTGCTGAACTTCAATTTATGGCTACAGTAAAATTACTGGCTGACCACACCTGGGATATTCTAGACCAAAGTCCAGATCTTAGTCTTTAACGAATGAACACCCATTCATTATCTGTAGAAGTTATTTCATCAAAGGAGTATCCATCTCGGTTGTAAAGTTTTAAATTTTCGGTATCTGTTAATTGTTCATTTACTATAAATCTTCCCATTTTTCCACGAGCATTTTTCGCATACATCATTACAATTGAAGGTTTCCCATTTTTAAATTCTTTAAACGTTGGTGTAATAATTCTTGATTTTATTGTTTTCTGGTCGATTACTTTAAAATATTCAGTTGATGCGAGATTAATGATTATTTCATCCTTTTGAATTTCACTATTCAGAGCTTTTGTCACTTTTGCTTTCCAAAATTCATAGAGGTTTTTTGCTTTTGTGTTCGGGCTAAATTTTGTCCCCATTTCTAACCTATATGGAGATATTAAATCAAATGGTTTCAGAATTCCGTACAAACCAGACAGAATTCTAATTTGGTTTTGTACACTTTCAAATTGAGAATCGACAAGACTCTCGGCCTCAAATCCTCGATAAACCTCGCCTGAAAAAGCCCGAATTGCTTGAAGGTAATTTTTATTATTATCCGAATTTGCCTTATCCCAAGTTTTGAAACGCAATTCATTTATCATTGCAAGTTCTTTGGATATCGACATTAAATTTCCAATTTTTTCAGCATTAAGTTTTTTAAGAGATTTTACGATTTGTTGAGCCTCATTTTCAAACAACGGAATGCTCGAATTTCCTTTGCAAATTGGACGCTCATTAAAACTTTTTGCTGGTGATAGAAGTATTTTCATTTATCAATTAAAATTATCTTTTTTGATGAAACCTTTATTCGCGAAATTACACAAGAAAGCATTTTAAGGCAAATTATAGAACCCTATAATTTCATTTATAATACAAGTTTTAATAAATTTAACGTTTCAAAATATTAGACTATGAAAATTACCATTTTTACAATACTCCTCTCGATTGCATGTAGCCATGTTTATGGACAAAATTCGGAATTGATGGGATTTTTTAGTCCAACTGTAAGTCATTTGGTTCCCGTTTCAATTGACCAGTCTGAGCCTAAAAATCAATTGATTAAACCCAATTTTAAAGGTCGTGATTTGATTGAGGTGGATAATTCGAATACGCACAATCCTGATTGGGTTTGGCAACAACATTCCTCGAATTTGAAAAGTACTTCAGCAAATATTAATTGGCAATTTCAAGGATTAGGTACAAATCTATCACCACCTGACCCAACTGTCGATGCCGATAGTACTGTGGTTATTCAGGCCACAAATGGAAATGGAGGAGGAGTTTATCGAATATTCAATAAACTAACTGGCGCAACCATATTAAGCTCTGCGACATTACAAACTTTGGGAGGCCCATCAGGTGCTGGTGATCCAATAGTGCTTTATTACAAACCTGCTAGAAGGTGGTTTTTAACTGAGTTTTCTAGTTCAGGAAATAAATTATTAATTCACGTATCTCAAACCTCAAATCCTCAGGGAGCATACTGGACTTATCAATTCACTTGTAATCAATTCCCAGATTACCCAAAATATTCATTTTGTCCATCCTCTGATGCATTTTTGGCCACTACAAATGAAGGGTCAGCCCCGAAAACGTATGCGATGAGATTAAGCACTTTGTTGACTGGTGGCACATCACCATTTATTAAAGTTGCAATAGGATATGGGTTGAATGGCTTTGGTTTTCAGTCTATTACGCCAGTGGATATTGAAGGTGATAATCCTGCCCCTTCAGGAATGAAGCCTCTTTTTGTTCGACATCGCGATGATGAATCTCATTCAAATGGCTCTCCTGACAGTGGAACTAACGACTGGATTGAGCTTTGGGAAATGACTATTAATTGGGATAATAGCACCGCAACTATCGCCAAGATTCAGGATATTTCGATTGCTGAAATAGACTCTAAATTATGTGGTTTAACAAGCTTTGCTTGTATCAAGCAGCCTGGTACGACTAATACGTTAGATCCATTGCGAGAAACAGTTATGTTTAAAGCTCCAATGCGCGTTTTTGATGATCATCAATCGTTGTTGCTCGCTCTTTCAACTGATATTGATGGAGCTGATCGATCTGGTGTTCGTTGGATTGAATTACGAAGAAATTCAGGAGAAATAACTCCTACCTGGACTAAATATCAAGAAGGTACATATGCGCCGGGAGCTAATACGAGTCGTTGGATGCCAGGGATCAATATGGATAAGCGTGGTAATATTTTGTTAGCCTATTCATCTTCTAGCAATGCCTCAGGTGATTTTCCTTCTTTAAAAATGACAGGAAGAAAACCTTGTGATCCACTTGGGACTATGACAATGCCCGAGACTACTATTGTTGGCGGAACCTCTTCTAAAAGTGGAGATACCAGATGGGGGGATTATCATCATTTGAGTATTGATGATTTCGACGGACAAACATTCTATTTTACGGGGGTTTATCACAATTCAAATACCAAGAGTAGTGTTTCTTCAATTCGCATCAATCCGGAAAATCTTGATTTAGCGCTTGTTGGTGCTTTTCAGGTTTCTGATTCTGGATCCTGTGGTTCAGCAACGGAAGTTGGTTTGATAATCGAGAATCAAGGAATAACGGATGTGACCCAAGGTTCTATCACTTGGCAAATTGGAAACAATAGTCCTACAACCGTAAATTTTATTTCAAATCAATTAACATCGGGCTCGATTGATACCATTTATTGCAATATTATCGGATTAATTAATGGTTTCAATACAATATCTTTTGAGTTATTAAGTGTAAATGGTCAAGCTGATGAAAATAGTTGCAATAATGCACGTTCGACACAAGTTAATATGGGGCAAGGCACATTCTTTTCAGTATCATCAAACATTAATACAGCACCTTCTTGCATAGGTGCAGATGGTTCGATAACTTTGGCTGTTTCAGGTGGAACAGCTCCGTATACTTTTTCGTTAAATAACGGGCAGTTTCAATTAGATTCAACATTCATTAATTTACAAGCCGGTTCATATAGTTATCAAATAGCAGATAGCACAGGCTGTTTGAATACGGGTTCATTTCAGCTTGATCCTTTAACTAATGTTGAGGTAAGTGGGAATTTAGTAAGTCCGATATTATGCAACGGTCAAAGCGGATCGGTTAATATCATTGCATCGGGTGGTCAACCTGACTATGTTTATTCCTTCGATGGGGTCAATTATCAAAATAGCAGTATAATTTCAAATTTAGTTGCAGGAACATATGCCTTTTATGCGAAAGATGTAAATGGTTGTGTCGGAATAACTGAATTAACGATAACTGAACCCACTGACTTGACATTAAATGCTATTCCAACTATGGTATTATGTAATGGTGAATCAAATGGCTCTATTTTGGCAAATGCAGCAGGAGGTATTGTTCCATATTCATACAGTTTAGACGGTGTAAATTTTACAAGTAACGGAACTTTTTCCAATTTAGGACCTAACTCATACGTTGTAACCGCGAGAGACGGAAACGGATGTCTTAAGACTTTTACAACCACAATAACGCAGCCGAATGAACTCATTGCAAATGGTGTCACTACGTCAGCTACAACTGGCACCAATGGAACAATAACCTTATCTGCAACTGGAGGGCTAACCCCCTACACATATAGTTTGAATGGAACTAATTATTTTTCTGGTGCGTTATTTTCAAATCTTGCACCAGGTTCATATACCGGTTTTGTAAAAGATAATAATGGATGTATTTCTTCTATTTCACTGATTGTTGGGGACAATAATTCAGGTCTTTCTGATTTAACTATTAATATTTTGAAATTGTATCCTAACCCAAATAAAGGAATATTTGAGTTGGAAATAGATGGTCTAACTGGAAAGGAAGTCGAGTTGAAATTTTTTAATATTGCAGGTCAACTTGTATCATCACTTAAATTACCAGTAGAAAATGGAAAGATTATAAAAACTATTGAATTGAGTTCAAAATTGTCGTCAGGAACTTATTATTTAGGAATTTACGAAGGTAAGATCGCGAAGGTAGTTCAGTTTGTAAAAGAAAAATAAAGAGGAGCCCGGAACACAAAATAAAAAGGGGGATTGACAATCCCCCTTTTTGATTAATAAATTGAATTATAATTTTACGAATTTTTGAATTTGATTATTCGCGTTTATCAAATATGTTCCAGAATTTAGATTTGAAATATTAATGTTTGAATCGTTTGTAGAAATAACGATTTTACCAGACAAGTCAGTAACATTGATTTCTGATCCATTCGAATTTTCAACTAAAATATAGCTAGAAGCAGGATTAGGGTAAATCGAAATGGGTTGCATTAACTCATCTACTCCTGCAGACATTGAACGGATGTCAAAAACTATTGTTCCCGGAGAAACGCCTGCATCAAAGTTGCTTAGCTCATTGTTTTGAGAATCGAAAATATGAATCTTTCCATATGATGAAAAATCAGTTTCACTTGCGTAAAAATTACCCGAAATTTGCTCTTGTGCTAACTCGTAGTAATTAATTGTGTGGCCTGAAATTGGACCAACATTATTCATTAAACCTAAATCAAATTCATTTAAGGTAGTCTCCATTGAAATTTGATAAACTAATTTATTATCGCGCAATGCAGATGTCCCACAACCAGTTATTGCAGATGAAATATTCGTTGTTGTTGGTGAGGATGAACCTATTGCTAATTTTGACACAGAGGCTCCCGACCAATCTTTGTTGTTTACCGTATATAAAATACCATTGAAATTGAACATATTATCTGGATTTTTTCCATCTGGACCCAAATCAACTTCATTTCCATATGTCAAAGAGTTTAAATCCAATTTTCCAATTAATCCTTTTTCATTTCCCCACTCGTATGCATTGTTTACAGCAACGTAAGCATAGGAACCATCTACAACAATATTTTGAGTTGCCCATTTTGGGCCTTGAATAGTGTCAATTGCAGTAATTAAGGATAAATCAGTAGCATCATAGACGTGTAAATATGAATCAAATGTTGTTAAATATTCACCTCGTGTAGCAATCAATTTATTTTGATGAATTCCCAAATTTCGAACTCCCGGACAATTTGCAGAAGCTAATTCCTGATGTGAATTCAAATCCATTTTGAAAATTTTTGAATCGGCTGCAACGTAGTAGAAATCGCCATCAATTAAAATATCGGATCCAAATCGCATACCTTCAAGCGTGTCAACAACATTATAGAATTGTGCACTGGGGTTGTAAGAACCAATCGTAACAGGTTCTAAAATCGTGTTTGTATTGTAATCAAACTTCCCTTCATTCAGGATGATCGCCTGATGTACGTAATTCTGTGCATTCGTAAAAGCACTTAGCCCAAGGCCAATGGTAAAAAATACCTTTTTCATTCGTTCTGTTTTTAAACGGTTAATAAATAAAATAAAAACTAGAAGATGAAAAAAGAGGGAAACGAATAGGTGCAACTCTTCCTATTAACGAGTCCGACTTTAATCTGAAGTCTTCTCTCTGTTCCATGGCAAGTCTTCTGGCTCACACTAAGATCAGTTCTCCTTCCCGAATAACAGTGGATCATGAACTGTTTTTAAAGTGCTTACAGCTGCAGATACAGCTCCGGATTCACACCGGATTCCTTTTTAATTTCGCATGACGAAAACCAAAGAACGTGGCAAAATTAATAAAAAATTGTTAATAACTTAAATTTCCCAAAAAAGAGATTTTAATTTAAAGTGCTTATTTTTAGCATATTAATTTTTAAAAACTTTTAAATATGAAATTTGGAATAAGACATCAGGATACTTACTCGCGTGGTGAGTTAATTTTAAGAGGTTTGTTCGGTTGGTTGTATATAGCATTTCCTCACGCGTTTCTTTTGATTTTTTTACAAATAGGAGCTGCAATTGTTTCTTTTATTTCTTTCTGGTCAATTTTGTTTACAGGAAATATGCCCAATGGAATGTTCAACTATCAACTAAACCTTCAAAAATGGACTTTAAGACTTAATGCAAGATTACTGAACCTTTCAGACGGATATCCAGCATTCGGTCTTAATTCAATAGATTCTAATACGTTAATAGAACTGGATCAACAAGAATCATATAACCGTATGAGTCTTCTTGCCAGGGCATTGTTTGGTTTTATATATGTATATATTCCTCATATGTTCTGTCTTTTCTTTCTTCAAATTGGTGCAATGTTTGTTCGAATAATTGCGTTTTGGGCTGTTCTAATAACAGGTAAATATCCGAAAGGTATGCACAACTATATGGTTGGTATTTTGCGTTGGAGTTTTCGAATAAATATTTTTATGACTTATTTGACAGATAGATATCCTGCTTTTTCAATGTCTGGAGATGAAGCGGATTTTGGACCAAGTGATTCTGGTAATCTTTTGGATAATTAATATTCTTCATAAAAGTTGTTTTATGAAAATCTAATTGTATCTTTGCAGTCGTTAATCCGAAAAGTTCGGAAACTACATAAAAATTATTTTAAAAATATTGGCATGTATTTAGATTCATCAAAGAAAAAAGAAATCTTCGCTAAACACGGAGGTTCTGAAACGAACACCGGTTCAACCGAAGGTCAAATTGCTTTATTCACATTTAGAATTAGTCATTTGACAGAACACCTTAAGAAAAACCGTAAAGATTTCGGTACGCAAAGAGCACTTCAGTTGCTTGTTGGTAAGCGTCGTAGTCTTTTGGATTATTTGAAAGGAAAAGATATAGAGAAATACCGTGCATTGATTAAAGAGTTAGGATTACGCCGTTAATTCAATTTTTAATCACACGAAATTTATTGAAGAGGGGACATTCGGCTTTGGTCGGGTGTCTTTTTTTTTGGTTGAAGTAAGAGTGAGATTTATTGTTAGAGGTCTTGAGAGAATGATTTAATGACGGAACGAGAGAATGAAAATGGGGTGATTATTGAAGAATGAAAAAACACAATTTTAGGGAAATAAAAATTTGGCAAGAAGCTTTATTAATGGTAAAAGAAGTATATTTATTTAGTTCGAAACTACCAAAGGAAGAAAAATATGGAATTACTTCCCAAATAAATCGTTCTGCAGTTTCAATACCCTCTAATATTGCTGAAGGATCCGGTAGGACAACCAATAAAGAATTTGTTAGGTTCTTAGAAATAGCCATCTCATCTAGTTATGAGTTGGAAACACAATTAATTTTAGCCGAAGAATTATTCGATTTGTCATCTGTAGAATTAATTAAAAACCTTAATGCTTTGCAGAATAGGATTGGTGGGTTCACTCGGCAAATTAAAAATAGAATTGAAAATGATATATAAATCATTAAGTCATTCACTCATAAAATCATTCACTCGTAAATTAAACAAGTAAATAAATAAAAATGAATATAGGTTTAAGAAAGTCAATGATTACCGGCGGCAAGGAGATTAGCGTCGAAACGGGAAAATTGGCAAAACAGGCAGATGGGTCTGTTGTTGTGCGCATGGGCGACACAATGTTATTGGCAACTGTAGTTGCAGCAGCTGATGCGAAAGATGGCGTGGATTTTTTACCACTAACTGTCGATTACCGCGAGAAATATGCGGCAGCAGGAAGATTTCCAGGAGGGTTTTTCAGAAGAGAAGCACGTCCGTCGGAAACTGAAATTTTAGTAATGCGTTTGGTGGATCGAGCATTGCGTCCATTGTTCCCAGATGATTATCATGCAGAGGTACAGGTAATGATTCAGTTGATGTCTTATGATGGCGTGAACAATCCAGATGCACTTTGTGGATTTGCTGCATCAGCGGCTATCGCAGTTTCAAACATCCCATTTAATGGACCAATGTCAGAAGTTCGTGTTGGACGCGTGAATGGAGAATACATCATCAACCCAAGCATGGCTGAAATGGCATTGTCTGATATCGATGTAGTTATTGCTGGAACCATGAAAGACATCAATATGTTGGAAGGTGAAATGCAAGAAATTTCAGAAGCTGAATTAGTTGAAGTGTTCAAAATCGCACATGCGGCAATTAAAGAACAGTGTCAATTCCAATTAGATTTAGCAGCTGAAATCCCAACAGCAAATCCGAAAAGAGAGTATTCTCACGAAACGCATAACGAAGAGGTTCGAGCAAAAGTTTATGAACTTGCAATGGATAAATGCAAGGACGTTGCTCGAATGGGATTGGCTAACAAAGCTAAAAGATCAGAATTGTTCGACGAAATCAAAGCGGAAGTAAAAGCTGCGTTCACAGAAGAAGATTTAACTGAGGTTGGAAAATTCATCTCACCTTATTTTTCAGAGGTTAAGAAAAAAGCAGTACGTTGGGTGATGTTGAACGAGCGTAAGCGATTAGACGGACGTAATTTTGATGAAATCAGACCAATTTGGGCAGAAGTAGATTATTTACCAATGGTTCATGGTTCTGCAGTATTTACGCGTGGAGAAACTCAATCGTTGACTACTTTGACATTGGGAGGTAAAATGGATGAGCAATTAATTGATGGTGCAACGTTTCAAGGAACTGAAAAATTCATGTTGCATTACAATTTTCCTCCATTTTCAACAGGTGAAGCGAAACCACTACGTGGAACGTCGAGAAGAGAAATAGGTCACGGAAACTTGGCGTTAAGAGCATTGAAACCTGTTTTACCTGCTGATAATCCATACACAATTCGTATTGTATCTGATATTTTGGAATCAAATGGATCGTCTTCGATGGCTACTGTTTGTGCAGGTACACTTGCATTAATGGATGGTGGTGTACAAATCAAAGCACCAGTTTCAGGGATTGCAATGGGATTGGTTGCTGACGAAGGTAAATTTGCAGTTCTTTCTGATATTTTGGGTGATGAAGATCACTTGGGTGATATGGATTTTAAGGTTACTGGAACAGCAAAAGGAATCACTGCTTGTCAAATGGATATCAAAGTGGACGGGCTTCCATACGAAGTTTTGACGCAAGCACTTGAGCAAGCAAAACAAGGACGTTTACATATTTTAGGTAAAATTACCGAAACTATTGCGGAGCCAAGACCAACATTAAAACCTCAAACTCCACGTATTGAAGCATTTAATGTTCCGAATGAAATGATTGGTGCGATTATCGGACCTGGAGGTAAAATCATCCAAGGTTTACAAAAAGAAACGCATACAACAATTACGATTGAGGAATTACCAACAGGTGAGGGTCGTGTTCAAATTCTTTCGAACAACGGTGACGACATGAATGAAGCAATTCGTAAAATTCGTTTAATCGCTTTCCCTCCAACGGTAGAAGAAGGAGCAACGTATACTGGTAAAGTAAAATCTGTTAAGGATTTTGGTTGTTTCGTTGAAATTTTACCGGGAACAGATGGCTTGATTCATATTTCAGAATTCAATTGGGATAAAGTTGCCAAAATGGAGGATGTTGTTAAAGAAGGCGATGTTCTTGACTTCAAAGTTGTTGGTAAAGATCCAAAAACGAAAAAGTGGAAGCTTTCAAGAAAGGTTTTATTACCAAAACCTGAGCGTCAGCCGGAGGCTCCGCAAGCATAATTAACAACTAAAATAAGTTATAAACAAAGGCGGCTTCGGTCGCCTTTTTTATTTTTTACTTAACAGTTAAATCGCATTGATTGGTTATTTTTGGGGAAAATTATTTTAAATGAAAAAAATATACATTCTATTAGTTGCATTGATTTCTAATTTTGTTTTGAATGCTCAAGTTTTTGAATCATTTTCGTATAACGGTGCACTCAATGCAAATGGTTGGACCACCCACAGTGGAGCAATACCAGGTCAATTTCAAACTATAAGCTCAACTTCAGACTGCCAAAATAGTTTATATTATTCTGGTTTAGAAACTTCAAACGGTAATAGAATTGCTTATGTTGCCGGTAATACTGAAGATGTGAATAAAGCAATAATAGGAATTTCAGGTACTGGTTATTTTTCGTTTCTATTAAAGGTAACAAATACCACTGGTTTATCTGCCACTGGAGATTATTTTACAGGTTTTGGCGGTACTGCAGGTGCTTCCGTTTCGATATTTGCCCCACGTGTATTTGTTAAAGCGGGAGTCACAACGAATACTTTTCAAATTGGCGTTCAAAATACAACAGGTGGAACACCAACACAATCCTATTCTTCGGAATATCCAGTAGGAACCACAGTTTTTGTAGTGATAAAATTAGATGCAACAGTTGCTCCTATTCAAGCCTCTGTATTTATCAATCCAATTCCTGGAGCAACAGAACCCGTTGCTACCATTTTTAACGCCTCAGGAACAAATCCTTTCGCTAATTTTGCCTCAGTTTTTTTAAGACAAGGAGGAAATGCAACTTCAGGAACTGGAAATCTTCAAATCGATGAAATTCGAGTTGGATCAACTTGGGAATCTGTCACCCCTGCATGTCAGCAAATAATATCATGGTATCCAGATTTAGATGGTGATGGATTTGGAGGTACATCACCGATCATTCAATCATGTTGTCAACCTTCAGGATACGTATCCAACAATACGGATTGTGATGATAACAATGCGGCATTAAATCCAAACGCTGTTTGGTATGCAGATACTGATGGTGATGGATTTGGGGATTTGAATTCAACTCAAAATTCTTGTACTCAACCTACTGGTTACGTCTCGAATTCAACCGATTGTAACGATAACAACGCTCAAGTTAATTCACTTTCTACTTTCTATGTAGATGCTGACAATGACGGATTTGGAAACCCAACCGTAAGTATTCAAAATTGTGGTCAACCATCTGGTTATGTTGCCAATAATACGGATTGCGATGATTCAAATATTTCAATAAATCCGAGTGCTACGGAAATAGCAGATAACATTGACAACGATTGTGATGGATTAATTGATGATGGTTTTGCAGCATTAACATGGTATTTGGACAGCGATCAGGATGGTTTTGGGGGCTCAGATTCCTTATTGTCGATACTTTCCCCAGGATCGAACTACACATTAACCGATGGGGATTGCAACGACACTGTTTCTTCAATCAACCCAAATGCTCAGGAAATTTGTGATGGAATGGATAATAATTGTGATGGATTAATTGATAATGGCTTGACATTCACAACTTTCTACGCTGATGCTGATCAAGACGGATATGGAAATATAAATGATTCCATTGTTGCTTGTTCACAACCTACTGGATATGTTTCCAATAGTTCTGATTGTGACGATACGAATGCGTCTTTAAATCCAGGTGCTACAGATATTCCCTTAAATGGTATTGACGAGGATTGCAGTGGGTCTGATGCTCCTCTTTTGCCGATTAGTTTGGGGATTTATCAATTTGCTGGTACAGTTGATTGTGCGACACAAGATAACGCAGCTTCAAATACAAATATCGACCTTACTTTTTCAAATTTCAATGGGGTTGGAACAAATTGTGCAACCGGTGGTGGAATTTTTAATAGAAGTGGTTGGAATACTGGATCTTCTGTTGATTTGAATCAATACAATGAATTTTCAGTAACAGCAGCAAATTGTAAGGTAATGAATTTAGATCGTGTTGCTTTTAAATTTAGACCAAGTGGCTCTGCTGGTTCTCCAGTTTGGCATTTACGTTCAAGTTTGGATAATTATGCATCTGATATAGATTTTGGAACCGGTGTTAATGTTAATAATGCTTATTTGGATGATACTGTTTTCCTTACAAACTATTCTAATTTAAGTCAGGTAACTTTCAGATTCTACATTACAGAGATGCTCGGAACAACAACTACTTGGAGGATGGATGATGTATCCCTTTATGGGAATGTGATTAGTCTTTCTCCTCAAACGTATTATGCAGACAATGATGGAGATGGTTATGGGAATCCATTGATTGATACCGTTACATGTTCGGCTCCAATAAATTTTGTTTCGGATAATAGCGATTGTGATGATGCCAATAATCAAATAAATCCATTAACAGTTTGGTATTATGACAATGATGGAGATCAAATTGGAGATTCACTTACAAATTTTACGGGTTGTAATGCTCCAACAGGATATGTTTTAGCAGCTGGAGATTGTGATGATAACAACACACAAGTTTCTGGCCCAGTAACCTATTACGTTGATAATGACGGTGATTTATTCGGAAATGATTCTACTGCACAGAGTTTATGTCAAAATCCAGGAATCGGTTATGTAACTGCTGGTGGAGATTGTAATGATGCTGATAGTCTTATCAACCCAAATGCAAGTGAAATTTGCGATGGAATTGACAATGATTGTGACGGTTTGACTGATGATGGACTTGTGTTCGCTATGTATTACGTGGATGCAGATGGTGATGGATTTGGTGATGAAGCTACTGGCGTTGAATCATGTTCGCAACCACAAAACACGATAACCATTGGAGGAGATTGTGATGATGCAAACGACCAAATTTATCCAGGTGCGACTGAAATTTGTGACGGAATTGACAATGATTGTGATGGAGTTGATGATAACGGATTAAATTTCACAACATATTACACTGATGCCGACAATGATGGTTTTGGAACTGGTTCAACTGGATTGAGTTTCTGTGAAAATCCGGGAATTGGATTTAGTACAAATAACCAGGATTGCAATGATACAAATGGTCAAATTAATCCAAATGCAACAGATATTTTAGCCAATGGGATAGATGAAAACTGTGACGGTGTGGATGGATATTTAGGAATAGAAGATATTACTGATCCTAACTTTTCAATTAATCCTAATCCGAGTCAAGGTGAATTCACTTTACAGCTTTCGGAATACGTAAATAATTGCGAAATTGAATTGACCGATTTGAACGGAAAACTGATTAAAAAGAATTCTTTTAGTGGTAACAAAATTCAATTTTTAGAAACTGGCTTAGAAAAAGGAGTTTATTTTATCCATTCAAGGATTAATGGAAAATCATTTATTGAAAAAATAGTTATCCAATAACAAACTAAAACAAAATAGAAAAAGGTCTTTTTTAACGGCCTTTTTTCCGTTTATGTGTAAAATAATCACTTTTCGAAACGATTAAAGCCGTTACACAAAATTTTTTTTTCGTCGAATAGCTTTAGCTTTAAATTTGTAAATTCAAACAAATAATTTCAACTATGAGATTTCATTTACTATTCTTTATTTTTCCTTTTGGATTATTTAATGCTTTTTCACAAGATTACTGGCAACAAGAAGTTAATTATAACATCCAAGTAAAATTGAATGATAAAAATCATACCTTATCAGCTTTTGAAGAATTCGAGTATATTAATCATTCACCCAATTCTTTGGATAAAATTTACATCCATTTGTGGCCGAATGCATATCGTAATGGGAAATCAGCATTGGCAAAACAGCAATATGCAGAAGGTAAAAAAAATCTCCATTTTGGAGAGGAAAAAGATAAGGGTTGGATTGATTCACTGGATTTTAAAGTAAATGGTCAACAAGTAAAATGGAATTATGACTTTGCCAACCAGGATATTTGTATCATTATGCTACCAAGTGCTTTAAAAAGTGGTGAACGAATTAAAATTTCAACGCCTTTTAAAGTCAAAATCCCTTCAGGTGAGATTTCTCGTCTTGGTCACATTGGTCAATCTTATCAAATAACGCAGTGGTATCCAAAGCCTGCGGTTTATGACAAAAATGGCTGGAATCCTATTCCGTATTTAAATCAAGGAGAATTTTATTCTGAATTTGGTTCATTTGATGTTTCAATTACCCTTCCATCAAATTATGTTGTTGGGTCAACAGGTGATTTGCAAACGGAGTCAGAAATCGCATTTTTAAATAGTAAGGCTGCTGAAACTCAAAATAAATTAGCTGATTATTTGATGGCTCCACAAGGTAGAAATGGCAAAACAGAATTTCCTGAATCTTCAACACAATGGAAAACCATTCAATACAAACAATCGAAAGTGCATGATTTTGCTTGGTTTGCTGATAAGCGATACGGTGTTTTAAAAGGGGAAGTAGAATTGCCTCATTCAAAAAGAAAAGTAACATCTTGGGCAATGTTTGTTCCTCATAATACAATACATTGGCAACATGCGATTGAATACATAAACGATGGAACTTATTACTATTCTCTTTGGAATGGCGATTATCCCTATAATCAAGTGACTGCTGTTGATGGAACCATCAGCGCAGGCGGCGGAATGGAGTATCCGAATGTCACTGTGATTGGAAATTCGAGTTCGAAGGAGGAACTTGAAATTGTTATCGTGCACGAAGTCGGGCATAATTGGTTCTATGGAATTCTAGGTTCAAACGAGCGGGTTCATGGTTGGATGGACGAGGGCATGAATACCTTGAATGAAATGCGATACATGACAACTAAATATCCGAAAAATAAAAATATGTCGGATATGATTTTGCAAGGTCGTTTTCATTTCAATGATTTAAGTCATCACGACATGGGGGACATTAGTTCGCGTTTTTTGGCTGTAATTGGAGAAGATCAACCGATTGAAACGCATTCAGCTGAATTTACATCGGCAAATTATGGCGTTACGATGTATCAAAAAACAGGACTTGTTTTCTTTTATTTGAAAGATTATTTGGGAGAAGAATTGTTTAACAAAGCTATGAGCAATTACTTCGAAGCTTGGAAATTCAAACATCCACAACCGGAGGACATGAAAAAGTCGATTGAGTCTACAACTGGAAAGGATTTGTCCTGGTTATTTGGGGATTTAATTCAAACGACAAAACACATCGACTATAAAATTAAAAAGGTAAAGAAAGATAAGTTAACCAACACAACGAATGTTACCGTGAAGAATGTTGGTCAGGTTAAAGGACCAATCGAAATCAATTTTTTGAAAGGGGATTCAGTTGTAACAAAATGGATGGAACCTTCCAAAAAAGGAAGTATTTCATTTAATGGAACAGATTTTACGTCAATTGCAATTGATAAAAGCAAAGATATTCCTGAGGTAAACCGTGGAAATAATTTTTGGACTTCAGACAAAATGTTTCACAAAATTGAGCCATTGAAAACGGAGTTTTTAATCGGTGATCACGAATCAGGAAAAACCAATTTATTTTGGTTACCAACAATCAGCGGAAATAGTTACGACAAATTGATGTTGGGAGTAGCTGCTCATAATTTGGGCTTACCGTTTAAACAATTTCAATACCTTGTCGCACCGCAATTTTCCTTTGGTCGAAAGAATATAGCTGGAATTGCTGAATTGAGCTATTCGTTTTTGCCCATTAAAGGAATAAAACTTTCAAAATTTGGTCTTTCTGTAAAGAATTTCGGAAATGGAGAAAATCGAGATGGATTTTTACTTGCTGTAAGTCCTTATTGGAATGCGAAATTAGGTAATCGCGGTCGAGCGAAAGCAACTTCCCATAATTTATTGGTTCAAGCGATTTATCGAAAAGATCGTTTTTCGACGTATGATTTCAATCAGCGAGGGGCATTTGCCAAATATGATTATAATGTTGATTTACCGGATAATAAATTCAACTTGGAATTGCGCTTGGATTATATGCAAAGTGAAGATAATCAAGAACAATTGGGTCGCTTTTCAACAACGGCTTCCTACAAATACCGCTATTTAAAAAACAAGATGAATCGTTGGGTGGAGTTACGTGCTTTTTTCGGAACGAATTTCATTTATGAAAGTGCTTCTGGCATAGGAAATATTGCTTATCAAATGTCATTAAGTGGAGCAAGGGGTTATCAAGATTTATTTTTAGAGGATTACGATTTTGCCAGAAACGCTACAACTGGTTTCTGGAGCCAACAGCGTGCCGAGAATTTTGGAGGTTTTCATAGTACATCCAATTTCGGAACGACTAGTTTTTGGATGACAAGTGTAAATGGATATATTCAATTACCGATTAAACCAAACCTATTTGGGGCTTTCGGAGATTGGGGAGCTTTTTATGATGGAACGCAAGTTCAAACGGCTTTTAATTCTGGAATTGGACTGCGATTTAGAAGCGTATTGGGCGTTTATTTTCCGTTATTTAGAAGTGGTGATTTTGGGTCAGATTTATTTGATAAGTACCATGAAAACATTCGTTTTTCATTGCGATTAAATATCGTTAATAAAGGACTAAAAATCGGTAATTTATTGTAATACGAATTAAAAAATTAGACATGACAGAAACTAACAACAAATTCTCATTCGGAAAAGTATTTTGGCCAAGTTTTTTAGCCGTTTTCTTAGCGGGCTTGGTAGGAATGATTTTCTTTTTTCTAATACTTGGAGGAATTATTGGTTCTTTTAGTGAATTTGGACCTGAGCCACTTGCATTAGAGGATAAAACCATTTTACATTTGAAACTGGACGGTCAGATTCTAGAAAAAGGTAAATCGGAGTTTGATCCCATGAATTTGCAACTTTCAGAATCTGCTGGTCTGCCTGATATTTTATTTGCACTGGAAAAGGCAAAAAAAGACAATAGAATCAAAGGGTTATTCATTGATATCGGGGATGTTTCTTGTGGAATGGCAACAGCGCAAGAAATTCGAAAAGCGATAAATGATTTTGAAAAGAGTGGGAAATTCGCTTTAGCTTACAATTCTGGTGAATTTGTTTCTCAAAAGGAATATTATATCAGTTCTGCAGCAGATGAATCATATGGTTTTCCTACTTCGGCTTTTCAAATAACTGGGTTAGGTGGCGAGTTAATGTTCTTCAAAGGAATGTTTGATAAACTCGATGTAGAAGTTGAAATCATTCGAGGTAAAAACAATGATTTTAAGAGTGCTGTAGAACCATTCTTTCGAACGAATATGAGTGATTCTAGTCGTGTTCAAGTTCAACGATACATGGATAGTATGTGGGAGGATATGCGCAATGATATTGCTTCTGATCGTAAAATTGATTCCGAGCAGTTAAATTTAATCGCTGATTCAATGAAAATTAAACGTGCCGAAGATGCTGTAAATTACAATCTTTTGGATGGGGTTAAATTTCGTGATGAGGTAATGGGACTTCTTATGAAAAAAGTTGGGGTTGATTCAGAGGAGGATTTGAAATTTCAAAATTTTGAGAAATATGCTAAAAAATCGTTCTACGAAGATCAACTTTTAACGAAAACACAAAGTCCGGGTGTAGCAGTTATCCTTGCCGAAGGTGAAATTTCAACCGAAGGAGAAGGTATGACATCGGAGGAAATTTGTAAACTTTTTAAAAAGGTGCGAAATGAAAAGTCAATAAAAACCGTCGTTTTCCGAATAAATAGTCCTGGCGGAAGTGCTTTAGCTAGTGAAGAAATTTGGCGTGAAGTAAATTTGACTAACAAGGTGAAAAAAGTCATTGTTTCAATGGGTGATGTGGCAGCTTCAGGTGGTTATTACGTTGCAACACCTTCGTTTAAAATTTTTGCTGAACCAACAACAATAACGGGCTCAATTGGAGTTTTTGGAATGATTCCGTATACGGGTAAAATGTTGGAAAATAAACTTGGAATTTCATTTGATCGTGTTTCTACGAATCGGCATGCCGTTCTTTCTACTAATCGAAAATTGACACCAGAGGAATTGGCAATTACGCAAGAGGAGGTAGACCAAATCTATGATCAGTTTCTTCAACGTGTCGCAGATGGACGAAAAATGACGAAAGATGAAGCGAATGTTTTGGCTCGTGGACGCGTTTGGACTGGTCGAGATGCACTTCGAATTGGATTGGTAGATCAGTTGGGAGGATTGAAGGATGCGATTGCATATGCCGCGAATGAAGCTAAGTTAAAAGATCCGAAAGTTCTATATTATCCCTTGAAGAAGGAAGATAAATTTTCAGATTTGATTGAATTAATTGATGAGCAAGAGGACGATGAAAGCGTTCAAATTAATTCTCAAAAAATTCCACAAGAACTCCTAGAATATTATGCCACAATCAAAAAGATTGAGCGCATGAGAGGTATTCAAATGCGAATGCCCTTTGAGGTTGTTTTTGATTAGTAATGGAATCATGAAGTTATAAAATCGCATTGCGCAACAAGTAAATAGGATATTTACTACTTGGTAAAATCGATAATTTTATGTTTTAATATTCTCAGTTGAATTCCAAGTTCATTTGGAACAATTGGATTCTCTCCAAAACTGTGTCTGTAATAACCTTCTACTTTTAATTGAAACATTTTATTAAATCGACCAAATCCAGTTTGAACATGATAGATACCTAAACCGGCTCGAATGGACGGATTATAATTAAAATCACTTGTCTGGTTTGGAATTCGGCCGAATAATTCAGGTGTTACAAAAATTTCAATTAATTCCGCTTGACAAGATCTTCCAACCTTACGCTCGTTTATTTTTAATATTTTCTTTCGAAAGGTTATCCCCGTTTGAATGAAATGACTTTTTATCCCAGTTTGAGTCATCGTTCTATCAAAAGGCTCAACTTGTTGTCTGTATCCTATTTCTGGTAAAATGTAACTACCAAATTGCCTTGTAAAACCAACTCCAAAAGAATTTAATTTGTTTGCTTCTGTTCGTTGGTTCAGATTCGCATA
This sequence comes from Flavobacteriales bacterium, assembly GCA_947497485.1. Lineage (GTDB taxonomy): Bacteria > Bacteroidota > Bacteroidia > Flavobacteriales_D > Crocinitomicaceae > UBA952. Next base: position 113,278 of record CANMHB010000004.1, read on the forward strand.
AAATCCAATATTTTTTTTTGTTCGCATATATATCTGCCCGAATAATGGTGTGATTAAAAAAATACAAGAGAAAATCAGAATATTTTTCATAAGTGGTGTTTTCAATTTTAACGCTTTTTCAATTTAATTGTAACACAATTTGCTAAATTTAGACCAATTAAATAATTCAACTTAGTCCTTTAAATTTTGAGTAAATAGTGAAAGAAAAAATCGTTCAGCGAATATTCAATTTGGTAAGAGATATGCTCATTTCGGGAGCATCCTTTTTAAAAATCACCTACAACGAAATAAATATTATCGTTTATTATTTTCTGATACCATTTTCATGGCTTTGCATGTTAGATGTGATTTATGAATTTCATTATTTGAAATTAGCATTCATTATATTTTGTTTAGGATTTTATATAGGATGTATGAATTTCCGAACCTTTTCTGATGAACTATTTATGAAATCAGTTTATTTCCTTAATTATTTCAAACGTTTTGGAAGCAACTACGTTTCAGCCTCCGTGTGGATTTGTGTTGTAGTTCCAATTTTGATATATGTCGGCTTAATTTACTTGATTGTGAAAAATTGATTTAACCCAAGATATGGATTCACAAAAAAAAGGGTAAGCTACTCTTATCGCACCGCTACAACCTCATACCTTTGCTACGTTCCCGTCCTGGAGGATTAAGAGGGAGCTGGTCGTAAAAGACTTACCCCAGGACAAAGTTAATCAAATATTCAGTTTTCGATTAACAATTTTCTAGATTTAATTTTCAATTATCGCGCGATTCATTAGTGAAATCATCGCAAGTGTAACTATAAATAATTGAGTTGCGGTTTCCTCATCTAACGTTGTTCCATCATTATCTTCAGTGGAAACTTCCATTGCCATAAATTGAGCTAGAAATGGCTGATCACAAAACGACTCTATGATTTCTTCATCTTCTTCCTCAAAATATTGATCTAACATATCGAAGTATGGATCTTCTAATTCATCAATATCTGCTTCGTTTATCTGTCTAATTTTTATTCCCTCTTGCTCAAAACATTCACAAATCAAGCAAAAATAGTAAATCAACAAACCTTCGAGGTTCTCATTTTTATATTCTGCTGGTGCAGACATCACATAGTTCAAAAGTGCTTGTTGTGCATTCGCATATTTATTTGAAATGGCTTCCAACTGATTGTCATCTAAATTGTCTACCACATCGATAGCCTTTTCGATTGAGGCAAGTGTAACGTGTTTCATAGTAATGAATATTTTGTCAAATTTACTGAACAAAAGTGGGTAAAATATACTTCTGTAACAAAAGATACAATTCGTAACTTTAAAAGGAATTAAATTTGAACCTTAAATAAGGTAAGAACTTATCCAAGATCTTAAAAAAAATAAAAAGTTACTATGAAAAATCGACAAACGTTAATTGCTGTAGTAGGATACATGGTTGGGGCCATTGGTGGTTTTGTTTATTACAACTTATTTCCATGCGAAACAGGTTGCACAATAACTTCTAGTCCATTTATTACGATGCTAATTGGAGCATTTATTGGGGGCTTTGTTTTTCAGCTTATTAACGAAATGTTTTTTGTTAAATCTTAAATTATGTCAGTTAAAGGAACAATAATCGACGTTCGTACACGAGCTGAATTCAGTGGCGGCCATGTGAATGGATCAATCAATATTCCACTTCAGGAAATTACCAATCACATTGAAGAAATAAAAGGAATGAAACAACCGATTATTTTTTGCTGCGCCAGTGGAGGTAGAAGTGGTCAAGCAACACAATACTTTAAATCGTTAGGCGTGAATTGCGAAAATGGTGGATCGTGGTTGGATGTTAATTATCAATTGAGTTTATAATATGTCTTTTTTATCAAAATTATTCGGATTTAAGTCAGTGGACTACAAATCGCTAGTGCAAAATGGAGCAATGATTGTAGATGTTCGTACACCTCAGGAATTTAATGGAGGACACATCAAAGGATCCGTCAATATTCCTTTGCAATCATTACAATCTTCATTGGGAAAAATCCCTAAAAACAAAACCGTAATTACCTGCTGTGCATCCGGAATGCGAAGCGCTTCTGCAAAATCAATTCTCAAATCAGCAGGATACCAAGATGTTCACAATGGTGGTGGTTGGTCTAGTTTGAATAGTAAGTTGTAAATCTCCTTTTATTTATTCGATATCCAAATCCCAATTGCAACGAATGTCTTTGAGAATGACCATATAATTCTCCATTGATGCCTAAGAAATATTTATAGCTTGGCCGAATTATAAATTTTCTGATATTTATTTCATATGCCAAACTGCAATTTAAGCCTAGGTTAAAAAAGTTGGGTTTGACACCTACGTCTGATAGATTTTCAGACGTTGAACTTGGTTGCTGTGTATATTGCCATGACGTTTGAGTTCCATTGATCGAATAGTTTAATCGAAAATTGCTTTCAATTCCCAATGCGAAGAGTAAATTTGGAATCAAATATTTGTTGAGGGGATAAAATTCTAGGTCAATTACATGCTTTAAAAAATTGCCTTCGGTTTGGATAGATCCTCCCAATCCACCTTCAGAATGATAGAAATATCCTCCATATTTTTCATACCCTAATCCATATTTGAAGAAATTCTTCGTTGAATCTTTCCTTGGTTGACTGAAAGATATTCCAAAACAAAGACCATGAAAACTTCCAAATTCTTAATTGATATGTGGATCTGATTTTCGTAGACTGAATAAACTTCCATAATTTGGACCTCCTTCAGTGCAAATGATTTGGCTTTTCAAGATTAGACAATTTGAGCCAATAAATATTAAGAGAGTAATGTATTTCCTCACTCAGAGTGGTTTAAGACTTACTTATTATTCTCAATCACATAATTTAACACTTTCTCCATCAAATGCGCTCGGTCTTTACCTATAACATTGTGTTTGTGCATAGGGTAGGGGAAGAAGTCCATTTGTATTCCTAATTCAACAAATTTCTTGACCAAAGCATAATTGTGCTGCATCACAACCACATCGTCTATTGTTCCATGAATCAACAGAAAATCTCCTTTCAGATTTTGCGCATGATTTAGAAGAGAAGCTTTTTCGTAACCCTCCTTATTTTGTTCCGGACGATCCATGTAGCGTTCACCGTACATAATTTCGTAGTATTTCCAATCCGTAACTGGTCCGCCGGCAACTCCGACTTTAAACGTTCCCGGTTGACGAAGCATTAACGAAGTTGTCATGAATCCACCAAACGACCAACCGTGAACCGCTAATCTGTTTCCATCAACATATGGAAGTGATTTCAAAAATTCCACACCAGTCAATTGATCTTCCATTTCTACATCACCTAAATGACGGTGAATTTGAGATTCAAATGCAAAACCACGCTCTCCAGAACCGCGATTATCCAAAGTAAACACCAAGTAACCTTGATTTGCCATCCAATGCATCCAAAGGTTTGCTCCTGCCAACCACGAATTAGTTACCATTTGTGCGTGTGGACCACCATAAACATAAACTAAAACCGGGTATTTTTTTGTTGGATCAAAATTGCTTGGTTTGATAAATCGATAATACAAATCCGAACCGTCTTTTCCTTTCAAGGTGCCAATTTCAGTCGAACCAACGTTAAAATCATCGAGTTTTTCTTTTGACTCCATGAGTAATTTGGTCATTTTGCCTGAATTGGTGTAGATCATTGCTTTGTATGGTATTGTGATACTTGAAAACGCGTCAAAATAGTAAATTCCATTCGATGAAAGTAAAAAGGTATGCGTTCCTTCTTCTTTGGTAATCAACTCATTGTTTCCTTGTATATCTACACGATAAACCATAGTATTGGTGGGATTCGTGCCGGTTGCGGAATAATACACAAACTTTTTATCCGGACTAGTTTCTAAGATATCCTTCACTACAAATTTGTTTTCGGTTAGTTTCTTAATTAATTTTCCGCTGAAATCGTAGAGGTATAAATTGTTGAAACCATCTCGCTCTGAAATCCAAATGAAGTCATTGGAATTGGAGTGAAAATACGCGGGATGTTCTGGTTCAATCCACTTCTCGTTTGTTTCTTCGAAAAGCGTTTTTACGAATCTGCCAGATTTTGCGTCGTAAACATTTAACCACATGTGATTTTGATCACGGTTTACTTCAGCAACCACAATGTATTTTTCATCTGGCGTGAAAGTCAGGTTGGTGAAATAATCATCTTTCGCTCCTCGTGGATTTATATAAACTGTTTTTTTTGATTTAACATTGTAAATCCCAACCCGCGGTTCCTCGGATTTTTGTCCAGCCATAGGGTATTTGATCGAAACTAATTCACCCGGTGTTGCATTGACATCTAATAATGGATAGTTGTGCACGTTTGTTTCATTTTTTTGATAAAATGCCAAAATATCTCCTGATTCAGACCAAAAAATTCCTCCGGAAATTCCAAATTCATTGCGCGCGATAGATTGACCTGAAACGATATTCTTGTCTACATTCTTTGTAATTGGCTTCCCGTCAATAAATAAATTATTTTCAATTGTATATGCTAACTGATTTGAATTTGAATGATAGTTGTGATTCTCTGAATTCTCAATTGTTTTCTTCAAAATTGAGCCTGATTTGGTTGAAACATTCCATTTTGCAATTGTTTGTCCGTCGTTTAAAAGAATTTCATTTTCTGAAAGCCATGACATTCCAAAGAAATTGGCGTATGTAGATTTCAATACCGTATTTATATCATCAATTTTGGCAAGTTCAGTTTCTTTATCTCCAGAAAGGGTAGATTTTTGAATCGTTTTCCAATCCGACGAAAAAGTAGAATAGAAATCGGTATTTGGAATCCAAAGAAAGTTGTTAACGCGATCTGGTGAAAGTGCTCGCTGTTTTAAAACGGATTCTTTCAACGTGAATTCTTTCTTCTGAGCAAACGTTAAAAAGGTTGCGAAAATGAAAATCGGTAAAATTAATTTGGTCATGCGCGTTTTATAAATTGATTAAAAAATTGTTCCATTGGACGACCTGCTTCAAAGCAAGCAAAAACGATTTGATCGAGGTCAGGTTTTAAAATTGTTTCGGGAGAAAATTCTTCAAAGAAATACCATTGTTTGTTGTAAATCAGTGGTTCTTTAGAAGCAACTTCTCGCAAATGAGCCGGAATGATTTTATTCTTTTCCCCTAAGATTTTTCCAAAATGTGATTTGAATTTGTTCGAATTATAAATGCCTTGAAATTCAGACAAATTATTGGCAATGCCTTCTCGTAATAATTCTAAATCTTCTTTTTCGATTTCATAAATCCCTCCATAAACCCGAAGGTGTTCAGGACCAAATTCAAAATAAATGCCGTTGACAGCCTTACTTTTCTTGCCATTCGGTGCAATTACTGCCGAATATTGCAATTTGTAGGGCGATTTATCTTTGGAAAAACGTATGTCGCGATTGATGCGAAAAACACAATCCTTTGCCAACAAATCTTTAAACGCAGCATCTGATTTCGTGATGCGATCAATCAAATGTTGGGTAAAGGCATAAAAGGGTTTTTTAATGCTCTCTTCGTAGCGCTTACGATTCAAATCAAACCAATCTTTGTGGTTGTTGGGCGCCAATTCGATAAAGAAATTCAAAAAATCTTCGGTAAAAAATGCCATGGTTAAAAGTAAGCATTTAATCTATTTTGGATCATGTTTTTAAGTATTTTACTACTTTGATACTTAAAAGAAATCATTTGATTTCTGAAATAAACAAAACGTAAAATTTTGAATTGTCTCGAAAGGTGTTCTGTGATCTGTTTTGAAGCAATTTAAACACTCGAAATCTTCTGAAAACACATTTTTTAAGTCATCCATTGAATATTGCTTGATTTCAATTCCACTGCATTTTAAAGGGCCGGTTTCAGAGAAAGTACCGATAACAAGAAGACCTTTTTCAGATATAAATCGTCCGACTTTTTCTAAATAATTCTGGATATCCGAATCTTTGGTCAAAAAATGAAATGCTGCTCGATCGTGCCAGAAGTCATATTTTTCTCCAGTCTGGAATTCACAAATATCTGATACAATCCAGGTTACTTTTGCTGCTTTTTCACCAAGCCTTTGTTTTGCTCGTTCGATAGCTTTTTCAGAAATGTCTAAAACGGAAACATTGGAATAACCTAATTCCAGTAAATGATCTACAAGAAAACTATCTCCACCACCAATATCTATGATTTTTGCATCACGAGGTAAATTCGCATTCGTTATGAATTCTAATGAAGTTTCAGGAGTTGGTTGATACCAACTCACTTCGTTTAGGTTTTTGGTATTGTACATGTTTTCCCAGTGTTTTTTTCGGTCGAATTGTTCCATTGAAATTTATTTTAAGTTATTGTCGAGCAGATATACAAAACTTGCAATAGCCGCTGCTCCTAACTCCAATTCACGTTTGTTGACATTTTCAAACACATCGCTTGGTGCATGATGAAAGTCAAAATAGCGCTGTGAGTCGGGAATAAATCCAAACAACGGAATTCCGGGAAATGATTCTTTCAACGGACCGATATCAACTCCACCATACCCTTTTTCAAAGACATGTAAATCATAGTTTTTAAAATTAGGGGCTAGCGACTGTAAAAATTTAACGTGTACATCAGTGCCGTCACAACCAAAACCTCTTGGAGAGAAACCGCCTCGGTCACTTTCCAATGCTGCAATGTGTTTTTCACCTTTTTCTTTTACCCAAGTTGCATAAGATTTTCCACCCATGTTTCCGTTTTCCTCATTCATGAAGAATACCACACGCAGCGTATGTTCAGGTTTGTATTTTAATTCTTTTAAAATTCGCAAAGCTTCGAGGCAATGAATGACGCCGGCACCATCGTCATGCGCACCTTCTCCTGCATCCCAGGAGTCAAGGTGACCTCCAAAAGTGATGATTTCGTTTGGGAATTTAGTTCCTGTAATTTCTGCCATTACGTTGTAGGAAACGGCATCTGGAAAAGAACGACAGTCCATCTCTAAGATTAATTCAACTTTTCCATTTTTTACTGATTCCGAAAGAAGATCAGCATCTTGCGTTGATAAAGCACCAGCTGGAATTTTTGTTACATTTTCTTCGTAATGCATGGATCCAGTATGTGGATGCTGGTCGGTAGGTAAGCCCAACGAACGAATAACAACTGCTTTTGCACCTAATTTTCCAGACTCAACAGCACCATTTCCACGAATTCCGTAACAAAGGCCGTAAGCTTTAAAAGTTTGAATTTGAGCGGCATCCATTGGTTGATTTAGAAACACAATCTTTCCTTCGACTTGACTTCGCTTTGCTGCTTTTAATTCATCCAGTGTTTTGAATTCAACAACTTCTCCTGTTAATATTCCGTTTGTGCCAATTGAACCACCTAAGGCTAAAAGATGCAATTTGGTTAATTCTCCATTTTTAGTTCGTAACCATGCCGTTTCTTTCGTGCCTCGTTCCCAGTGAGGGACTTTAATTTCTTGAAGATAGACTTTGTCAAAGCCGTATGATTTCATCTTTTGTTCACTCCATTCTACAGCCATTTGCGCTTCCGAGGAACCTGAAAGTCTTGGCCCAATGTCTTTGCAAAGTTGTCTTAAGTCTTCGTAGGCTTTGCCTCGTAAAAGCGCTTCATCGTATATCTTTCGAATGAAAATTGAATCTGTTTGTGAAAAACAAATTATAGGAAATAGAAACAAGATTAGAATTCGCATCCGTGATATTTTTTCATAAAAATAAGGAAATGTCTTTAGAACTGAATTCGATAAACAAAGTTTGGAAAGAATCCGATTTGATAAGCCTTGTTAATGTTGTTGGTAGTTGGGTTGTAGCGATCGGCAAAAATATTTTTGTTATTCGTCACATTATTAATGTCAAAAGCCCAAGATTGCGATAGTTTGAATTTTTTAGAATTGAGTGTAAATCCAGCTTTGACATCGAGGCGCAAAAAATCGGGATAGCGTTTGGTGTATGCGTAATCGTCTCCCATGAGAACTTGAAAATCCACTAGTTGAGACAGTGCCAAATTAATAGGTGTGTAATGTCTTCCACCGGCATGGGTGAATTTGATGTCAAACGTGAAGGCATTTTGTTTATCCTTTCCAACTTTGATTTCCTTTCCGATAAGAACGTTGTAAACAAACTTCCCATTAAATGCTGTATTTCGTTCGATATTATCGCTTCCGGTATATTTTGATTCGTATAAGGAACCTGTAGCCATGCCATAAAAACCTTTTCCGAAGTAACGTTCAATTGTTAATTCTAACCCATAATTTTTGCCATTTCCTTCATTGACTAATACCACTTGATTATTCGGGTAATATGTCGCGCCAGCATTTAGCATGGAATAACTACTTGAGAAATTGTTAACTGGAACATTCCAAAGGTATTGGTAGTAGATTTCTGTTTTTATTAGCCACAGCTTGGAAGGTTTCCATTCGTAACCAATCACTGCGTGATGACTTCGAGTGAATCCCATGTTTTTGTTTGTTTGCAAGGCATTACCGTTCGAATCAAACGACTGAAAAAAGTAAGAATCCATCGGTTGCATTTGGCTGTGAAGACCATAACCAAGATTGAGTGAGCTTGAATTAATCAATTTATATCTAAGACCAATTCGAGGTTCAATTGAATACGAATGATTTAAACTTAAATATTGACCATGAATTCCTGTATTTAAAGTAAGGTTATCCGTAAAGTTGTATTTTGCGTGAAAGTAAGTTTGCAGTAGCGCCATATTTTTGTTCGTATTCCAATAGTCCAACCATTGAATTTGATTTTCCCGACTTCTGTAAAGTAATTTCACGTTGAAAATTTCAGCTATAACTCCAGTTTTTAAAAACAAACGAGCACTGATTTTATTATTGTAGGAACTATTCAAAGAATACGTGAGTCTATTGGTTAGATTTTCAATCGTTCGAACAGGGGAGGAGTCCACAACACTAATACTGTCCTGCAGATAACCGGATCCTCCATAATTGATTCCAATAACTGTATTAATAAATGATTTGAAATTCAATCGTTTTACATGTTTCAATCCTAAAAGTCCAATTTTACTATTGAAGTAACCATCGCGGTTTGGTATAGCAAATAAGTCTGTGCTATCAATTTTATCGTGCTCGAAATTAACACGGCTCACTGCTCCAACTCCAAAGAGTGTGAAGCGACCGAGTTTTGTTTCGCCAGAATTTATTTTGAAGGAAAAATCCTGGTAATAGGGTGTTGCGAAGGTTCCAATTGGAAGTCCTAGTTTTTTAGCCATGCCAGGAAATCCATAACGGTAAGCAAAAACATAGGATGAACCATTTTCCTTTTTAATTGGACCTTCTGTCATAAATTCAATTCCAGTGATTAACCCGAATTGAAAGGTGTTTTCTCGTTTTTCTGTGTTTCCATCGCGAAAACCAAGATCAAAAACACCGGCATTTGCATTACCATATTCTGAAGGAAAAGCCGATGTCATGAAATCTGAGTTCCGAAGTAGATTGGTATTAATTGCTGAAACCGGTCCACCTGTTGTTCCAATGGTAGAGAAATGGTTCGGATTTGGGATATTAAGACCTTCCACGCGCCAAAGCACCCCAACTGGAGAATTTCCACGAATGACCAAATCATTCCTCGAATCATCGGGAGAACTAACACCAGCGAAATTTGCTGCCAATCGAGCAGGATCTGATCGACCACCGGCATAACGATTTACTTCTTCCATGGAGAAGGATCTTCCGCTAACCGATGTCATGGTGTTATTTAGCTCTTTTCTTCGCGGAGTAATTTTAATTTCCTTCATGTTCACCACACTTTCTTCCATCGAAATATCCAAAATTGTCTCCTTTCCTGCGGAAACAATTACATTGGGAATAATGATTTCCTTGTAACCAGCGAAGTTGAATTTAAGTTCATATCTTCCAGGTTGAAGTTGGTCAATTCGATATTTTCCTTTCGAATCCGATATGGCCTGTTTAAATGGAGAGGTCTCAAGAACCAGAATCTTAACGCCAAAAAGCTGCTGTTGTGACTGTTTGTCGGTAATTGTGCCACGTATAACCTGAAAATTATTTTGTCCAAATAAATGCGTCGAAAGCAAATATAGAATCAAAAATTGATAGATTTTTTTCATTTTCAGAATTCAACATGCAAGATTACAACTTCTAAATTGAAAATTCATTTTTGATTTCTAAAAATTCTAATAACTCAATTCATAACTTACAGTTAACAATTCGCATTTCCTTTCTTATCTTTGTGAAAAAATCAAGAAATGGCTTTAAAGTGTGGTATTGTTGGATTGCCGAATGTTGGGAAATCTACTTTGTTTAATTGTTTATCTAATGCAAAAGCTCAGTCGGCAAACTTTCCATTTTGCACGATTGAACCGAATATTGGAACTATCTCAATTCCTGATCCACGTTTGGAAAAGCTAGAGTCTCTTGTCAATCCTGAGCGTGTTGTCCCTACAACGATGGAAATTGTCGATATTGCTGGTTTGGTTAAAGGAGCGTCTAAAGGAGAAGGATTGGGGAACCAATTTTTGGCCAATATCCGAGAAACTGATGCTATTTTACACGTACTTCGTTGTTTTGATGATGGAAATATTGTTCATGTTGATGGTAGTGTAGATCCAATTCGAGACAAGGAAATTATTGACATCGAGTTGCAATTGAAGGATCTTGAGTCCATTGAAAAGAAAATCCAGAGTTTATCCCGCGTTATTAAGTCCGGAGATAAGGATGCAGTAAAAGAAAATGAACTTGCTTTGATAATAAAAGAAGGTTTGGAAAAAGGCATCTCTGTCCGTGGACTTGGATTCAGTGATGAGGATATGGAAGTCATCCGAAGATTTAATCTAATCACCTCGAAACCTGTCATGTACGTTTGTAATGTAGATGAGGCATCCGTAAAAACAGGTAATGAATATGTTGAAAAAGTGCGGCTGGCAGTTGCTTCAGAGAATGCTGAAGTTCTTGTAATTGGTGCAAAAATCGAGGCGGATATTACGGAATTAGAAACGTATGAAGAGCGAAAAATGTTTCTAGATGAACTTGATTTGGAAGAGCCAGGGGTAAATCGTTTGATACGTTCAGCTTATTCGCTTTTGAATTTACAAACCTACTTTACTGCTGGAGTGAAAGAAGTTCGTGCATGGACTATCCGTAAAGGAATGACTGCACCGCAAGCAGCAGGCGTTATCCATACTGATTTTGAAAAAGGCTTTATTCGCGCTGAGGTAATGAAATATCACGATTTTACGACGCTCGGTTCAGAATCTGCGGTGAAGGACGCTGGTAAGTTTAAAGTAGAAGGAAAGGAATATGTTGTTGAAGATGGTGATGTGATGCACTTTCGATTTAATGTTTAATTAATTTTAGAATTGCGAACGAATTAATTGCTAATTCTAATTACGAGAATAGACAATTTATTTCATTCGCAATTCGCAACTAAAAATTCATAATTACTATGATAAAAGCAAATAACCCAGAATTAAAATCATGGATCTCAGTTCCTGAAAATTCTGATTTCCCGATTCAAAACATTCCATTTGGAGTAGTTAAAACAGCAGATTTGACCCCGTTTGTGGCAACGCGAATTGGAGATAAAGTAATTGATTTAAAGAATCTCTTTCAATTGGGATATCTAAGTAATTTAGGCTTTGAACTTGCAGATTTTGACAATCAATATTTGAATTCTTTGATGAAACATGGCAAAGTTGCTTCGCGAAATCTTCGAAATAGACTTTCAGAATTATTTGATGTTAATTGTAACGAGTTGAAACAAAATGATGTTCATGTTCAAGAAGTATTGTTTGATATCAATGAAGTGGAAATGTGCATGCCAATCCAAATTGGAGATTATACAGATTTTTATTCAAGCAAGGAACACGCAACGAATGTTGGAATGATGTTTCGAGATCCGGCAAATGCACTTTTACCAAACTGGTTGTGGATTCCAGTGGGGTATCATGGCCGTGCTTCCTCAGTAATTCTTTCTGGTCAAGACATTTACCGTCCGAAAGGTCAAATTAAACCCGTTCCAACCGAAGATCCAATTTATGCGCCTTCTCGGCAGGTAGACTTTGAATTGGAAATGGCGTTTGTAACTTTCGAAGGAAAACCTCTTGGAGATTCAATTTCAACAGCTGAAGCTGAAGATTATATTTTTGGAATGTGTTTGTTTAACGACTGGTCAGCGCGAGACATTCAAGCTTGGGAATATGTTCCACTTGGTCCATTTTTAGCTAAGAATTTTGCATCATCAATTTCTCCTTGGATCGTTACATTAGATGCTTTGGAGCCTTTTGCGGTTGAAACGACCAAACAAGATCCAAAAGTGCTTTCCTACCTTGAGTTCGAAGGGAAAAAATCATATGATATTCATTTACAAGTTGCCATCGAACCCGAAAACTCAAAGGAAACGGTTATTTGTAATTCGAATTTCAAATACATGTATTGGAACATGGCGCAACAACTCGCTCATCATACGGTGAATGGTTGTAATGTGCGTTGCGGAGACCTGATGGGTTCAGGAACAATTTCGGGTCCAACAGAAGATTCATATGGTTCAATGCTCGAATTAGCTTGGAGAGGAACAAAACCATTAAAAATGAACGATGGTTCAGAACGTAAGTTTATTTTAGATGGAGATACAGTTATCATGCGAGGTTATTCAGAGAGTAATGGAGTTCGAATTGGATTTGGAGAAGTGAAAGCAAAAATTCTTCCAGCTAAATAATGCAAGAGTACGGGGCAAATATTGAAATAAACATTGAACTTGAACGCAAAGAAATTCTCAATGCATTCAAAGGTTTACTCCGAGCTCTAAAAGATCGCACAAAAGAAGATACACAGCTTATTCGAAAAGCTTTTGACGTTGCGTTAGAAGCACACAAGGATATGCGCCGCAAATCTGGTGAACCGTATATTTATCATCCCATTGCAGTAGCCAAAATTTGTGCGGAAGAAATGGGATTGGGAGCTACAGCTGTAGTTTGCGCTCTGTTGCATGATACGGTTGAGGATACCTACATTACCCTTCAAGATATTGAGGATTTGTTTGGTTCAAAAGTCCGTTTAATCATTGATGGATTAACAAAAATTCCTGAAGTTTTCGACGAAAATGCTTCAATTCAAGCAGAGAATTTCCGTAAAATGATTTTGACAATTTCCGATGATTTTCGTGTTGTTTTAATCAAGTTGGCAGATCGCTTGCACAATATGCGAACATTGGGAAGCATGCGTGCAGACAAACAGCTTAAAATTGCTTCTGAAACGAAATTTTTGTATGCTCCACTAGCACATCGCCTAGGTTTGTATTCCGTAAAAACGGAATTGGAAGATCTTTCAATGATGTACTGTGAAGCAGAAATTTACAAGGACATTGAATCAAAATTAAAAAGCACTGCTGATGTGCGTAATCGATTCATACGAAGATTCACGGCACCAATTCGAGAAACATTGCTTCACGAGGGCTATATTTTTGATATTAAAGCGCGTACAAAGTCAATTTCTTCTATTTGGCGTAAAATGCAATCCAAAGGAATTCCGTTTGAGGAAGTTTTTGATGTATTTGCCATTCGAATCATCGTTGAAACTCCTCTTGAATTAGAAAAGCCGGATTGTTGGCGAATTTATAGCATTGTAACCGATTATTATCAGCCGAGTCCTGAGCGATTGAGAGATTGGATTTCGACTCCAAGGGCTAATGGTTATGAGTCGTTGCACACCACGGTCATGTCGCCAACTGGAAAATGGGTAGAAGTTCAGATTCGAACCAAGCGCATGGATGAAATCGCTGAACGCGGTCTCGCAGCGCATTATAAATACAAGGAATCAAAAAATGATGATAGTAAATTTGATCGTTGGATAGCGGAAATTCGTGAATTATTGGATAATCCCGAATCGAGTGCGTTGGATTTTGTGAATGATTTTAAATTGAATTTATTCAACGATGAAATCTACATTTTTACACCAAAAGGCGAATTGCGTGTTCTTCCTGTTGGTTCTACGATTCTCGATTTTGCCTACGACATACATACGGATATTGGAAATAAATGTATTGGAGCCAAGGTAAATAATCGCTTGATGCCACTGAGTTATCAATTGAACAATGGTGATCAGTTGGAGATAATAACTTCATCGAAGCAAAAACCCAATGAGGAATGGTTGCGCTTCGTTGTTACAGCCCGAGCAAAACAAAAAATTAAGTCATCACTTAATGAAGAACGAAAACTAATTGCTCAGGACGGAAAAGAAATTTTAGAGCGAAAGTTCAAGCAGTTTAATTTACGAATGAACTCTGATAATATTTCTTTTTTAGAACGTTTTTTCAGTGTTGGAAGTGCAACTGAACTTTATTTCCGAATTGCGAAAGGAAAAATCGACTTATCTCGTTTACGTGAATTAGAACATCAAAATGGTACGATTCAACTTCCAAAAAAGGAAGTCGTAATCAAGAAAAATAAGGGTTCGGAAAATGGAGACAACATTCCTGGAATCGATACCAAACAGGATACAATTTTAATTGGTGATGACTTCAAAGGGTTTGATTATCAAATGGCAAAATGTTGTAATCCAATTCCTGGAGATAAGGTTTTTGGTTTTATAACGATTGGGGAAGGAATCAAAATACATCGATTTAATTGTCCAAATGCTGTTCATTTGATGGGAAAAATGGCTTATCGTTGTATCAAAGCTCGATGGAAATCAGATCATTTAGTAGAGCGCATTGCAGCGATTCGAATTATAGGAATCGACCAGTTAGGTCTAGTAAATAAATTAACCGAGATTATTTCCAAGCAAAATAATGTCAATATGAAAAGCATATCATTTGACACAAATGATGGTGTTTTTGAAGGCAAAATCAAAGTAATGGTGTATGACACTGAACACCTTGAGCAATTAACACGAAAATTTGAAGAAGTGGATGGTGTGCAGCGCGTTACTCGCTGGGATACAGAGGAAGAAAGTCCGTTTTAGTGGATAATTGACGTATTATTTTAGGCAGGAAACCATTTTTTAATTGAAAATCATTGAAATGATTTTTGACTATGATTCAAATGCAAATAGGGTCGGGATTAATCCCGACCCTATTTGGTAAAATATCAATCTAAAATGGTTTCAACCATTTACTGCAAAACAATCTTCCTAACCGTCACCGTATTATTTTGCGGATCAATCAAATGAACGAAATACAATCCATTTCCTGACCACGTGCTTAAATCAACGTAAAATTGCTGTTGGTTGATGGCACTTTGAAATACCTGTTGTCCGGCATTGTTTTCTATTTTAATCGAGTATCCAGACATCGCCGAGTAATTTCCATTATCTATCGTAATGTGGTCACTGGTTGGATTCGGATAAATCAAAATCGTATTTTCGTTGTTTGGTGCAGGTAAGCCAAGTGATGTATTTATAACTAAAGTGTCAGTTACTGTCGTCAAAAGGGTGTCGTAAACCGTAACATTCGTAATGCACGTATCAGCAATTTGGATGGTTGCAACGTTAGAGGTATCAGTACAGTTTCCTGAAGAGGCAATAACTCTAAATGGTTGGTTGTGGTTCGAAAGTTGAACATTAGAAACAGTTAATGTATTTGTGGTTCCTACTGAATAGTTAGTATTATTTGGAACATTTTGCCAACCATTATTTAGCGGATTGTTTTGCCATTGAATGTTCTGAGATTGAGTGGGTGTTGAAATAGCAACATTTGAACCAATAGAAGTAGTTTGTGGATTAACTGTAATTAATGAATTAGAAATATAATTTAATTGTGAATGGAATAAATCCAAGATTTCACAATTTGAAATTGAACGATTCCAAATTGCAATTTCATCGATTGAACCATTAAAATTATTAGCGTTAACCGCTCCCCAAGTATCGTCACCAATTACGAGTGAAAGATTAGGATTTCCAACAAGGGCAGAGGGCTGAATTGAACTATTAATTAATAATGAATTAAAATAAACACTTTGAATTCCTCCCTCATATTGACATACAACATGATACCAATCATTTAAACTGACCGAATTATTTAACACACCAGAATAAGTTGTAGAACTTCCATTACCAATTCTATAGTTTAATTTACCTGATGAAGAAACGGATATATTAAAACCAATGGCAGACGTACTTGAACTACTTTGTTGACTAATTAAAATTGATTCACCTGAAATTGGAAATGCATTTATTTTCACCCAAAATGATATAGCTTTTCCATTATTAAAATTAAAATTCGAAGAATTTTGCAATGATATAATATCATTTACCCCATCAAAACCATACGCCTGATTCGCATTCCCAAATCTGTCCGTCGTCAACGTTGCCCCATTCACCGTTCCATTATTCCCATTACCACTTTCATCGTTGGCATTTCCATTGAACGGCCACCAACCAACTAAGCCATTCGATGGTACATAACTTGGCACTTGCGCCATTAAATTCGTAGTGATACCAAGCCCAACGGCAAAGGCTGTAAATAAACTTTTCTTCATTTTTAAAGTTTCATTTTCACCCGCCCCGCAGTGAGTTTATACATAAAAAAAAAGCGTGGGACAGTTGCTTTACTCGTAACAGAGGTCCGACCAAGAACCCGAAAACCAAGCAAAGCAACGCCCACACCGTAGCATGAGCGTTTTACTTTAACTTCCTGGTTTTCTTAGAAATTTGGTCGGTTTCCGTTACAGGTCGTTTAGCAAACGCTATTTTTTAATATCCAATAAAATCCGTTTTTGCCGTTGCAAATGGATGTATAGCAAATGTATAAAAATTATTTTTAATATCGAGGAAATTGAAAAATTACAACCTACGAAATGATTTTTTTTGTTAAATTAAAGTAGAAAATGATGTTTTTATTGGTTCCCATTTTGGGAAAAATATTAATTTTGAAAAAGAATAGGAATTGAGAGTAATTGCGAAAAAGACGTTGAGGGACTTTTGGGAAAAGCATGCAGACTGTGAACAAGCGTTGAAATCATGGTATCAGGAAATTACCAAAGCTAATTGGCAGAACGGAAATGAACTAAAAAATGACTTTCCAAGCGTAAGTATTTTGAATAATGGGCGTTATGTTTTCAATATTAAAGGAAATAATTATCGCTTGGTTGTAAAAATCAATTTCGAATTTCAACTGGTATGGATACGCTTTATCGGAACGCATGCCAAATATGACAAAATTAATGCAAACGAAATTTAACATCATGAATATCAAACCAATAAAAACTGAACAAGATTATCAGGACGCCTTGAACCGTCTTGAAACGATTTTCGATGCGAAATCAGGAACATCTGAAGGTGATGAACTTGAAATTCTTGGTTTACTCATCGATGATTATGAAAACAAACACTTTCCAATCGACTTACCGGATCCGATCGAGGCCATTAAATTCAGAATGGAACAGTTAGGCTACACGCAAAATGACCTTTCGAAAATATTAGGTCAGAAAAGTCGCGCCAGTGAAATATTGAACAAAAAACGAAAGCTTTCTCTTGAAATGATTCGAAAACTGAATTTGATTCTTAACATTCCTACGAATGTCTTGATTCAGGCGTATTAAAGTAAATAAAAAATTATTTTGAAATTTCCTTGAACAGTTCCCAGTGATAACCTTGTTCTTCCTGTTCCTCGTCTTGCCAGCCTTTGTGTACTGCTACGCCCTTTTTTGAAGGAGCTGCATAGAAATAGTCACCTGCACCTGCCCACCAAGAACCACATGAAGTTATCGAGTTTTTCCCTCCAATATCGTTCATTAAACTAGCTTCACCAACAACGCTCTCCAAAAATGTGATTTTACCATTTACCGAAATTGAAATATCGGAAGAAGGCATGTCGTCTTGAGATTTTGTTTTAAAAAGAAATTTCACTTCGAGTTTTTCTTCTTTTGGTTCTTCTTTCTCAACATCCTCAGATTCATCATTTTTTGTTGTTGAGGTTGAATCTGTATTTTTTGATTCAACTTTATCAGTAGGATTAGTTTTGTTTTCGGCTTGACCACCGCAATTGGCAAAGGTCAGAATGACTATCAAAGCAATTGAAACGAGCTTAAATAAATATTTCACAGCAAATTCTTTTACTTCTTATAAAACGGCAATTTTACCACTTTCGCTTTTACGCCTTTCTCGCGTATTTCGATGAAAATTTCAGTATCCAAAGCTGAAAATTCTTTGGTAACATATCCTAAGCCGATTCCAACTTTCATGCTTGGAGACATCGTTCCAGAAGTTACTTTTCCAATGACATTTCCGTTTGAATCAAGAATCGGATAGTCGTGACGTGGAATTCCACGGTCGATCATTTCAAATGCAACTAATTTACGGGTAACTCCTTCTTCTTTTTGCTTTTTAAGAAAATCAGAATCTACAAAGTCTTTCGTGAATTTTGTAATCCAACCTAGACCAGCTTCAAGCGGCGAAGTTGTATCATCGATGTCATTTCCGTATAGACAAAAGCCCATTTCCAAACGTAACGTATCTCTTGCGGCTAAACCAATTGGTTTGATTCCAAAAGATTCACCAGCTTTGAAAACTTCATTCCAAACGTGCTCAATGTCTTGGTTTTTTACGTAAATCTCAAAACCTCCCGAACCAGTGTAACCCGTTGCCGAAATCATCACATTGTCAACACCTGCGAATTTCCCATGTTGAAACGTGTAATAAACCATTTCAGACAAATTCACATTCGTCAACGATTGCATTGCCTCTGCAGCTTTTGGTCCTTGAATCGCAAGAAGAGAATAATCATCTGAAACATTGTGCATTTCAACGCCTAAATCGTTCAACGAAGAAATCCAATTCCAGTCTTTGTCAATGTTTGAGGCATTTACAACAAGAAAATACTCATTTTCATTTACCCGATAAATGATCAAGTCATCTACAATTCCACCTTTGCCATTTGGCATGCATGAATATTGTGCCTTCCCATCAAACAGAACTGAAGCATCATTTGAAGAAAATTTTTGAATCAACGCTAAGGCATTTGGTCCTTTCAATATAAACTCACCCATGTGCGAAACATCAAACACACCAACACCATTTCTTACGATTTCGTGTTCTGCGTTAACGCCTTCGTATTGAACAGGCATATTATATCCGGCAAAAGGAACCATCTTAGCTCCTAAGGCAATGTGTTTTTCAGTAAGGGCTGTATTTTTCATGTTTTTTAACTAAATAATTAATAATTGCGAGTTCCTAATTTGATATTCATCCGCAATTCGCAACTCTTCGTTCAAAATTAATCCGTTCGCAATTAATCCGTTCGCAATTCGCAATTAACTCTTAACTCTCTCAACATAAACCCCCGTCCTCGTATCAATTTTAATCACTTCACCATTATCGATAAACAAAGGAACTTTTACTTCTGCTCCGGTAGCAATAGTTGCAGGTTTCATTGAGTTTGTAGCCGTATCTCCTTTTACTCCTGGCTCTGTATAGGTTACTTCGGAAATGATATACATTGGTAAATCAACAACAAGCGGTGCTTCTTCCTCAGCATGAAATAGAATATTTACAGTCATTCCTTCTTGCAAGAATCCAGGTTTTTCTACCATTTTTAATGGAATATTTACTTGCTCGAATGTTTCATTATTCATGAATACATAATCGTCAGTTTCCTGATATAAGTATTGATATTCACGATTTTCAATTCGAACCGGATCGATTTTGTGTCCTGCTGAAAAGGTGTTATCAATTACTTTTCCTGTTTCAATTTGACGCATCTTTGTACGAACAAAAGCAGGGCCTTTACCAGGTTTTACGTGTTGAAATTCAATAATTTGAAATAATTTATCGTTGTGACGAATACACAATCCATTTCTGATATCTGCGGTAGTTGCCATAAAATTTAATTTGCGCAAAGATAACGTTTTATTGAATTCTAAATGCGACCTATTTCAAAGCGCAATAAATAAGGCGTTTTTCAACTAAATTTAGTTCATAACTCAAGTTTATCTTATGTAAAAACAAGGCTACTTAACTTTAAATTTGTTGGTTATCACAATTCAATCAATGGCTGAAAATCAATATACCGAAGACAACATACGATCACTTGATTGGAAAGAGCACATTCGCTTACGTCCGGGAATGTATATCGGGAAGTTGGGAGATGGTGCAGCTGCTGACGATGGAATTTACATTTTAGTAAAGGAAGTTATGGATAACTGCATTGATGAATTCGTGATGGGGAATGGTAAAAAAGTTGACATTAAGGTCAAAGACGGTAAGGTTTCTGTTCGTGATTATGGCCGAGGTATTCCATTGGGTAAAGTCGTTGAGGTTGTTTCCAAAATGAACACCGGTGGTAAATACGATTCAAAGGCCTTTAAAAAGTCTGTTGGATTAAACGGAGTTGGAACCAAAGCGGTGAATGCACTTTCTTCCTATTTTATGGTGTATGCCGTTCGTGAAGGAGAACTCAAAAAAGCAGAATTTAACAAGGGTGAATTAGTTAAAGAATATCCGCTCGAAAAAACAACGGAAGGCAATGGAACTTATGTAGAGTTCACGCCAGACGAAACGATTTTCAAAAAATATGCTTTCAAAACGGCGTATTTGGATAAAATGATGTGGAATTACTGCTACCTAAATCGTGGTTTGACCATTCATTACAACGGTGAGCGATACAATTCCAAAGATGGATTGAAGGATTTGTTGGAAAACAACATGGATGGCGATCCGCTTTATCCTATTATTCATTTAGAAGACGAAGATATCGAGGTTGCTTTTACACACGGTCGAACTTACGGTGAAGATTATTACTCATTCGTTAATGGCCAGCATACGACGCAAGGAGGAACACATCAAAGTGCATTCAGAGAATCTGTAGCGAAAGTGATTCGTGATTTCTATAATAAGAATTATGAAGCTTCCGATATTCGGCAATCGATTGTTGCGGCGATTTCGGTCAAGGTAATTGAGCCGGTTTTTGAATCGCAAACAAAAACGAAATTAGGTTCGCAGGAAATTGAGCCGGGTGGAAAATCCATGCGTGCGTTTATCAATGATTTTCTAAAAGATAAACTCGATAATTATTTGCATCGTCATCCAGAGGTTGCAGAAACAATTGAAAAGAAAATCAAGCAATCGGAGCGCGAACGAAAAGAACTGGCCGGAATCCGAAAGATTGCTCGTGATCGTTCCAAAAAAGCGAATCTACATAACAAGAAGTTACGTGATTGCCGCGTGCATTTAACTGATTTGAAAGATGACAAACGCGAGGCAACAACTTTGTTTATCACGGAGGGAGACTCAGCGAGTGGTTCAATTACAAAGTCAAGAGACGTGAATACGCAAGCCGTTTTCTCATTGCGCGGTAAGCCATTGAATTGTTATGGCTTGACCAAAAAAGTCGTTTATGAAAACGAGGAATTCAATTTGATACAAGCGGCGCTAGACATCGAAGAGGAAATGGATAACTTGCGATACAACAAGATTGTAATTGCAACCGATGCCGATGTCGACGGAATGCACATACGTATGTTGTTGTTGACATTCTTTTTGCAATTTTTTCCGGATTTGGTGAAACGAAACCACGTATATGTGTTGCAAACGCCTTTATTCCGAGTTCGTAACAAGAAGAAAACCATTTATTGTTATTCCGAGGAGGAACGCCGAAATGCGATTGCAGAAATTGGAAAAGCAGCTGAAATTACTCGATTCAAAGGGCTAGGGGAGATCTCACCGGATGAGTTTATTCATTTTATAGGTGAAGATATTCGGTTGGAGCCAGTTCTTCTAACCAAAGATGCGTCCATTGATTCCATTTTATCCTACTTTATGGGTAAAAACACACCAGAACGACAAGACTTCATTATTGATAATTTACGTGTGGAAAAAGATTTAGCCGAGGAAACGACTAGCGAAGTAAATGATGCCGGCGAATTAGATATTGCTTCATAAGATATGGCAGAGGACGAAACAGAGGAAATAAACGACCAAAACGGCGAAGAGCATAATCCATTTGAGAATAAGCAAGTGGATGAAAACATCATTCCCGTTGGTGGTTTGTATGAAAATTGGTTTCTGGATTACGCCAGTTACGTAATTCTTGAGCGCGCTGTTCCGTCGTTACAAGATGGACTGAAGCCTGTGCAACGTAGAATCTTACATTCCATGAAAGAAATGGAAGATGGGCGCTATAATAAAGTTGCCAACATCATCGGAAATACGATGAAATATCATCCGCACGGAGATGCTTCGATTGGTGATGCGCTTGTTCAGTTGGGACAAAAAGATTTACTAATTGATTGCCAAGGTAACTGGGGAAATACACTAACTGGTGATGGTGCTGCTGCTGCACGATACATTGAGGCGCGACTTTCAAAGTTTGCTTTACATGTTGCCTTTAATGCCAAAACAACGAATTGGCTTTCAAGTTACGATGGTCGAAACAAAGAGCCTGAACAGCTGCCAATGAAATTCCCAATGCTTTTGGCGCAAGGTGCTGAAGGTATTGCAGTTGGATTGGCATGTAAGTTTTTGCCACATAATTTCATAGAATTAATTGAACAGTCGATTAACCATTTACGAGGAAAAAAAGTAGAGATTCTACCTGATTTTCCGAATGGCGGAATGGCCGATTTTACTGGTTATAACGATGGAATGCGTGGCGGAAGAGTTCGGGTTCGTGCCAAAATCAAAAAAGTTGATAATAAAACGCTCATCATTCACGAGATTCCATTTGGAACAACGACAAGTTCCTTGATTGAATCGGTAATTAAAGCGAATGATAAGGGAAAAATAAAAATTAAAAAGATCGAAGATAACACTTCGATGGAGGCGGAAATTATTGTGCACTTGTTCCCTGGAGTTTCTCCGGATAAAACAATCGATGCGCTTTATGCTTTTACGGATTGTGAGGTTTCAATTTCTCCGAATTCATCGATTATTGACGGAGAGAAACCACGTTTCCTTGGAGTTTCTGAAATTTTAAAAATCAATACCGATAATACGGTTCGTTTGTTGAAATTGGAATTGGAAATTCGTTTGGATGAACTCGAGCGTCAATGGCATTTTTCAACCTTGGAGAAGTTGTTCATCAACAATGAGATGTATATCGATTTCAAACATTATGGAGATCGAGAAGCACTTTATGAATACTTGTATAAGCGTTTTGAGCCATTCAAAAAGCAATTGATTCGTGAAATTACAGACGACGATCTTCATAAGTTGACGCAAATTCCGATGATTCGAATCACACGATTTGACTCAAGCAAGGCCGACGAAGCGTTGTTGAAAATCGAGGAGGAGATGAAAGTTGTCAAAGAACATTTGGCGAACTTAATCGAATTTGCGATTGAATATTTCAAAGACCTGAAAAAACGTTTTGGTGCCGGAAAAGAGCGTAAAACAGAAATCAAAGTTTTCGATACAATCAATGCAACCAAAGTTATCATTGCCAATAGAAAACTATATGTTGATTACGATGAGGGATTCATTGGCTATGGCTTAAAGAAAAATGAGCCAGTTAGCGATTGTTCGGAAATAGATGACATCATTTGTTTCTTCGCATCTGGTAAAATGATGGTTACCAAGGTTTCCGACAAGAAATTCGTTGGTAAGGATTTGATTTTCGCGAGTGTTTGGAAAAAAGGCGATACGCGAACAATCTACCATTTATTCTACCAAGATGGAATCGGCGGAGCAACGATGATGAAGCGTTTTTATGTGAATTCCATCACACGCGATACCGAATACGATTTGACGCGTGGAACCAAAGGCTCTAAAATGCTTTATTTTTCTGTTCATCCGAACGGGGAAAGGGAAGTCATAACAGTTCTTTTAAGACCACGTCCGCACTTGAAACGTTTAAGATTTGACGTCGATTTAGGTGAATTATTGATTAAAGGAAGAAATTCAGCAGGTAATCGCGTTACGAAAGAAATTATTCAGAAAATCGTTCAGAAGGAAGTTGGAGGTTCGACCTTGGCCGCTCGTAAAATTTGGTATGATAACATTGTTGGACGTTTGAATGACGAAGGACGTGGTAAATTCCTTGGATCTTTTAAAGGAGATGATCGCATATTGACCTTGTATAAAAATGGGGAATATCGTTTGAGTTCTTTTGATTTAGCGACCCATTTTGATGAAGACATGCTTCACATTGAAAAATGGATTCAGGATCGCCCAATTACGACGGTTTATTTTGATGCAGAGAAAGACATGCATTTTGTGAAACGATTCTTGTGTGAGGTAACTTCCGACAAACGTGTAAGTTTCATTAGCGAAGGAGCTGGGTCATATATGGATTTGGTTTCAACGGCTTATCGCCCGGAAGCTAAAATCGTTTACAATAAACTATTAAAAGAGACCAAAAATTTACCTGATAATGTAGTTAATCTGGCTGACATGATTGATGTGAAAGGAATGAAAGCCCAGGGTAATCAAATGACCAAATTAAAGGTGAAAGAAATCGTTCTTACACACGCAATAGACGAAGGAAAAGAGCCTTGGCCTCAAGACGAAGTTGTAGAAATTGAATCTGAGGAAAATGAAATAATTGATTCCGAGGATGGTGACTCACCGACAATGGAGTGGGATTTGACCAAGAAAGAGGATGAGGACGAAGATCAAATGAAGTTATTTTAAATATTATCTACTTCCATCCTTGAGGAGGGACTAAGGGAGGTGAACTTCAAATTCGTATTCATTTCTGTTCTTAATCCCAATTCAATAAATTTATTTAATCGAAGTAATTTAGTCTCTTCCCTTGAGGGAAGATTAAGAAGGGTGACCCTTCACGCTTTTTGATTTAGAAAAAATAACAATTTTAATTATTCTTGTTTCAAAGTGTATCTACTTCTCTACTTCCCTGTCCGCCGGCAGGTGGAAGCAGGGACTCAGGGAGAAGACACTTTCAAACAAACAATCGCATAGTCGATTCTTTCTTTTACTGAAGCAATATTTTGTATTACCTCTCCTTCTGAGAATCTCAAAATGATATATCCCAAATTTTCAAGTTTCGTTTGCCTGAAATAATCATATTTTCCTTTATTTAAATGGGAACTTCCATCAATTTCGATAATTAATTTCAAATCAGGCGCGAAAAAATCTACTATGAAATTATCAATTGACCTTTGCGTAAAAAGCGTTCACCAGTTTGCTTTCTCGACAGTACAGCTTCCCAAATATATTTTTCAGCTTTTGAAACCGTTTTTGTTCTCAATTCGCGCGCAAATTCTTTTAAGTTTTTATTGTAATGATTGTTTGAATACATTAGTTGAATTTAATCATATTGAGATTAAAAAGCAAGTCATTCGATTTATTAATTTGGGGTCATCCTCCTCGGTCCTCCTTCAAAGGAGTAAGCTAATTAGCATAGCTGTCTTGAATTATTTAGGTCATCCTCCTCGGTCCTCCTTCAAAGGAGGAAGTTATTCTATAAGATGGTTTCTAAAATAAGGTAATATGAAGATTAAAAAAACAATTTTCGCTGAGGATAATTATATTTGTCTAGGAAATTAATCAGAGTTAGCTTAAAACCAATTTAATAATAAATCTTATGCAGTTATCGAGCGAAGACAAAATCAATTTTTCAAATATAGGATTAATGTTAATCACAGCCGTCTGTGCTTATTTTTATCCGTTTGAAACATTTCTTCTAGCTTATGCATATTTAGGCCCATTGCACTATTTAACAGAAATAAGTTGGTTACACGATCGGAACTATTTCTCGAAAGGGAAATACGACTTCTTGGTATTGTTGATTGTTGGCGTATTGTTATCAGTTGCAGCCTTTTCAAAGGATTTTGGATTTAACACAGCCTTCTATGATTCGTTTGTTTCTATGAATTTGTTTGATAAGTTGTTAGTTTTTGCCTTATTCAGCTCAATTTTATTTGCTTTAGTTCAAAATTTAATCATCAAAATAATTAGTATTCTTTTTCTTTATGTTTTTGTGTCTGGTTGGTTAAGTCCGGAGAATGCAGCTCAACAATCAGAAAATACTGCAATTTTTGCACTTACATCCTTGGTTCCAACGTTAATTCACGTCTATTTATTTACCGGTCTGTTTATGCTTTTTGGAGCCTTGAAGTATAGAAGTAAATCGGGTTTGTGGCAAATGGTTGGTTTTGTTGTAATTCCGTTGATTTTAGTTTTCTATTTACCTGTAAACATCAAAAATTCGAATCTGACAGAATATGGTAAAAATGCTTATTACGCCAAAGGTGACGGCTTTTTTATGACAAATGTTTCCATCATGGATCATTTTAAATTAATCGACGAACCAAATCTTACTAATAAACAATTTTTAGACTCTGTTGTGAATAACAATAAATCTGGTTATCCTCCAGAACAAAGAGCGCGAATTAGTGATTCATTGAAAGGCAAATTGAATCAGGATTATATTGTTGAGAATTCAAGAAGTGAATATTTTGGTCGGTCAATACCTCTTAGATATGCTATTCCTGTTGATGTAAAAAATTATTTTTGGGATTCCGTATTTTTCTCAACTATTGGAATTATGTTGATGCGTTTTATTGCTTTTGCCTACATGTATCACTATTTAAATTGGTTCAGTAAAACAGAAGTGATAAAATGGCATAAAGTTCCGAAAGTAAGGCTCATTGCAATTGTTGTAATTTGGTTAGCCGCTAGTATTTTCTATGCTTATGATTATTCGTTGGGCTTGAGTTTACTATTTTTCCTAAGTTTTACTCACGTTTTATTGGAGTTTCCGTTGAATATTTTTTCAATTGTGGGTATCGGCAAGGAAACCATTTCGATTGCCAAGAATGGATTTTCATTGAAGGAGAAATAATCGAGAATCAATCCTTAAGTTCAGATTTTTAAAGTCGAAATCATTATGTTTTATTGCTATTTCATAATATCTTTCATTAGTAATGGATAATATCTTTCATTAGTAATGGATAATATCTTTCATTAGTATTGAATGAAATATTATATTTGTAAAAAATAAAATAATGCTCACCCATAAAGAACTTATCGATGTAATCGAATTGCAGCAGTTAACGTTTCAAGCCAAGGCATCAAAAGTCAATCGTGAAGCCTTAACTAATGTCAAAGTATTGCCGTCGTTTGCAACAATAATCACTGGGCTTCGCAGGTGTGGTAAAAGTACTCTAATGCTTCAGCTGATAAACAGTCAAAATGAGAAAATCCTTTATATAAATTTTGAAGACATTCGTTTGGCAGATTTTGATTCGAGTGATTTTATCCGACTCCTCCAAGTAATTGACGAAATGGGAGCGAAAAAATTATATTTTGTTGAAATTCAATTACTTGAAAAGTGGGAGATTTTTGTCCATCAACTTCTTAATCAAGAATATCAGGTTTTTATTACCGGTTCGAATGCTTCCTTATTGAGTAAAGAATTAGGAACCCATCTTACTGGCAGACATTTGTCTTACGAATTAATGCCCTTTTCTTTTTCGGAATTTCTCGACTATCATAATGAGCATCCAACAAGTGAACAATTCAAGAAATACGCAAGAATCGGAGGAATGCCTGAGTACGTAAAACATGAAGAGTCAGAAATCATTTTGAATCTATTGAACGACATCCTATATCGAGATATTGCTGTTCGACATAGCCTTAGAGATATTGAAACACTTAAAAAGCTAACCATTTATTTATTGACAAACATTGGTAAACTCGTTTCTGCAAATAAACTCACAGATACGTTCGGTTTAAAATCTACGACAACAATACTCGATTATTTTGGCTTTTTATCCAATAGCTATGTTGTTGAATTTATGCCAATGTTCAGTTATTCCCTTAAAGTTCAAAATCGAAATCCGAAAAAAGTCTATTCCCTGGATAACGGAATCACCAGTACAATATCGTTAAGTTTTTCGCAGGATAATGGAAGAAAACTTGAAAATTTGGTTTATCAGCAACTAAGAAGAAAAAACCAAGAACTTTATTATTTCAAGGGCAAAAAAGAATGTGACTTCGTTGTTAGATCAAAAAATCAATCTATACAACTCATTCAAGTTTGCTATGATCTAACTATTGATAACAAAGACCGAGAAATAAATGGGTTACTCGAAGCCATGGATTTTTTTGAGCTAAAAGAAGGGGTCATCGTCACTTTTGACCAACAAGAAGAATTCCAACTGAACGACAAAATCATAAAAGTAATTCCAGCGCATTTATTTTTGTTTCAGCATTAGCTGTAAGAAATAGTCTTCTTTAATTTCGAGCTATCATGGCTAACACAGAACCATTAATTCGCAGCTCTTCCGTTCGCAACTAGCAATTAATGGTTCGCAACTCGCAATTCTTTGGTTCGCAATTCCCCATTCGCAACTCTAACGTTGGCAATTAGCAATTCTCTGGTTCGCAATTCCCCATTCGCAACTCTAACGTTGGCAATTAGCAATTCTCTGGTTCGCAACTCCTCCGTTCGCAACTCGCAATTAATTAATTCACCACTCGTGAAAAAGAAATCAACACAAAAACTTTTTTTCAACATAAGTGTTATTTTGACACAAAGTTTTGCAATTAAAATAAAAATATAATATTTTAGACAATTAAAACCTAGCGAAAAAACTCGGAAATAATGAATATACATTTGTTACACAATTCCTTTTTATCCTTGAGAAAAATACAATTTTCTCTTTTTTTAATATTGTTTTCATTAACACCTTTTTTCAGTTTGAATGGGTGGGGGCAGACGACTGTCACATATACCATGCAGGATACATATTTTCCAACGCAATTCAATGATGGTGGCGATTTTTTTGACAATGGATCAACTGAACTTGGAATGTGGGCGAATACTGGAAACAAAAACACTGCCGCTTGGAGAACTTTTAGAATAGCAGGAAACAATAATGCCGCCACAGCAAGAACGCTCCGTGTTGGAGATGTTTTTAAAATCACTGTTAGCTGCACTCGAGCATTTGGACAAATTGGATTTTCTCTAAACGCAGCAGGTACGCAAGGAACCTCTTACGCAAATAGAATAAGTGGATCAAGACTATATTTTAACACAGATAATTATGGTACTTGGTATGTGAATAGAAGTGGTGGAAATACAAATTTCTCTTACACTCCAATACAATCAACATATAAAGACTACATTTTTACTATAAAAATTACTTCGTCAACGACTGCAGATGTTTTCTTAACAGTCGATGGCACAGATTATCGCGCCTACAATTTAACTATGAACGGAACTGGTAATATTGACGCTTTTTCAATTTATGGGTCAGATTTGTGGGATGGTGATTCAAATGATAATGCCTACTGGAAGCAAACAGCATCGGTTACAAATTCAGGTAGTGTCGAATTAGGTTACTATTTGACATCTGGCACCTATACTCCAGGACTTGTTTCTAATGGTTTGGCTGCAAATAGCACATCTACCAGTTCAACGAATAATGTATTAGTAGGTGGGGATGCTGGTTCCTCAGTAGTTTTGAATCAAGCGAATACTTACACAGGAACAACTACGGTTAATGCAAACGCTACATTAAAATTAGGAGTTTCATCAACATCTTCTACTACGGGTCCATTGGGATCAACAACTGGAACGACAGTTTCTTCTGGTGGTGTTTTAGATATGAATGGCTTTTCACTAACATCCTCCGCAACAGAGGCATTAACATTAAATGGAACAGGAATTTCAAGTGGAGGAGCTCTAACAAATACAAGCGGAACTTCTTCAACTTGGGCGGGAGCGATAGCAATGGGCTCGAACAGTTCGACAGGTGGTTCAGGAAATTTGACTATATCTGGTATTTTGTCAGGAGCATTTTCCCTGACTAAAGTAGGAGCAGGAACACTAACATTGTCTAATAGCTCCAATTCTTACAGTGGAGGCACAGTAATAAGCGGAGGTACGGTTTCTATATCGAATGCAGGTCATCTTGGGAACACTAGCGGTGCAATTACCTTAGGTAGTGGATCTACATCCGCTACACTAAATATCACTACGGGAATCTCAAGAACAGTACTCAATGTTACCGATGGATCATCAGCTGGTGTAATCAATGTTGCATCAGGACAGACATTTACTTTGACAAACCTTAATACAGCCAGCGGAACAAACAATGCGACCAAAATCGGTAAGTCCGGGACGGGAACATTAACCTTATCTGGCGCAGGAACCTATGTTGGTCAAATTCAAATAGGTGAAGGCAATGTTATAGTTTCAAATAACAGTGGATTAGGCACAAATAATTCAACTGTTGCAAGAGGAATTGATCTTGGACTTAATGTTGGTGATGTTTCTCAAGCAAATAACGTTTCAGTATTAGCTACAACTGGAATAACAGTTCCTCAATCAATTTATGTTGCTCCCAATACAACTTCAGCAACACGAACTATCGGTCTAAGTGGAGCTTCTGGAACAGCAACCTACAACAATGAAATTTATTTAGATGGAAATCTAACTGTCTCAGGAACAGGAACAGTAGTTCTTTCAGGTCGCTTAACTAATACCGGAGGATTAATTTCTAATGCTACCACTGTCAATTTACAACATAATGCTAATAACTACAGCGGGACAACAACGATTAACGCAGGTTCAGAATTGAGATTAAACCCTTCGGCTAATGCTACATTTTCCTCACAAATTGTTTTGAACGGAGGAACACTAGGAACAACTGGTATTACTGCTTCTAGAACTTGGACTAGTTCTTCAACTTTAAATGTTTCTGCTTCTTCAACTATAGCGCTGGAATCAGGAACAGCTCATACTTTAACAATTGCAGCGAGTAATGGTGTGTCTTGGACATCTGGAATATTTTTAACTATCACTAATTGGGCAGGTGCATACAATGGAACCTCAGGTACAGCAGGAAAAATATTTGTAGGAAGTTCAGCGACAGGACTAACTACAACTCAATTGTCTCAAATTATTTTCTATAATGGGACAAGTTATTATCAAGCAACTCTTCTGAGTACTGGGGAGTTAGTGCCAACTTCAACCATTGCAGCATTTTATTGGGGAGGTTCTGGAACTTGGACATCAGCAAACACATGGTCATTAACTTCGGGAGGCGCATTAAATCAAACTTGGATTTCAGGAAGAGATGCGGTGTTTAATGTTGTTAATAGCACAATTACAGGTGCATCTACTAATGTTTCTTCGATTACGGCCAATGAAAATGTTACGTTTACTGCTGGAGGTACATTGGCTTTTGGAACATCAGGAACAGGTATTGCAACTATTTCAGTTGCAAGTGGAAAAATATTCAATTTAGGAGGGCAAGGATTGACGACTTCTGCAACAGCAGGTTATATAAAAAACGGTCCTGGAACAATTCAAATTAACGGTTCTACATTTGCTGGTGGTGTAACCTTGAACGACGGAATGATTGCAGCAGGTGGTATTAATGCAATGGGGGCAGGTGGTTCCTTAACGATAAATGGTGGAACAATAGCAGGAACAGCAAATCGATCATTTACAGGTAAATTTACAGGAGGAATTAATATTGGAGGTAATTTCACTTTGGGATCATCTACTTCTCCCGCCTTATCAACAGCGACACTATTATTTGACAATGCAACATCTCTTGGTACTAATGCAACTAGAACAATTACCTTGGGAGGCACGGGAGTTATTTCTTGGAATGGAATTATAAGTGGAACTAATTCCAGTTTTGTTATTAATTCATCCGTTGCAGGGGCTGTGATCTCATTGGGTGCAGCTAATTCCTACACTGGTTCAACAACTATAGGTTCAAATGCCACCATAAGATTAGGTGCTACAAACGCTATTCCAGTTGGTGGTGTAGGACTAATTTTAAATGGCGGAACGTTAAGCACAGGCGCTACAACAGGCTTTTCCCTCGGTTCATCTCCGACAAATGTTGGAACATTAGATTTAGCAGCTAATTCAACAATAGCACTTGGGACAGGAAATCACTCTCTTTATTTTGCTGCAAGTAATGGTGTGACTTGGAATGGTTCAACTCTTACAATAACTGGTTGGACAGGTAACGGTGGAGAATCTGGAACTGCTGGAAAAATTTTTGTGGGTAATAGTTCATCAGGTTTGACATCCGGTCAATTGGCAAAAATTACAATAAATGGTCAAGGGGTTACTCAACTCAGTACCGGTGAAATTGTACCACGAGCGACTATTTATCGTTCGGCTCAAACAGGAAATTGGAGCTCGACATCAACTTGGGAAAGGAGTTTGGATGATGGTGCATCTTGGATAGCAGCAGTTGCAACTCCAACAAGTGCAGATGGAACGATAACAATTAGAAGTAGTCACACTATAACTATTGCTGCATCAATTACAATTGATCAAACAACTGTTGATAATGGAGCAACAGTTATTCATTCTTCCGCAAATACTGTTACACTTGCAAATGGCACAGGGACAGATTTGACAATAAATGGATTGTGGAGTCGGACAAGTTCAAACTCAATTACAATTAATGCCAGTGCAACAATTCAGGTTGGTTCAACAGGAATTTATGAGCATGCCATTAGTGCCTCTGGTGGATCTATTCCAATTGCAACATGGGATGCAAACTCAACATTAAAAATCGCCACAACAGCCACAATGTCCTCATATCCAACGGGATTAGACCAAACATTTGGTAAAGTTGAAGTAAATTGTGCTAGTCAAACCTCTTCAA
Source organism: Flavobacteriales bacterium (assembly GCA_947497485.1). Classification (GTDB taxonomy): domain Bacteria; phylum Bacteroidota; class Bacteroidia; order Flavobacteriales_D; family Crocinitomicaceae; genus UBA952. Next base: position 145,784 of record CANMHB010000004.1, read on the forward strand.
ATGTTAATTTCTTTGTAACTAATGCAGTTACTGAAGTGAAAGTCATTTCTACTGGTAGCGGTTCAATAGAGCTTAATAATGGTTCGAATGGAATAACCATAACAGGAAATTACATTCAAACTGGTGGAACTGTAAAAGTAAATTACTCTGGTAGCCTTGGCATAGGAAATGCTACATTTACCGTTGGTGATTTTTCTATTGAGGGTGGTACGTTTATAATTTCGGACAATCCTGGTTCTTCATATTATGGACAGTTGATAGTAAATGGCAATTACAGTCAAAGCGGTGGAACCATTAATTTTCTAACGGGGAATGGTGCTACATACCTTGATGTTAAAGGAAATATGAGCCTTACTGGTGGAAATTTCACCACCTCATTTACTTCTGCAAATACAGGTATTTATTTTATAGGAACAGGGGCTCAGAGCCTAACTGTAGGTAATCTCTCTTCATACACTTCTGCATTAAACACTCGCTTTTATTATAAAACAAGTTCTGGTCCAACAGCACTGAATGAAACCTACAGTTCAACTTCATCTCAAAATACAATTAGCGGAACTACTGGAACAGCTAGAAGCGGTTTTACAGCATGGCCAACAAGTGGTTCTCTCATTAATAATCTTACAATAAACAATAGTGCAGGAGTCACGCTTTCAACTGCAAAACAAGTAAACGGTGCATTAACGCTTACATCTGGAAAACTAACTACCAATGGAAATGTCCTAACATTGATAAATACTTCAACTGGTTCATCATCCAGTTATGTTGTCGCCGATGCCACAGGTACAGTAACTATGAATGGCGTTTCCTCTGCTAAGACCATTCCTATTGGAACAGCAAGTTCTTATGCCCCATTAGTGGTTAGCGCAGGCTCTTCGACTAATTACTCAACATATGTAACCTCAACGTTACCTTGTGCAGTCGGAAATGCAAATCAAGTTGTTAACCTTGCTTGGGGTATCAATGGTTCTAACGTTCCATCAAATGTTGTTTTCCAATGGAATTCAACCAATCAAGGCAGCTCATTTAACCCAGCAAATACATGTGAAATTGGACAATATGGTTCTTCTTGTCCATACACTGCAACATCAATTGGAGTAGCATCAGGTTCGGGGCCATATACATTGAGCGTAGGTTCAGGGTTAGCCTCCGGAAGTAATTTATACTCAGTTGGTAATCTAAATTCAATAGTTCCAGCTGGTCCATCTTTGAGCGCGGTTACCATGTCATCTGCTTTATCAACAACCTATGGAACTGCTTCGTCAGGAGTAAGTTTCACAGCAAATGGTACAAATCTTTCGACAAACATCACAGCAACTGCTCAAACTGGTTATGAAGTTTCGACATCTTCTGGCTCGGGTTATGGTTCTTCGGTTACAGTAGCAAATGGAACTACGGTATGGGTTCGTTTAGCGGCAACTCAGGCTGCAGGAGACTATAATGGGGCATCTGCCGTTGTTTTATCGAGCACAGGTGCAACGAGTGTTAATGTTACAACTTCTTCAACTGGAAATTCTGTATCACAAAAAGCACTAACCATTAGTGGTCTGACCGCTAACAACAAAGTATATGATGCTACTACTTCCGTAAGTATAACTGGTTCAGCAGCATACTCGGGTCTGGTTAATGGCGAATCATTTTCAGTATCGGGAGCTCCAACATGGGCATTTGCAACCAAAACAGTCGGAACAGCAAAAGCAATTACCCAAACGGGTTCATTTTCTGCCCCATCAGCAAATTATTCCATAACTCAACCAACTTATACGGCAGACATTACGTCAGCTTCACTTACAATTACGGGAGCAACGGCTTCTAATAAAGTATATGATGGTACAACAACAGCTGCAATCTCTGGCGGATCATTAAGTGGAGTATTATTAACTGATGTTGTTACTTTAACTCAATCCGGAACTTTTGCATCCGCAAATGTTGCTAATGGAATAAGTGTGACTTCTACTTCTAGTATCTCCGGGGCAGACGCAGGAAACTACACGCTGACGCAACCTTCTGGATTGATAGCGAATATTACGGTGAAATCTTTAACAATTACAGCAAATAATGTTACTAAGGTATTCGGAGCTGCATTAACGGGTGGTAGCGGATCAACTGCTTTTTCTTCTTCTGGATTGGTTGGAAGTGAAACGATTGGTTCAGTAACTATTGCCTATGGTTCGGGTGCATCTTCAGGTGATGCTACCGGAACGTACAGTGGACAGGTAACCGCATCTTCTGCCACCGGGGGAACTTTTAACGCTGGCAATTATTCCATTAGCTATCTTGCAGGAGATATTATTGTAGTTGATGTTATAGCAGCATGGGATTTTACGACTTCTACAGCATCTAGTTCAAATGTAAATATTACTGCCCCAGTCATTTCTCAAGGAAACAATAATGGCACAACAACTTTAATTACTTCAACTTCTGCATCATCAGGATATACGGGGGCTTCTGGAGGAAATAATGCAGGTGCTGCAGCCCGGGCTGGATCGCTAAGTACAGCAAGTAATGGAAGTGCTTATTTTGAATTTACTATCACTCCTAATTCTGGGGTTGAAGTTACAATCAAAGAAGTTTCTTTCGGCTCAAGGGGAACAGCAACAGCGCCTCAAAATTTCACCCTTCGATCATCTTCAGATAGTTATTCCAATGATATTTTTACTGGAACTTTAAGTGCAACTAGCACATGGGAATTAAAGTCAAATACCACATCAATTAATGAGGTAATAAACTCGGCTCGAACATATAGAATTTATGGATACAATGGCTCTGGATCACCTAGCGCAAATACGGCGAATTGGCGAATTGATGATATAAAAATACAAGGATTTGTAAAATCTGTTCCTCAACTTTCAACACCAACTTCAACTTCCGTTGGTAATACTTCTGCATCGCTTGGAGCAACAATAACAAGTGATGGAGGAGCAACTATTACGGCGCGTGGTACAGTTTATGGAACTTCAGCATCACCTACGACTAATTCACTTGCAGAAGGAGGGACATCTGTCGCAGCATTTACTCATTCAAGAACTGGTTTAACAGCAAATACATTATATTATTATAGAGGTTATGCCACAAACTCTGTGGGAACTGGATATTCAGCAGATGGAACATTTACCACTTTGCACAATGCGCCAACAGTTGGTTCTGGTAGCAATGCAACGGCTACATCAATTGATGCCTCTTGGTCAGCTCCTTCTGGTGGTAGTGAAACATTCACGTATGAAATTCAAGTGGACAATGACAATGATTTTTCGTCACCCACCTTTACTCAAAGTGGAATTTCATCAGCAACAACTTCCATCACTGCAACTGGATTAACTTCTAATACTACCTATTTCTTCAGAGTCAGAGCAAATAACGCTGGTGGAAGCTCAGCTTGGTCCTCAACTTCTACAGGATATGCTACTTTGGCAGCAGTAACACCGACATTGTCCGGAACTTTATTGACTGCTTTTGGGAATGTTTGTATTAATACGACAACCTCTCCGAATTCATTTACAATCAATGGTGCCACGCTTACAAGTGCTGATGTTACAGTATCATCGTTAAGTGGATTCACCTTTTCTACAACTGCAGGAGGAACTTATACCAGTTCACTAACACTTTCACAAGCAGGAGGAACCTATTCGCAAGATATTTATGTAAAATTCAATCCAACGGCTGTTCAATCTTATGATGGTAACATTGTTATTGGAGGTGGAGGAGCAAGTAGTGTAAACGTTGCTGCTTCGGGAAGTGGAAATTCAGGATCTGTTTCTGTTACAACAACGGCTGCAAGTTCAATATATTCAACAGGCGCATCAACTGGTGGTAGTTCTATTTCAACATCATGTGGCACAATCACGTCAAAAGGTGTTGCCTATGGAACAAGTGCTAACCCAACCACACCAGTAACTTCGGATGGTACCGGAACTGGAGATTTTACATCACTATTATCCGGATTAACACCAAACACATTGTATAATTATCGTGCTTATGCTACCAATAGCAATTCAGTTACTAGTTACGGATCGAATTTAACATTTACCACCTTGCATAATGCGCCAACTGTTGGAACAGGTTCTAGTCCTGCGACCACAGGTTTCACAGCAAATTGGACCGCACCTACAGGTGGAGGAAGCGAAACTTTCACTTACGAAGTTGCAGTATCAACATCTTCTTCTTTTGCATCAACATTATCTAGTCAATCTGGGATTGCCTCCGGAACAACATCTTATCAATTTACGGGATTAAGTAACGGAACAACGTATTATTTCAGAGTTAGGACAAACAATGCTGGCGGTTCATCGAATTGGTCTGCCATAAGTTCAGGCATAACCACTTTAGCACCATGGGAGAATTTTGAGATTGGTTCTAAAGGTAGTTATACAGCAGGAAATGTAACATGTTCAGCAGGTAATTGGAATTTATCAGATGCGCTCATAGGTACTTCCTCAAATGACAGAAAATTAGGTTCTCAATCAGTTAGAATTCAAAGCACTGGAGTATTGTCTATGAATTTTGATGTTACAAATGGGATTTCTACTCTTACGATTTACCATGGTTTGTTTAGTACCGATGCAAGTTCAACCTGGCGTCTGGAGGTATCTAACAACAATGGAAGTTCGTGGGATGCGTATGTAAGTTCAGACATAACGACATCCTCAACAACTCTGACAGCTCAAACATTTAATATTGATTTATGTGGAACATTACGATTTAGAATTGTAAAACGAAGTGGAACAACTTCACAACGTATTAATTTTGACGACATTGTTTTAGTTGAAAAAGCAGCAACACCATCCGCCCCAACAACCTCGGCACAAACTTTCTGTTCGGCTTCATCTCCGACAGTTTCAAGTTTAACCGCAACAGGTACTTCAATTCAATGGTATTCGGCTGCTACTGGAGGTTCAGGATTAGCTTCAAATACCGCATTAGTTGACGGGACCAGCTATTATGCTTCTCAAACTGTCTCGGGGTGTGAAAGTTCTAGGACAAGTGCAGCAATAACCGTTCGTTCAGAAGGAACTTGGATTGGCGGCAATTCAACAGATTGGTCCAACGCTGCCAACTGGTGTGGAGGTGTTCCAACATCTTCGACAAATGTGACCATTCCATCCGGTACGGCAAATTCAGCTGTGATTTCTTCAAGCGTTAGTGTAAATACATTGACCATTAATTCTGGTGCGACCTTGTCAACTTCCGGAACACCAACGATTACAATTGCAAATAACGGATCATTTACAAACAACGGAACCTTCACAGCAGGAAGTTCAAAAGTGAGTTTCGCTGGAAATGGAACTGTTACAGGAACTGTTGCTTTCAATGATGTTGACATTGCAGGAGGAGTAAATTTTGGAACGGCTTCAACTGTTAATGGAACTCTTAGCATGAATTCTGGAAGTTATATCAACACAAATGCACCAACGTATGGAACTGGTTCAACTTTGAAATACAATACGGGTGGAACATACGGAAGATCAACTGAGTGGTCTACAACATCTGGAGCCGGCGCGCCATTCTCAGTTCAATTATCAAATAACACCACATTGAATTATCCAAATTCTGCAAATGGAGGTGCTAATGCCTTTTCTACAAACCTTAGTTTAGGAGGAAATTTGACGATTGATAATGGTTCCGCCTTGTATATGGATTATGGAGGAAATGCAAATAAGTCAGGAAGACTAGATGTTTTAGGGAATATTTTATTGAATGGTAATTTATCACTTGGAAATGCGAGTGGTGGAGACATCAAGGTAGGTGGCAATTGGACACGCAATTCTGGAAGTACATTCAATGCAAATGGTAGAGCTGTATTCATCAATGGAACCGGCACAAGTATAATAACAGGAAATGGTGGTGAAACTTTCCCATATTTAGTAAATGATAAAACCAGCGGAACTATTCAGTTGGGTAGCAATGTAACTTTGACATCACCAAGTGGAGGAAATGCCCTTACGCATAAATCAACAGCATCGTTGGATTTAAATGGATTCGACCTCACTTTTTCCGGACCGGCATCTACGACTATTTTAGCAAATGGTGCTTGTAACGTTACAGGAACAGGTAATATTTTTATAACGAATAATTCAAAAACATTAACGCAAAGCTCTGGTACGTGGACTTTTGGTTCTAACGTAGTCTTAAGAATTCAAAATGGGTTGAATTTTGGAAACAATATTTCAACTGTAAATGGAACCCTTGAAATTAATAGTGGCGGTTATGTGACAAGTTATGGTCCGAACTATGGATCAGGATCTCTACTTAAATACAATATAGGAAACGCATATGGTAGAAGTGTCGAATGGTATAGTGATGTTGTTTCTGGAACTGGTGTTCCATCTAATGTTTTAATTTCAAGTGGAACAACTTTAGATTTAGGTGCAAATGATAATAATGGTAGGGAAAGCTGGGTGACAGGAAACTTAACCTTAGACGGAACCCTTTCACTGGCTGAAACAGATCAACTTGCGCCACTAAACGTTTCTGGAAATGTCATTTTCAATAACGGAACGTTGATATTGAGTACAACGGCTGGTGGAGACATTAAGGTAGGAGGCAACTGGTCAGGAACAGGTTCATTTACTCCTAACTCTCGTGCTGTATTTTTCAATGGAACTGGAAATCAAACAATATCAAGAAACGATAATTTCCCTTACCTTTTCGTAAATAAATCTTCAGGAACTCTAACATTTGCAGGCGCTATTACGCTGAATAACAAATTAACTTATTCAAATGGAACAATCGCTTTAGGAGTAGGTGGTAGCATAGATGCCTCTGGTGCCTCTGCTGAGGTTGAATTTGCAAATTCTAGCGTATATACCTTGCCAACTGGAATGTTTACAGGGAACGTAAATAAACTAACCTTGAATGGAAATGGAGGAGTGAATTTATCGGAGAATCTTACTGTTACAGGGAATTTAACCCTTACCAATGGTGATTTAAATATCGGAGCAAATACTTTAACTCTTGGATCTTCTTCGTCGGTATCCTCTGGTTCGTCCTCAAGCCATGTGAATGCAACTTCAACTGGCGAGATAAGGAAAATTTATAGTTCGAATGCTTCATTTATTTTCCCTGTAGGAGACGGAACGAATTATACTCCTGCAACATTAAATTTCACTGCAGGAAGCTCTCTCACCGGAGCGTCTGATGACTTTGTTGGCGTTCGATTGAAAACCTCAAAAGTTACTGACATGAATTCAGCCAATACGACCTTTTTAAATCGATCTTGGTTTATTGAACCTGGAGCTGGATTGAGTGGCTATACTTATACAGTAAATTTGAAGTACGCTGACGCAGATGTGAGCGGAACTGAATCAAATATTAAACCTGTTAAGAAAAGTTCTGGTGTTTGGCATTATCCTGGTGATGCGTCATTTGAGTATGGAACCCAATTAACCGGAACAAGTACTAGCGGAACCGATTACAATACAAATATTCTTGTTTGGTCTGGCTTAACTTCCTTCAGTGAATTTGGAGGTGGGGGACAAGGTGGTCCTCTCCCTGTTGAACTTATTTATTTCAACGCAATATGCGAGGAAGATGTTTTAAAATTAAATTGGTCAACAGCGTCTGAAAAGAATTCTTCGCACTTTGATATTGAAAAATCACAAGACGGAATTGATTGGATATTAATTGGATCTGTTCCGGCAGCTGGAAATTCAAATGAGGAAATCACATACTCTTTCCAAGATAATACGAAGTCATACCAAGAGTATTACAGATTGAATCAATTCGATTTTGACGGAAAGAATAAAATTTACGGACCAATCTCGGCTGATTGTAAAAACGAAAACTCAGAGTTTATGACTTTCCCTAATCCGAGTGAAAAAAATGGTTTCTCAGTAGTTTTGAACTCAAACGAACTTTCTGGATTAGGTTCTATTTTGATGACAGATTCCAAGGGTAATCTCGTTTATCAAAAACAGGTTGAAATTCAAAAAGGCATTTCACTTTGGCAAATTAATGAATCCGATCTTGCTCCAGGAATTTATTTTATTAAGATAACTAATGGTTCAAATTCTACTAAAGTATTAAAACATACTTTGAACTAATAAATGGACGATATTTTTTTTAGATTCCTCGAAATAGAATTCAATGTGAAACTATCCGAACAATTGATGTAACAAAGTTGTTAGAAACTCTATTCAGTTTGTATTTTAAAGCAACCTTCGGCTCATAAATTTCGTTTGAATAGTACTTGGGATGAATTTACGGAAAAAGTTTAAATTTCAGTTTTATTGGTTAGTTTATACAATTGTATTATTCTTACCGATTTCCTTAAATTCTCAAATTGTCTATCCATTTAATATTCGTCATCAAGTAAATCAGAAGGGTGGCATTGTAATGCTATCAAATGTTGCTTTAACATGTAACGGAAACAATTCTAATTGCGCTGTTTATCAGGCTCAATATCCACCTAATGGGAATCATAATCAAGATGGTGGAATAACCATGGGTTATGTCGATGTCGACACGGATGCATCAACTTGGATGTCGAGCAGCGATAGTCTTAACTTAGATGATTGTAGTCAGGTAACTTGGGCTGGATTATATTGGAGTGCTCGAATAACAACAAACACAACAAATTACGCTACAAGAAATACGGTTCGAATTAAAAGAAACAATGGTCTTTATCAAACGCTTTCGGCTGATCAAATTTTAGACGTTCAAAATATTCAAGGAAATCCCGGATTCAATATGCGCAGTTACTATTGTTTCAAAGATGTGACCTCAATCATACAAGCTGCAAATGGTCACGGACGATTTTCAATTGCAAACATTGTTTCTCAAACTGGTTCCGAAAATCTTTTTGGAGCTTGGTCAATCATAGTTGTGTACAAAAATCAATTGGAGTCAATGCGAAATCTGACGGTTTTTGACGGGATGGCGTATGTCAGTAATAACAATAACCTTGATATTCCGATTTCAGGTTTTGTTACCCCTCAAGTTGGCCCAGTCAGTTTTGAACTTGGAGTTGTTGCTTTTGAAGGAGATCGTAGCATTGCAGGTGATCGATTGCAATTTAATGGAAATGGTACTTTTTTAAATGTGCCTGATCCTTTGCGTTCACCAACAGATTTTTTCAATAGCATATTGACTTATGATGGAGCTCTTACTCCATATCGCAAACCAAACTACAATAATACACTCGGTTTTGACACAGGTATTTTTCTTCCTGATAACACCACCCAAAGTTATATTGGAAATAATGCTACCACTGCTACAGTGCGCGTTGCAACATCGCAAGATGCGATTATACCAAGAGTGATAACTTCGGCAATTGATATTTATGAACCCGACCTACGTGCCACAGTTTATATAAATGATTTGAATGGCGCACCTGCTCAACCAAATGATATTTTGGAATACACGGTTGTGGCTAAAAACATTGGCTCAGATATTTCTTTAAACACATATTTAGTTGATACACTCGATATTCGCACGAATTATATTCCAAATACCATTAGTTATTTAAATGGTCCTTTTGTTGGGGCAAAAACCGATGCAATAGCTGATGACCAAGCTGAATATGATCCAGTTAGTCGAACAATAAAAGCGCGTGTAAGTGCAGGTGCTGATGCTTTACAAGGCGGATCTATGATCAACTCTTCGACAGGAATTGATAGTGCGGTTGTGCGTTTTCGAGTAAAAGTAGTGGATGATTGCGTTTTATTAAGCTGTGATAGCACACTAGAAAATAAAGCATATTTATTTGGTACAGGTGTGATTTCAGGAAATACGTTTAATAATGGAGGGGCGTCTGATTATTATGATGCAAATGGCTGTCCAACCTCTTCGAGTAATTTGATTTCTGTATTTGCACCCAATTGTCCTCCGATTGACATTACATACAATAATCCTCTGTGTTTTGGGGATTCGCTTAATCTGTCTGTACCATACTCTCTTTACGCAAATTATTCATGGACAGGCCCCAATGGTTTTACATCGAATTTAGCAAATCCATCTATTCCAAATGTCTCATTTAGCGATGCCGGAAACTACACAGCTTCAATTACGCTGCAAGATGGTTCATGTTCTTACGATAACTTAGTCGAGAATGTAGTTGTGAATCCCAATCCAACAGTTCAATTAAATTTTTTGAATAACGTTCAATGTTTCAATGCGGCAAATGGATCGATTCAAGTTCAAGGATTAGGAAATTCACCTTTTACATATCAATGGACAAATTCGGCAACAAACACGAATTTTTCTTCGAGTAGTTCAATTTCTGGATTATCACCTGGTTCTTATGTTGTGACTATTCAGGATGCAAATACTTGTTTTGTAAAAGATACATTTGAAATAACTCAGCCAACTTTACTTGTGGCAAATGCAAGTATCACTTCTAATTACAATGGACAGAACATAAGTTGCTTCGGTGCATCAGACGGTTCTGCAAATGTTTTAATTTCGGGAGGGGTTTCACCATATAACATTCAATGGTCCAATGGAGCTAACACGGCAAATATTTCGAATTTAGCACCTGGAACATACACAGTAACGGTTACGGATTTTAATGGATGTGTTAAAACGAGTTCTGTTACTCTGACCCAACCATCTGCAATAAATTTAAGCGATACTAAGTTTATGGTTTCTTGTTTCGGAGGCTCAAATGGTTCAATTAACTTATCCGTGACTGGCGGAATTCCTGGATATTCATATAGTTGGTCGAATGGACAAACCACTGAAGATATTTCAGGGTTAAGTGCTGGGACATATAGTGTATTGGTTACAGATTTAAATGGTTGCACGAAAACAAGATCTGTTTCAATAACTCAGCCTTTGGCACCGATAAGCTTAACTGAGACGCATATTAATGTTGCTTGTTTCGGAAATTCTACCGGTTCTATAAATCTTTCTGTTTCAGGAGGAACCGCTCCTTATTCTTATCTCTGGTCTAACGGTGCGACAACCCAAGATATTTCAAATTTAAGTTCTGGAACTTATTCAGTCACGGTTAAAGATTCAAAAAATTGTCAAGAAATTATTTCGGTGATTATTTCACAGCCTTCTGCTCCACTTTCTTCAACAGTATTAATTACGAATGTATCTTGTTTTGGAGGAACCGATGGTTCAGTTAATTTATCAATTACAGGTGGAACAATTCCTTATTCATTTTTATGGAACAATGGTTTTACAACTGAGGATATTAGCGCCTTGAACAATGGTAATTATTCAGTAGTAATAACTGATTTTAATGGTTGCACAACCAATAATGCTGCGTTGGTCTCACAGCCTATGGCTCCACTAACTTATGCGTTTCAAATCGATCAACCAAACTGTTTTGGCAGTAGTGATGGCAGTATTGATTTAACGATAAACGGTGGAACAGCTCCGTATCAATACACTTGGTCAAATGCCCAAATAACGCAAGATCTTTCCGCTCTAAATCAAGGTGTTTATTCTGTAATTGTTAGAGATGCTAATCAATGCGAATTGCAAGCAGACACGAATTTAGTCCACCCTTCTCAATTGCAAATTCAATATACCAAGCTTGATGTAAAATGCTATGGCGAAGCAACCGGAACAATTGATGTTTTAGTCTCCGGTGGAACTCCAAATTACACTTACTTATGGTCAAATGGTTCGACAACTGAAGATTTATCCGCTTTGGTTTTTGGAAATTATCAAGTTACTATTACCGACTCATTGGGATGTTCGATTTCTGAGCAAATTACAATATCTCAACCTTTGGCTCCAATTGTGTTGACTGAAGTCCATCAAGATGCATTGTGTATTGGAGGTCAGCAAGGAAACATTGATGTTTCAGTATCAGGGGGAACGATGCCTTATATTTACAATTGGAATAATGGTCAAAATTCTGAGGATGTGCAGAATTTAGTAGCAGGATTTTATTATTGTGTTGTTACTGATTTCAATCAATGTTCTGATACGATTGGTGTTACAATTCTTGATCCATCTAACACAATGGTTCTAACAGAAATTCATTCGGATGTTTCTTGTTTTAATGGTTCAAATGGGGATATTAATTTAAATGTTTCGGCTGGTACACCTACTTATTCTTACATATGGAACAACGGTTCCAATTCTGAAGATATTAGTAATTTGACCTACGGAAATTACTTTGTGACTGTCACGGATTTAAATTCTTGTCAATCCTTTTTATCAGTGATGATTAATCAACCACCTGCACCACTTCAAATTTCTTTTCAAAAAAATGATGTTCTGTGTTATGATTTTGAAACAGGTACAATAGATATCACAGCCACAGGAGGGACTTCTCCTTATCAATATTCTTGGAGCAATGGATCCACTGACGAGGATTTGTTTAACCTTGGTTCAGCTAGTTATGATATCACTTTAACAGACAATAATGGTTGTATAGCGGATACATCGATTACGATAACTCAGCCTAATGAAATAATGATTTCAGAGGTTCATCAAGATGTTTCTTGTTATGGCGGAAATGATGGTGTTATTGATATAACGATAACTGGTGGGGTGGCGCCTTACAACTATCTTTGGAGTAACGGAGAAACGACAGAAGACATTAATTCACTTTCATATGACACTTACGAATTAATAGTAACGGACGCCAACAATTGCATTAAATCCATTTCAGTTTTAATAGATCAACCGGATGCACCACTTACTTTAGCTGCTGAAATTGATGATGTTTCTTGCTTTGCAGGAAATGATGGGGCAATTAATCTTACGCCCTCTGGTGGCAATGGTTTTTACAACTACCAATGGAGCACGAATGATATCTCCGAAGACATTCAAGCGCTTGTAACTGGTTCGTATACAATTACTGTTACAGATATAAAAAATTGTTCTGCGACTGAAACCTATTTTGTCGCTCAACCTCTAACTCCAATATCAATTTCGACATCTTTTACGCCGGTTATTTGTTTTGGAGAATCCAACGGAACCGCAACTGTTAATATAAGTGGTGGAACGCCAGGATATTCAATCAATTGGAGCAATGGTGAAATAACGAATACGGTTTCAAATTTGTTAGCAGGTGATTATGTTGTAACAGTTCTTGATACGAATCTTTGTTCAATTTCTGCAATTGTTTCCGTGCTTCAACCCGATGAATTAAATGTAAATGCGGATTCAACAAATGTCAATTGCTTTGGAGCGTCAACAGGATCGGTTACAGCAATTCCGAATGGAGGAATTTCACCATATTCGTTTTTGTGGAATGATAATTCAATCACAAATTCGATTTCTAACCTAGCAGCGGGACAATACTCTGTTGTTATTACTGATTTTAATGGATGTTTAGCATACGACACAACTTCTGTCAATCAACCAGCATTACCACTTCAAATCTCATTCGTAACTTCTGATAATATTTGTTATGGAGCCTCTCAAGGAGCTATTGATGCAAGTGTTTTAGGAGGTACTCCTCCTTATAATTATTTGTGGTCAACAAGCGAAATTTCCGATATTATCTCTGATTTACCAGTTGGAAATTATTCTTTGAATATAACTGATGCGCTTGGCTGTGTGCTTTCAGCTGACACAACTATCGAAGAGCCAGACCAAATTCAAGCAAATTCCCAATTAACAATGGTGAGTTGTTTTAATGGAAGTGATGCTTCAATTAATTTAGATGTTTATGGAGGTGTGCAACCTTATGAATTTAGCTGGTCAAACGGACAAATTTCTGAAGATATTTCAGGATTAATTCAAGGGAATTATTCAATAACAGTCACAGATTCTAACCTATGTGAAGTATCTTTTTCGTATGTAATTACGCAACCTGATACTTTGGAAATTAGCTATACACAAATACAACCTACTTGTTTTGGGTATTCAGATGGTCAGTTGATTGCAACGCCGTCAGGAGGAACAACTCCTTATTCTTATTTATGGTCAAATGGTGATAATTCCCAAGTAGCTGACTCGTTAATAACTGGAACTTATAATGTTTTAGTTAGTGACGCAAATAATTGTCAAACAGAACTTCTTTGTACTTTAAATCAGCCTCCTCAATTGCAGGTTTCGTTTGATGTTGATACACTTGAGGGTTGTACTCCTTTTTTGGTAAATTTTCAAAATACTTCTGATCCAAGCGTTTCTTGTTTGTGGAATTTTGGCGATGGACAATCATTTATTGGTTGCGATGAAGTTTCAAATAGTTATAATGAGGGTGGAATTTACGATGTGTTCCTGACAATTATTGATGCGAATGGCTGTTCAAACAATGTCACTTACGACAATTTAATTACTGTGCATCAAACCCCACAAGCAGACTTTAATTTGGACCCTCAGCAGTTATTTTCTTTCTCGAACACTACCACTATTACCAACGAATCAATAGGTGGAGATTTTTACATTTGGAATTTGGGTGATGAACAAGCGAGTCATCTTTATTTTGAGCCAGGCGAACATTCATATCCTATTAATATTTCAGATACGTTTTTAGTTTCTCTCATTGCACAAACAGTTGAAGGTTGCGCTGATACGGTTCGTAAAATAATTTTATTTAATAACGATCCATTTTATTACGTGCCAAATACATTTATTCCCGACGGTGATGGCAGAAATGACTTATGGAAACCTATTTTTTCCAATATCGAAAATATAAAGCGCTATTCTTTGCAAGTCTTTAATCGTTGGGGTGAATTAATTTTTAGTACTGATGATCCTAATATGGGATGGAATGGTTCATTTGGGGATCCTACAAATATGGTTCAGGATGGAACATACGTCTGGAAAATTCAATTTTCTTGGTTTGATTTTAAGGTATACACGGCAACGGGGCACGTGAATTTGTTGCGCTAATAAATTCATTAGTAGTTATTTATAATCTTGATAATTGTTCAAGCAACGAAAACGCTATCTAATCGTCTTAAAATCCGTAACTTTAGCAATACTTTACCAATTTCTGAATCTTGAAATTCAGCCTTAGTATATTTATTATTTTAATCGTCAAGCTGACATTTGCTCAGTTGATTCAACCTTTTGATTCGAGGTTTTCTACTTCTCAAAAAGGGGGCATACGCATCTTGTCAAATGTTTCGGTTTCTTGTAATTCAGGAGCAACATGCACATCAGCAACCTCTGAATTACCTCCAAATGGATCAAATTCAAACGGTAGTTTTACAATGAACTATGTTGATATAGATGGCAATTCATCCACGTTTATGTCTTCAAGTGATAGTTTGAATCTAGCAAATTGTAGCGAAATTCTTTGGGCGGGATTATATTGGAGTGGAAGAGCAACCTCAAGTGTTAACAATTGGAATATCAGAAATCAAGTTCGTATTCGTATTGGGAATGGCATATACCAGAGTTTAACCGCTGATGAGTTAGTTGACGCTCAGTCGCTTGGAACACATCCAAGCTACCATTGCTTCAAGGATATTACGTCGATTGTTCAAACTGCAGGAATCAAAGCGCGATTTACTGTTGCAAATGTGGTAACACAAACGGGCGGATCAAATTATTGGGGTGGTTGGTCGATTATTGTTGTCTATAAAAATGTATTTCAATCGATGCGAAACTTGACAGTTTTTGATGGATTTGGAAATATAAGTGCAGGTTCTTTTTTGGATATTCCGATCTCAGGTTTTGCAACCCCTCCTTCCGGGCCTGTAGGTTTTGAATTGGGTGTAATTGGATTCGAAGGAGATCGAGGTTCAACAGGAGATCAATTGCAATTTAATGGGGCAGGAACGTTTGTGAATGTTTCAGATGCTTTGCATCCGACCACAGACTTTTTCAATTCAACAATTTCATACGGCGCCGCGGTTACTACCTTTCGAAATCCTAATTTAAATAATACATTAGGTTATGATGCCAGCGTTTTTCTGCCGAATAATTCAACTTTTAGTTTTATTGGGAATAATGCTACTTCAGCCACAATAAGGGTGACGACGAGCTCTGAAAATATTTTGGCAAGAGCTTTTACATCAGCAATTGATATTTATGAACCTGATTTAAGAGCTGATGTTCGAATAAATGATCTAAATGGTGGGTTAGTAGCTCCTGGAGATATTTTGGAGTATACCCTTATCGGAAAGAACATAGGTTCTGATGTTTCCATTAATACCTATATGGTCGATACCTTGGATCCAAGAACAACCTATGTTCCTAATTCTATTTCAATCGTTCACGGCCCAAATTTAGGGGTTAAAACAGATGTCGCTAATGATGATCAGGCGGAATATAATTCAACAAATAAAACCTTAAAATTTCGAATAGGAACTGGCGCTAACAACATTTTCGGAGGACAAGTTTTTGCTTCATCTTCTGGTTCCGATAGCACGGTCGTAAAATTTCGTGTTCAGGTAATCAACGACTGTTTAATGTTTCAATGTGATTCTACCTTGTCCCACGTGGCATATATTTATGGAACCGGAAATATTTCGGGTAATTCATATGATAACGGAGGAGCATCAGATACATACAACGCAAATGGTTGTCCATTGGAGGCAAGTAACGAATTAATTATTGATGTTTCGGGGTGTCCGCCACCAAGTATTAACTATAATTCTCCTGTTTGTGTTGGAGAAAATTTAGTTTTAACAGCAACATTTTCTGCTTCCGCAAATTATACTTGGACTGGTCCTGCTGCTATGCCAACAAATGGCAATTCGCAAACCATTTTAAATTCTACATTACTTAATTCAGGTTTGTATAATGTTCTAATCACATTTTCAGGGTTGAATTGTTCTTTAAATGCTTCAACAGATGTTACTATACATCCAAATCCAACGATCAACTTAGATTCGTTAAAAAACATTACTTGTTTCAATGCAGCAAATGGTAAAATCTATGTTAGCACAACCTCAGGAACACCAAATTATCAATACCAATGGTCTCCAGGAGGGGCAACAAGTTCATCAGTGAACAATTTATCTCCTGGAACTTATCAGGTGACTGTTACGGATGCAAATACATGTACCGATTCTGAATCCTATACCATCACACAGCCAACCGCCTTGCTAGCTACAGCCTCTAAAACCTCAAATTACAATGGGCGAGATATAAGTTGTATAGGAGCGAATGATGGTTCTGCAAACGTAACCTTCAGTGGTGGTACAGCTCCTTATCAGATTAGTTGGTCACCCGATGGTCAAACAACTGCTTCTATTAGTGGATTATCACCAGGAACCTACACGGCAACAATCACCGATGCGAATGGCTGCCAAAAAACGAGTAGTGTTACTTTGGCAAATCCACCTGCTTTGACCTCAAGTCATACCCAAATTAATGTATCCTGCTATGGTGGTTCGGATGGTTCAATCAATTTAACAAATGGCGGAGGAACCCCAGGATATACTTATAGTTGGTCAAATGGTCAAACCACCCAGGATATAACGAGTTTAAGTGCAGGAACATACACAGTAATTATTTCTGATTTAAATGGTTGTACAAAAAATCACAGTGTTACAATTACGCAGCCATCAGCTCCTTTGACTTTAACTTCAACGCAAGTTGATGTATTGTGTTTTGGTAACTCCACAGGATCAATTGATATTTCTGTTAGCGGAGGTACTGCCGGATATACATACAGCTGGAGTAATAATTCTGTTTCTCAAGATATATCGAATTTGGTTGCTGGAAGTTATACATTAACAACAACGGATTCTAAGAATTGCTCTACACAGATGACTATAACGATAAGCCAGCCAGCAGCTCCTTTATCAAGTAATATCATTGAAACGGACATTGATTGCTTCGGAGCATCAACAGGTCAAGTTGATTTAACTGTTTCTGGCGGAACAAGCCCTTATTTCTATTCTTGGGATAACGCTGTTCAAACTCAAGATTTAAATTCACTATTACCTGGACAATATATTGTTACGATTACCGATAACAATGGTTGTTTGCATAAAGATACGGCTCAACTTGTTCAACCTTCTGCGCCACTCATTGCAATTTTAAGTAAGTCGGATGCAACTTGTTTTGGATCTGCAAATGGAAGTTTAGATGCCACCATAAATGGAGGGACCGTCCCTTACACATACCTTTGGTCGAATGGATCTGTAAATGAGGATATTTCGGGCTTAATCGCCGGAGTATATTCTTTACAAGTTACAGATAATAATGGTTGTCAATTTTTAATTGATACGGTAATTGAACAGCCTCAGGATATTCTCTTAAGTAGCAGTGAAGTTGATGTTCTATGCTTTGGTGAGCAAACAGGAAGTATAGATTTACAAATTGCAGGAGGTACGGCTCCTTTTCAGTTCCTTTGGTCAAATGCCTTATCGACTGAAGACATTAGCAATGTTGGAGCTGGTATTTATGGGGTAATTGTTACTGATGCAAATGGCTGTTCAAAGAATTATTCAACAACAGTCTTAGAACCTTTATCCCCATTATCTTTGACGATTACTCATACCGATGCTCTTTGTCTTGGAGGGCAACAAGGAACTACAAATCTCACCGCATCTGGAGGTACTGCGCCTTATACTTTCCTTTGGAATAATAATCAGCCAATTGAAGATCTTACAAATTTAGTTACTGGATATTATTATTGCACAGTTACTGATGATCATGGTTGTTTTGATACCATTGGAGCTACAATTCTTGACCCATCAAATACAATGCAACCAAGTATTTCACATACGGATGTATCTTGTTTTGCAGGAGCTGATGGTACAATTGATTTAAGTGTATCTGGCGGTTTACAACCTTATTTTTACGGATGGAATAATGGAATAGGTTCTCAAGATTTAAGCAACCTAACAACAGGAAATTATTTCGTGACAATTACAGATGCGAATAGTTGTCAATCTTTTATTTCTGCCTTTGTAAATCAGCCTGAAGCACCACTTAGCTCTGTTGTTTCTATTCAGAATGTTCTGTGTTTTGGTGTTGCAAGTGGAAGTATTGACGTAACAATTTCAGGAGGTACAGTGCCATATAGTTATAGTTGGAATAATGGTTCAATTACTGAAGATATTCAATCTGTGTTGGCAGGAAGTTATACTTTAACCATACGTGATTTTAACGATTGTGAACTTGTTTTGAGTAACCAAATTACACAGCCAGATGATATAGTTTTAGACGAATCGCATCAGAATATTAATTGTTTTGGAGACGCTTCTGGAACTATCGATCTCAGCGTTGCGGGTGGAATAGTCCCATATTCATTTAATTGGGATAATTCTCAAACGACAGAGGATTTAAGTTTGATTCCTGCGGGAAGTTATGAAATTATCGTAACTGATAATAATCAATGTAAAGACAGTTTAACAATTAACCTGACGGAGCCTGATGCGCCACTTAGTGTTTCAGCGATACTTACTGATGTTCGTTGCTTTGGTGAAAGCACAGGTATTATTGATTTAACTGTAATTGGTGGAACAGCTCCTTATTTTTACAATTGGGGAAATGGTATTCTTTCTGAAGATGTCAATAATTTGCCTTTTGGAACATATCAAGTTGAAATAGAAGATAGTAAGGGTTGTACAACAAGTGGAACATATACCTTAACCCAACCCAACCAACCACTTAGCACTCAAATGAGTATGATTGAGCCGTTGTGCTTTGGTGATTCAAATGGATCAGCTTCGGTTTTAGTTAATGGTGGAACTCCCGGCTATGAATATCTATGGCAAAATTTGGCAGTAACAAGTGCGATTTCAAATATTCCTCAGGGAATGTATGTCGTTGAAGTTACTGATGCGAATGATTGTATGATTTTGGATTCAATTTTTGTTACCCAACCACCAAAACTAATTGTGAATGCAGATTCTACATGGGTTAGTTGTTGGGGGTATTCAGATGGTGGTGTTCAAAGTATTGCCCAGGGAGGCGTTGGTTCTTACGATTACAATTGGCTTCCTATTAATGTGGTTACTCAAAATGTAAGCTCCCTTCCGGCTGGTATTTACGGAATAGAGGTAACAGATGACAACAATTGTGTTGCTTTTGACTCCACTGAAATATTGCAACCAGATTCTTTGTATGCACAAATTGAAATCACGAATGTGCTCTGCAATGGCTTTACAACAGGGGTAATAGATGTAAATCCGATAGGGGGAACAGAACCTTATTTTGGAATTTGTGCTGGTTCCGCCGGATTTTTGGTAGGACTAGATTGGGTGAATGGGGGTGCGGGATTATATCAATATTTCCTTTCAGATAACAATGGTTGCATTCATCCATATATTCTTGAAATAACCCAACCAGATGCTGTTTCTGTTGCTGATCAAATCATTCCAGTTAATTGTCATGCTGGTGCAGATGGTTCAATCGATATCTCGGTAAGTGGGGGAGTTACACCATACGCTTATGTTTGGTCAAACAATGAAAACACAGAAGATATAGATTCCCTTATTGCAGGAACTTACACTGTTCAGATTACTGATTCAAATAATTGCGTCAATAGTTTTAGTTTTGAGGTAACTCAGCCTTTAGCACCATTAACTTTGGCTATTTCACAATTGAATGTCGCTTGTTTTGGAGATTCTTCTGGTTCAATAAATTTGACAGTTTCAGGAGGTACACCGAATTACAATTATCAATGGACTTCAAATCAAATTTCCGAAGATATTTCAGATTTGGATACAGGTTATTACAAAGTATATGTCACGGATGCTAAAAATTGCTTGGATAGTATCTCTACTACGATTACACAACCAGCAGAACCTATTTCTATTACTGAAACACATGTTGATATCTTATGTTTTGGAGCTTCCACAGGAAGTATTGATATTGAAGTTTCGGGAGGAACACCTTCTCTACTTAATGGATATCAATATGATTGGTCAAATAGCGCTTCGATAGCTGATTTAACTTCTATATCTGCGGGTGAATATCAAGTTTTTGTCACAGATTCATTGCAATGTGTAGATTCATTGTCCATAATATTATTACAACCAGATGCTCCATTAGATATTCTTTTTGACATTACGAATGTTAAATGTTTTGGCGATACGACGGGTGCAATAACAGCAACAATCAGTGGTGGAACAGTTCCATATACATATAATTGGTCAACTTTAGATTCTACTCTTTCTATAGATTCTTTAATTTCAGGTAATTATGAATTTTTTGTTTTGGATTCAAATAATTGTAACTATTCAGAAATTGCTTTGGTTTCTCAACCAATCGCGCCTTTATCTGCAGTCTATGCTGAAATTCAACCTCAGTGTTTTGGATATGGAGATGGTCAATTACTATTAACTCCCTCTGGCGGAACACCAGGTTATAGTTATCTTTGGACAACGGGTGATTCGACACAAAATTTAGATTCACTCTATACTGGAAATTACGCTGTAACCATAACAGATACAAATAATTGTATTTTTAGCCTCGATTGTTTTCTGGGTGAACCTCCGCAACTTCAACCATCATTTGATGCCGATATTTTAGTTGGATGCAGTCCTCTAGTAGTTAATTTCACGAATACGTCAGATGCAACCTTTGATTGTGAGTGGGAATTTGGAGATGGGGGCGAATTTGACGATTGCGAAAATGTCAATCATACATTTGAAAGCGGTGGAGTTTTTGATGTAAGTCTCACAGTTTATGATGCCAATGGTTGTTTTAATGATATAACCTATGAAGATTTCATAACTGTTTATCAAACACCTAATGCTTCTATAAATGCTGATCCATTAGTGCTTTATCCAGAGCAAGCGACTACAACAATTTTAAATAATTCCACAGATGGTGATTTTTACATTTGGAATTTAGGTGTTGGTCAGCAGAATGTTCTACAATTCGAACCAGGGCAATTTACTTATCCACTGAATTTAGCTGACACATTTTTAATTAGTTTGTTTGCCTCAACAGATGAAGGTTGCGCTGATACAGCCTATCAAATAATTCTATTTAATAACGATCCGTATTGTTATGTGCCAAATACATTTATTCCAAATAATGATTTGTTGAATGATATTTGGCATCCTGTATTTTCCAATCCAATGAATGTTAAAAATTATTTACTTCAAGTTTATAACCGCTGGGGAGAATTAGTTTTTGAAACAAAAGATATTTATTCAGGATGGGATGGCACAATTGATAATGGAAAAATTAATGTTCAGGATGGGACGTATGTATGGAAAATGCAATTTACGTGGATCGATTTTCGCGTGTATAACTATAAAGGACATGTGAATCTTTTGAGATAACTTCGTTTATTACATTCCCATTTCTTTTTACTTTTATCGATATTAATTCTTTTTGATAATGAACCTGCTAAAAACCATGTTATGTATGATTTTGATGACAGGAAATATGGTGGCTCAACGTTCACTGAGTTGGGAGTTCTACAACCCTAAAAAAAAGGTTTGGCAGAATTTTGGCTCCTATGGAAGCATTCAAGAAAAGTTGATTGAGAGCGGAGATTTGCCGAATCCATATGTTGGTTGTAATGAACAAGAATTTGATTGGATTGAAAATGAAGTTTGGCCGTTAAAAGCTTCATTCTATTTAACCGAACAAGAGCACAATTCAGACAAATTAGAACTATATTTTCCGAACATTGATTGCTATGCTGACATATTTGTTAATGGAGAAAAACTTGCAAGTGCAGATAATTTTTTTCATCCCCACGAAATAGATATTAAACAAAATATAGTTTGTGGTTACAACGAAATAAAACTCATTTTAACCCCACCGATTCTTCATCACAAAGAACAATACGAAAACGAAAAATTCCATTTTCCAGCACCGAATGATCCGAATAAAATTAAAGCTGCTCCAATTACTCGAAAACCTCAGTACCAATTTGGTTGGGATTGGGCGCTAAGAATGAATACAATCGGATTAACAAAACCAGCTGAAATTCGATTTGGAAAGGAAAATTCAATTTTAGGTTGTGTTTTCTCAACAAAGGAAATAGAGGAGAAATATGCTTGGATGACTGTTCGAATAAATCTCAAAAATCCGACAAATGAATTCCTTTTGATTTCAGAGATCTTGGGAGCAATTTCAAATGAAGATATTTCTGTCAAAAACGGAGGATTTCAACTGGATGTAAAAATCAACAATCCAAAATTATGGTGGCCGAAAGGTTTCGGTGAACAAAATTTATATCTCGATACGTTGAGGCTTTATGATAAAAATAAAAATTTGCTTGATGAGAAAATTATTCGTTTTGGCATTCGCAAAGCAGAGCTTGTTCAGGAAAAAGACAACTGGGGAACTTCCTATCAAATCAAAGTGAATGGTCTTCCGATTTTTTGCAAAGGAGCAAATTACATTCCTCAATCCGTTTTTCCAGCTTCTGTAAAAAGTTCAGAAATAATCGAAATGATCGAACAGATGGAAGCCGCTAATTTCAATATGGTTCGCGTTTGGGGTGGGGGGTATTATCCGGATGATATTTTCTTTGAAACCTGCGATGAAAAAGGCATAATGGTTTGGCAGGATTTTATGTTTGCTTGCGCTATGTATCCTGGTGATTCCGCTTTTCTTTCATCTGTGAAAAATGAATTGAATTATCAAATTCCTCGGATTTCCAGCCACCCGAGTGTTGTTTTATTCAATGGAAATAATGAAGTGGATGTAGCTTGGAAAAATTGGGGCTTTCAGAGTCAGTATAACTTAAAGGAAGAGGATCAGAAAATTATCGAAAAAGCATACCGAGACTTGTTTCAAACTCTTATACCAAATGTGATTTCCAATTATACCAAAACAAACTATATTCATACCTCTCCATTAAGCAACTGGGGAAATGATGATTTTTACAACCATGGATCTCAACATTATTGGGGTGTTTGGCACGGAAAAGACCCTATGTCTGATTTTTCAAAAAAGATTGGAAGATTCAACGCGGAATATGGTTTCCAAAGTTTCCCGGAGTATTCTACACTTTTGGCTTTTTCCGATATGAAAGATTGGGATTTGAATTCGATAGTTATGAAGCATCATCAAAAAAGCTACGTTGGTAACAACATGATTAAAAAACATTCGGATTTACTTTTTGGTAAAACCAATGATTTTCAGCGTTTCGTTTATTTATCTCAATTAACACAAGCATTTGCTGTTTCTTCGGCCGTTGCTGGTCATCGTTTGGATGCTCCTCGTTGCGCCGGGACCTTGTATTGGCAGCTGAATGATTGTTGGCCGGCTCCGACTTGGTCAAGTATTGATTTTTACGGAAATTGGAAGGCTTTGCATTACGAGATGCGTGACGATTACCGCGATGTTGCCTTGCTTTCTCAATTGACCGAAAATGGTGAAGTAATCTGGTTGAAATCGGATTTAAATCAAAAAAAGAACTTTAAAGTGAAGGTCGAAACTTATTCGTTAGATGGTAAATTATTAGAAGTTTCTGAAAATCAATTAGAATTGAATTATCAGGATAAGAAAGAAGTCTGGAATAAATCCAAAAGCAAATTTTCTAAGGATGTTCTAATTCGAATCAGCATAGATTCAACTTATTCTAGGGATTTTTTAATATTTTCAAAAAAGAATTTCGGTAAACCAAAAGTTTCGATAAAATTGGAGCGAATAAATCCTTCAAATCAAACATTTGAGATTAAAGTGACAAATTCTGCTTTCTGTGCTGATTTTTGGCTTTACTCCATGAAACAAGGCGTCCGATTCGAACGCAATTTTATTCATTTACTGCCGGGAACACACGTTATCAAGGGTTCTTTTAAAAATGTTCCTCAGGAAGCTGACTTTGGGTTTATATTTCGATAGATTTCAACTCCAAACCTGAGTGCCCTCAGAACAGTTTTTACAAATATCAATTTCTTGACGGTTTTTCAGAATTGCTTGACGGAAAGCTCGGTATTTTTCTGATTTCCAAATGCTATCAAATGTATTTTCGGTAATTGAACCTAAAACGTGTTTGGCATCTTTATCAAAACAACAAGGAACGACTTTTCCATCCCATGTAAAAACACTTCCCGACCACATGCGCCAACAGTGATTTCCTGGGTTGCCCTTGATTTTATAAGTTCCATCTTTTCGTTTGGTGTAACGCGAATATTTTTCATTTTTCGGCATCAATGGATTTCCGTTTTCAAAGTCGTAAAGTTGAGCCGTTTTAATGCGGACTTCATCAATTCCGATATCATTCGCTAACTCAAAAACTTGAGGGATTTCATGTTCATTGGGCTTAACTGCTAGAAATTGAAAAATCAGATGAGGTGTCGTAGATTGTAATTTTCTTTTAGCCAAAACTAACTGTTTACTTGCCTCAATAACTTTCGATAAGTTTCCGTAAACGCGATATTGCTCATAGGTTTCTTGCGTTAATCCGTCAATGGAAATTATTAATCGATCCAAACCAGATTGAACAATTTCTTCGGCTTTTTTCTCGTCTATGAAATGAGCATTCGTGGAGGTTGACGTATAAATTTTCGACTGCTTTGCTTGTTTGATTAACTCTAAAAATTGCGGATGTAAAAAAGGTTCACCTTGAAAATAATAGTTGATGTAGAAAACACTTCTTTTTACTTGATTAAGCATGTTTTGATGAAGATTCAAGTCTATTTTTCCAGTAGGTCGGGTAAATTGTTTCAATCCGCTCGGACATTCCGGGCAACCCAAATTGCAAGCCGTGGTTGGTTCGATACTTAACGATGCCGGATAACCAGCAGAGATTGCTCGTTTCGAAATTCTTGCCAAATAATAGCTGCTTCGCAAGAGGGCAAGATTCCAAATGCGAGGAAGTGTTAAGTGCTTCAGAATGCTGAGCGTATCAAAACGACTTGACATAATACGAAATTAGCTTATTTCAATTCATAAACCGATTTTTCGAAAACATTGTTGATTTCTTTAATTTGAGGATAATCTGTTTTTCTTCGGAAACAAATATCTTTGTTTACATTCTTAAGCTATGCAAGTTATTCTAGATCATCGGCAAATCGACCAGAAAATCACACGCCTTGGACATCAAATTCTTGAAAATTGTTTTGAAGAACAGACTATTTTCATCGGAGGCATTGTTGGAAATGGTTCCATTTTGGCAAAGAAATTATCAGAAATCATCCGAGCGAATTCTAACATTGAAGTGGTCTTTTTTGAAATTGTAGTAAACAAAGAAGAACCCTGGAGTCAGCCGATTCAATTGAGTATCGATCAAAAAACGCTGAAAAAAGGCTATATCATTTTGGTTGATGATGTTGTGAATTCAGGTAAAACAATGCAATACGCCTTGATCAAATTTTTGGAACAGGCAACGAAAGCGATTAAAACAGTTGCCCTTGTTGATCGTCAACATCGACGTTATCCAATCAAAACAGATTTTATTGGTTTGCGTTTGTCCACAACACTCAAAGATCGTATCGAGATCGATATGAAGTCATCAGAAATGAAAGCGTATTTGGTTTAACTTTTAAATTCAAATTAATGAAACGAATTACCGAGTCGAGCTCGAATTACAATGACCTTGAAAAAATGGCAACGAACGAATTGCTTCAAAACATTAATCGCGAAGATCAAACGGTTCCGCTTGCAGTTGAAAAAGAGATTCCGGCGATCGAGGCTTTTGTAGAAGCTTGTTATGAAAGAATGAAAAAGGGCGGACGTTTATTCTACATGGGAGCAGGAACCAGCGGACGACTTGGAATTGTCGATGCAAGTGAATGTCCTCCAACTTTTGGAATCGAGCATGGAGTTGTAGTTGGAATCATCGCAGGGGGAGATACGGCCATTCGTCGTGCTGTTGAATTTGCGGAAGACGATCGCGAACAAGGTTGGAAAGATTTATTAGAATATAACATCAATTCAAACGATACTGTTGTCGGTATAGCAGCTTCAGGAACAACTCCATATGTTTTAGGTGCGCTAGAAAAAGCAAAGACGGAAGGTATTTTAACCGGAGGAATCTCGTGTAACCCTGAATCACCTCTTGCACAATTAGCTGATTTTCCAATGACGCCTGTTGTTGGGCCAGAATTTGTGACTGGAAGCACACGTATGAAATCGGGAACCGCACAAAAACTCGTTCTGAATATGATTTCTACTTCTTTGATGATCAAACTAGGTCGTGTGAAAGGAAATAAAATGGTCGACATGCAATTGAGCAACAATAAGTTAGTTGATCGTGGAACACGCATGGTTGCTGATGAACTTCAAATTGAGTATGATTTAGCAGCTGATTTACTTCAGAAAAATGGTTCTGTGCGAAAGGCGGTAGATTACTATAAAAGTTTAAATAAATGACACAATTTGATCCAAATGGCGTTGGAATCGCTAATGGAAATATTTTTGGATTCCCATACACAGAGCAAGATGCGGATATTGTTATTATTCCGATTCCTTGGGATGCTACTGCGTCTTATGGCAAGGGAACGAGCAATGGACCGCAAGCGATCTTAGATGCTTCAACTCAGTTGGATTTTTATCACCCAGAATTGGATAAAGCATACGACACCAAAGTTTACATGGCTCCGATTTCTAACGAATGGAAGGAAATCAACGATATATGTTGTGAAAAAGGCATGCGATACATTCATTTTTTAGAAGAAAACGGTGAAGAATTGGCTTTAGAGAAATTTAAATCGGATATCGATGAAATAAACGAAGCGCACGAGGCACTGAGGTCTAATTTAAAAGAACGAAGCCTTGAATTACTAAAAGCGGGGAAAATGGTTGCCGTTTTAGGTGGTGAACACTCAACTCCGTTAGGATTGATTGAAGCATTGAATGATACCTATTCTGATTTCGGAATCCTACAAATTGATGCCCATGCGGATTTACGTGATGCGTACGAAGGGTTTCATCAATCGCATGCGAGCATTATGTTTAATGTTTTGAATCGTTGTGATAACATGTCGAAATTGGTTCAAGTGGGTATTCGCGATATTTCTGAGCGTGAAGTTCAGCTTTCTGATCAACACAGCCGAGTAAAAACCTTTTTTGATTGGAATTTGAAGAATGAATCCTATACAGGTAAAACATGGTCGCAGCAAGTTGAAGAAATCATCGATTCACTCCCAATAAACGTTTACATTTCTTTTGATATTGATGGTTTAAAACCGGAATTGTGTCCAAACACAGGAACGCCAGTAGCAGGTGGATTTGAACTTCAAGAAGTCAGTTATCTACTTTTTAAAGTAGTTGAATCGGGCAGAAATATTATCGGATTTGACTTAAATGAAGTTGCCCCTGGAAACGAAGGCGATTGGGATGCGAATGTTGGTGCAAGGGCCTTATGGCAATTGGTATGTGCTGCGGGGAAAAGCTTCAATCGATAACTTTTTGGTGGATTTTTAGAACTTTAAAATTGCGAATTGCTAACGCAGAACCATTCTTGCTTAACTCGCAATTACTCCATTCGCAATTCTATAGTTCGCAACTCGCAATTATCCCATTCGCAATTCTATAGTTCGCAACTCGCATTCACCCCATTCGCAATTCTATAGTTCGTAACTCGCAATCACCCTATTCGCAATTCTATAGTTCGCAACTCGCAATCACCCCATTCGCAATTCTATAGTTCGTAACTCGCAATCACCCTATTCGCAATTCTTCCGTTGGCAATTCGCAATTACCCCATTCGCAATTCTATAGTTCGTAACTCGCAATCACCCTATTCGCAATTCTTCCGTTGGCAATTCGCAACTAACACAAAACTATTTCCCCTCAAAAATCTTGCACATTCAAATTCAGTTTCTATCTTTGTCTTGTTTAAATTGATTCTAAATAAGATGAACGTAATCCTCGCTGATAGCAATGACTTAATCCGTATCGGTTTAAGAACAATTTTGTCTGCGCAGCCTGATATTACGATTAGTGGAGAAGCAATCAATAACGAAGAATTACTTGAACAAATTGGTGCTTTTGGAGCCTCAGTGGTAATAATCGATTACACATCTCCAGGATTTGATATCAATATTGTTCCTAAAATACAGCAGAAACATAAACGTGTTCGCTTTTTAGCCATAACTCCAGAGCAAAGTGCTCAAACTTTGGTCGATGCCCTGCGTTCCGGAATTACGAGTTACGTAAAAAAGGATTGTGATCTATCAGAAATTGTAAATGCTGTTTCAGAAACCGCTCGTGGAAATAAATTTTTCTGCGGTCAAATTCTTGAGGCAATTCAAAAAGCCAATATTGATGTCAACGATTTAGATTTTGATTCATTTACCTGCGAGGCGGTAATTTTGTCCGAACGAGAAAATGAGATAATCGTTCTAATTGCGGAGGGATATACCAATGAACAAATCGCCGAACAACTTTTTTTAAGTAAACATACGGTGAATACCCACCGCAAGAATATTATGGCTAAACTGGGTGTAAATAACACGGCTGGAATAGTTATGTATGCTGTAAAAACGAATCTGGTTTCCCCAAATAAATTTCTTTTCGCTCCAGGTCTTAAAGCGATTTAACTATTGGGTTAGGATAATTCTTCAATGTAGTTTAAATCCTTCCCAAAGGTTTCCTTTAGTTTATAAATGCTCCATAATGCAAGGGAAATAATTGTTAGTCCAACTATTAAGGCAGAGAGTCCATCTTCAATATTCGAAGAAACTAAAAATGAGAAAAAGAGCACAACAAGATTTACTGATCCACGAACAAAATTAGGTATCGTATTTGCGGCTGTCGAACGAATATTTGTTCCGAATTGCTCTGCTGCAATTGTTACAAAAATCGCCCAATACCCAGTCGAAGCACCCAAAAGGAAACAATAAAAGTAATAAGTTCCTTCGTTGATATTTCTTGAACCAAAGAGAAATAAGGACGTAACAACAATCGTCATTGATAAAAAGATCATAACTACCTTTCTTCTGCTTTTTAATAGTTGACTCAAAAGACCTGCAACTAAATCTCCAACGGCAAGTCCGATGTATGAATACATGACAGCATATCCATTTTTTATAGTTTTCAATCCAAGCAATGGGCCAAAATTATCCTCTGAATTCATAATTAGAAGTCCAATAACAAACCAAATTGGAATTCCAATAATGATACACTGAATGTATTTGATGAGGTTGGATCGCTTGAAAAAAATCAATTTTAAATCACCCCGTTTAACGCCCTCTTGATGCATTTGATGAAACATTCCAGACTCTAAAGTTCCCATTCGAATTAAAAGTAAAAGGAGTCCGAGAATTCCACCAACAATGTAGGCGACTTGCCAATTTAGAAGTGAAATACCAAAAATTGAATGAACAATTGAACTGAAAAAGTCACCCTTGTCATATACTAATTTTGCAAAAACTGCACCGAGAGCTCCAAAGCACACTATGATCATTGTGCCATAGCCGCGCTTTTCTTTTGGCATCAGTTCAGAAACGAGTGTAATTCCAGCTCCTAATTCACCTGCAAGACCAATTCCTGCAATTACACGAATGACACAATAACTTGGGATGTCAGTTACGAATGCATTTGCAATGTTTGCAAGAGAGTATAAGAGAATTGATCCGAACAGAACCTTAACGCGTCCCTTTTTATCTCCTAGTATTCCCCACAATAATCCTCCAATGAACATTCCCATCATTTGTAAATTGAAAAGCATTTTCCCAATTGCACCGCGCGTTGCATCAGAAGCAAAAGGCAGAATACTTTTAATGCTGTCCGTTTTTACAACTCCAAAGAGAACTAAGTCGTAAATATCTACGAAGTATCCCAATGAAGCAATAATTACAAGCATTAAGGATTTTCGGTTAAAAACTACATTTTCCATCTGTTCGAAGATAATCATATTTATTTTTCAATGTTTCAAAAAGTATTCAGATAATTTTCTTTTGTTCTTCCGAAAGATTTGTTTCTTTGTAAGGAGCTAAAATCTTTTTATGGATATTCATTCTGCTGAAATAACGTCTCAAAAAAAACCTTGGTATCGTCTATTGTATGTTCAGGTTATAATTGCAATTGTAATAGGAGTTGTTCTTGGTCATAATTGGCCTGAGCAATCCCAATCATTGAAATTGCTTGGTGATGGATTCATTGCATTGGTAAAAATGATAATTGCTCCTGTTATTTTCATTACGGTTAGTACTGGATTAGCATCAATGAATAACCTGAATACGGTTGGACGAGTTACCGGAAAGGCGATGCTCTACTTTATTACTTTTTCAACACTTGCCTTGGTTATTGGTATGGTTGTAGCCAATTTAATCAAACCAGGTTCAGGGATGAACATCGATCCAACATCTATTGATCCAAAATCAATCAAGGATTATCTGAGTGCAACAAAAGAACATACGCTAACCAATTTTATTCTTGATATCATACCAACTTCACTTTTGAGTTCTTTAACCGGTGATCGCATTCTTCAGGTTTTGTTCGTAGCAATTATATTCGGAATTGGACTATCCATGACACAGGAAAAAAGTAAACCCGTTATTGATTTTCTTCATGCCTTGGCACACCCAATTTTTAAAATTGTGGAAATCATAATGAAACTTGCTCCTATTGGTGCTTTCGGAGCTATGGCTTTCACGGTTGGAAAATATGGTTTGGCTGTTTTGTGGAACTTAATCGGGCTTGTCGGAACCTTTTATGTTACTGCTATTTTATTTATTGTTGTTATTTTAGGATTGGTTGCGGCATATAATAAATTCAATATTTTCAAATTATTGAGGTACATTAAAGATGAACTTTTCTTAGTTCTTGCAACGAGTTCATCTGAATCTGCTTTGCCAAATTTGATGCGGAAATTAGAGAAATTAGGCTGCTCTAAACAGGTGGTTGGGTTGGTTGTTCCCACAGGATATTCATTTAATTTGGACGGAACAAATATTTACATGACACTCGCCGCACTTTTTATCGCACAAGCTTGTAATTTTCCACTTTCTTTGAATCAGCAAATACTGATTCTACTCATTGCTATGTTGAGCTCTAAAGGTTCTGCAGGAGTAACCGGAGCCGGCTTTATTACCTTGGCAGCGACCTTAGCAGTCGTGAAAGGTTTTCCAGTTCAAGGAATTGCTTTGATATTAGGAATTGATAAATTTATGTCTGAATGTAGGGCTTTAACAAATTTCATCGGAAATGCTGTTGCAACCATTGTTGTGGCGCGATGGGATAAACAATTGGATGAATCCGTTCTGAAAAAAGAGCTTGGATAGGAATTTTTAACAAATACAAAAGCAATTTAATCGATAAATTCGTAAAAACATTTTTATGGTCCATAACCTATCTGAATCAGTTTCATTAATTGGAAATTATCTTTCTGAATTACGTGATGTTAATATCCAGAAAGATGCGATGCGTTTCCGTTTAAATTTGGAGCGAATTGCTGAAATCATTGGATATGAGATTTCTAAGAAGCTTGATTATAAAATGATTCAAACTGAAACACCATTAGGCGTTTCTGAAGATAAGGTTCTTAAAGAAAACCCACTTTTAATTACCATTCTGCGAGCTGGGTTAGCTATGCATTCTGGTTTACTTCGATACTATGATCGATCAGAAAGTGCTTATATTTCCGCTTATAGAAAACATACAACACCTGAAGAGTTTGAAATTTACGTTGAATATCTTGCTGCCCCAAATTTAGATGGTCGAGTTTGGATAATAAGCGATCCAATGTTGGCAACAGGAAATTCGATGGTGACTGTCTATAAAGCGCTTTTAAAGAATGGTAAACCTTCCAAAATATACATAGTTTCGGCGATTGCTACGCCAGATGCAATTGAATTTGTAAAACGAAATCTTCCAGATACAACTGAAATATGGGTTGGTGCCATCGATAAAGAATTGACGGCTCAATCTTATATTGTTCCTGGACTTGGTGATGCAGGAGATTTAGCTTTTGGGGTAAAAGTTTAGAAATGAATTGGGCTGCTTTATCAAGTGTTTTTTTTGTTGCAACATTCAAATTTATGTTTGCTCCGTTTGCTGGTCCACATGTTGGATTGCCTTTTTATGAAACTTTTTTCGCAGCATTTTTGGGAGGTAGTTTAAGCTCTGCAATCTTCTATTTTGCGAGCGATTTTTTTATGGAATGGTCTCATAATCGTAGAGTAGAGAAAAATAATTTGCTTGATCAACAAGGACTTCCTGTTCCGAATAAAAAGAAGTTTACAAAAACAAATCGCATGGTCATTCGACTAAAAATGAAATTTGGTAAATACGGCATTTGCTTTTGGGCACCATTTTTCTTTTCCATTCCATTTGGAAGTATTATTGTTGCGAAGTTTTATGGAAAGCTGAATGAAACCTATCCTTTAATTTTATTGGGAATGGCAATAAATGCGACAATAACAACTTTTCTAGCATATGTCGTATTCGGATAAGCACATTTTCTTCGACCTTGACAGAACTTTGTGGGATTTTGATAAAAATTCAGAATTCGCTCTTAGAGAAATTTTGAAAGGGGAAAAGTTGGATAAAGTTTGTGGAAACTTCAATAATTTTCATCAAAAATATGTTCAGGAAAATAAACGCTTGTGGCATGATTACGGTTTAGGCCTGCTTTCTAAGGAAGTTTTACGATACGAACGTTTTTACCAAACACTTTTGTTGTTTAATTTAGATGATTTAGATCTGGCGAAAAGAATGGGTGATGCTTATGTTGATCTTTCACCTCGTCAAACGCAGTTATTTCCTAACGCCAAAGAAACACTTAATGAACTTCAAAACATTGGATTCCAGATGCACATTATAACAAATGGTTTTTCGGAAGTTCAATACATTAAACTCGAAAATTGTGGTTTAATAAAGTTTTTTGATGTCATTGTTTGTTCCGAAATCATCGGAAAAAATAAACCAGATCCAATGATTTTCAATCATGCTTTATCTGAAGCAAAAGCTGTTTCCTCTAATTCTTTGATGATTGGCGATGATTATCATGCCGATATAAATGGTGCTATTCAATCTGGAATGCAAGCTGTTCTTTTCGATCCGTTCGAAAAAGAGAATCCCGATTTTGAAAACAGAATCAAAGATTTGTCTGAAATTCCCGAAATGGCTATAAAATTACTCCGATAACTAACTGTAAAGCTCTTGTCGTAATTTCTCATAAAGAACCATTCCAGTTGCCACACCAACGTTTAGCGACGAAATTTCTCCACGCATTGGAATTTTGGCTTTTATATCGGACATATTGATCAAATCCTGGGTAATTCCATTTTCTTCTGAACCCATTATGATTGCTACTGATCCGCGTAAATTTACTTGATAGAGTGGGGTAGCGGATTTTTCAGTACAAGCAACCAATCGAAGTCCACTTTGCTGAAGATAGAACAAGCTATTTTTAAGGTCATCAGTTTTACATACTGGAATTCTATTTAAAGCTCCTGCTGAGGCTTTCATAGCGTCAGAAGAAACGAGAGCAGAACCCTTGGATGGAATTAAAATTGCATCAACACCTTCACATTCTGCCGTTCTCGCAATTGCACCAAAATTTCGAACATCAGTAATTCTGTCTAAAACCAGTATAGTTGGTTTTTTACCTTCTTCAAGCATTTGGTCAACTAGTGTCTCGATTTCCTTGTATTCAATAGGTGTCACAAAAGCTACAACACCTTGATGGTTTCCAGATGTTAGCGAATCGATTTTTTGAGCAGGCACAAATTGTAATTGAAAATGTTTACCAGTCAAGGCTTCTCGAAGTTCATTGAATACCTCCTTTTGAATACCCTTTTGAATTAATATTTTATTAAGCTCTCGATCTGCTTTGATAGCTTCAATTACTGAATGAATTCCGTAGATAATATCCGTTCTTTCTTTTTTCTGGTAATGTTGTTTTCTTTCCATTAAATAAAATTAAATTCCATCTCTACGTTTCCGTCAAGTGTTTTTGCAACCGGGCAAGCTTTACCTGCTGCAATTGCTTTTTCCAAGGTTTTTTCGTCCCAATTATTTCCTTTCAAATCAATATGCAGAACGATTTTATCAATTCTGCGTGGTCCTGAACCCATTATTTTTTGAACTGAAACTTCACCGTTTGTAAATGGAATCTCGTGATTTTGACAATAAATCCCAATGATTGTTAACATACATGAGGCAAGTGAAGTCGCAACTAAATCAGTTGGTGAAAATGCTTCTCCTTTTCCAAAATTATCCAAAGGTGCATCTGTCAAAATTTTATTACCAGAACTCAAATGTTCACATGACGTTCTTAAATTTCCAAGGTAAGTTACTTTTGATGTCATCGTTAGATATGATTAACAGCAAAGTTAGCTATTAATTTGCTTTTCCTATACATGATTCATACAATGGAAAAATCTTAATGAAAGTTTTATTGAAATTGGTTATTTTTGGCTGCAACTAAAAACGATAGGATACGTCAATCTCATATCTAATTTTGAAACATGAAATTTTTAACACTGTTTACTTTTTCGCTTGTAATCATAACCAACATTTATTCTCAATCTGTTCCTTGTCCATTCGTTGATGCAGGACCAGATCAAACGTTTGACTGTTCTCAAAACTGCACGAATTTAACGGCATCTTATTTAGATATTAGAGAGACTTCTTCCTACACGGTTGAGGGAATGCCACATACACCACCCATTGCGTACAATGCGCCAAATGGAACAGGAGTATCAGTAAATATAGATGATCGCTGGAGTAGTGTGATTACATTACCTTTTAACTTTTGTTTTTATGGAGTAACATATAATCAGTTGCTGATTGGTTCTAATGGAAATTTGAATTTTAGTTTGACAAGTGCGGGTGGATATTCCAATTGGTCTTTTACGGCAAGTTGTCCGTCTACTAATTTGGTTAGTGCAGGAAATATTTTTGGAATTTATCATGATATTGACCCGTCTGTGTGCGGCGACATTTACTATTACGTAATTGGAAATGCGCCATGTAGGCAATTCATTGTTTCATACAATCAAATATGTCAATATAGTTGTAATTCTATTACAAGTAGGCATATGATGGTTTTAAATGAAACAACAAATTACATTGACGTCTACGTCGAGGCGAAACCTCTATGTTCTGGATGGAATTCTGGCAATGCAATTATTGGTTTACAGAATCCAGCAGGTACGGTCGGAATTACTGCACCTGGTCGAAACACCAATCCAGATTGGACAGTGACAACCCCGGAGGCCTGGCGATTTAAACCTGCAGGAAATCCTTTGTATACTTTTCAATGGTTAAATGGAACCACTTCTCTTGGATCTACAAACACTATTAATGTTTGCCCAACTCAAGCTACAACTTACACAACCGAGTTTATCTACACACCTTGTGGCGAGACGACACCGGTTACACTCACCGATAATGTTACTGTAACTCCTGCCCCTGGATCAATGCAAGTAACCTCTGTTCTAAACCCATCAGTTTGTGGTCAATCAAATGGATCAGTCTCTTTAACAGCAACAGGAGGAAGTGGTGTTTACCAATATTCGAGTGATAATATTACGTTTGGATCAAATGCTGTATTTTCTAATTTGTCAGCAGGCCAATACACGTTTTATGTGAATGACGATAATGGTTGTTCGGTAACTTATCCTGTAACTGTTTTAGATCAGTCAACCTTAGCGGCATCCTTCGGAGGAATTACGAATGTTAGTTGTTTTGGTGGTTCAGATGGTGAAATTATAATTAATGCAACTGGTGGAACTCAACCTTATAATTTTGTTTTAGGTACGGGATCTCCTCAAAACAATGGTCTTTACAATGGATTGCAAGCTGGCTCGTTTGCATTTTCAATAACAGATGCAGAGGGATGCAGTTTCCAACTGGATACGGTTCTAACCGAGCCCGATGAATTAGAATTGTCATTTGTATCTGCAGATACAACTTTGTGTAATTTGGATAATGGTGCTTTAGAAGTTGCAAGTGTTGGCGGTACAGGAAATCCAATTTATTCAATAGACGGTTTCTTAACTCAACAGGTTTCGGGTCTTTTTAGTTCCTTGTTCTCTAACTCTTACCTAGTTGAGGTTCAAGATGAAAATGGATGTCAAGATACATTAACCGTTTTTGTTCCTGCGGATTCTTCTGTTCAAGCTGACCTGCTCGCGGCTATAGATATTTCATGTAATGGATTAAATGATGGAGCACTTTCGGTACAAGCATCTATCGGCCCATTACCATATACCTATGCGATTAACAATGGTACTCCTCAAAATTTCTCCGTTTTTTCAAATCTCTCTCCAGGAAATTATACAATAACCGTTACTGATAATAATGGTTGCCAGGATACAGTTCAGGCAGCAATATCCGAACCATCTTTGCTAACAACTGATGCAACAATACCTCCCACGATATGCGCTGGAGATACTGTCCTGCTTTTTGCAAACATAACTGGAGGAACTCAACCTTACACGTTAATTTGGAATGGTAACATTACAGGGAACTCAGCCTTTGATTTCCCATCTTTACCCACTACTTACAACTTAGTGGTAACGGATGCTTCGGGGTGTACGGCCAATGATCAAGTTTCAGTTGATGTCTTGACTGTACCTACTGCTCAAGCATTAATTAGTCCCTCAACTGGTTACCAACCGCTTTCAGTAGTGATTTCCAATATTTCTATCAATGCAAATTCGTATCAATGGGATTTCGGTAATGGCCAAACCTTAAATTCAGTTGATTTGAGTGCTATAAATATGGATTACATTTCCCCAGGAACTTATTATATAAACTTGAATGCATCAAATGGTTTGTGTTTTGATAATTGGATTGATTCAATTATTGTACTTCCTTATGAAATACTTGAAGTAGATGTCCCGAATGTTTTCTCCCCAAATGGTGATGGTTCGAATGAAGGATATTCAATTATTACCCGAAATGCAACCGCAATCGAAGCAGTGATTGTTGATCGATGGGGTGTTAAAATGGTTGAAATTGATGATTTGAGCTACAAATGGGATGGAAAAACTCCTTCAGGAAATGAAGCTACTGATGGGGTATATTTTGTAAAATATAAAGTCACTGGATTAAACAATCAGGAAATACAAGGACATACATTCTTCCATTTGATTAGATAAAATATATGAAAAAGCAGCTTTTTATTTTCTTATTTCTCTCCTTTTTTGAAGTGACTTTCGGTCAAAAAAATTGGAATTCAGATTATTCGAAAAGAAAAGTCTTTGTAGAGAATATAGGACAATTTGATGAGTTTCAAAATCAGACCACAGGAAAAATCGATTTTGCCGCAGATTTTGGTCAATACCGTGTGTTTTTCACTGAAAAAGGCCTTACATATTCATTTTTAGAATCGAAGAAAATTCCTCGAGAAGAACGAGAAAGACTTGCGATGTCTTTACCCAAATCTTCCAATGAAGATTATAAAAATTGGGAAAGAATGGTTGGTAGGTTTCATTTTAAGTCAGAACAAGTTACAATGCTTTGGGGCAAATCTTCGAAATCTAAACTTTTTGGAAGGAACGTAACAAGTGATTACCACAGTTATACATACAAGAATAAAAAAGGTGAATATGTCAATGCAAACAATGTTCGAGGATTTGAAAAAATAGTTTATAAAAATATTTACTCAAAAATCGATGTTGAGTATACGGTACATCCCATCGAAGGAATTAAATATGCCATTGTTTTGCATCCTGGTGCTAATCCAGATGATGTAGAGATGATCTATGACCATGACGTACGGATTGAAAGCGGACGCGTATTAATTAGTTCCGATTTTGGTGATATAACTGATCATGAACCTCTTTCTTTTTATTCGGATGAAAAAAGTCAAATTATTCATTCACATTTTGAGCAAATTGGAAATTCGATAAAATTTAAGCTTGCAAACTATGACAAAACAAAAGAGGTAGTTATTGACCCTTGGACTCAAGCACCAAATTTTGCGACCAATTGGGATATAGTTTGGGAGTGTGATCGAGACGCGGCCGGGAATGTCTACATTTTAGGAGGTATAATGCCGATGCAAGTCATTAAATATAACCCATCAGGAACAATTCAGTGGACTTACAACACACCATATGATACTTCTAATGTTTGGTTGGGCACTTTCGCAACGGATTTGTTAGGGAATTCATACATTACTGCGGGATCTACGGCTCAAATTCAAAAAATTGACAATAATGCATCATTGTTATGGAATAATACAAGTCCAACAGGAGCTTTTTCAAATGGTGAATTTTGGACAATTACATTCAATTGTGACCAAACAAAATTGGTGGTTGGTGGAACTGGTGGTTCGGGTCTAAATTTGCTAGCTACGGTATATGATATAAATGTTGCGAACGGAAATATCATTACAAGTGCTAATCTTGCTCAGGGCAATGCTGATCCGTTCACAATGACTGTCCAAGAGGTGAGAGCAATAAGTGCATCTCCAAATGGTAAATACTATTTTATGACGCAAGATACTGTTGGAGCTTTTAGTCAGAATTTTAATCTTTGTTCTGGAAGCCCATTGCAATACAAGATAGATAATTCATATGACTTAGGATATAAATGTGAGAACTTTCGCTATGACAATGCCGGAATTTGCGCAATCAGAGCAAACAATAGTTTTTATTACACGCAAAATGGCGCGAGTGTTCATAAGAGAAACATTCAAACGGGTGCAATAATTGCAACAGCAACTATTCCTGGCGGCGCCTCAACAACCGCACTTGGAGATTTTTCAGTAAGCAATAGTGGTATTGATCTCGACGATTGTGGAAATGTTTATGTCGGTTCATCAACAGGAGTTGTAAAGTTCGATGCCAACCTAATTCAACTTGCAACTTATCCAACTTCATTTAAAGTTTATGATGTTCATGTTTCTACATCTGGTGATATAATTGCATGTGGTGGAACTGGAAACTCTTCGAATGCGACTCGAACTGGGGGTATTCAATCGTTTGCGGCAGGAGCATGCAGTCCTCTTGCAGCTAACTGTTGTGATGCAACAATTTGTCCAGTTCAAAGTGTTTGCCAAACCGATGCTCCTATTAATTTGACAGCAGCAACAGCTGGAGGAACTTGGTCTGGTCCTGGAATGAGTTCAAATGGCGCTTTTAATCCAGCAACAGCAGGGGTTGGAACACATACGATTACCTACACGCTTCCATGCGGATCAGAAACAACAACTATTGTTGTAAGCCCTTGTCAAGCCCTTACAGCTTGTATAGAAACGAATGGTTCTGTTAGTGTCTCAAATGGTGTTGCGCCATATACATGGTCTTATTATCAAGCTGCTACATCAACGCCAATTACTACTCAAGCCCAATGCACTGCATGCGGGTATTCATGGTTTTTTGGACAATGTTTGAATGGGGTTACACCTGTCACATCTTGCAATTCTCCAGCTCAATGGACCAACTTTGCCACAGGAAACAACGCAACCCCACCAAATGGAGTAACGCAAGTTCAGGTTACAGACAATTCAGGTACGGTTACAACCTTTACTTTATCAAATTTAACTGCATGTAATAATGTTCCTTGTCCAACTATTGCGATTTCAAATGTAAGTCAAACCAATGTTTTATGTAATGGTTCTGCGAATGCTTCAGTAACGGTTTCTGCAAATGGAGGATCCTCACCATATTCATACAATTGGTCACCAGGGAATCTTACTGGTGCTTCTCAAAATAATCTTTCAGCTGGAACTTATATTGTAACTGCAACGGATAACGTAAACTGTTCGGGTACCCTGCAAGTTATCATTACTCAACCTACAGCTTTACAAGTTGCTCAGGGAAACCTTACGCCTGCTACTTGTGGAAGTAACAATGGATCAGCTTCTGTAACGGTTTCAGGTGGAACAACTCCTTACGCATATGTTTGGACACCCAATGTTGGTAACACCGCAACTATTTCCAATGTTGCGGGTGGAAGTTACACTGTGGTTGTGACAGATGCAAATAGTTGTTCTCAAACGCTAAACTTAACCGTTCCAACTGCTGGTGGCCCAACAATATCGAGTGTTACACCAACCAATCCAACTTGTTCTGACCTAAATAGTGGTCAAATAGTTATTAATGCTACTGGAAATGGAACTTTGCAATACGCTTTGAATGGTGGTGCTAATCAAAACTCTGGAACGTTTACAGGGCTTCCTGCAGGAAATTATTCCATTACCGTCACAGATGCAAGTGGTTGTATTTCAACTTCCTCAACAACACTTACTGCCCCTCAGTCCTTCACGTTAAATGAGGGAGCGATTGTTGGATCGAATTGCGGAGCAACAAATGGTTCTGCTGAGGTAATTGTGAATGGCGGTTCGGGTAATTTTCAGTATTCTTGGCAACCTGGTGGTGCAAATACCTTTAATGCATCCAATTTAGGTCCTGGAAATTATACTGTCTCCGTAGTAGATTTATCAACAGGTTGCACTGAGTCATTACAGCTGATTGTCCCTTCGATCGGAGGTCCAAGTATTTCAAATGTTATAACAAGTGACATTGCATGTTATGGAGATCAAACAGGTTCCGTTTCTTTTTCCGCGACGGGTGGAACTGCACCTTATACTTATTCGATAAATAATGGAATACTTCAATCAACTGCAACTTTTACCAATTTAGCAGCAGGTGCTCATATAATTACCGTTTTTGATGCTACAAATTGTCCAAATTCTCAAACAATTAATATTAATGAACCGACTCAATTGATTGCATATGCGGGTAATGACATTCAAGTTTGCGCTGGAGAGTCAGTTGTATTAACTGCAAATTCAACAGGAGGAACACTTCCAATCGCAGATTACATTTGGAATCAAAATCAGAATTCTTCAACAATACAGGTTTCACCAAATGTAACTTCAACATTTAATTTGGAGGTAACGGATAATAATGGTTGTAAAGCAACTGATATTGTTACCATAACTATTATTCCATGCGGTGATTTAGAAATAATTGTTCCAAATGTTTTTTCACCAAATGGAGATGGAGAAAATGAATCTTATGGAATTCAATCAATAAATGCTGT
The DNA here is from genome assembly GCA_947497485.1 of Flavobacteriales bacterium. Classification (GTDB taxonomy): domain Bacteria; phylum Bacteroidota; class Bacteroidia; order Flavobacteriales_D; family Crocinitomicaceae; genus UBA952. Next base: position 187,412 of record CANMHB010000004.1, read on the forward strand.
TTCTCAAGAAGCAATAATAGTAAATCGTTGGGGTGTGAAAATGGTTGAATTAAACTCTCCAAATTCAACTTGGGATGGAAAAATAAGTAATGGAACTGACGCTAGCGAAGGGGTATATTTCATAAAATATCGAATTGTTGGTCCCGATGGATCCGAAAAGATTGGTCAAACTTTCTTTCATTTGGTAAGGTAGTCACTTTGCTTCATAATTTCTTTATAATTTAGGGGGCATATTTAGAGCCCCTTTTTTATGAGAATTACTTTTATTGTATTGCTATTGTCAAGTTTTGTTTTTGCGCAAAAAAACACAAAAACTATAGAAAAACCCAAATTGCCTTTTGATGCGGGAACGGTTTCTTCATTGTCCTTTCGAATGGTTGGCCCTGCGCTTACATCTGGTAGAGTTGTCGACATTGCGGTTCATCCTAATAACAAGGATAAGTGGTATTTAGCTGCTGCATGCGGTGGCGTATGGACAACGGATAATCATGGAATTACGTTTTCTCCAATTTTTGATAATTATGGATCTTATTCGATCGCTTGTGTTGAATTAGCTCCTTCGAATCCAAATACAGTTTGGGTAGGAACAGGAGAAAATAATAATCAACGTTCGGTAGCCTATGGTGATGGGGTTTATAAATCTTTAGATGGAGGAAAGTCCTTTGTAAATATGGGTTTAAAGAGTTCTGAGCACATCGGAAACATCATTGTTCACCCAACGAATGAAAATGTGGTTTGGGTTGCAGCATATGGACCATTGTGGAAGAGTGGGGGAGAACGTGGTGTGTATAAATCTTTGGATGGTGGAAAAACATGGGAAAGAACGCTTTTTGTTTCAGATGAAACAGGAATTTCTGAAATCGCAATTGATCCAACTAATCCTGATATTTTATACGCAGCTGCTCATCAGCGAAGAAGAAACGAAGCAACATACATTGGTGGCGGACCTGAATCAACGCTATACAAATCAACCGATGGCGGAAAAACTTGGAGAGAAATTGCAAGTGGCTTGCCAAAAACAGATATGGGACGAATTGGTTTAGCTGTCTCACCTGCAGATGCAAATTATGTTTATGCCATTGTTGAGGGTAGATATGGTAAAGGAGGAGTATACAGATCAACGAATAAAGGAGAAAGTTGGAAAAAACAAGGAGATTTCAGCACAAGTGGAAATTATTACCAGGAAATTTTCTGCGATCCGTCTAATAAAGACAAAGTTTTCGCGATGGATACGTATATGCATCATACCGAAGATGGCGGTAAAACATTTAAACCAACAGGCGAAACCAACAAACATGTTGATAATCATTGCATTTGGATTGACCCAGTGAATACAGATCATTGGATTGTCGGATGTGACGGGGGACTTTATGAGACTTATTCGCACGCTAAAGAATGGTTTTACTATGCCAATTTGCCAATAATTCAGTTTTATAAAGCCGTAACTGACAATGATTATCCATTCTATAATATTTATGGTGGAACGCAAGATAATAACTCAATGGGTGGCCCTTCAGCTACGATAAATGTTTCAGGAATCATTAATACCGATTGGTTTATTACGAATGGTGGAGATGGTTTCGAGTCAGCTACAGATTGGTCAAACCCAAATATTACCTATGCTCAGGCACAATATGGATGGTTGGTTCGATATGATAAAGCCTCAGGAGAAAAGGTTCCAATTCAGCCAATGCCGGGTATAAATGAACAAGCATATCGTTGGAACTGGGATGCTCCTCTAGTAGTTTCATCACACGATGCTTCTACGCTCTATTTTGCGGCCAATAAACTTTTTAAATCAACGAATCGAGGTGATGACTGGCAAGTTATTTCTCCTGATTTAACGCAGCAAATTGATCGAAATAAAGAAAAAGTAATGGGTCAGGTTTGGACAATTGACGCAGTAATGAAAAATGCTTCTACAACGATTTATGGGAACATTGTTGCGTTAGACGAATCCCCGAAGAAAAAAGGATTACTTTATGTTGGAACAGACGATGGATTAATTCAAGTTTCTGATAATGATGGTCAGACTTGGACGAAATACAGTTCTTTTCCTGGAGTTCCTACAAATACACGAGTAAATATGCTGACAACCTCAAATTTTGATGAAAATGTTGTTTTTGCAGCGTTCAACTCACAACGTCAAGGTGATTTCAAACCTTATTTGCTAAAGTCGAACGACAAAGGAAAAACGTGGGTTTCAATTGCTTCGAATTTACCAGAACGAGGAAATGTTTACTGCATAAAACAAGATTTTGTAGATCCAAATCTATTGTTCGTTGGAACAGAATTTGGAGCTTATTTCTCAAACGATGGTGGTCAGAACTGGACAAAACTTTCAGGTTTGCCAACCATTGCAGTATATGATTTAGATATTCAAAAGCGTGAAACGGATCTCGTTGCTGCAACATTTGGAAGAGGTTTCTATGTTCTTGACAATTATTCACCATTACGTGATTTGAAAACTGAAAACTTGGATAAAAAAGCGTACTTGTTTCCAGTTAAAGATGCCTTGTTGTATGTGCCTGCAGATCCACTTGGCTTGGAAGGTACTGGTTTTCAAGGTCACAATATGTGGTCTGCAAAAAATCCAGAGTTTGGTGCAGTTTTTTCAATTCATTTTAAAGAAGATTTGAAATCTTTAAAAGATGTTCGACAGGAAAAGGAAAAAGCATTGGAAAAGGAAAAGAAAGATGTTTTTTATCCATCCTTTGATGACTTGAGAAAAGAACAGCAAGATCAAGCAGCTGTCCTAATTTGGTCCATAAGTGATGCAAGTGGGAAAGAAATTCGTCGAATGACATCCTCACCTTCCAAAGGTATAAGCCGATTAAGTTGGGATTTACGAAACAATAATACAAATCCAGTTAACTCAGGAGGAAAAGGTCTTTTAGTGACACCAGGAACATATTACGTTTCAGTCACCTTGGCTAAAAATGGAACCGTAGAACAACTTATCACAAAACAAGCATTTAACGTAAAAGGACTAAACAATCAAACACTTGTGGCTAAAAATCCTGAGGAGTTAAAAACTTTTAGGGCAGAAGTTGCGGAATTGAATCGCAAGGTAAGTGGTGCGGGAAGATTGATGAACGAAACAAAAGATGAATTAGAAATTATTGAACTGGCTTTAATAAATTATCCAAATACAGATTTATCCTTGTTGCAGGAAACGAGAGCATTGAAGTTAGTTTATGATGAATGTGCACTAGCTATGTGGGGAGATAAAATCAAGGAAAAGCATGAGTTTGAATTCGAACCAAGTATTTCTGCGCGATTAGGAATGGTTGAATATCAGTTGTATGATAATACGACGGGTGTCTCTAAAACTCACAAACAAAATAAAGATTTAGCAGAGGAACAATACAATGCAATGCGTCTTAAATTGAACGAAGTTATAAAGCGATTAGAAGTCCTAGAAACAAAGCTAGATGCAGCAAATATTCCTTACACAAAATCAAAAGGAGCTAATTGGAAGAAAGACTAGTTTTATATTAAAAAGAAACGCTGATTTATTGTTCTTTTGCATCTCTATTTGAGCTAGTAACGTTTTGTCTTATTTCTAAAGTGAAAACTCCTAACAATGTAAGTAATAAGGTTACGGAACCAATTAGTGACCATAAGCTTGAGGTGTTGAAGGTTTCCGGTTCAAACTTCCAAATTACTTCGTGAGATCCAGCTGGAATTATTGCACCGCGCAAAACATAATTGGCTCTAAAAATTTTATCGGTTTGTTTACCATCAATGTAACAATTCCAACCTTCAGGATACCATATCTCACTAAATATTGCGGGTGCTTCAAATGAATTTTTAGATTGATAAGTTAGCTCTCGAGCATCGTATTTACTTAACTTGATTGTTGCATTGGAATCTACATTTGAACTGGTACTTATTTCATAAAAATCCAAATTAACAATGGCAGAATTCTTTAAATCATTTTTTCCAAGTGCTAACATCTCTTCATTTGCAGATTTTACACCAATTAATTTTGAAGCAAACCAGGCATTTCCGTTAGCGTTTGTATTTTTTACTGATTTTTTTGTTTTATCAACTTGAATATACTTTACGTTAAGCATATTTAAAATGGACGCTTTTTCAATAGCAATTTCGTTTATTTGGATGGAATCAAAAACGCTCTGTGCTTGTTCCTTCGTTATTTCCATTGAAGTTGCGTATTCGCGCAATTTGACATTTTTGGCAGCGCTTATCTCTTGGTTAATTTGATTAATTTCATCACCGATATAAAAGTCAATTAATTCCTGATATCTTTTCAATTTAGCTCCGTGATATCCACCAATGCTTTTATGAAAATAACTTGTTCCTGTTTCGTTAAAAGGATTTGCAAAAGATAAAACGCGGTAATCTGAATTCAAGCTTAGCACGCTAAATGAAGCTAATTGATTTAACAAAGAAATGTCGGTTAGTTGCGAAAATTCAGGAGTATTCAACATTTTGGCTTTAAAATCCTGGACTTTTGAGGTGAAATTTGGAATTGTTTTACTTTCTTCCTCGAGGATATTCAAGTCTGCTTGTTGAGGTAATGTAGGTAAAATGGAAGCGCTTGATTCTTCGTAACTCGTAAATACGCCATCAATTTCCTCATTGTTTAAATACCTTTTTGAAACGCTCATATTATCACCGATCACAAAGGCAAAAGCTAAAATCGTAACAATTAACTTCGAGATTTTGGTATAAACACTGATTAATATCAAACCGCAAGCAACAAAAATTAAAAGAAGTGTTCGGATAAATTCACTTTTGTAAATTTCTGTTCTAACTCGAACTAGCTCCGATTTCAGTCCATTAACATATGATAATTGTTGAATATCCGTAACTCCCTTAGTAGCCTTGGCGAACTGTTGAACTTCCTCTGCTTTTAAAAATGTTCCTGAAATACCTGGGAATAAAATAAATAACAAGCCTAGTGCCAACAGACTACCAGCAGCAATTAACCATTTCTTTTTATCTCCCCAAACTTGTTCGTTTTTAAAAAATCGATCCAAGAACAATATACCCAAGGCTGGGATCATTACTTGCATCAAAACGAGTATCATTTTTGAATCTCTGAATTTGTTGTAAAGCGGAAACTTATGTATGAAAAAATGATTAATTCCTCCTGGATCTTTTGCAGCTAATGCTAAACAAAGTAATGTTAACACTAAAAACGGCCATCTAAGAGAATCCTTTAAAAAGATCAATCCAAATATGAAGAAAACAAACATAACAACGCCAAAATAGATGGCTCCGCCGCTCATTCGTTGTCCACCCCAATAACGATCCATTTGTCCAATTTGCTGCGAATATTCAGGATTTACATTTAGCATAATAGCTTCATCATTCCCTAAATAATCATTTTTAGCACCTTTTGCATTCGGAGCGATTACAGACAGTAACTCATTTTTACCATAATTATATTCTAGGATATAATCGATGTCAAGTCCTTCTTTTTTGGATTGGTTTTTAGTTTGACCCTTCGGTTCTATGGATAAATCAGTTGCACCTCGAGTTGTGTATTTACTGTATTCCAGTGTAGTTTTAAGATTACTCATTGAAGGAAGTAACCCAAGAACCCCACCGATTGCTAACCCACCTGCTACTTTGCCTAATTCAATAAATTGTTTTTCTAGAATAAGTCTAATTCCTTCTGCAACTGCAACAGCAAAAAGTAGAAATACCAAATAGTAAGTCATTTGAAGGTGATTTGCAGTTACATTCAAACCAAAAAACAAAGCAAAAACCACGCTTCCTAAAAGCCATTTTCCCCGAAAAGCAAGAATAAGGCCTCCAAGTGCCGGAGCCATATAAGCAATCGCGTTTACCTTTGTCATGTGGCCTGCTCCGATGTATAGAATGTTAATTGTTGAAAAGCCGAAAGCGACGGCGCCAACAATTCCTAACCACGGGTTAACTCGGATACAAAGTGCGAAAATATAAAATCCGAGCATAGCCAAAAACATTAACCCTACAGCACGTGGTAGAGCAAATTCTAATTTAAGAAGTTTATCAACTTTTAATAAATAATTGTTTTCATGAATGACGGATGTTTGATAAGCAGGCATCCCACTAAACATTGAGTTTGTCCATAGAGGTTCTTTTCCATTTTGAATACGGTAATCGACAATTTCTTTCGACATTCCCTGAAATTGTTTGATATCACCTTGTTTTAGGTTAAAACCATCAAAAAGTGGAGAAAAATACATTGATGAAAATCCAATGAAAATGGCAATGGCAATTACATGCGGAATGAGTGCTTTCAGTTTTTCGTTCATTCTATTAATTTTTTATGTGAAAATAACAACAATCTTTGAATTACTAATTTTGTTTGGGATTCGCATAAAGCATTACATCCTCCTTTTCAATATTGTTTTCGCAAAGTATAACCAGTCTTTCAATAATATTCCTAAGCTCCCGAATATTACCTGTCCAATCTACAGATTTTAGTGCCTCCATACCTTTTTCAGTGATGTTTTTTCGAGGAATACCATGGTCTTGACATATTAAAGTGAGAAAGTGATCTGCTAACAAAGGAATATCATCTTTTCGCTCATTCAATGATGGAACATGAATAAGAATAACTGCAAGTCTGTGATATAAATCCTCGCGAAACCTTCCTTCAGCAATTTCTTTTCTTAAATCTTTATTGGTTGCAGCAATAACGCGACAATCTACCTTAACGTCTTTTTCGCCTCCAACGCGCTGAATTACATTTTCTTGTAATGCTCGAAGAACTTTTGCTTGAGCACTTTGTGACATATCACCGATTTCATCCAAAAATAAAGTGCCACCAGATGCCAATTCGAATTTCCCTTTTTTGTCTTTAACTGCTGAAGTAAAAGCACCCTTTTCATGACCAAATAATTCACTTTCAATTAATTCCGATGGAATTGCTGCGCAGTTAACTTCTATGAAAGGCATTTTGCCTCTATTGGATAGATCATGAAGAGATCTTGCAACCAGTTCTTTACCAGTTCCATTACCACCTGTGATTAGCACTCGAGCGTCAGATGGAGCAACTTTGGCAATCATTTCCTTGATCTTCAGAATTTCATTTGTTTCTCCAATGATTGAGCTTCCTTTTATACGCTTGACTGTATTTTTTAAAACTTTGGATTCGATAACCATTGTGTTTCGTTCCTTCACATTTCGAAGAAGGATTAAAATTCGATTCAAATCTAACGGCTTTTCAATAAAATCAAAAGCACCTTTCTTTATAGCTTGAACGGCTGTTTCAACATTCCCATGTCCGCTAATCATGACGATAGGTGTATTATTAGATTCTAGGTTTAACGCATCCAAAACCTCCATTCCATCTAGCATTGGCATTTTTATATCACAAAAAATAAGGTCATAAGAATTCTTTTGAGTAGATTCTATTCCCTCCTTACCATTTTCAGCTTCTGAAACTTGACATCCCTCAAATTCAAGAATTTCTCTCAGTGCTCTTCGAATGGCTCGTTCATCGTCGATTATTAAAACTTTCATGTTATCTATTTAACTGTTCTTTCTAACATTGGAACAAATTTGAATGTTCCGTATTCTCGCAAGTTGAACTCATCGTCGTTGAGTTTTGTCAATTTGATCATTTTTTGTTCAACTCCTTCTCCGACAGGAATAACCATTATACCACCAACCTTTAATTGTTTTTTAAGTTCGGCAGGGATTTCTGGTGCACCACAGGTAACAAGAATCTTGTCATAAGGAGCATAGGATTGGTTTCCCTGATACCCATCACCGAAAAAAAGTTTCGGATTGAAATTAAAATGATGAATAATTTGTTTGGCTTTCAAATGCAGATCTCGATGACGTTCAATTGAAAATACTTTAGATCCTAAAGCGCACAGAATGCACGTTTGAAACCCTGATCCTGTTCCAATTTCAAGAATTTTATCTCCCTTTTCGATCTCCAATAAATCAGTTTGAAACGCTACAGTGTATGGGTGTGAAATTGTTTGTCCCGAACCAATTTGAAAAGCCATATTGGAATATGCTTGTTCCTCAAAGGCAAGATCTAAAAAAAAGTGACGTGGAATTTTTTCAAAAGCATTCAAAATATCCTGATTGTTTATGCCCTTTTCCTTCAATTCGTTAATGAGTATATTTCTCATTCCCTTATGTTTGAAAGTATCTTTTAAATGGTTCATTTCAATCTCTTACCTAAACTTCGTTAAAAATTAAAACAAAATTAACGCTTTTAAAGGTTGAAAAGCTTTTTAAATCGTCAAATTGTTAACTTTGTAACGTATAGTTTGATTCGAAAATAAATGTCTGATGGTGTAAATGAAAAGTGGTTTGTGGTAAAAACAAACCCGAGAGCAGAAAAAAAGGTTTTCGAACGAATTGCTTCTTTAGGCATGGTATGTTATCTTCCTTTACTCACTACAATTCGGCAGTGGAGTGATCGTAAGAAGAAAATTGATCTTCCTCTCATCAATTCGACCTTATTTGTGTATTGCAAAGAATCTGATTTATCAAAAATATATGGTGTTCAGGGTTTTCATTCCTTTCTTTATTATTTGAAAAAGCCTGCTGTAGTTAGAGATTACGAAATAAATAACTTAAGAATATTGTTAAAAGAACAAGTGGAAATTCAAACTACTAGTTCAGAGAAGCTTGTAAAGGGAGATAAAGTGGAAGTGATTAGAGGTCCATTTCAGGGGTTAATTGCAACTTCTATTGAAATTGATCGTATTCACAAAGTAATAGTGGAGATCGAAGGTTTAGATCAAAAGTTCATTGTTCATGTACCTCGTTCTTTTGTGAAAAAGATTAGAACTTAAAAAGTTAAAAAATAAAAATTTCAATGACGTCGTATGTTCAATTTTGGGACTTACGATCAGCGAAGCTATGAATAACAAAAATGAAATATAAAATATTAGTTACAGGAGGTGCAGGTTTCATTGGTAGTAATACATGTGAGGATTTAGTGCATGATGGACATAACGTAGTTTGTTTGGATAATTTTATAACGGGTAAGAGAAAGAATATTGAAAATCTTCTCCGTTACCCTTCTTTTAGTTTAATTGAAGGTGACATTCGAAATATGGAAGATTGCAAAAAAGCTGTTGATGGTTGTGATATTGTATTACACCTTGCCGCATTGGGTTCTGTTCCAAGATCCATTGCTGATCCATTAACAACAAATCATATTAATATAAACGGGTTTCTGAATATGATTGTAGCAGCAAGAGATGCTAGAATTAAAAGATTCGTTTATGCTGCTAGTTCTTCAACCTACGGAGACTCAGAAAGTTTACCAAAGGTGGAGGATGTTATTGGAAAGCCATTATCACCATATGCTATTACGAAATATGTTGGGGAACTATATGCAGATGTTTTCGCAAAAACATATGGAATGGAATGCATTGGATTAAGGTATTTTAATGTTTTTGGAAGAAGACAAGATCCGGCTGGAGCATATGCTGCAGTAATTCCAAAATTTGTTGATCAGTTGATGCAATATGAATCGCCAATTATAAATGGTGATGGTAGTTTTTCGAGGGACTTTACTTATGTAGACAATGTCATTCAAATTAATAAACTAGCGATGTTCACCAACAATTCGGAAGCAACAAATCAAGTTTACAATGTAGCGTATGGAGAAAGTTCGACTTTAAATGAACTATTTAACGAAATAAAATCAAACTTATCTAAATTTGATTCAAAAATTGCCGACATATCCTGTATACATGGGCCTAACAGAAAAGGAGATATTCCTCATTCTTTGGCATCCATTGAAAAAGCGAGGCGATTGTTGAATTATAAACCAACACATAGTTTGAAAAACGGTTTAGAGGAAACCGTTAGGTGGTATTGGAAAAATTTAAATAAGAACTAAATAATAATTGTTGTGCAAATTCATCAATTGGAGAAAAATATCAAACTAAAATTAAAGAATGGCTGAATCGATATTTGTTACGAAATCATTTATGCCTCCTCAGGATGAATACATTGCTCAGTTAAATAAAATATGGGAAAATAATATTCTAACGAATCGCGGTCCATTGACCATAGAACTTGAGGAAAAACTAAGAAAATATTTAGCAATTGAAAATATTATTATTACAAACAATGGAACGATTCCACTTCAAATTGCTTTAAAAAAATTTGGAAATAGCGGTGAAATAATTACGACACCTTTTTCATATATCGCAACAAGTTCATCAATCGTTTGGGAGGGCTGTAAGCCTGTATATGTGGATATACATCCAGATTATTTGACTATTAACGAAAATGAAATTGAAAATGCGATAACTACTAAAACAACCGCAATCTTGGCAACGCACGTTTTTGGTAACCCATGTAATGTTGATTTAATAGGGAAAATCGCAAATAAACACAATCTTTTTGTAATTTATGATGCAGCGCATTGTTTTGGTGTCAAATTAAATGGATCCTCTATTTTTAATTATGGGGATATTAGTACGTGTAGTTTTCATGCAACCAAACTTTTTCATACGGGTGAAGGTGGTGCATTGTTCTTCAAAGAATCATCATTTTATGATGAATTATTTTATGCTCATAATTTTGGTCACGATGGACCTCTTGATTTTTTTGGACTCGGAATTAATGGGAAGATATCAGAATTGAATTCAGCAATGGGGCTTTCGGTCTTACCACATATGCAAAATATTGTTGAAGAACGACAAAAAATAGTAATATATTATGATGAAAATATAATAGGATATAGAAAATTCAAGTTAAGAGAAAATACAGACTGGAATTTCAGTTATTATCCAATAATTTTTGATTCAGAGACGCAACTTTTAAAAGTACAGAAAAAAATGAATGAAATGAACATTTTTCCTCGTCGCTATTTTTATCCATCACTAAACACCATAAACTATTTATCAGGTCAAGATATGCCCATTAGTGAATCAATATCTAAAAGGATCTTGTGTTTGCCACTTTATGTTGGCTTATTAGAGAAAGAGTTGGAAAAAATTATCAGTATTCTACGCAAATAAAATTGAGTAATTTAAAGGATAGAGCCATAAATGCCGTAATTTGGAGTTTAATTGAACGATTTGGTAATCAATTAGTTCAGTTCTTTATCGGGTTAATTTTAGCTAGACTTTTAATGCCCGATGATTATGGACTAGTAGGAATGATTTTAATTTTCATTTCTTTGTCTACGGTTATTTCAGAGGGTGGATTTTCATCTGCATTAATAAGACAAACAAATGTTGATGAAAAAGTATTTTCATCGGTTTTTTGGTTCAATCTTGTTTCGGCACTTCTTTGCTATATTTTTCTTTTTTCTGCTTCAAGTTTGATAGCTGATTTCTTCAAACATGAAGAATTAGAATTGATAATCAAAATCTCGGGATTAAATATAATAATCAATTCGGTTAATTTAATTCCTAAAACTATTCTAATCAAAAAATTAAATTTTAAAACCCAAGCCAAAATAAATTTAAGTTCTATTATAGTAAGTGGTATAGTTGGTATTCTAATGGCCTTAAATGGAATGGGCTATTGGGCATTGGTTTTTCAAGTTTTAATTAGAAATTTTTTAGTATCTGCTTTGTTTTGGATAGTCAATAAATGGCGACCGAAATTGTTTTTTTCTAGAGTGGTCATCAAGGATCTTTATAGGTTCGGTTCTAATTTAATGTTTTCATCAATAATTAATACAGTTTCTGAGAATTTACATGCTATACTGATTGGTAAATACTTTGATGCCAAAAGTTTAGGGTTTTACACTAGGGCAAATCAATTTCAAAAACTCCCAGTTAGTGGAATTTATGGTGCAGTCAGTGCTGTTAGTTATCCTATTTTATCTGAGCTTCAATCAAGCGGGAAAAGTGTTTATTCAGGTTATCAGTCAATGCTCAAAATGATTGCTTTTAGCTTATTTCCAATCATGGCAATTTTAGCGACAATATCTGATTCGATGATTTTTGTGGTTCTAACAGAAAAATGGATGCCTGCGTCAGAAATACTAAAGGTTCTAACAATTGTTGGACTTTTTTATCCTTTGCATGCCATGAATTTGGATATCCTTAAGGTTAAAGGTAGGTCAGATTTATTCCTTAAAATAGAAATTTTGAAACAGATTTTGAATATTATCACAATTATCGCATCGATATCCTTTGGGGTGATTGGTTTAGTATGGGGTTCAGTAATATTGAATGTTTTATGTTATGTAATAAATTCCTGGTATTCAAAAAATTTTATCAACTATGGGATATTATCTCAAATACAAGATCTACTACCCTATTTTACAATTTCGGTAATATTGTTTTTACTAATGGGAATCTTAGAAACTTTATACAGTAACCAATTGTTTTTTTTACTAACGGCTCCATTAATTTTTTCATCACTTTATTTACTAATAATGAAATGGCTGAAGATTGAGGAGTTTAATATATTTCGTAGCATTTTTTCAAAGTTTTTCATTACAAAATGAAATTGGCGATAATGCAGCCTTATATTTTCCCTTATTTAGGCTACTTCCAGCTTGTAAATTATGTTGATAAATTTATTTTTTATGACGATGTAAATTTCATAAAAAATGGTTGGGTCAATAGAAATAGACTCTTGGTAAATAAACAAGTTAATTATATTACAATACCTGTTAAGAATCAAAGTTCATTTTTAAAAATAAATGAGATAGAATTTGTTGATTATCGTAAAAAAATTCTTAAAACGATAGAATATAATTATTGCAAGGCAGCATATTTTGATTCTGGGTTTTCTTTAGTTGAAAAAGTTTTTCAGATTGATACCAATAAAATATCTGATTTAGCGATCAATTCGGTTAAACTGATTGCTGAGCATTTAGAAATAAAAACACACTTTGAGAAATCATCCGAATTATACTCTCAAAGTATAAATCGTAAACGAGAAGAAAGACTTTATGATATTTGTCATCAAAATTTAGCGAAAGATTACGTCAATTTGATCGGTGGTGAGCAATTGTATTCTAAGGAAAAATTTAAACTGAATAATATTAATTTGTTATTTATCCTTTGTGGCGATGTTAAATATAATCAAGGTGAAGAAATGGTTTTTCATCCCAATTTATCCATAATTGATGTAATCATGCACAATGGCAAAGACAAAACAAAGGAATTTCTCAAAAATTATGTAATCAAATAAAAAAGATTTTTTAGACATATGGAAGAGAAAAAAGAAATTCAAGGTGCTCAATTTATGGGCGAAAATCTTAGAAATCAGGTTAAGTTTATAGGTGAAGGAGTAAGACTTTATCCCATGTGTAAAATAATTCATCCAAGTTCGGCTGAGTTAGATAATCATTGTCAGATAATGGACTTTACATTTATTGATGCAGGTGAATTATTGAAAATTGGAAAGTATAGCACAATTACTTGGCATTGTTTAATTGAAGGAGGTGCAAAAACTTACATTGGAGATAGAGTTTTTATTGGTCCAGGCTCAAAATTGTTGACATCAACTTACGAGTTAGATGGATTTTATTCTGTTGAGCATCTTCCTGAGGGTTGTGGTGCGATTCGATATGGCGATATTATTTTAGAAGACGATGCCTATTTAGGCTCCAATGTTACTGTTTTGCCAGGTGTAACAATAGGTTCTGGAGCAGTTGTCGGCGCAAGTACATTGGTGAATAAAGATCTTGAACCTTGGGGAATTTATGTTGGCATACCTTGTAGAAAAATCGGTGAACGTGAGAAACCAACTCTTGAACGTCAAGAAAAAATTAAGGAAGTCGATTGGAGTAATCATTTATAAAATTGCAAAATGAAAAAAATATTGATTTTAGGAGCTAGTGGTGCAATTGGTAGATATCTTATTGATTATTTTTATGAGAGAAGCTCTGAATGGAACATAGAATTAATAACGGGAGACATCAGGGAAAATTCTTTTGTAAAAGAAAGATCGTCTTTTTTTCAAATGGATGTTAGTAACAAAGAATCGTTTGAACAATTGCCTAAGGACATTTATGCAGTAATAGACTTAGCAACATTTATGCCTGCAAGAATGATAGGCTATGATCCAAAAAAATACATAGATATAAATATTGTAGGCACATACAATATACTTGAATTTTGTAAATCTAACAAGGTAGATAGATTACTTTTTGGTCAAACATTTGGTGATATTCTCAAACATGCAGATAAAGATCCTTTGCTCAAAGTCGATTTGAATCCAATTCAAGATTATAAAGACAATAAATCTGTATACATCTCGACAATGAATGCATCTGTGGAACTAATCAAATGCTATCATTCCATATTCGGGATTAAAACTTTTATCTTTAGATTACCAACAATTTATAATTGGGATACTGATATTTATTGTGAAAATGGTGAATTAATTAAAATGGCTTGGCAAATTTTAGTTGAACAAGCCACCAAAGGTGAGGATATTTATGTTTGGGGAGATCCAGAAAGAAAAAAAGACATGGTTTATGTAAAAGATTTATGTCAAATGTTTTTCAAAGCTTGCTTTGTTGATCGTAATTATGGTTTTTATAATGTTGGAACAGGTGTCGGAATTTCACTACTTGATCAAATAAAAGGAATTATTAGTGTTTTTGGCGACACAAATAAATCGGAAATTCGGTTTTCACCCGAAATGAGAAATGCACCTCAGTATATTATGTGCATCGATGAGGCCAAAAATGAACTTGATTATAGTCCTTGTTATAGTTATATAGAAATGTTAGAGGACATGAAGAAAGAGCGTGATCTTGATAGATTTCACTAGATTTTGTGCCATTTTTGATACAAATAAAGTTTAAACTTAAATGATAAAGTGGATCCAATTGTAAGTGTTTTAATTCTAACCTACAACCATAAAAAGTTTATAAATCAGGCTATTCAGTCTGTGTTAACTCAGTCTACAAATTTTCCGTTTGAAATTTTGATTGGCGACGATTGTTCTACCGATGGAACATGTGAAATCGTAAATAGTTATCTTGAAAAATATCCTGATTTAATAAAGGCAATTCGAACAGATGAAAACATCGGTGCTTTATTAAATGAAAAACAGCTAGTCAAAGCGGCACGTGGAAAATATATTTCATTTTTAGAGGGTGACGATTTTTGGACTCAACCTTTAAAACTTCAAAAGCAGGTTGATTTTTTAGAAAACAACGAAGAATATGGAATGGTACACGGAGATGTAAATCATTTTTTTGAATTTTCAGGGAAAACAATAAAACAGATAAACAAAAAAATGAATTTTGAAGTGCCTGAAGGTTTTATTTTTGATAAACTACTATGTCTAGAACCATTTTTTATTAAGACTGCCACTACTTGTTTTAGAAAAGATTTGATTGATATATATTTCGATTATGATCTAGTTATAGAAAAAAAATGGCCTCTTAGTGATTTAGCTCTTTGGATGGATATTTCTTTTCATTCGAAAGTTCATTATATGGATGAAGTTTTTGCAACCTATCGACTGCTTAATGAATCTTCGAGTAGGACAAAAGATGTTGATTTAAAGTTAAAATATTACGAAAAGTTACTTGATTTAAAGTTTCACTATGTAGATAAATATCATAGAGACGAAAAATTGAAAACCGAATTTAGAAAACAATATTTTCGCAATTTATTGCCGATGTCAAGAAAAATTAAGGATAAAGAGAAATTAAAGGAGTTAAAAAAATACTTTTCAGAAAATCCTAATAGACTTAATAGGAAAGAGAATATCTTACTATACTTATTGAAAATAAGAACATTTAGTTAACCAGAATTATGAACAAAATCATAAAGAAAATTATCAACTCTCTGATAAGTACCATTTTTATTATTCTCAAAAATAAACACAAAAGAACCAAAGTTTTATCTTTTTTCAGTAGACTTACTTTTGATCGTAATAATCTTATTGAGTTTGATTCTAGCAATAATTTATATTGGTTAAAAACAGGTAAACAATATTTATATGCAGTTGAAATTCCACAGTTTAATTTCAGTAAAGAAAAACTCTTTCAAAGTATAGAAAGTATTTATTGTAAAAAATATATTCCAAAATCTGCGGATGTAGTTGTAGATATTGGAGCAGGTATTGGGACAGAACTTGTTTATTTCACCGAAAAAGTAGGTATTAATGGAAAAGTTTATTCGGTTGAAGCAAGTAAATCAAGTTTTATCAAAACACAGTTACTTTGCTTAAAGAATGAATTCATAAATACGATTAATTTTAATCTTGCGATTTGTGATTTTAATGGTGAAATTTGGATTGAGGAAACGCTTGATTTTGAAAAAAACCGAATAAATAATGAAAAACAAGGAAATTCCGTCGATGCAATAACTTTTGACGAATTTGTTGATGTAAATAAAATCGAAAAAATTGATTTTTTGAAAATTAACATTGAAGGGGGAGAACTGGAAATGTTTCAATCAATGACAAAATCTTTAAATATCACAGAAAATATAGCGGTTTCATGCCATGATTTCCTTTTTCAAGACTCCAGAAGGATTAAGCAAACAATTGTCAGCATTTTAGAGTTAAATGGTTTTCAAATTTTTTATAACTCGACAGGTAATATCGTAACGGATAGTTGGATTTACGCCCAGAAAAAATGAAAATTTTACAAGTGATTTCTGGGTTAGGAATTGGTGGCGCAGAAAAATTGGTCCTGGATTTAACCCAAGAATTGAGTGAAAGCAATGATGTTATAATATGTGTTCTCAAAAACATTGACATAGAAGAATTAACTAGGATAAAGGAATTCTCAAAGATTAGAATATACACTTTAAAAAAATCAAAGGGTTTCGATTTGAGGGTTTATTTTAAAATTTTCAAGTTATTTAGACGTCTTAACCCTGATGTTGTTCATTTTCATCTTGATGCAACTATTAAATATATTATTCCCTTTAGTCTTTTTTTTAAATTTAATTATGTCTACACAATACATAGTGATTTGAATAATGAAAAATTACGAATTTTCAAAAAACTAAATTCTTCCAGAATATTCTGGAAAAAAATCAAATATGTTTGTATTTCAAAAAATATTCAACATGAATTTCAATCGCGTTATCCGAAAATGAAATTTTATTTAGTTGAAAACGGTATTAAAGAGTTATCATTGAGTGAAGAATTACCAAAGGTATGCAATGAAATTCAAGGATTTTCAAATAATTTTAATAAAAAAGTCTTGATTTCTGTTGGCAGACTTGATGAGAATAAAAATCAAAAAATGCTAATTGATGTATTCAATAAACCCAATTTTAATAATGCAATTTTGGTTATAATCGGAGAAGATCCAAGTCCTGATAAATCGTATTTAAATAACTTGAAAAATGAATGTAATAAGAATGTTTTTATTTTAGGTCCAAAATCTAACATTGCTGATTATTTGTATTATTCTGATGCTGTATGTTTAGCATCTTTCAATGAAGGCCTCCCTATTTTTGCTTTAGAAGCATTATCTTTAGGTAAACCAATAATTAGTACTCCAGCTGGAGGAATGGTAGATATAGTTCATAATGAAATAAATGGATATCTGAGCCTTGATTTTTCAAGTGAAAATTACGCGGTAGCTTTAAATTCGTTTTTCGCTGCTAATTTTATTGAAAATGAAAACATTAAAAAAGCAAATAGAGAAAAATATTTAGAAAATTATACAATTCAAAGGTGTTCAGAAAAATATTTGAACCTGTATGTGTAAGTGTATTTTTGAAAATTGTTTCGAAATTCGTTTACGTTTTACGAATAAATTATGAAATTGAAAATGTACTATGTGTGGTATAGCTGGTATATATAATTTTGATACTAGAAATCCGATTTCTAGTGGAAAATTGAGTAAAATGAATTCCAGTTTGTATCATAGAGGTCCAGATTCTGAAGGTTATTTCATTGATGGTCATATTGGACTTGCACACAGAAGACTTTCAATTATTGATTTAAAGGATGGCCATCAACCAATGATATCTCAAAATGGTAATATTATTTTAGTGTTTAATGGAGAAATCTACAATTACATTGAATTAAGGAAAGAATTAGTAAAAGAAGGATTTCATTTTAAAACCAATTCAGATACTGAAGTTATCATAGCAGCCTATGAATTTTGGGGTAACGAATGTTATAATAAGTTTAATGGTATGTGGGCAATTGCTCTTTGGGATAAGAGAATTAATAAGTTGATTCTCAGCAGAGATCGTTTTGGTGAGAAGCCACTTTACTATTATCATAATAGCGATTTTCTGCTTTTTGGTTCTGAAATTAAAGCAATCAAACAATTCGGAATACCATTAGAACCTCGTTTGGAACTTTTAGAAATATATCTTTTTTTGACCAACATTCCTGGACCCGATACATTCTATAAAAATACGTTCGAGGTCAAACCAGGACATTTTATGGTTATTTCGAGTGATCAAATTACCGAAAAAAAATATTGGGACTTAGATTTAATTGATGAAAAAAATAAGTTAACAAACGAAAAATTTGTTTTAGAACAATTTGAGTATTTATTAAATGACTCGGTTCGAATTAGAATGCGTGCGGATGTCGAAGTTGGAGCTTTTTTAAGCGGCGGTTTAGATTCTTCCTCTGTTGTTTCTTTAATGGCAAAGAATGCTAACGAACAGATAAACACCTTTACAATTGGATTTCCAAATAAAGCATTTGATGAATCTGAATTGGCGGATATTATTGCAAAACAATATAACACCAATCATCATTTAGGAACTGTCAATCCTGAATCATTAAATGAAATGATAAAAATATGCAATTTTCATTTCGACCAACCATTTGGTGATAGTTCGGCAATTCCAACATATTTTGTTAGTAAATTCTCATCTCAAAAAGTTAAGTTGGTGCTAACTGGTGACGGAGGAGATGAACTTTTATCAGGATATAATTCCTATTTAGGTTTAAAATTAACGCAGAAATATAATGCTTTGCCTTTCGGTATTAATAAAGGAATACCTAAGCTAATAAACTTGTTTTTACCAATTTTCAAAGGTAAAATAAGGTATAAAATGAACAAAGCATACAGTTTTACAAATTCGGCATCTTTGCCTTTTACTCAGCGATATTTGCATAAGAAACCATATGCACCCTTATCAAAAATACAGGAATTAACTCAACCTTTGAATTGTATTAAAATTGAGGACTTCATATATGATTTAGTTAATAAAATTCCACTTAATGATGAATTTTATAAAATGATGCATATCAATTACAAGTATGATTTACCGAATGATTATTTAGTGAAAGTGGATCGAATGAGTATGTCCAATTCATTAGAGACAAGGACACCATTTTTAGATTTTAGATTAGTCGAATTAATGACATTAGTCGATAAATCAATCAAAATGAAAGGATTTGAAAGGAAAAGCGTCTTAAGAAATACTGTAGGGAAGACCTTGCCAAATGAAATTTTAAATGCACCTAAGAAAGGATTTGGTGTACCACTTCGTGAGTGGTTTAAATCAAATGAAAATTTGGAATTAGCACAATTTGAAAAACTTACGGGTTTATTGGATAATAACGTTTTAAATGAAATAATCATTCAAAATAAAAAAGGTTATTCTGATAATGGAAATTTCATTTGGACCTTAATTATGTTAGAATCATACATTTAATTTGAAAGTACTTTTTATTTCAAGTGGAAATTCCGGACAAATCAGTCCTATTGTGAAAGCTCAAGGAATTTCTTTAAAAGAAATAGGAATTGAAGTAGAATATTATCTAATTCAAGGAAAAGGCATCTGGGGTTATTTGAAAAATATTCCAAGTTTGAGAAGGTATTCAAAAATGAAAAATATCGATGTTTTTCATGCTCATTATTCATTTTGTGGATTTGCAGCAGCATTGGCTGGATGCAATCCTTTGATTGTCTCACTTATGGGCAGTGATGCAAAAGGAAATTTTTTATTTAAGTTCTGCATTAAATTTTTTAAGCGATTTTTTTGGAGTCACACCATTGTTAAGTCTCAGGACATGATTGATTCACTTGGAATAAAAAATGCTAGCATAATTCCAAATGGTGTTGATTTAAATCAATTTAAGCCGGATGAAAAAAACCTTTGCAGAGAAAAATTGGGTTGGGAGCTCAATAAAACGCACCTGCTTTTTGCTGCAAATCCAACGAGATGGGTTAAGAATTTCAATTTGGTAGAGAAAGCATTTAATTCAATAAATGATAAGAATATCGAATTACATACTTTGGTAGATGTTGATTTTGGAAAAATGAACGATATATACAATGCATCTGATATTGTCCTTTTGAGCAGCTATTGGGAGGGAAGTCCTAATGTAATAAAAGAGGCTATGGCATGCAATAAGATAATTGTAAGCACTGAAGTAGGTGATGTTAAGGAAGTATTTGGCAAAACGCCTGGAACTTTTTTATCTGGTTTTGAAACTATTGAATTCAGAGATGCAATGCATCAAGCAATTGATTTTCATTCGAATCAATTAAGTGGCAGGGGCAGAGATAGAATAAAAGAATTGAAAATTGATTCTATCAATATTGCAAAAAAAATACAAATTGACTACCAGCGTATTTTAAAAAAATAAATTGCAAACTTGTTAAATCGAGTCTTTAAATACTACCTGTTTTTTAGTACAATTCTATTTGTATTATTTTACTCATATGTAAGTGATGAATTTGTGGTCCTCTACATTTATAATTTTATACAATATTTTATTATTGTTTTATTTTACTTTTTCAGAATTGAAAATAGTGAAAACTCAATGAATCCAAAAAATCTAAGGATTGAGGTAAGTATAATATCCTTTCTTTTTATTGGATTAAATAATGCAATTTCATACTACTACAACAAAGATTTTTTTATTTTTAGTAATGAGGACGCGTTAACTTACGACTATCTTGCAGTAAATATTAATAATTCTTCAGAATCCTTTATTGAAACAATGGATCGACTTGGTTTCGGTAAACTAGGTTATGATGATTATGGACAAATTCTACTTGTAAGTTTTGTATATAAGATATGGGCAAGCAACTTAATGTTGAATATCTATTATTTGTTTCTTGCCATTTTTGGTTGTAGGTATTTGTATCTACTATGTCTTAATTTCATGTCAAACAAATATGCATATTTTTCATCATTGTTGTTTTACACATCATCGTATATGCTGTTTTATAATTCATCAGGTTTGAAGGAATCGCAAATGTTATTTTTTATTATTTTATCCTTCTATCATTTTTATGTTTTTTTGAGAACAAATCAAATAAAAAGTTTAGTCTTTTCTTTTTTGTTTTTATTCTTTTTGATGTTTTTTAGGCCGGCAATTAGCTTCATTATTTTTGCATCTATGGTTATTGGATATCTAAAAATTAAGAATATCAATAGCCTAATTGTTGTTATTTTATCTGTCGTATTTGTGAGTATACTTTTTTTAAATAATTACGTTCAAGAACAACAACAAATTTATTTGTCAAATGATTATGATCAAATTATAGAGACAAATAAAAATGAAGGAATGATTAAGGGAGGTGTTGGTTTTACTATTTTAGTAAATTCCGCAAGTTCATTGATTGGGCATTTTCCAACCATTGTTCCTGATAGTGAACCAGCTTTAAAGTCAATGTACAGCGGAGCCTTAATAATTAAGAATTTCTTATCATTATTTTATCTTATAGCAATTTATTTCATTATTAAATTTCGGTATTGGATACTACTACCAGTTCTGTTCTATCCACTTATTGAAAGTGCTAGCTTAGTATATTTGTTCGAAGCATTGGAATTGAGAAAGTCGCTTCCCCATTATCCTTTAATTTATATTTTGATATTTTGGTGTCTTTACATTTTGGAACAAAACAAAACGTCATTGCTATTTAATGAATTAAAAAATAAATATTTCAATCTTTATCTGGGGTTTTCAACTCTTTTGATTATTTATTGGAATTTGAGATAGAAAAACTTTACACTTTATTTATTGAAAAAAAAACGCATCTTATTTTATTTAGTTCATCCGGCGAAATTTCATTTTCATAAACTCCAAATTCAACTCCTTAAGGAAAAAGGACATCATGTAGATATTTTTATAAATACAAAAGATATTTTAGAGGAGCTATTGATTAATGAAGGTTGGCATTACGTAAATCTATTTCCGAATTCAAGAAAAATCAAGGGGTTTCACGTTTATATTGCAGCTTTCTTGAGTTTGATTTCTACTATTTTTAAACTTTTTAAGCATACTTGGGGTAAAAAATATGATTTGTTTATTGGAGATGCGCTTGTCTATGTTGGTTTTTTACGTGGCATTACATCTTTTTATCCTACTGATGATGTGTTGGCCGCAGTCCCTGAGCAACGTGTATTTTTTATTCCAGCGAAACATATAATTGCTCCTCGTGTAACCGATATTGGTAAATATAAATCTAAGAAAATATCCTACAACGGATATAAGGCATTGGCTCATTTACATCCAAATCATTTTCAACCAAATAGGAAAAAATTAGTCGATCGATTTTTAAATGCTAAAAAGTATTTCATTATTCGATGCACTGGTTTCGGAGCTACCCATGATTTAAATAAAAAAGGCATTGATGATCAAATGCTATTAAGAATAGTTGAAATACTCAAGCCTTATGGGGAAGTACTAATTTCAGCAGAAAGAAAAATCCCTAAAGAATTACAGTTTCTTCAGACAGAAATAAATAAAAACGATATCGCCCATTACATTGCTCATTGTAATTTATTCATTGGAGATAGCACTACGATGTGCACTGAATCGGCTATTCTCGGAATTCCAACAATCGAATTTGATGAGTATTTCTATGAAATTGAACAAATGGTAGAACTTGAAGAAAAATACAATTTGATCAGGTGCTTTAGAACGCATCAAATTGATGAATGTTTAGAAGCGATAAAACATTCAGTTCAAGATCCAAATTTATTGGAAATTCACAAAATGAAAACAAAAATGATTTTAAACGATATGATCGATGTTTCTTCTTTTTTAACTTGGTTTTTTGAGAATTATCCTCAAAGTTTTAAGGAATATCAAGAAAATCCATCGATTCAAGATAAATTTAAGTGATTTTTAAGCTCATTTTATTTTTTTATTATTTCATCGAAATTGTAAGTATTGTTTATTTAAATTATTGTCAGAAATATGATGTAATCTTACTTTTATTGGTCACATTATTTACTTTCATTTTAAATGATAAGTTTAATCCAAAATGGTATCAAAAAAAAATAAAATATGTTTCGGCTCCTTTTATCTATTCAATATTGATACAACTTTTTTTTGGTTTGGTTTTTTTTAAATGGGGTAACTCATCAGAAGTCATTTTTCCAATCATATTTGGCAATTTTATTTTTGAGATGATTTTACTTTTTGTTTTCTACAGAAAAATGACTTTAAATCATAAAATCTCTTTAGTTAATTCATACAATCAAACGATATTAGAAATAGATGATGCCGAATCAAAACAGCAATCCACTAAAAATCAAATTGCTAACATAACTAGTGAGAACATTATTGATTTTTCGAAGGAACATTTATCAAATGACCTAATTCGAATTGAAAATATAGCTTTGAATAATTGGTATTACATAAATTCGAAATTTCAGGCACACTACCATAAGTTATCCCCAGGAGGATTTTTGATTGTTAAATTTAAGTCAAGAAATCAAGTAATTAATCGACTAAAAAATCAATTTTTTGGGAAGTCGTTATCCTTCATCAAAATATTTGTTCATGACGTTCTTGCCAAAATTCCTTATTTATCAAAATTGATAAATTGGATAATTAAAGGAAAAAATAAGTTGCTTTCTGAAATTGAGGTAAAAGGAAGAGTATATTACAATGGATTTAAAATAGAGAAGCAATTCTTAGTTGAAAACGAAATTTACCTAATTCTCAGAAAAGTTAATTCAATTTCGGATAATCCTAGTCCATCGTTCCATCTAATCACTAATCTCAATCGGGTATCAATGTTTGGAAATATTATTAAAATTAGAAAAATACGTTCGATGTATCCCTATAGCGAATTCCTTCAAAAGGATGTGTTTGAATCTAATCAATTGGATACTTCTGGGAAATTTAATGACGATCCTCGTATTACGGGAATAGGAAAGTTTATACGTAAATATTGGATTGATGAGATTCCTCAGTTTTTTGAATTACTATCAGGAAAAATTAAATTAGTAGGAATTAGAGCGATGAGTGAACATTATTTTTCGCTTTATTCTGATGATTATAAACAATTGTATTATCAGGTAAAACCTGGTATTATATCTCCAATTTTTGATGACAATTGTCCTTTCAGTGAAATCGAACGAATAGAAAAGGAGTATTTGATTAGTTATATTGAATCTCCATTGCGCACGGATGTAAAATATTTTTTTAAGACAATCTTAAAAATTTTGAAAGGAACTCGAAGTAAATAACCTGATTGTATGTGTGGAATATTCGGTTGTGTAATAAGTAAAAGTGCATCGATAGAGTCACGTGAGGTAGAACGCATTTTGAGGAAGTTGGCCTTATATAGTGAGTCGCGCGGAAAGGATTCATCTGGCTTGGCGGTTTTAAATTCCAATGAAAGAAAGATTCAAGTTCTTAAGGGAAATATTCGAATAAAATCTTTACTCGACTCATCAAAAGTCAAAGAACTTATTAAAAAATCACTAAATCCAAAAAACTTTAATGAATTTAATTATTTGAGTTTTGGACATGCACGATTAGTAACGGATGGTTCGCAGTTAATTGATTACAATAATCAGCCTGTGATTAAAGATAATCTTGTTACCATACATAACGGAATCATAGTAAATGCAGATAATCTATGGACAAAAAATCAAGATTTAAATCGAGAATATCAAATTGATACGGAGATCATCAATACGTTACTTAATAAAAATTTAAAATCAGAAGAAAACATTTTTCAGGGTGTAGATAAAGCGTTGAATCAATTAGAAGGAAGTTATTCCATTGCATCCTATATTGGAGAAATGAATGCTCTTCTTTTGGCAACAAATACGGGCTCACTTTATTTTAAATCTGATTTTAAAAGTTACTTGTTTTTTGCTTCAGAGGAATTTTATTTAAAAGAATTGGATAAAAATGACTTTTTTCGAAAAAGTAAAGGCTCAAGGCAAATTAATAGATTAGGTCCAAATGAGAAACTATTTATCAATTTAACAGATTTTCAAATCCAATATTTAACCATTGGTACAAAGGTAAATGAGTTCAATAATTTCACAATTGTAGAAGAACATATAAAAGGTTTGAATGACAAAAATGAACTCATTATTGACTCAAAAAAATATAGAAGTGATACATACGGAATTGAGGAATTTGATAAATATCAATTAAATTTAGATGCAATTCGTGACATGAAAAGATGTTCGAAGTGTATTCTACCCGAAACATTTCCTTTTATTCATTTTGATAAAGAAGGTGTATGCAATTATTGCAAAAACTACAAAAAGCGGAATTTCTCCAAGGATTTAGACAATCTTTATAATCTTGTAGATCCTTATCGAAGACCACATGGACAGATTGATTGCATAGTTCCGTATAGTGGAGGAAGAGACTCAACATACGCATTACATTTAATAAAGAATGAGTTAAAGTTAAACCCAATAACCTTAACATATGACTGGGGAATGGTTACCGATTTAGCAAGAAGAAATATTGCAAGAATTACTGGTAAATTGGGAGTCGAAAACATCGTTGTGTCCGCAAATATTCGTTGGAAACGCGATAATATCCGGAAAAATATAGAGGCATGGCTTAAGAACCCAATTCTGGGAATGATTCCATTGTTTATGGCTGGAGACAAATATTTCTTTTACTACACCAAACAGTTGAAAAAGAAAACTGGGATTAATTTAAATATATGGGGAATTAATAATCTCGAAAATACAGATTTTAAAATTGGATTTGCAGGAATTAAACCGGATTTTGATAAAGAAAATCTCTATTCAATATCAACATTAAATAAGTTGAAGTTGTTTGGGTTTATATCTGAAAATATGATTTCGAATCCTAAGTATTTAAATCAATCAGTTTTTGACACGCTTGGCTCATTTGTCGTTAGATATTTCTCGAATAAAGAGGATTATTACCATTTATTCGACTATTATCAATGGAATGAATTAGAAATTAACGATATTCTTCAAAATACATATGGATGGGAAAAAGCAGACGATACAAAATCGACATGGAGAATCGGAGATGGAACTGCCTCGTTTTATAATTTCATATATTACACGGTTGCAGGTTTTACAGAGCATGATACATTTAGAAGTAATCAAATTAGGGAAAATTTAATAAATAGAGAAGAAGCTTTGAAAAGTGTCATGCATGAGAATATTCCAAGATATGAGTCATTGCGATGGTTCACTGATATAATTGGTCTTGATTTTGTTTCAACCGTAAAACGAATTAATGAAATTCCAAAATTGTATAATCATCGTATGAATTTGATATTTCCAACCAATTTTAAATGAAAGAAAAAAGATTTTTATTTTATCTTGGTCACCCAGCGCATTATCATATGTTTAGGGGTACTATATGCTATTTACGCGCAGAAAATTATCATGTAGATGTTTTAATTAAGAGCAAAGATATTCTTGAGGATCTTTTAAAAAAAGATAATTTTAGATACACGAATATTCTGCCTGAAGGTAGAAAAAACAATAAATTTCATATTTTTTATGGTTTACTTAAACGAATCTGGAGAATTTATAGATTTTGTTTGAAAAATAAACCTGATATTTTAATAGGTTCTGAGCCATCTATTCCTTATGTCGCTAAATTGATTCGAAAAACATCTATTATTTTTGTTGAAGATGACACGCATATTATTCCTTATTTTGCAAAAATTGCTTACCCTTTTGCGACTCACATTATTTCTCCAAAAACTTGTGATTTGGGAAAATGGAATTACAAAAAAGTTAGTTATGACGGATATCAAAAACTACCTTATTTACATCCAAATCACTTTACACCTGATGAGTCGAAAGTATCATGTTTAAGAAGAGGAAATGGTCGTTATTTTTTAATTCGAGTTTCAAAATTATCTGCACATCATGATTTTGGTGTAGGTGGAATATCAGAGGAAATAATTTTGAATTTAATTACAATTTTATCAGAACATGGTAAAGTTTATATTTCTAGCGAAGATAAGTTAGGAGAAAGATTAAAAACTTTCGAATTGAATTTTAATATTGCTGATATACATCATGCACTTTATTTTGCTGACATGTTAATAGGAGATAGTCAAAGTATGTCGGTTGAGGCGTCTTTACTTGGTACGCCCTCTATACGTTTTAGTGATTTTGCAGGAAAAATTGGTGTTTTGGAGGAATTAGAGCATAAATATAGGATGACATTTGGAATTCCATCTGATGATCCGGATTTGCTTTATCTAAAGGTAAAGGAGTTATTATCAATTCCAAATTTAAAAGCTGATTTTCTCGAACGTAAAGAAGTTTTGTTGAAAGAAAAAATTGATTCATTTATTTTTTTTACTTGGTTTCTTGAGAACTTTCCAAAGAGCCAAAAAATAATGCAAATCGAACCGGAATATCAATTGAGATTCCTTGATTTTAAATTTTGAAATGCCAGATTACTGCATAATAAATATAAAACATGATTCTAAAACTGAACTAATGTTATTTCTTCACGTATTGTAAAAAGTATAATTCAAAGTCAATAGAGCATTCTTTTTTCGATGATTAGAATAAACATTCAAAACAATCAATCGCTTCAAGTTCAATTAAACGAATTGAACCATAAGCTAAAATTAAACCCTACTGAGTGTGAAATTCACATAACTAGTTATAAATCAATTAAGTTAGATTTTCAAAGTAGAACGCCTTTTGGCAACCTTCTGTTGCCTTATTTTTTTTTAACTCGACGTGTATTACCTAAAATTTCTTTGATTAAAGAAATTTCATTTATTAAAAAATATAGAATCCATTCTTTTACTGAAATTTTGGGTAGAATGTATTATGCAGGATTAGAAGTTTTGGAATTTAAAGAAATAGATGATAATTATCAGATTTTCTGCTGTAGGACAAATGAGCCAAACTTAAAAAAATATTATAATGAAGGAATTTTAATTAAAATAGATCGAATTGGATTAAAAGGTAAACAATTTGGTTTGTTTAAATTGAGAACCATGCATCCATATTCAGAGTTTATTCAAAGTTTGATTTTAGAAAAGTATGGCTTATCTTCTTCAGGTAAAATTCATAATGATATTCGTTTGACGCGATATGGTAAGTTTTTTAGACGCTATTACATAGATGAGCTTCCTCAATTAATAAATTTTATGAAAGGAGATTTAAAATTAGTAGGGATAAGACCAGTTGGAAAAACCTATTTTGAAAATCTACCGACAGAGTTAAAGGTTTTAAGATCAGAATTGAAACCTGGATGTATCCCTCCATATGTTGCGGAAGGACTTAAACCTTCAGCAAAAAATGCAACAGAATCCGAAATGAGGTATGCTGAAAAATATAAGAAAAACCCAATTATTACCGATTTTACCTATTTTTGGAAATCAGTTTTCAGTATCCTTTTTAAATCAATCAGAAGTCAATAATCAATGAAAAAACAATTTTACTCTTTTTTGATATTGGTATTTTTACAATCTTGTAAAGTAAGTCAGGATATAAAATATTTGCAAGGAGAAATAAATATGCAAAATGCTTTAAGTCATTCTACTTATAAATTGATTGTTCAGAACAACGATATTCTTTTCGTCAATCTTACTACAAATAACAAAGAAATAAATGAAATTTTTTCAGCGAAGTCTTTAGGTTCATCTGCAACTGTAAACTACCCAAGTTATGAGAATGGTCTCGCCTTTTATAGTGGATATAAAGTAAATGAACAAGGTGAGATTATTTTTCCAATGATAGGAAGTGTTCAAGTCGCTGGGAAATCTACCTCGCAAATTGAAAAAACAATTCGAGACAAATTTTTAGATTATGCAAATGAGGTAAATGTAACAGTCAAATTGGGTAACTTTAAAGTCACAATTTTAGGAGATCTTAAATCACCAAAAACGATAAACGTTCCTGATGAAAAAATGTCTATTTTTGAGCTGATAGGAGTAGCGGGAGATATCAATTTAACTGCTGATTTAAAAAATGTCATATTACTCAGAGAAAGCAACGGGAAGGTAGAAAAGAAGGTAATCGATTTAACCAGTAGTTCGCTCATAAATTCTGATAATTATTTCCTAAAACAAAATGATATTGTATATATACCTCCTAAAAAGAACAAATTTATTATCAACAATTACTCTCAGTATTTTAATTCTATTATTGGCGGAGTTTCCATTTTACTATCCATTACTTCGATAATTTTAAGATGACAGACAAGGAAATATTTTTACTGAAACAAAATGAGATAGCTAATCGGAATTTCTTCTTGAAATTTTTAAAACTTCTCGTTCGAAAAATATGGCTAGCTATAAGTTTGATTGTCCTATTTTTCTTAATAAGCTTCTTTATAGTTCGCTATTCGATTCCTGATTATGAAGCAAATTCTCAAATATTAATCAAAGGGGTTGATCAAAAGTCGCCATTATTAGAGGATAAAATATTCGATGATTTAGATAAAATGAGTTCATTCAATTCCTTAGAAAATGAAATACGTGTTTTAAATTCAAGGGATATAGTTGCAAAAGTAGTAGACACATTAAATTTGCAATTTAGTTATTTTATTGTAGGGAAATACACCGGATTTAAGAAACTAGCTGTATACTCAGATTCACCTTACAAAGTTGAAATTGAATCATCCATGTCGGATTCTGTAGTCCCCTTCTCATTTTTGATTAGGCAGATTGATAAAAATAGAATCCAAGTAAATTGTGATGAACTGGGTTTTTCAAAAGTTGTTGGATTTGATCATTATTTCCTTTTTAACAATTCTAACGTTAGATTCAAAATTTCTAAAAATAATTTTAGTAGTTATTCTTTACGGACTCTGCAAGTGAATGTGAATACAAGGAATGGAGCCATTAATCAAAACCTCAGTTCTTTAATAATCGAAAAGGTGGATGAGAAAAATAGTTCTATTTTAAATTTAAGATATTATTCAGATTGTCCTGATAAATCAAAATTATTTCTTGAAGCTCTTCACAATGTATACAATAACCAATCAATAAAAGAAAATAGTTATTCTGTTGAAAATACAGATAAGTTCATAAATGACCGATTGATTGATTTAGGAGAGACACTTGGAATAATTGAGAAAAACATCAAAGATTATAAAAAGACAAATGACATTGCAGATTTAGCATCAGAAACGAATGAAACAGTTTTTAGGCTTGGTGAATACGAAAAGGACTATTTACAAGCTAATATTCAGCTTGAGTTAGGTCAACTTATGAAGTCTCAGTTAAGAAAAATAACCACCAAAGATTTAATTCCGACAAATCTCGGTTTTGAAGATTTTGCAATTGAAAAATCGATTATTGAGCATAACGAACTAGTTCTTCTTCTTTTACAAGAATTAAAAAATTCAAATAATAAAAATCCAAAAGTAATTAATCTAGAGAAACAGATTTCTGATCTCCGCACTGCAATAAATAATAGTGTAGATAATTTAATTTTAGCCAAACAAAAGCAAATAAACTTAGCTTCTGAACCACTTGAGGATAGAAAAAATAGACTTAATAAGTTTCCAGAATATGAGCAAGTATTGAGAGAATTAAATAGAAACCAAAAGTTAAAAGAAGAGATATTTTTATATTTATTGAAGAAGAAAGAAGAAAATAAATTATCTGGAGCAATAATATCGGGTAAAGGATTGTGGGTTCAAAAGCCTTTTGCAAATCAAGATCCAATTAATCCTAATAAAACTAAATATTATGGGTATAGTCTAGTTCTTTCCATTGGGATATTTTTGATTTACGTGTATATTCTTCTGTATTTGAAAAATACATTGGATAGG
The DNA here is from genome assembly GCA_947497485.1 of Flavobacteriales bacterium. Lineage (GTDB taxonomy): Bacteria > Bacteroidota > Bacteroidia > Flavobacteriales_D > Crocinitomicaceae > UBA952. The sequence goes on from CANMHB010000004.1 coordinate 218,243, forward strand.
AAAGAAGATATTATTAATGCAGGTTTAAATTACATAGGTAGTATCACGCATAAAGAGTCGAAAGATTACCTCGTGGTAAAAAATGGTGCTAAAAATCGAATAAATGAAGATTTTCGAAAGATTCGTTCTAGTCTGTTTTTTTCAATTGAAGATGTAATTAAAGATAATAATTGCCCATTAATATGTGTAACTAGTCATTCACCTTCCGAAGGAAAAAGTTTCTGTTCATTGAATTTATCGGCTTCATTTGCTTTGGTTGGTAAAAAAGTTCTCTTAATAGATTTAGATTTGCGTTCTCCTTCATTACACAAGTATCTTGATGTTAACAATGAATTAGGTATGACGGATTTTTTATTGCAACAGAGAAATGATATTTTATCTTTTATTTCACAGCCATTGGAGTCTGAAAATTTCTACTTTTTGAACTCTGGTAGTATCCCGCCTAATCCATCCGAATTAATAATGTCTAATCGTTTTATGAATGTTATTAATGAACTAAAAAAGGAATTTGATGTAATTATTCTTGACACACCACCGATAAGTTTGGTAACCGACACGAACATCATTTTAAAAATGACAGATATTAATCTTTTTATTTCAAGAATGAATTATACAAGAATTGAGTTCTTAAAAAACATAAAAAGCATCATTGATACGGGAGGATTTGATAATTCATATGTTGTTTTCAATGATGAGAAATTTGATGTTTTAGAACGTTACGGCTATGGCTATGGCTATGGCTATGGATACGGCTACGGCTATGGAAGTAACTATTATGTTGATGAAAAACCACCGAGAATTTGGTGGAATCCATTTACTTGGTTTAAAAAGTAAATTCATTTAGAAATATTTAAACCAATAACCTAAAATTATCTAATCTAAAAAATGCATCGCTTTTACCGATTCATTACAACTAAATTGATTTTAAGTGAATCTTTTTATTTGTTAGGGATGATATTTGTTCGATTATCACGTAAACTAAAAAAGCAATTTAGTTCCTCGGAAAAAGAATTTGTTACCATTACAAATTTCATGGGAGATATATCAATGCGAGTTGATCGAAATAGTTATATGGGAGGAAGCATATTTTGGAATGGTTTTCACCATGCAAGTGAATTGATTTTCTTGAATAAGTATTTAAAGGCTGATATGACCTTCGTTGATATTGGTGCAAATCAAGGGGAATTCACCTTATTTGCGGCTAAAAAAATTAAAAATGGATACGTTCATGCTTTTGAACCAACTCCATTTCAACTAGGTCTACTCGAACATAATTTAATTTTGAATAAGTTTGAAAATGTATCAATTCACAAGTTCGGATTGTTTGATAAAAATTGCACAATGGATGTATTTACGTCCGATAACCCAGAAAGTGATGGTGCCGTAAATGAAGGATTATCATCTTTATTCAAAGCAGGTGGTAGAAATATCGTTGAAGCAACTATTGAATTGAAAGTTTTTGATGAGCTTTATTTTGATGTATTAGATCGATTGGATGTTGTGAAAATTGATATCGAAGGGGCGGAATTATTTGCGTTGAAAGGTATGATGAAATCAATTGACAAGTTTAGACCTTTAATTTTAATGGAAATCAACGAAATTGCTATGCAAGAAGCTGGCTATACAAAAGAAGATCTGCTATCTTTTCTATTGCCATTTGAATATAAGTTTTACAAGATTTATCGTGGTAAGCCGATAAAGTTGAGTAGTTTGGAAGAAGTTGTTTTTGGAAATTTCATTTTTACAACTGAGGAACTATCTTGAATCCACAACACATTTTATTTCTTACAAATTGGTATCCTACAAAAGAAAACCCGAGTTTTGGGATTTTTGTAAAACGTCATGCTGAAGCCATCTCTGAAAATTTTAGTATGACTGTCGTTCACTTGTTATTTGAACAAGGCAAAGGAATTTTAAAAATTTCGTTTATCAAAAGTGAAATTCATACTAATACATATACGTTAAAGGTTTCAGGAAGATTGTTTAAACTTGTTTATTATATGCCTCAACTCGTGTCCAGGATAGTTGAAAGGAAATTACGAAAACAAGGTTTGTCTGCTGAGTTCGATTTAATTATTTCAAATGTTATTTTTAATTCGGGAATAGTTGGTTATTTTCTTTCAAGAAAACTGAATATTAGACAATTGCACATTGAACATTGGTCTGGGGTTAAAAACTTTATCGAAAGGAATATTTTAAGAAAAAAAGCTAAACAAGCGATTTCAAATATGGCATCAATACTTGTAGTTTCAAAACAGCTTGAAAATACGATTATATCAATTGATGCAAGCAAAAAAGTTCATATAGTTCCCAATGTTATTTCTGATTATTTTAAATTCTCAGCGGCTACACGTAATAATGAGAAATTAGTTTTTTTGGCGGTTGCTAACTGGAAATATCCGAAGCGATTAGATTTGATAATTGATGGATTAACATTATTTCAAGAAAAAAATCCGAATATTGATTTTGATTTGAGGTTAATTGGCCAAGGACCTTTACTAACTGAATCACTTTTAGAAGGACTAAAATTTAGTGTAGAACGAATTAAGGCAATTGATAATAGAGATCTCCCGAAAATTTATAATGAATCAGACTTTTTACTTCATTTTTCGGATTTTGAAACTTTTTCAATTGTCCCGTTAGAAGCGATGGCCTGTGGTTGCCCAGTAATTGGAAGTAGGGTAGGAATTCTTCCTGACTTTATTAATAATTCAAATGGTCGAATTGTAGATAACGATAAAAATATCATTTCAGAAGCGATAACCGAATGCGTTCATTCGAGCTTTTCAAGACTAGATATTTCCAATCAGATTAATAATCTTTTTTCAAAGGATACCATTGCTGCTAAATTCAAGCAAATTCTATTAGATACTTAGATTTTCAAGTTTAAAGTTCAGGGAATTTATAAATTCATTTTGATTCTCTGAAACGAAAAATATCTACCCATTAGTTCGAATCAAATTTACTAGCTTTTCAGTAAGTGACTTTCTCGAATAAACTTCCGGACTAATTCCTTTAAATTTCTGATTAGAAGAATTCGATAAGAATTCATTAAGTGGTTTAATTTCAGAGTAATCATTTATTAAGGTTTGTGTTACCCCTGAAAGGATTTTAACCGCATCACCGTTAGGAGGACCAATGTAGATTACCGGTTTTTTTGCTCCTAAATATTCAAATATTTTCCCAGTTAATATTCCCTTATTTTCCTTGGTTTCGGGAATGATGAGTAAGAGAATTTCCGAATTTAACATGAATTCAACTGCTTTTTTATGCTCAACATATGGAATTAGTTCTACATATTGGATGAGATCCAAAGATTTAATTTCATTTAAAACTTGGTCATAAATGTTACCTACAAAGCGAAGTTTCCAAGATGAGTCAACTGAAACAAAACGCTTAAATTCTTCAAGGAATAAGGAAATCGGGTAATTTGGTCCTAAATTACCGATATAGCTGATGTATTTGTAGTTGGTTGATTTTATATTTAATTCGACAAAATCATCGGTATCATATCCATTTGGTATAACAGAAATTTTAGTTTCAATATTCAAATATTTTGTAATAAGTGATTCAGCAATTGAATTACTAACTACAATTATCTTATCGGCAGCTTCAACGCAGCTTTTCTCTAAAATTTTATCTTTTCTTTCCGCCCATCGAGTGCGATAGAGTGCTTCATTATAATATATTTCAGTCCAAGGATCCCTTAAATCAGCAATCCAGGTAATCCTCAATTGACTTTTAAGTTCTAATCCAACCAATTGCGTGGAGTGGGGTGGAGAAGTAGTTATTACCGTATCTATTTTATAAGTTTTAATTAGTTCTTTCGCTTTTATTAAAGCATATTTATTCCAACCAATACGGGCGTCTGGAATGAAAAAGTTTCCACGAATAAATCGAATTAGTTTATCAATTACCCCTGGTTTTTTTTCAGAAGCAAAACCGCTTTGAGGAGCAGATTTCCCTCTAATTAATTTATATAATCGAAAAGGGCTATTTGCTTTTGTATGATGAATTTCAATTCCTGATGGAATATCATTGTATAGGGAATCATCAATTGAAGGAAAGGTTGCGTAATTAGGGTCAACGGTTAAGATAATCGGTTCGATTCCAAAATCTCTAAAATATTTCACGAATTTTAGCCAACGTTGAACGCCGCTTCCACCGCTTGGAGGCCAGTAATAGGTTATTACTAAAACCTTTTTCATTAATTTATTTACTAATCAAACAATACACTGTAGTGGTATAAAAATCTCTTAACCAAGGAATATTAAATACGCGCCAAATTACACGAGGTTTTAAATTGAATTTTACTTGATAATTTGGGTTAACAAGGTAAAATGTTGACGCAACAAGTTTCAATTCATTTTTTCTACAAATTCTCAAGAAGCGCTGCACCGAAATTCCTGTATCATATGCATCAGTAAGTAATCCGTGAATTGTTGCTTCATTTTCACCTCCGATTTTCAATAAGTTCTTGTAAAGCGTTCGAGGAAGTAAATGAATCCAAGGTGTTTTGCTAAGAATTTTACTTTTACACATTTGTTGATGGCCACCGAATGGATTACACCATGGAGGAAATCCCTGAAAAATGACACCGTCTTCTTTTAAGAATTTCTTCAAAAGCGGAATGAATTTTTCTTGATTTGGAATATGTTCGATTGTATCTTTCATAAATATAACATCGAAAGTATTATCTAACCCTGAAACATCGTAAATGTCTGAGCAAATCAGATTTAAATTAGATCGATTTTCAATTTCTAAATAGTCCTTCGCATAATCGATACTATGTTGACGAATGTCAATTCCAGTAACTTGGCATCCAAGTTCTAAAAAAGGCAATAAATTCCCGCCATAACCACATCCAACCTCCAACACTTTTGTAGAACTATCAATGTTCTTTTTTTGTTTAATAAAGGGGATAATATAATTTCTGCAAGTTGTTTGCTGTTCTTTGAAATATAAATCTAGGTTGCTATGTCTTTCGTGCATTATGGTTCAAATTTAACGATTTATCCATTAAAGGTCGCAGATAGAATGGGATAAAGTTCTTTTGATAACTTATCTTTACCACCTAGAAATGGGAATAATTCAAAAAGATGCGCTTCGTACCACTATATTGTCGTATATTGGAATTGGAATTGGTACGCTGAATCGCGCTGTTTTATTTGTTATTTGTTTATCAACTGAGCAGATTGGGTTGATAAACCTAGTTGTTGCTGTGGGACTTCTTTTTGCTCAAATGTCAAATTTTGGATCAATTCCCAGCGTTTTGAAATTTTTCCCTTATTTCAAAAATCCTGAAAAAAGACATTTTGGGTTTATCCGTTTTTTGTTACAGTATTTATTTATTGGAATTATTGTTTGTCTCATCCTTTTCTTTCTATTTAAACCATTTATTCAATCTTTGTATTTGGATAGATCGCCATTGTTTGTATCATATTACATATGGGTTTTACCAATCGGAATATCGTATGCAATTTTTCAGTTTTTTGATGCATTTTTAAGATCACTTCACAAGAATATTTTATCGGTTTTTGTTTTTGAAGTGGTACTTCGATTAGTAATTACGGCCTTGCTTTTATTGGTTTATTATAACATTATTGAATTTCATGTTTTTGTTATTCTAAATAGCCTTGTATATATTGTTCCAACGCTACTTCTTATTATCTATTTATTTCGTTTAGGAGAATTCAATTTTTCTGCACAAAAAGTATCAATATCAAGAAAATATAAAAATATAATATTTAATTATTCAGCCTACAATTACGTGAATAGTCTTGGAGTAATATTAGTTACAACACTCGATATTATGATGATTGCACAGCTTATCGGACTGTCAGAAACAGGTGTTTATTCAACCGTTTTTTTTCTCGTTAGTGCAACTTTAATTCCTTTCAAATCAATCATTAAGATTTCAACACCAATTGTTTCAGAACATTGGAAATTTAATCGAATGAACGAAATGGAGGAGCTTTATCAAAAAGTGAGTTCTGTCAGTTTATTAATAGGATGTTTTTTTTTCCTAATAATTTGGTTGAATGTTGATTTTCTCTTCGCAATACCAGGTGAAGATTTCAAATCAGGAATTTGGGTTTTCTTTTTTCTGATGGTAGGTCGTCTTACCGATATGTATTGTGGTATAAATGGTTTGATTTTTACAACATCAAAGAAATATAAATATGAAATTTATTTTACTGCGATAATGATTTTGTTAGTTTACTCACTTAACCTAATTTTAATTCCGAAATATGGGATTGTTGGCGCCGCAATCTCGACTTCAATTGCTATTATTTTATACAATTTTGCTCGGGTATTTTTTATTCGGCAAGTATATAAAATCAATCCATTTACAAAGAAGCAAAGTTTAATCTTATTGACTGGTTTAATAGCCTATGCGATTGGAAAATTTGTTGCATTATTCATACTTCCCGGGTTGTTACTATTTTTCTCTGAATGTTTAGTAGTATTAGTATTTTTTCTTTTACCAATTTATCTTTTGAAAATAGAAAATGAATCAGTCGATTATCTAGATAAGATAGTTTTTCAGTTGAAAAATAGATTATTTAAAAAATAAATACATCACCTCAACAAGTTCACGTGTCCTGTGTATCTGAATATTTCGTTATTCAATGAGCTTTTGAAGTTTATGACCCAAGTGTATGTTCCAATCTGAACAGGATTTCCATTAAAATTCCCTTCCCAACCAACTCCAACAGATGTCGTGCTAAAAATAAGTTCTCCCCATCGATTGTATATCATAAATTCATACCCTGTATTTCGATCATAACCTGAACTTAGAATAGGAATGAATACCTCATTTAACCCATCCCCGTCTGGAGAGAATGTATTTGGCACATAAAAAATAACTTCGTCTTTAACGCGTATAACTTGAAAAGCAGTATCCGTGCAACCATCTTGCGCTGAAGCTACGAGCATAACAACATATTCTCCAATATTTTCATAGCTATGCTGTGGATGTGTTTGCGTAGAAAGGGCTGAGGTATCTCCAAAATTCCATTGAAAAGAGGTAGCATTTTGTGATTGATTAATAAAATCAAATACTGGGTTTGTAATTTGTTGTTCATCAGGATCTGGCGTAAATGCTGCAGTAATTTCATTTACACACACATAATCTTGTAATGTAACTGTTGTTGAACATCCAGCGGCTGTTATAGATGTAAGAGTTATGTCATAACATCCAAATTCAGTGAAGTTTGCAATTGTTGATCCTACCTGATTTGAGGTGTCTCCATTACCGAAATCCCATATTACAGATTCACTTTCTGGACCATTTCCGTTAGTTCCAGTTAAGTCGGTAAAGGTTGGGTTAAATGGTAAACATCCACCGAAATACATGTTCGATTCAAATAAAGGAATAGGAAGCGGATTTACAGTAACAATTATACCTGTCGTATCTGAACAACCGAATTCATTGAATCCTACTACTTCGTATAAATTTGTTTCGTCAGGAATAAAAGTGTAATTTGCAGTAGAAGGTCCGTTTATCCATTGATAAGATAATCCACCATTAGCTGTTAAATTGGCTGTTTCGCCAATACAAAGCATCGAATCAGGAGTCGTAATTGTTATAACAGGTAATGGATTCACTGTCAAAATCATGGAGTCTATACTACTACAACCTGAGGAATTTGAGTTTCCTGCTACAACATAAGTGTCTGTAACTGCTGGCACGAATGATTGACCATTGATTACACCATTATTCCATATATAATTAACATCAGCATCTCCACTTCCAAAAAGAGTGTATTCTTCTCCAAGACAAATTGAATCATCTGGACCAGCAGATACAATTGGAGGATTGACATTCGAAAAAGCAATAAATAGAGAATCGGTGATTTGACAAGAATAAAAATCTGTTGCTGTAACGTGAAGCATTACCGAGTCATTTGGGCAATATGTTTGTCCTTGAATTCCACCATTATCCCAAATATAATTTAATGGGGGATTAATACTGGAACCGACAGCATTTAAGAGAATACACTGCCCAATGCATAAAACGGTATCATAACCTGCATCTATAGTGGGTAAAGGATGAACGGTAATATTGAAAGTATCATTTAGAGCTTGACAATTATTAGCGCTTGCAAAAACTACGATAGTTGCAGTGACGTTATTTTGACTACTATTTAATCCGATGAATGAGTCTAAATTCCCTTCTCCATGTGATGTTAGTCCAATTGAAACGTCATTGTTTTGCCAACTGAATGAAGTTGAACTCATATCAGAGCTAAAAATAACTGAGTCCAAAAATTCTTTGTGACAAAGATCAATATCTGGGTTGGGTGAAATTGTTGGAATAGGTCTTACAATTATTTTCATAGTGTCTATAACCCCAGGACAACCGTTATAGAATGGGGCGATTGATAAGATTGCTGTATCAATATTAGGCGCTGAAGCAAAGGCAGAAAAGTTATTTATGCAATCAATTCCTGATCCATCTATTCCAATTCCAGTATTATTTGATGTCCAGTTAAATGTAATTCCTGAAATAGAACCCGAGAAACAAATATTGTTAAGTACCGTTCCAGAACAAACAGATGTATCTAGTGCATTTAAAGTAACTACAGGTTGAATCTGAATTAGGAAAGTATCGGCAATTCCTTGACAGCCGTTTAATTCTGGGATTATGACGACACTATCTGTTTCTGTATTCAATCCCAAATTAATTGTTTCAAAAGGTATGATATCACTTGTTCCAAATTCAGGTAAAGAGTTGTTTAATGAAATTCCTATGTTACTATTCGTCCAATTATAAATAGTTGAATCTCCATAATCACCCTGAAATTGAATGTTCGATGTAATCGTATTAGAACAAAATGAAAAATCCTGCATCTCGAAAACTGTTGGTTTTGGCTTAACTAAAATATTAAATGTAAAGATCGACCCAGAACAACCATTAAAAATAGGAGTTAGACTAATAATCGATGTTTGATTTATTAAGGTGGTATTGTCAACTGTAACAATTAAGTCAGTGCCAAATCCAGAATTAGCTATTCCTGTATTTGGGTTATTGTTGGACCAATTAAAAGTGGTTCCGTTAATATTGGAAACAAATGGGATATTAATATTTTCGTCTGAACAAAATTCGTAATCAGCTAAATTCGTAGAAGCAGTTGCCAATGGTTTTATTGTTATTGCTACAGTATCTATTTGTCCTGAACATCCGTTATTTGATGATGAAACAACAATTGAGTCAGTTATTGGGAAAAGATTATTATTAATACCAATAAAAGAAGGAATAGAGTTACTGTTACCACTATTTGGGATGAGTCCAATTGCAATATTGTTAATGCTTGACCAATCATATGTTGTTCCCAACATTGAACTAGAAAATAAGAATTCATTAGAGAATACACCTGAACATACGGAATCGAAATATTGAGAAATAATTAAATCAGGCCTAGCTTTTATTGTTACAAGATAATCGATCGTAGGTCCGGGACAACCAGTTGCTAAATTCGTAGGCGTAATTTGATATGTTATCTGCTGTGAAGAGAATGTTTCATTCGTAACAATATCTTCTATAATATTGGATGTTTGAGTATTTAGATTTTCTCCTGATGTATTGATATTATTTATTGCTATCCATGAATAACCTATATTCAATGTATCATTGAATTCAATATTTAGCGGTTCTCCTGAACAAACTTCAACAATTGGTAAATTTGTGACAATAGCATTAGGTCTAATTGTTATTTCGATGCCATCACTCGCAGCATTACAAGGACCTGTAGGATCGTTGGTAGTCATTGACAGCGTTACTGTTCCTGCTGTAATCTCAGCAGCACTTGGTGTGTAGACTGCATTGAGTGCAGTATTATCAGGATTGAATGTTCCTGTTCCTCCAGACCAAATAATAGAAGTTGCAACTCCGGAAATTAAACTAGCAAGCGTAACATTTTCTCCTTCACAAACTGATTGATCGGCACCAGCATCGGCAGTAGGAATTGCATCGATCGTAATAATCATTTCGTCACTGACAGCATTACAAGGTCCTGCAGGATCGTTGGTTGTAAGGGTAAGTGTAACAGTTCCTGCATTAATATCTGCTGCACTTGGCGTATAATCAGGAGTTAAAGAATTCACATCAGAAAACACACCAGATCCAGAAGAAGTCCAAACTGAAGTTGAAGCCGAGCCCCCACGAGTACCTGCAAGGGTAACTGTTGAGCTTGAACAGATAGTTTGATCAGTACCGGCATTGACAGTTGCAGCAGCATTTATAGTAATGGTCATCGCATCACTTGCAGCATTACAAGGACCTGTAGGATCGTTTGTAGACATTGTCAGCGTTACTGTTCCTGCTGTAATCTCAGCAGCACTTGGTGTGTAGACTGCATTGAGTGTCGTATTATTAGGATTGAATGTTCCTGTTCCTCCAGACCAAATAATAGTAGTTGCAACTCCGGAAATTAAA